>JAJXVV010000012.1 GCA_021781955.1 bacterium | reverse complement strand
GATAGACTGGCTCATCTGGTACAACGCTGAACGTCCCCACGAGGCGCTCTCGCTGCGCACGCCGCTTTCGTGTACCATGGCAACATTATCGGCAGAGGAGTGCCAAATGTACTGGACGCGTACACCATCTTGTCAACGACAACCGCGCGCCGTACTATGTCGCCCATGAAGGACGATTTTCTTAGCATGTTCATGGGTAGCGCGATTCGCGCGAAAGTGTTGCGGGTGTTCGTGTTCGAGCAGTGCGCGTGTTCCGTGGCGCGTATCGCGAAGCGTGCAAGTGTATCGGTTAAGGCCGCCGCGCAGGAAATAAAGCAACTGGAGAAATGGGGCTTGGTGAAGAAGGTGAAGTTGTCTATCGAGCTCAAAGGCCGTACGGCCAAGCATGTCAGTGCGCGCAAACAGGTCGAAGAGACCTGGGCTTTGAACGTGACGCACAAACACGCCGCCGCACTTTCTCGTTTTGTACACGAAGTCTCTCCAATCGAGCACAAACAGATTGTGGCTGGCCTGCGACGCGTCGGCCGCATCTCGGCCATCGTGCTCTCGGGCGTGTTCGTCGGTGACGCGACGCGCCCGGCGGATATCGTCATCGCGGGAGACGGCTTCAATGAAGCCCGGCTCGAAGCTGCGATCAAGGCGCTCGAACCGGAGTTCGGACGGGAGATTCGCTATGCGGCGTTCTCGACCCCCGAGTTCCGCTACCGCCTGACCATTCAGGATCGTCTCCTGCGCGACACGCTCGATTTTCCGCACGTGGTCATCCTCGACAAAACGAGCCTCCTCTAGAAAAGGGGTATCCACACGATCTGTGTGCAGCCGCTTGTCGGGGTATGGAGGGTGTTACTATAAAGGGCATAGGTGGGCAAGTGAAGGGGTCGCCTTGATTATTAGGCTCATTATTCATCTTGTTGTAAAAATCTATGATAGTTACGCAATCAGCGAACGTCGTGCAGACGTCCTTTGATGCCATGTGGTATACGGTCGTGCAGTACTTACCGGCCATCCTCGCGGCCGTTATCCTGTTCCTCATCGGCTGGATCATCGGCGTGATCCTTTACCGCATTGTGGTCGAGGTCGTGAAGGTGCTCCGTATCGACGACGCGCTCAAGGCGACCGGCCTCATCGAAGCTGCCAAAGACGCGGGCATCTCGCTCGATGTCGGCCGCTTCCTCGGTACGCTCGTTATGTGGTTCGTCGTGCTGGTGTTCCTTGTGGCCGCGCTCGAGATACTCGGACTAAACAGTGTGACGATCTTCTTGCAGCAAGTCGTGCTCGCATACTTGCCGCAGGTCATCGTCGCGACGCTCATCATCATCCTCGCGGCCATAGTCGCCGAAGTGGTGCGCGGGCTCGTCGCGGGCTCAGCTCGCGCGGTCGGCGCGCATGGCGCCAACCTCGCTGGCACGGTCGCCAAGTGGGCCATCTGGCTCTTCGGCCTCATCGCTGCCCTGACCCAGCTTGGCATCGCGACCGCCTTCCTCCAGACGCTCTTCACGGGCATCGTGGTCGCGCTCGCGCTCGCTTTCGGTCTCTCCTTCGGCTTGGGCGGCAAGGAAGCCGCAGCTCGCACTATCGAGAAGATCCGTTCCGAAATCGCGCATCACAAGGACTAGGTTTTAGGCCACAGCGCCCGCCGGCAGATCGGACGACGCAGAGACTTGCGCACATGTCTCCGTCGCCCGCCCTGCCGGCGGGCGTTTCTGTTTGGTAAGATGCGGGCATGCAGGCAGTCATTCTCGCTGCGGGTCGAGGTACGCGCATGGACGAGCTCACCACCGCCGTCCCGAAGCCCATGCTCGATTTGCGCGGCAAATCGCTCCTTCAGTACAAGCTCGACGCGCTGCCTGAGATGATAGACGAAGTGATCCTCATTGTCGGGTATCTTTCGGCGGTCATCAAAAAGCATTTCGGCGAGAGCTTCGAGGGGCGGAAAGTGCGGTATGTCGAGCAGGGAAAGCTCGACGGCACGGCGGGCGCGCTCTGGAAGGCTCGCGATGTCTTGCGTGGCCGTTTTCTCGTAATGAACGCGGACGACATTTATTCCGCAGAGGACGTGCTGGCCGTTGCTGCGCCCGGCGATGCGTGGCGTCTGCTCGTGCAGCAGAAAGAACACCTCTACCGATCGGGGAGCGTCGAACTTGACGACGAGGGGTATGTATCGGCCATCGTCGAAGGGGACCACGAGGATCGATCGGGGCTCGGGAGCACCAACATGTTCCTGCTCGATGATCGACTCTTCTCGCAACCCATGGTCCGCATTCGGGAAGGGTACCCTGAATTCGGCCTCCCGCAGACGGTCGTCGCCGCCTCCCGATCGCTCGGCATCAAGATCGAGCCCGTTTACACCAGTACATGGATAGAGATAAATTCCCCGCGGGACCTCGTCTACGCAGCTCAGATCTTGGCAGAAAGGGAGAAGCACGATACGCACCACTAATCCACCCGATATACCCAAAACGGGACCAAGCCAACCAATTGCATAAGTTCAGATACATATGGCACTCCTCGTAACTGAGGGGCCATGCGGCAATTCAACATATTCCGGGGCACGAAGGGGTGGTTGAGCATGTACGAAAGCGTCATACGCTTTCGGTATATGAG
>JAJXVV010000005.1 GCA_021781955.1 bacterium | reverse complement strand
CTGATAGACTGGCTCATCTGGTACAACGCTGAACGTCCCCACGAGGCGCTCTCGCTGCGCACGCCGCTTTCGTGTACCATGGCAACATTATCGGCAGAGGAGTGCCAAATGTACTGGACGCGTACAAAAGCTTGACAGCGACTTGCCCGCGACTATACTGTGCCGACCATCGCTCCTGATGGATTGTTCGTCGCCCGAAGGTCGCTCGACCGGAAGGCCTTCGACCGAAGCTGTTCGGGGGTGTGGTGTGGCCTTTGAAAACTGAATATGAGATTGTACGCATCACGATCAAGAAGATCGTTGGTATCGATTTTGGTAAACCAAAATCGATACGGTCAGCGCTCGCTCGGAACTGAGAACAAGTTTCTCATTTCGCTCGCTCGCTTGACCGTAAACAAACACACAGTAAAAGGAATGAAAGTATACATTCTTTTGTTCCGTCCATCCTAAAGAGAAAGAGTTAACAACTTAAGTATCGGGTGACCTCACGGTCACTTTTACTTAGAGTTTGATCCTAGCTCAGGGTGAACGCTGGCGGTATGGATAAGGCATGCAAGTCGAGGGCCCGCAAGGGACCGGCAGACGAGGTAGTAATAGGTAGGAACGTACCCGGAAGTCGTGCACAGCTCGTCGAAAGGCGGGGTAATTCACGATATTGTCGCAAGATGAAAGATTTATCGCTTCCGGAGCGGCCTGCCCTGTATCAGCTTGTTGGTGAGGTAACGGCTCACCAAGGCTACGACGCATAGGGGACCTGAGAGGGTGACCCCCACCGATGAAACTGAGACACGGTTCATACCCCTACGGGGGGCTGCAGCCGAGAATATTCGACAATGGGCGAAAGCCTGATCGAGCGATACCGCGTGGTGGATGAAGCGATTCGTCGCGTAAACATCTTTTATGAGGGAGGAAGTTATTGACGTTACCTCATGAATAAGGGGCTCCTAACTCTGTGCCAGCAGGAGCGGTAATACAGAGGCCCCGAGCGTTACCCGGAATTACTGGGCGTAAAGAGTGCGTAGGTGGTCATGTTAGTCGGCTGTTAAATGCTCCGAGCTCAACTTGGGGAATCCGGTCGAAACGGCATGACTAGAGGGAGTGAGAGGTCTGTGGAACTCTAGGTGTAGGGGTGAAATCCGTTGATATCTAGGGGAACACCGAAAGCGAAGGCAGCAGACTGGCACTTTCCTGACACTCAAGCACGAAAGCGTGGGTAGCGAACGGGATTAGATACCCCGGTAGTCCACGCCCTAAACTATGTCAACTGGCTTTTCGGAGTATCGACCCTCTGGGAGGCGAAGCTAACGCGTTAAGTTGACCGCCTGGGTAGTACGGCCGCAAGGCTAAAACTCAAAGGAATAGACGGGAGCTTGCACAAGCGGTGGAGCGTGTGGCTCAATTCGTCGCTAAACGAAGAACCTTACCAGGGCTAGAAATCCTACTGCACGATCTGGGAAACCAGATAAGCCTTCGAGGGTGTAGGACAGGTGATGCATGGCTGTCGTCAGTTCGTGGTTTGAACCGTTCCCTTCAGTGGGGTAACGAACGCAACCCTCGTTGCCTGTTATACGTGTCAGGCGAGACTGCCCCCTCACGGGGGAGGAAGGTGGGGATGACGCCAAGTCAGCATGTCCCTCTGATGTCCTGGGCTGCACACGCGCTACAATCGCCGTTACAATGGGGCGCGACGCCGTAAGGCTGAGCAAATCCTATAAAAGCGGCGCCAGTTCGGATTGAGGTCTGCAACCCGACCTCATGAAGCCGGAATCGCTAGTAATCGCGGGTCAGCTATACCGCGGTGAATACGTTCTCAAGCTTTGTACTCACCGCCCGTCAACTCAGGGGAGTTGGGAGTGCCCGAAGCACATCCTCGCGATGTATCAAGGCAACCTCAATGACAAAGAGTAAGTCGTAACAAGGCACGGGTAGCGGAAGCTGCTCGTGGAATCATTCAAAAAAGTACTGTCGCTCTTCGAGAGCGGCTCACTTGTCGATTTGAGTGTCTCATCGAGACACTCAACGAGAAATGGCATTCATCTCAAACTGATGCCTGGCACGGAGGAAAGACTCCGTAGGATTCGGATTTCGTCATCGCCGCTTCAAACCCGGCATCACATGACGCGATCCCTTGGACGGAACAAAAGAGTGTGTAATGACGACTTTCTTGCCCACGGAAGGGCTTAGAAAGTCGGGACGCCTTCTACAATCTTGCATTCAGTTTCAAAACAGCCGCCGGCCTTTCTGGGTCGGCGGCTGTTTGTGGTAGAGTGTCGTCATGATCGAACGCGTATCTGGCGACAAAGATAAGCGAGAATACATGGGCCGTTATTTGCAGATAGCCGCGCTCGTTCGCGACGTGAGCGACGCTGTTGCGCGGCTGCGTCGTCGAATGCCACAGGAACATGAAACGATAGCGGCGCTGTACAGCCTAACTGGTAGGGACAGCGTAGCCATCTCCACGCTGCGGCAGCACAGCCAGGAAGATCGAGAGAGTCTCGAGGCGTTTGAGGATCGTTACCGCCGCGCTGCGGAGCTTTTGGCAAGCCATCAGCACATGCCGCAATTGTCCGACGAGACCCTTCGCGACCTCCTCGCCGCATTACGTGACGCGTGATAGCCAGAAGTCGCTCCGGCCTGGGCGGACAAGAGAGCGCACGGTTTTTCCCGGAATCGCTTCGGTCGGAGGCGGCGCGAAGCCCTGCCCGCCGGGGTTGAAGTTAAATACAATACGTTGGCAAGGGAGCAAATCCATTGAAACCAACAGAGGCGTAGCTGGCGGTGTAGGCGCCGGTCGAGTGGAAGCGCAGCTTGTCGCCCACCTGGAGCGAGAGCGGCATCTGATACTTGAACTTCTCGTAGAGGATGTCTGCGCTGTCGCATGAGGGTCCTGCCATGATGGCCGGCGCAGTCGCGCCCTTCCGGCCCAAAGGCTCGATGCGGTACTTGATCGCTTCGTCGAGCGTTTCGGCCAAACCGCCGAATTTGCCGATGTCGAGATAGATCCAGCGCGTTTCGTCGTCGGCGTAAGATTTTTTTGAAATGAGTACAATCTCCGCGTCGAGCACGCCGGAGTCGCCGACGAGCGACCGGCCCGGTTCGGTGATGATGCGCGGCAGGTCGGCGCCGAAGTGTTTGGTGAGCGCTTTCATGATGGCGCTTGAATACGAATTGACCGAAGAGACGGAATCGGTGTAGTGCGCCGGCAAACCGCCGCCGAGGTTGATCATCTGGAGCTTTACGCCAGAACCCTCGAGCGCCTTAAAGAGCGCTGCGGCTTGGCCAAGCGCGTTGCCCCACTGATCGACGCGCGTCTGTTGCGAGCCGACATGGAACGAAACGCCGTACGGTTCGAGGCCCAGGTCCTTCGCCTTGATGAGGAGGTCGCGCGCCATGTCGACCTCGCAGCCGAACTTGCGCGAGAGCGGCCAGTCGGCTCCCTCGCAGGAGACGAGCAGGCGGCAGAAGACCTTGGATCCGGGCGCGGAGCGCGCGAGTTTTTGGAGCTCCGCTTCGGAATCAAACGCGAACATGCGCACGCCGTAGTCGTAGGCCCATTTAATGTCCTCCTCTTTCTTGATGGTGTTGCCGAGCGAGATCATCTCCGGCTTCGCGCCCGCTTCAAGCGCGAGTTCGACCTCGGCGGGGGAAGCGACATCGAAGTGCGAACCGAGCTTGACGAGGCGCTTGATAACCTCGGGCGCAGGATTCGCCTTGACGGCGTAGAACACGTCAGCCACCGGTAGAGTCGCGCGGAGAGTCTTGTAGTTGTGCTCCACCACATCGAGATCGACGATGAGGTAAGGCGTCTTCAGCCGGTTGTCGGCTATGAATTTCTCTATTTTCTCGCGGGACGGGAATTTGGGCAATTTGGAGCGAGCGCCCACTCGCATCTTCGTGGTGCTGCGGGCCGAGCTTCGGGAGGTCGACGCCGCAACAGTATGAGATTCCATTTCTGATGTGACAACGCTATAAATCCTGACAATAGGGTGGCGCCTGCGCGCGCACCTTTTGTGCTTCCGCTGCCTAAGCGAATTACCTTTTCGCTCGGACAATCGTGCGTCACACTGAAAGAACTCGAATATCGCTATCATACACATTCTGGCGCGCCTGTACAGCGTTTTTTGCCGATCTGTGTATAACTCTATTACACCGAGCGCATGTCCGAATTTCGGTGGCAGTAGCACCGAGCCTCATTTTTTGCTACCATCGCGCATACGCGGGTGTAGTTCAATGGTAGAACGCTGTCCTGATAAGACAGAGGTCGAAGGTCCGATTCCTTCCACCCGCACAAACACGTATAATACGACGATGAACTACAAGGTCACGGGCGGAAGAACGCTTTCGGGTGAGGTGACGACCAACATATCCAAGAATGCGGCGGTCGCGTTGCTGTGCGCCTCATTATTGAACAAAGGCACTACGACCCTGAAGCGCATGCCGCGCATCGAGGAGGTGAAGCGTCTCATCGAAGTGCTCGAGAGTATCGGGGTGTCGGTCGAATGGAAGGACAATGCCGACATCGTCATCAGGCCGCCCAAGAAATTCTCGCTTGAAAGGATAAACCGTACTTCCGCTGAAAAGACGCGCTCCATCGCGATGTTTGCCGCGCCGCTCTCACACCTCGTGCCATCGTTCGATCTGCCTGCGCCGACCGGCTGCAATCTCGGGAAGCGGAGCCTGGGCGCCCACATCGACGCGCTCGCGCGCCTCGGCATCTCTATCAAGGGCGACGAGCACGAGCACACGTATCATGTCGAGTCGGGCGGGAAGCATCCGGCGGAGATCGTCATGTACGAGGCTTCCGACACTGGCGTCGAGAACGTGCTCATGGCGGCCGCCAAGATTCCCGGCGCGACGACCATCAAGTTCGCGAGCGCCAACTACATGGTGCAGGACCTGTGCGTGTTCCTCGAGCGTTGTGGCGTGCGCATCGAAGGTATCGGCACCTCGACGCTCGTCGTACACGGAGTCGAGGAGATCGATGCCGACGTCGTCGGCTACCCGAGCGAGGATCCGATCGAAAGCATGTTCTTCATCTCGCTTTCGGCCACGACGCACTCGCAGCTCACGGTGAAGCGCTGCCCAATCGATTTCCTCGAGCTCGAGCTCATGACGCTCGAGAGCATGGGATTCCACTTGGAACGCAGCGCGCCGTACCTCGCCGAGAACGGCCGCACGAAGCTTGTCGACCTTGTGCTCAAGGATGGCGCTTTGCATGCTCCGCCGGAGAAGATCGCGCCGCGTCCGTATCCGGGCATCAACATCGACAACCTTCCGTACTTCGTGCCGATTGCGACGCAAGCGCAGGGACGCACGCTCGTGCATGATTGGGTGTACGAGAATCGCGCCATCTATTATCTGGAGATGAAGAAGCTCGGCGCGGACATGCTCCTTGCCGATCCGCATCGCGTGTTCATCAACGGGCCGACGCCGTTGCATGGCGCGACCATCGATGCGCCGCCCGCGTTCCGGCCCGCATCCATCATTCTCATCGGCATGCTCGCGGCCGAGGGGGAATCGATGCTCAACAACGTGTACCCGATCAGCCGCGGCTACGAGAATCTCCACGAACGTCTTCGCGCCCTCGGCGCCTCTATCGAGGCGATCGAGTGATATGCGACCAAAGCTGGTCGTGCTCGCGTCTGGCAGTGCTTCTGGGGGCGGATCCGGGTTCGAGAATCTTGTCATGGCCGCCACAAGCGGCGCGCTCGACGCGGATATCGTTGCGGTCGTTTCGAATCATGAGCGCGGCGGCGTGCGCGAGCGCGCCGATCGGCTCGGCGTCCCGTTCGTATTTTTTAATGGACCGTTCGATGCGGAGCACTACCACGCCGTCGTCGCGAAAGCGGGAGGGGAGTGGATCGCGCTCTCCGGCTGGCTCAAGCAGGTGCACGGGCTCGATCCCGCGAAGACCTTCAACATCCATCCGGCGCTCCTCTCGCAGCTCGGCGGCCGGTTCGGCGGGCCTGGCATGTACGGACATCGCGTGCATGAGGCGGTGAAATCGGCGCTCGACGCGGGGGAGATAACGGAATCCGGCTTCTCGATGCACTTCGTTACCGGCGAAATAGACGGCGGCCCGGTCTTCTTCGAGCGTCGCGTGCCGCTTGCGCGCGGCATGCGCGCCGATGATATCGCGGTAGCGGTCAACGCGGCCGAGCACGAGTGGCAGCCGAAGCTGACGAATCTGGTCGTACACGACAGAATAGGGTGGAACGGCAAGGATCCGGCATCGGTAGTTTCCTATACAGAGGACCGTCCTCTGTAACCCAGAGGACGGTCCTCTGGGTTTGCGGCTGGTGGGACGGCTCGAGTTCGCATAGAATGGCTCGGACGGGCATGTGGCGGAATTGGTATACGCGTGCGTCTCAGAAGCGCATTCCGAAAGGATTGGGAGTTCGAGTCTCCCCATGCCCACCAAACGAAACTTGTTCGGAATTGAAGAAGCGGAGCGATTTTGCGGAAGCAAAAATCGCGCTATCAATTTCGCTTCCGCCAAGGGCGGAAGCGGTGAATTCCCAAAGTTCCCCCCAATGACATGAAAGCGTTTTGTCTTTGAGAGTGGGGTTCGAGCCTGAGCTTGGACTGATTGGCGATTCAAAAACTTTTCGGGCAATTCCGAAACCCGCCCGCATTCCTCCCCAGACCCCTCCTGCGGGCGGGAAATCAGTCGAGGCAGGGCGAATCCATATCCCCAGTCAATTGTTTCGCCCTGCCGAGTCCGCATTTCTTTCAAAAAAGGTTCGCGCAAATGTTAGAATAACACCACAATGCCTTGAAATAAGGCGTGCGTCTCAGAAGCGCATTCCGAAAGGAATGGGGAGCTCAGATCTCCCCGTGTCATTGCGCGTCATCTCAAAAGAGCTTTGCGAAGAAGGACACGATGGCGTGCCAGGCATTGGCGAGGGCATTGCCGTCACCGGTCGCGGCTGAGGCGGTCTGCGAGAGCTGCGGCTGTGTGGACGAGACAGTGGCATTCGCCGTCGGCGTCGGGTTCATCGCCGGCGAGCTCGGCACGACGACATGGTGCGTGGAACGCGTGGGCGACCTCGCTTCCGCGAGGAACGTTGATGCTGCTTGCAGGGACCGCAATAGCTCAGCAAGAACGGTGCTTGTCGCCTCGACCGACGTCGTGCTCGCGAACGGCAGTGTAGTGCTCGCGATCGAAGGCGTCGTGGTTGCGACCCGTGGCGTGCTCGTCGCCCCGGTCGTTGTCGCGCTCTCGATCGTCGGCATGCCTCCTCCTCCGCCTATCGCGGTGCTCGGTTGCGAGAATGGCTGCTGGAGCGAGTCCCAATCCTTGCCGGCAGCGGCGACGAGCGCGTACTCGGTGCTCCAGACGCGCGTGTCTGCGGATAGGTTCGTCGGCTGTACGCCGCCGTCGCTCTGCTGCGCGGATGCGATGACGTCGGTCGGTAGGTAGCCGGCGCTGCTCGTCCACGTGCGTGCGTTGGTCGGATCATCGAGGTTCACGGCGTTGATGAAAGTCTGCACCCAACTCGTCGAATCAACACTGCTCGCGGAACTGAGGGCGCTCGTGGGGCCGTTGCTCCAGCCACCGTCCGCGTGCTGCGCATTGAGGAGGTACATCTCGCCGTTGCCGAGCGCGGCACCGAGGGTTGCGGGAGAGACCGACGTCCCTGCGAAGAACTGCGGGAGCACCTGGAGCGCGGCGGCCGTGAGGTCGGGACTTTCGTCCCACGACCCATCCGGTTTTTGCCGCGACAAGATGAACGTCGCCGTTTTTTGCATCATATCGTTCGTCGGCGAATACCCAGCGCTCGATAGGGCGAGTATCGCGAAGATGTCGTCGTTGTCCTCCGACGGATCGCCGATCTGCGTGCCGTCGAACGCAGCGACTATCGGGGCGATGTAATTCACGCTCGTACCGTTATACGGATCGACGCCGAGCGCTTCGAGCGCGATCGCGTGCCGTTCGTAATCCGTCACGCTCGACATTGTCGGCGTCGCCGTCTTTTCATACGCTTTGAGTTTCGCGAGCGCATCGCTGCCCGGATCGGCGGCGACCAAGGCGAGCGCTGCCCAGTCGGTCAGCATTGGCGTGTCGAACGAGCCGTCAGCGTTCTGATGTGCGACGAGGTATTGCAATGCATGCTGAATATCGAGGTTGTTGTGCGCGATACCTCCGCCGCCTCCGCCGGAGGAAACCGGCGGTGTGCTCGTCGCGGTCGAGGTTGCGGCGGGTGCGATGGTCACGCTATTGCTTTGTAAGTAACCGTTCGCGCTTGCTGATATCGTGAACGGATCAGTGGTCGTTGCGAGGATGTCAACGGTCCCGCTCGCATTAGTCGTCACGCCCGCTCCGTTGATGGTACTGTTTGCAACTGGTTCAAAGTCGAAGTTGGAAGCGTTGAACCCTTGTACGGTCACGGTAGTCGTTCCGTCTACGCTCGGCGATGTCGTGGACACGCTGAGCTCGAGCGGCATCGGGCCATCCGTGACGAGAAGCGTCTCCCCGGGAGCGAGAAGATGCCTGTCGAGCGAATCGGAAAGCGGTTGTCCATTCGAGAACGTAGACCACCACGGGCCGTTGTTCCAGTCGCCGATGCCGTCTACGCGCACAAGAGCTGCCCCGAACGAGAACCATTGCCATGAAACGGAATGTCCTGATTGCTGCAGTGCGCAGTAGCCGCTGACGGTCGAAGTTGCGCCGTTCGCGGAGCAGGCGGAGACGGTCAGCGGACCCTTGAAAAGGGTGGTCGTTGCGGTGTCGATCTCAAGCGTGATGCCGATAGGCGAGGGTGTCGGCACCGGTGCTGAAGACGTCGCCGATGTCGTTGAGGCGGAATCGTCGGTAATGACGACGAGCGAGGTCGTGGCGGCGCTGTTGCCGGAAGAGTCCGTTGCGGTCCAGGTGACCGTCGTCGTGCCAGCATCGAAGGTGGTCGGGCTTGCGGTTACCTTCGGGGACGGATCAACGAGGTCGGTCGCGGTCGCGTAGGTGAGCGATGGCGTTGCAGGGAAGGTACTCGTGGCGAAGGTCTGGGTGGGCGGCGGCGTGATGGAAGGCGGCGTCGTGTCGACGACCCCGACCGTGAACGAGGTCGTGCTCGTTGCGGGCGACGTGTCGGTGGCGCTGCACATGACGGTGGTCGAGCCGAGCGCGAAGAGCGAACCGCTCGCCGGCGCGCAGGTGACGCTGAGCGGCTTGTTCGAGGCGTCGACCGCCGTCACGCTGAACGACACGTACGCACCGGCCGAACTCGTCGCTTCTGCCGTGACGTCCTGCGGGCTCGTAAAGGTGATGTCGGCCGCGACCGCCGCGTGGGCAGTGCTCGCATGCATCGCGAGGATGCCGATAAGGACGAATAGTATTTTTTTCATGCGCACAAAATATCGCTAACGATTAATTATTGCTGCGGACCGTTTTCGTACCGCCACTCCACCGTGTCACCCGCGCGAAGTGTCGTTTGAGATACGCCTGTCTGCGAGTAGGTGCCGTCGAGATAGAGCGTCCAATAGTAGCCGTGGGCGTTCGCTGTACCGTTGATGGATTCGACGAAGACGCCGAGGCTCGGATACGTGCGACCTGAGAACGTGAAGCCGGTCGTCGAGGCGAGCGTTCGCATCGCGTCGAGCACGGTAGCGCCTTGCGGAGCATATAGGCGATAGGTGGTGCTCCCGACGGCGACCGTGATGTCCGGTGCGGGAACCGTCGCCGCCGTCGTTGGCGCGGTAGTAGTCGTCGCTGCCGGAGCGTTCAACGCCGCCGCAGGTAAGGCTGCAGGGGCGGGCTTAGGCGGCAGCGGCGCACGCGCCGCTGCCGCCTTTGCGGTCGAGGTCGGTGCCGCTGGCGCGAACGGGGAAGGCGCGACGGTAAGCAGGGTCTGGTGCGTGGAATTGTAAAGGCTCACGAGCGAAACGACGCAAATGGCCGCCGTCGCGATGAGGTAGTACGCGTAATATCGTTTGTTCATAAAATAAATCTCCGCCCGAGCGGAGATATCTTTTTCGCGCGTATTCGCACGAAGATTCCTGCTCGGGATAACGGCTGGTGAAGACCGGACTCGTTCCCCGAGGGGACATTACCGTTGCGGCACAGTGGAGGGATTTCACCTCACTTCCACACTCAACCGTGCCGCGCATTCTACATCGGAGCGCCGCGTGCGCAACTAGACACGGCGGTACGCGCGTTTCTCAGCTATAGTACGGACCATGCTCGGCGTCTTTGATTCCGGTTTCGGCGGGCTGCATGTGTTGCGCGGCATGGTCGCGCGGCTGCCGCAGTACTCCTGCCTCTACCTCGGCGACAGCGCCCGCGCCCCGTACGGCTCGCGCTCGCAAGAAGAGGTGTACCGTTTTACCAAACAGGGGGTCGACTTCCTCTTCGGGCAGGGAGCGACGCTCGTGATCCTTGCCTGCAACACGGCATCGAGCGAAGCGTTGCGGAAGGTGCAGGTGGAATACGGCGCGACGCGGAAAGTGCTCGGCGTGCTCATTCCTTTTGCGGAAGCGGCAGCCGCGCGCAGTCGATCGAAGCAGGTAGGCGTTATGGCGACCGAAGGCACCGTGCGCTCCGGCGCGTACGTCCGCGAACTTACGAAGCTCGTACCAGACATGACGATCGTGCAGCAAGCGTGCCCGCGATTGGTCCCGCTCGTAGAAGAGGGCGAACAAGACTCGGATGAGGCGCGGTCGGCCGTCGCCGCGTGTGTGCGTCCGCTCGTCGCCGAGGGGATAGATACACTTGTGCTCGGCTGTACGCACTATGGCATCCTTGAGCCGTACGTTCGCGAGGCTGCGGGCGAGGATATCGAGATCATTTCAGATCGTGATGTTGTGCCCCAGAGCCTTGCCGCATATCTCAAGCGGCATCCGGAAATAGAGGCACGGCTCGATAAAGGCAAACCGCCGCGCATTTTCACGACCGGCGACGTCGAGACGTTCGATCGCCTCGGCTCAATCTTGTTCGGGCAGCCGGTTCACGCGGAGCGTGCCTATCTCGGGGAGTAAGCTATAGTTGTCGCATGGAGTGCGAGCATCTGTTCCGCGGCAAGCGTATTACGCTCATGGGGCTCGGGCTTTTGGGACGCGGGGTAGGGGATGCGGCTTTTTTGGCGCGCTGCGGCGCCACGCTCACGGTGACCGACAAAAAAACGGCGGAGGAACTCGCGCCGTCACTCGAAGCGCTCAAAGGGTATCCCGGCATCACCTTCCATCTCGGCGGGCACCGCATCGAGGATTTCAGCGCGTGCGACATGGTTATCAAGGGCGCGGGCGTGCCGCTCGATTCGCCTGAGATTGCTGTGGCGCGCAGTGCGCGCGTGCCGGTCTACATGTCGACGGCGCTCTTCGCCAAGTACGCGATGGAGGCGGGCGCGCAGGTCGTCGGCGTCACGGGCACGCGCGGCAAATCCACGGTCGTACAAATGATGCATGAGGTCCTGGCGCGTGTGCACAAGCGGGTATTTTTAGGCGGCAACGTGCGCGGCATCTCGACGCTCGCGCTCTTGCCTCTCGTGCGCAAGGGCGATGTCGCCGTGCTCGAGCTCGACTCGTGGCAACTCCAGGGCTTCGGCGATCTGGGCATCAGTCCGCACGTCGCCATCTTCACCAACTTCATGCCTGACCATCAGAACTACTACAAGAACATGGACGAGTACTTCACGGACAAAGCCAACATCTTCCGCTACCAGAAGGACGGCGACATCCTCGTGCACGATCCCGACCTTGCGGAGCGCATCAATCAATACCGTCCGGCCGCCAACGTGTACCGCGTCCAGCCTCGCGATCCGCTGGAACCCGAGTGGTGCCCGCACCTGCTCGGCGAGCACAATCTCTACAACGCCGCCTTAGCCTCCGCCGCGCTCGAAGCGATGGGCATACTGCGCAAGGACGTGCGTGCCGGGCTCGCTTCTTTCAAACCGGTCGAAGGTCGGCTGCAGTTCGTGCGCGAGCACCAGGGTGTGCGCATCTACAACGACAACAGCGCGACGACGCCAGAGGCGACCGTCGCCGCGCTCAAAGCGCTCGGCCTGGATATCGCGCTCATCGTCGGCGGTTCCGACAAGGGTCTCGCGCTCGACGATCTCGTGACGCAGATACGGGTGCATTGCTCGCACGTCGTGCTGCTCACCCACGAGAACTACGGCGGATCGGTCCGGCTTGCGGAGGCGCTCAAGGCAGCGAGCACTCGCGTCGAGGAGGCAGCGTCGCTCTCCGAGGCGATACAGGCCGCGCTCGCGCACAAAGACGTCGCAACGCTCCTCTTCTCGCCCGCATTCGCCTCGTTCGGCATGTTCCGCAACGAGTATGAGCGCAACGATGAGTTCATGCGGCTCGCGCGCGCGCTTTCATAAGCCTATGGAACTTCCACAGCGCATCTATATGGTCGGCATCGGAGGGATCGGGATGTCCGCTCTCGCGCAGCTCTTGAAGCATCAGGGCAAGCAGGTGAGCGGATCCGATAGAGCAGAGTCACCCATCACGACGATGCTGCGAGAGCGCGGCATGCCGGTCGTCGTTGGACATGATAGCTGCAATATTCCCGCCGAGTCGGAGCTTTTGATCTATAGCGATGCCATTCCCGAGGACAACGTCGAGCGCGATCGCGCTGCGCAGATGAAGCTGCCGCAGCTTTCATACTTCGAAGCGCTCGGCATCGTCTCGGCATCGGCGCGCACGCTCGCGGTCGCGGGCACGCACGGCAAGACGACGACGACCGGCATGCTCGCGCAGATCCTGCGCGCAGCGGGGAAGGAGCCGACCGCCATCGTCGGTTCGATCGTGCGCGATTTCCCGCCCGAGGGAGGTTCGAATTTCCTCGCGGGCGACCCAGGCCTTTTTGTCGTCGAAGCGTGCGAGTACCGTGAGCACGTGCTCAATCTCTTGCCCGAGGTACTCGTCATCACCAACCTCGAGCTCGATCACACCGATTACTTCCCCGACCTCGACGCGCTGCAGGCGACCTTCCGCACGGCGGTGGAGAAAGTGCCTGCGCACGGGCGTATCATCACCGATCCGCTAAATCCGAACATCGCGCCGGTCATCGCGCGCGCCTCGGCGCCGATCATCGATTATTCCGAGGAATCGGTGCCGCGGCTGCATCTCATCGGCGAGTTCAATCGTGCGAACGCGCGCGCCGCAAAAGCGGCGGCGCGTGCCGCGTTCCCCGACATCCCCGCAGAGGTCGCCGATGCCGCGCTCGCCGCGTTCCGCGGTTCGTGGCGGCGGCTCGAGTATCGCGGTGAGACGCCGAAAGGCGCTTTGGTGTACGACGACTACGCGCATCACCCGACCGCGATCCGCGCGACCATCACCGCCGTACGCGAACACTTTCCCGGCAAGCGCATCGTCATCGCGTTCCATCCGCACCTCTACAGCCGCACGAAGAGCCTTTTGAGCGGCTTCGCGACCGCGCTCGCGAGCGCCGACGTCGCGCTCGTCGCGCCGATATACGCGGCACGTGAACCGGTCGATCCGGCCGTTTCGCACCACACGCTCGCGCAGGAGGCGCAGCGCCTCGGCGGCAACGTCGTCGCGCTCGATTCCTTCGACGAGATACGCGACCGACTGCTTGCGGAAGATGGTTCGGCGCTCATCATCACGATGGGCGCGGGCGATATTTATAAAGTCGCGGAACAAATAGCAGAATAGCGATGAAGTACCGGACTGTCATATTCGATTTCGATGGCACGCTCGCCGACAGCGAGCCGCTCATGATCAGCGCGCTGAATGCGGTTTCAGACGAATTCGGCTTCGCGCCGATCACTGCGGAAGAGTTGCCGCAGCTGCGGGCATTGTCGCAAAAGGAGCTTGTCGCGGAACGGCTCGGTATCCCGCTGTGGAGGGTGCGCACGTGGCTGCGTCTGGAAAAAAGGGCGAAGGAAGAATTCGCCAAGACGCGCAAGCGGCCGCAGCTCTTTCCGGGCGTCGCGGAGGTCGTCTCGCAACTGCGGTCGCGCGGCGCGGTCGTCGGCGTCGTCTCCTCCGGGGTGCCGAGCGTCGTTGAGCAGGTGCTCGACGAAGCGCGGGTCGAGCTTGATTTTGTCGATGCGGGGACGAGCAGCTTCCGGAAAGGGTCCGCGCTTCGGGCGGTGCTACGCCGGCATCGATTCGCTGCGGCATCGACGGTCTACGTGGGCGACGAATTGCGCGATCTTGCCGCATGCAAGAAAGCGGGCATTGCGATGTTTGGCGTTGCCTGGGGGCTCAACAGCGCGGAAGCGCTTGAGAAGGCCGGCGTAGAGGTGGTCTCGACGCCGGAGGAGCTTTTGCGTATGCTCATCAACGTATGAGCGCGGGCAAACTTTCCGTCGTCGCAACCCCGATAGGGAACTTGGAAGACATCACGCTGCGCGCGCTGCGGACGCTCAAGGAATGCGACGTTATTTACGCGGAGGATACGCGCGTCATCGCAAAATTGCTCGCGCAGTATGAAATAGCAAAACCGCTTCAGCGGCTCGATGCGGCGACCGAACACAGGAAATCCGGGGAGGTCATCACGCGGCTGGAGGCAGGAGAGCACGTGGTACTCGTTTCCGACGCAGGGACGCCGGCGATATCGGATCCGGGCGCTCGGCTCGTGGCGGCCGCCCGCGAAGCCGGCGGCCGCATCGAGGCGATACCAGGCCCCTCGGCGCTCGCCGCCGCGCTTTCCATCGCCGGTCTCGGTTCCGATGAATTCCTGTTCCTCGGCTTCCTGCCGCACAAGAAGGGAAGGCAGACCGCCCTGAAATTTGTCGCGGCAAGCCTTGTGCCGGTCGTTCTCTATGAGTCTCCGCACCGCATCCTCAAACTGCTGCGCGAACTCTCCAGCGCGGGCGTCGCGAAGGTCGCTATCGCGCGCGAGCTCACGAAGCTGCACGAAGAATTTCTGGAGGGTGAGCCGCTTGTCGTGGCGGAGGCGCTTGAGAAAAAAGGCGCCGTTCGCGGCGAATTCGTCGTGATCGTCCACTGCTAGACGCAAACACGTCATCTATGGAACAGATCCCTCCCGGTAACGGTAAGAAGATACTCGGCGGCCGCGTTGTCATGGACAACGAGGTAACTGGTCGCGTGAGGGATTTTGAGACGGAGAAACTCGAGAAAGAGGAGGAAAAAGCGCTCGGCGCATATCCTGAGACGGCACAAGTTCTCATCAATTGGACGCACGCGATCGATTGGCAGGTGGTCACGGACCTGTTCATTGAGTATGCGGTGCGATCGGGGGTTTCGCTGGAGAGGTTCAATGCGCCCGAACGGATCTATTTTTTGTCGGAACTGAAGGGCATAATGGACTATAGAGCTCTCACGAACTCGGTGCAGGTGAATGTCGCCGAGTTCGATGCGCAGTTCCGCGCGAAAGGGGGAGGGTCGTCCAAAGATTGGATCAGGTTCATCAGGACGATCTTCCACGAATGGACGCATGGGACCGGCGTCGTAAGTATCGGATTGGACCGTCATGTCATCGACAAGGTCGATTGCGTGTCCACGTATTGGCGCTACGGGTTCGAACAGGGAGCTGCGGCCAATTGGGTCATGCGAAGCGATGGGGGTCCTGATTCCCACACCCGTTCACTTTTTCGTTTGCTCAATGAGGGAATAACCGAGCAGATCTCGCACGAGGTTCTGTGGGAATACGTGCAGCGGTATCCGAACGTGAATCGCGGGGCGGTCGCTGATACCCTCGTCGAAGATATCGCGCGTGATGCGGATAACTACGATGCGGCGCGGTATCTGGTCATGGCTTTGGCCGATGCAATGGCAAGGTATGCCGGCATCTCGACCGAGATCGTATGGCGGGGGTTCGTGCGGGAATATTTCAGCGGCGAGCTTTCATTACGCGAGATACGCGACCTTTTTTCTGACCTGTTCGGGAACGACTTCAGCGAACGGGTCGCCGCTGCCGACTCCGCGCAGGAACTGCGCAAGCTCGCCAGTTCGTTGCCGCACATCACCAGGACAGACCTGGTCGAGAAATGGCTCGAACATCTCGACGAGAGCCACGGAGCAAAGTAGTCGTGCTATACTCCCGCCATGACGCTCGATGCCCTCGTCATGCTCTCCGGCGCGCTCGTGGCCTTCCTTTCGGTCGCGGGTTTCCCGCCTTCAATTTATAAACCGCTCTTCTTCATCATCGGCGTGTTTGTGATCGCGCTCGGCATTGTCGTTCGCAGACGCCGCGGCGAATGGGAAACGGCGCAACGCCGCCTGGAAGCATTGACGCCATCGGATGCGTCCGCGGGGCACTCAATGCCGTCTCACGAGTCCCATGAAGCGCCGGATCCCCACAAGGTGGTATAGTGTCGCGCTCGGCGCCGGGGCGACGACGCTCGTCGCGTGCGCCGTCCTCGCGTCGTTGACGGTGCTCGCGCCGAACATCTCGTTCAAGCGGCCTGCGGCGCAGCAAGCCGTTCAGTCCGACCCGCCGCCCGCATCAGTACCAGTGCTCGATAAAATTGCGTACGATAAAAGGCTCCTCGCGCTCGCGCATGTGCCGAACACGAGTCCGTGGTACTACGCGTATCTGGCCGGCACGACGACCCCGCTCACGGCGAACGGCACTCCCACGACGACTGCGCAAAAGAAGCCGCTCTGGCCAGTGCGCGCGGCGTATCCAGATGCCGGCGCCCTGCTGCCGTTCAACCGCATCGTCGCGTACTACGGCAACTTCTACTCGACCGGCATGGGCGTCTTGGGCGAATATCCGCCCGACGTCGTGCTCGCGAGGCTCGCCTCAACGACCGCGATGTGGCGCGCAGCCGATCCCTCGACGCCCGTCATACCCGCCATTCACTACATTGTGGTGACCGCGCAGGGACAGCCAGGCAAGGACGGCATGTACCGCGCGCGCATGCCTGACGATCAGGTGGAGAAAGCGCTCGCGCTCGCCGAGCAGATACACGGACTCGTCTTCCTCGATTTCCAGGTCGGGTTGAGCACGGTGCAAAAAGAGCTGCCGCAGTATGAGAAGTATCTCGAGCTGCCCAATGTGCACGTCGGCATCGATCCCGAGTTCTCCATGAAAGACGGCGTGCCGCCGGGCCGCGAGATCGGCACGTTCGACGCGACCGACGTCAACTGGGTCGCGCAGTACCTTGCCGGAATCGTGAAAGCGCACAGCTTGCCGCCGAAAATACTCATCGTGCATCGCTTCACCGAGGACATGGTGACGCACGCCGCCGCCATCAAGCCGCTGCCAGAGGTGCAGATCGTGATGGACATGGACGGCTGGGGTTTCCCCGCGAAAAAGATCAATACGTATAACACCGTCATCGCGCCGGAACCGGTGCAGTTCACCGGCTTCAAGCTCTTCTATAAGAACGACACCAAACTACCCTCGACCGGTATGATGACCCCGCAACAAGTGCTTCAGCTCACCCCGGCGCCGATATACATACAGTACCAGTAACGAGGTATACTTGAGGCATGCATCCGGACGCTCACAGCGACGAGCGGCGCATCACGTACTTCGCAGCGACGCACACGCGCGGCAAGCGCGAGATGTTCGGCATACGCGCCGCCGATCGCGGCAAGCACGTCTACGTCATCGGCAAGACCGGTATGGGCAAATCGACCATGCTCGAGAACATGGCGATACAGGACATCCAGAACGGCGAGGGGATAGCGTTCATCGATCCGCACGGCTCCACGGCAGAGAAACTTCTCGACTTCGTGCCTGAGGAACGCATCAAAGATGTCGTCTATTTCGCTCCGTTCGACACTGATAATCCGATCGGCTTCAACGTAATGGAGGATGTGGGCTACGACAAACGCCACCTCGTGGTCGCCGGTCTCATGGGCGCGTTCAAGCGCATTTGGGAGGACGCGTGGAGCGCCCGCATGGAGTACATTTTGCAGAATACGCTCTTGGCGCTCCTCGAGTATCCCGGCTCGACCCTGCTCGACGTCAATCGCATGCTCACCAACAAAACTTTCCGCGCCGCAGTCATCGAGAAGATCACCGATCCGATCGTGCGCTCCTTCTGGACGGAAGAGTTCGCCAACTTCACCGACACCTATACGCGCGAGGCGACGCCGGCCATCCAGAACAAGGTCGGCCAGTTCACCGCCAATCCGCTCATTCGCAACATCATCGGGCAGTCGCAGTCGTCTTTTGATCTCCGCAAAGTGATGGATGAAAAAAAGATATTCATCGTCAACCTTTCGAAGGGGCGGATGGGCGAAGGCAATGCGTCGCTGCTCGGCTCCATGCTCGTCGTCAAAATATACCTCGCTGCCATGTCGCGTGCCGACGAGCCGGCCTCTGTGCTCAATCGTCTGCCGCGTTTTTACTTCTACGTCGACGAGTTCCAGTCGATGATGAATCAGGCGTTCGCCGACATCCTCTCGGAGTCCCGCAAGTACAAGCTCGCGCTCACCCTGGCCAACCAATATATCGAGCAAATGGAGGAAGAGGTGCGCGATGCGGTCTTCGGCAACGTCGGCACGCTCATCTGTTTCCGCGTGGGGCCGTTCGATGCGGAAGTGCTCGAGACCATTTTCGATCCGACCTTCACGCCGGAGGATCTCGTGGGCCTCGGCATCGGGCAGATCTACCTCACGCTCATGATCGACGGCGTTGGTTCGCGGCCGTTCTCGGCGGAGACTATCCCGCCGATAGAGAAGCCGCACATCACGTATCGCGATGATGTCATCCGCTCGTCGCGGGAGCTGTACGGGCGCGTTCGCGCCGAGATCGAGGGCGTGTTCGCAAAACGTCAGCAGGAATTCGCGCTTCCGCCGAAAAAGGAGAAGGCGCCACACGAACGGCGCGATGCGGGCTCGTACCGTCCGCAGACACAGGGAAGCGGGGCTCGTTCGCCACTCGACATGCTGCGGCAGGAGCAAGCTCTTGCTGCAGCGCCCCTTTCCGCGAGGCGGCCGCCGATTCCGCACGCTCCTGCCGACATAGGTATGAACGAGGAGCACAATGCACTGCGCGCCGCGATAACGGCAGCACGTTCTGCACCGATGAGAGCGAGTGCGCCATCGCGAGAGGTCGGGTATCAGTCCGCACCAGCTATAACGCCCGCGCGCTCGCCCGCCGACGTGCTGCGCGAGCGTCTCGCCCGTAGGACAACGACCGAGGACAGGGCGCGTAAACCGGCGCCGCAGCCGCAATCGCAGCGTCCGCCGATAGCGCATCCGCCGCCGGAGCGCGAACGGCCCGCACCGCAGGCGGTATCGCCGCGTCGCGAGCCGACGCAGCCGGCCGCATCGCACGACGCGCCAGCCACGGCGCCACGGATCCGTTCGAACGAAGTAACCCGCGAGGATCTCGAACGCCTGCTGCGCGAGCGCGATTGATTTTCCACACGTGTGCGGCGCGTTTCGCCCGCACGCGGATTTTTCATGCGATACTTTCCTCATGCGCGCACGAGGGGTCATGCGGCGTATCCTCTTTTTCGGCATCGTTTGGTCGGTGCTCGCGCCGTGCGCCGCGTTCGCGCAGGTCGCCGCCGTTGTATTCACGAGCGATCCGCAGACCGTCGCACCGAACGCCATATCGCAGCAGATCTCTGTCCAAACGCAGGATGGCGCGGGGACGAGCGCGCCGGTGCCTTCGACCGCGTGCGTATCGATCACGAGTTCTTCCGTCCAGGGACACTTTTCTTCGAGCGCGACGACGTGGAGTCCCGTTTCGGTGCTCACGATGAGCAAGAACACCGCGAACAAGAATTTCTATTACCAAGATGCGCAGGAGGGAAACGCGACCGTTACAGCGCGCATCGCCCTCAAACCGGACACCGTCTCGAGCTCGTGCGCCAACTGGCCGATCGATCAATGGAGCGTCGGTTGGAGCGTCTCGCAGCAAATCAGTATCGGTTCTACTGCGAGCGGCACGAACGACACGAGCGCGACAAGCGGCGTCGCGTCGGACACGAGCGCTACCTCGACCGCTGGCTCAAGCCAGGCGCGAACGAACGCGCAGGCGACGGTGTCCTCGTACGTCGCGCCTCCCGTACCGACTATCTACACCGACGCGGGTCCCGACCGCACCGTCATCGTCGGCGCTGATACCGAGTTCGACGCGCGCGCGTACGACAAAACGAGCGAGCTCGTCGATCACGTGCGATTCTCATGGAATTTCGGCGACGGATCGACCGCGGAAGGGCAGAGCGTGTTGCACCACTACAGCTATCCCGGCCGCTACGCGCTCGTGGTGAACATCGCTGAGAACAAGTCGGCGGCGATGGATGAGGCGGTCATTGTCGCCGAACCGGCCAAGCTCGCGTTCGACGCGCTGCCCGATGGCGGGGTCAAGATCACCGACCTCGCCGAGCGCGACCTCGATCTTTCCGGCTGGATCGTGCGCGCGGGCGGTAGCGCGTTCGACCAGAGCTTCATGCTGCCGCCGCATTCGATCGTGCTCGCGGGCTCGTCCATGTTCGCCGCACGCGGAACGCTCGGATTCGCCGCGACAGCACAGGCGGTGTTGCAGTATCCCAATGGCGTCACCGCAGTTGCTGCGGGGCAGGCGAGCGCCGGAGCCGCCGCGTCGCCCGCTTCGTCATCGGCAATCGCGCTTGCCGTGCCGCTGCCAGTTGCGTCGACGATGCGAAAGCCTGTCGCGGCGAACGCAAGACCTAAGCCGGTCGCGCGAGCGCCCGATCTATCTCCCGAACCGGCTCGCGAACCTGTCGACCAGATCGCGACGAGCACGCAGGTCGCTGCTGCGGCGGCCGCAGGGGGCACGCATGGCTCGTGGTTGTGGTGGGGAGCGGCGGCGGCCTTGGCGATAGCCGCAGCGGGAGCGCTCATCGCGGCTCGCAGGCTCGGCGCGACGGAGTGGGCGGTAGTCGATGCAAGCGAAGAATAATGCCGGTGCTGCGGCCGGCATTGGCGCAATTCGCGTCCCAGCAAAAGCTAGTGTACGCTAGTGTGCATGGCGCAGTCGAAGCTCGTGGTCGTGACCGGCGGTGCGGGGTTCGTCGGGTCGCGCCTCTGCGGGCGGCTCCGAAAGGAAGGATACACCGTCCTCTCGCTCGATAACTACTTCGCCGGCTCGAAAGATGCTCAGGTGCCCGGCGTTGAGTATCGCGAAGGGCACACCAAAGATATCGAAAAGCACGTCCCGGAGACGCCCGATATCATCTATCATCTCGGCGAGTACGCGCGCGTGGAGCAGAGCGTGCTCGAGCCCGAGGTCGTCTACGATCTCAACGTGCTCGGCACGAAGGGCGTTGTCGACTTTTGGGTCAAAAAGCGCTGCAAGCTCGTGTATGCGGGATCAAGCACCAAGTTCGGCGACGGCGGCCTCGCGCGGAGCACCTCGCCGTACGCCTCCTCGAAGGCCGCGAATTCCGAGCTCGTGAAAGAGGTTGGCGAGCGCGAGAAACTCCCGTACGCGATCACGTACTTCTACAACGTGTTCGGTCCGGGCGAGCGCGCCGGGCTCTACGGGACGCTCATCGAGGCGTTCAAGCGCATGTACCTTTCCGGCTCGCCCATCACGGTCGTTTCGCCGGGCACGCAGGTGCGCAACTTCACGCACGTCGACGACATAGTCGACGGGCTCATCGTGGTCGGCGAAAAGGGGCAAGGCGACGAATTCGGTCTCGGCAACGAACACTCGTCCTCCGTGCTCGAGGTCGCGAAGCTCTTCGGCGGCGACATCCTCATGCTGCCCGAGCGCGCGAGCAATCGCATGCGCTCCGAACTCGACACCTCGAAGTCCGCTGCGCTCGGCTGGAAGGCGAGCCGTTCGCTTGAGTCGTACATCAAGGGTTTCCTTGCTGAGAATCCGCGCGGGCAGCGCCGCGAGCGGCGCGTGCTCGTATTCTCGACCACGTTCTATCCCGTCGCAGGTCCGGCGGAGGAAGCGCTCGTGTCGCTCATGCGCACGATGCCGGAAGTGCACTTCGACATCATCACGACCCGCTTTTCCAAGAACGGCCGCCGAGCCGAGAGCCCGCTCCCGAACGCGCACGTCTGCCGCGTCGGTTTTGGCAACCACTTCGACAAGTACCTCCTGCCGATGCTCGCGTACCGCAAAGCGCGCGCGCTCCACCGGCAGCACCGCTACCTTTTCGCGTGGTCGATCATGGCGAGCTATGCCGCGCTCGCGGCGCTCCTGCTCAAGCGCCGGACCTCGCTGCCGCTCCTCATCACGCTCGCCGATCAGAAGATGGAACACTCGTCGGTTTTCTCGCGGTTCATGCTCATGCACATCCTCGCCAATGCCGATCAGGTGTACGGCATCCATGCCGAGCAAGAGAGTCGCGCCTCCACCCTCGCCGCAGGTCGCGCCCTGCGCCGCTCCATAGGCGACGGCGACGCCTTCGCGAATCAATTGCGCTACGTGTATGCGGATATTCTCCGCACTGCGAAGCCTCGCGCATGAAACGGGTCCTCATCTTCTCGCTCGCGTACTTTCCGAAGCACGTCGGCGGCGCGGAGGTCGCGATCAAGGAGAAGACCGACCGCATGCGGGACATCGAGTTCCATATGGTCACGCTGCGATACGACTCGACGCTGCCCGTGGTCGAGCAGGTCGGCAACGTGCTCGTGCACCGCATCGGCTTTACGCGGCCGAATCCGACGATGTCTGATCTCAAACGCTTTCCGCTCCACCTCAACAAGCATTTTTTCCAGCTCCTCGCCGCGTGGAAGGCGTTGCGGCTCCATCGCGAGTACCACTACGATGCGACGTGGGCGATGATGGCGCACAGCTGCGGCGTTCCGGCCGCAGTCTTCAAGTTCTTCCGCCCGCAGGTCCCGTTCGTGCTCGAATTGCAGGAGGGCGATCCGCCGGAGCATATCGAGCGGCTCGCGCGTCCGCTGTGGCCGCTCTTTTCCCGCGCGTTCACCTCGGCCGATGCGATAGCGGTCATTTCGAATTCCCTCGGCCGGTGGGCGAAGCGCCGCGGTTTCAAAAAGGAGCCGGTTTTGGTGCCCAATGCGGTCGACACCGCACACTTCTCACAGGACTATCCGGCCGCAGTGCTCGACGAGACGCGCGATGAGCTCGGTAAAAGAATGGGCGATATCTTTTTAGTGACGACCTCGCGCCTCGTGCATAAGAACGCGGTCGACGACGTGATCCGCGCGCTGCCGCTGCTCCCCGAGCATGTGCGATTCGTCGTCTTCGGTATCGGGCCGGACGAGGCGACGCTCAAGGCGCTCGCCGCGAGACTCGGCGTCGCTTCCAGGGTCGACTTTCGCGGACAAGCGGGCCACGCGGAGCTGCCGAGGCTTTTGAAGGCGTGCGACATCTTCATCCGCGCGAGCCGCTCCGAAGGCATGGGCAATTCGTTCGTGGAGGCGATGGCGGCTGGGCTGCCGGTCATCGCGACGCAGGAGGGCGGCATCGCGGACCTGCTCTTCGACGCGAAGCGAAACCCTGATCGGCCGACGACCGGCTGGGCGGTCGACCGCGACTCGCCGCAGCAGATCGCGGAAGCGGTCAAAGACATGATGAACGACTCCGAGAAAACGCGCGCCGTCGCGCGCACCGGGAAAGCGATGGTCGCCGAGAAGTACGACTGGGACCTCGTCGCGCGGAAGATGCGCGACGAGGTCTTCGAGCCTCTCTTCACCAAGAGAGGATAACGCCCTTGCGCAGAAGCGGGAACGGGTGTTTGCTGAGGATCAGGAAGGGGGTGAGAACATGTCCTCTCGACGTGCGCCAGCGCGAGTGGCGAGTGATCTGCGGCTTGCCGATCGTGCAGCGTCAATGATCGCATTGGCAAAATCCATCGGCGTCGCGATCGATGTTGTTTGGTGGCCGTACACGTGGTACATGAGCCTGCTCGCGAAGATTCAGAACGAGTTTTTGAAAACCTCTGCGGCTGCGCTCCACCGCGCGACGATACCGCGCGGCTAAAAACACCTGTGCACGCGGCGACGCGCTCCAAAGCGCGCCGCCGACTTCTTTAATGGCGGGCGAGCGCGTGGTACCCTGATCGCAACACTGCGTATGCGCATCACCATCGCGACCGGCATCTATCCGCCCGAAATAGGGGGTCCGGCGACGTACGCGCTCTCGCTCGCGACGAGGCTTGCGCATGGCGGCCACAAGGTCACGGTCGTTACCTACTCCAACAGCGCGCGCCGCGTTGAGGACGCAGCGCTTCCTTTTAAGCTCGTGCGCGTCGCACGGCGCGGCCGCCTCATCGACCGCTTCCGTTATTTCGCCGCCGCGCGGCCGCACATACGGCAAAGCGATATCGTCTATGCGCTCGATTGGTTCGCGGCGGGCGTGCCCGCTGCTATCGCCGCGCGCCTCGCGCGCGTACCGTACGTGGTGCGCATCGGCGGCGACTACCTCTGGGAGCAGCGATACCTGCAATCGACCGAGGAGCCGATCACGCTCGATGAGTTTTATCGGCGCGGCTTGTATCGGCGCGCGAGCTATGCGTCGATACGGCTTTCGATAGCGTTCGTCCTGCGCCTCGCGCGGTACGTCGTGTTCAATTCGGAGATGCAGCGCTCCCTCTATGAGCGCTACTGGGGGCTTCCGCGCGAGCGCACACGCTTCATTGAGAACGCACTCCCGCGCGTCGAGGACGTGGCGCGCGGCCGGCCGACGAAAGAAATAGTTTTCTGGGGCCGCTTCATCGTCATGAAGAATCTCGATACGCTCTTGCGCGCATTCGCGCAGGCGAAGCTGCCCGAAGGATACACGCTCACCTTGATCGGCGACGGGCCGCAGAAAACGGCGCTGCGCTCGCTCGCGATGCGGCTCCATTTGCAAAAGCAGGTGCGCTTCGAGCGCTCCATGAGCCTGCCGGAGGTCATGCAACGCGTGCGCAGCTGCCGCGCGTTCGTACTGCCGAGCTGGACGGACATCTCGCCCAATCAGGTGTACGAATCGCTCGCGATCGGGCTGCCCGCGCTCGTGACGAAAGAGACGTACCTGCGCATTCGCGGCGAATTGCCTCAGACGTTCGACCCGGCATCGGTGGACGAGCTCGCCGAGCGGCTGCGCATGCTCGCCGACCGCGCGCGCTACGAGGAATTCTCTCGCTCGTTCCAGGGGATGAAGTTCGAGCGCGATTGGGACGTCGTCGCTTCCGAGCACATGACCCTTTTTGAGAGCGTGCTCGGCCGGCGCGAGAGCGATTTTCGCGTTCTCCAGGTAGGAGCCGACCGCTCCTCGCGGGGGATACTTTTTCCGGGCACGCAAGCCTTTGATCGGCAAGCCGCCTATGCGAAGACCTTCGACGCGCTCGACATCATCGGGTTTTCCCGCCGGAGCGACGGGGCAAAGCCGGTTGAACAGGAAACGCTCCGCATTCATCCCACCCGCTCGCGCAGCCGCTTTCTCTATCTCTGCGATGCGCTCCGCGTAGCGAGAAAGCTGCAGCGGCCCGACGTCGTCTCTTCGCAAGACCCGTTCGAGGCCGGGCTCACGGCGTGGCTCATCGCCCGCCGCGTCGGCGCCCCTCTCCACGTGCAGGTGCATACCGACTTCCTCTCGCCCGAGTACGCGCGGCTCTCGCTCATGAATTTCGCGCGCGTGCTCATCGCCGGCTTCGTGCTGCGGCGCGCCGCAAGCGTGCGCGTCGTCTCGGAGCGCATACGTGATTCTCTGGCGGAACACTACCGGCTGCGCGCGAGCGTCTCCGTGCTGCCGATCTACGCCGACCTCGGCCGCGCGGCGGCGCTTTCGCCTGATCCCGTGAGTGCGGCGCGCTTTTCGCACTACCGGACGAAGCTTCTGGTCGTCGCGCGGCTCGAGCCGGAGAAACGCGTGGCGCTCGCGCTCGACGCGTTCGCGAAAAGCGCGCCGCAGGACGCCTGCCTCATCATCGTGGGTGAGGGAAGCGAGCGAGCGGCGCTGCGGCGGCTCGCGCACGAGCTCGGCATCACCGACCGCGTCTTTTTCGAAGGTTCGCAGGACGGTTCGAGCTATTACTCCGCGGCCGACCTCGTGCTCGTTCCCTCGCGCTACGAAGGCTACGGGCTTGTCATCGTCGAGGCGCTCGCGGCAGGGAAGCCCGTGCTCTCGACCAATGTCGGCGTCGCACGCGAAGCGGGCGCGATCGTTACCTCGCCGGAGCGCTTTACCGAGGCACTCGCGCAGTGGTTCGCGAGCGGTCCGCGCGAAGGCGTACTGAAAAGCCGTCCGTACAAGGATTTTGACGAGTACGTCCGCGCGTATCACGACGACCTCGCGGGTTGCGCGAAGCGCGCAAAGGGGCAATAATGTCGCCCATCATTATGGCGGCCAAGAAAAGCAAAAAACCGCTCATCGGGTTCATCGGCCAGGGATGGATCGGAAAGGCGTACGCCGACAATTTCGAGGAGCGCGGCTACGAGGTCGTGCGCTACTCCCTCGAAAAGCCGTGGGTCAAGAACAAGGACAAGATAAAGGAATGCGACATCGTCTTCATCGCGGTGTGGACGCCGACTACGCCCGCAGGGTTCGATAGCTCGGTGATCCAGAGCGTCCTGCCGCTCGTGGGCGAGGGGAAGGTCGCGGTCATCAAATCCACCATTCTGCCCGGCACGACGGAGGTGCTCCAGAAGAAGTTCCCGCGCATCACGATCCTCTTCAATCCCGAGTTCCTCTCCATCGTCTCGCACGTGCACGACGCGGCGCATCCGTTCGTCAATCTCGTGGGCATGCCCGTGTCCGACGCCAAGCACTTCCTCGCGGCCGAGCGAGTCATGAAAGTGCTCCCCAAGGCTGGCCATGCCGCCATCTGCAAGAGCGCGGAAGCCGAGATATTCAAATACACGCACAACGCGAGCGGCTACACGCAGGTCATCCTCTTCAATCTCATGTACGACCTCGCGCAGCAGTTCGACGCAAGCTGGGACGTCGTCAATCGCGCCATTCAGGCCGATCCGCTCATTTCCAATCGCTACTCCAACCCGGTGCACAAGAGCGGACGCGGCGCGGGCGGCGGCTGTTTCATCAAGGACATTGCGGCGCTGCGCCGCCACTTCAAGAGGCACCTGCCCGCCGACAAGCACGCGCTGAAGGTGCTCGAAGCCATGGAGGCGAAGAACATCGAGCTCCTCACCGCCACGAACAAAGATATCGATCTTTTGGAGGGCGTGTACGGCAAGGCGGTGGTCAAGAAGCACTTGCAGGCCGCGAAGCGGAAAAAGCGTTAGAATAGGTCGATGCGCGGGGGTCGAAACAATTACGCATTCATCGATGAACAGAATCTATACCTCGGCTTGAAGTCGCTCGGCTGGGATATGGATTATTCGCGTTTCCGCGTACATCTAGCAGAAACGTATGGTGTGTCCCGCGCGTTCGTATTTTTTGGGTACGTGGCGACGAACGAGGGAATGTATAAACGTTTGCGCACCTGCGGTTACGAATTGATCTTTAAAGAAGTCTCGCGTGACCATACCGGCACAGTAAAAGGAAATGTCGACGTATTACTGACTTTGCATGCTCTCTTGCGGTTTAGAGAATACGAGAAGGCTGTTCTCATATCAAGCGACGGTGATTTTGCTCCGCTCGTGCAGTATTGGGTCGTGCAGAAGAAACTACGCGCTGTTATCGCAGTACAGCGTCGACGTTGTTCGTATTTATTGCGGAAAGCAGCAGGCGGATATCTCGATTATCTCGAGTCTTTAGATGATGAAGGGTTACTCGAAAAAACGAAAAGGCGCCCCTAGGGACAGAACCCTTCGGCACGCCTTTTCATGGTTACAGAGCACATGATACCGAAACCGCATGAACTGTCAAGGAAGATGCGCGGGCAACTTGTGATACATTCAAAAGGCCGGTTACCCGGCCTTCGAGGTTCAGTATGTTAATTATACGGAGGCGAATGAAAAGTCAATGAACAAAAAAATGCGGCTGTTGATACTCACCCAAGCGGTCGACCTCGACGACCCGGTGCTCGGGTTCTTCCACCGCTGGATCGAAGAGTTCGCGACGCATTGCGGGCAGGTGCAAGTGGTCTGCCTCAAAGAGGGGAGGCACGCGCTGCCCCCCACCGTGCACGTGCACAGTTTAGGGAAAGAGTCCGGCGCCTCGCGCATCAAGTACGTGCTCAACTTCTATCGTTTCATGTGGGAGCTCCGGAGTGAATACGACGCAGTCTTCGTGCACATGAATCCCGAGTACGTGGTGCTCGGCGGATGGTGGTGGAAGCTGAGGAGGAAGCGGATCGCGCTGTGGTACGTGCACCGGCAAGTCACCTGGCGGCTGCGCGTCGCCGCGCGGCTCGTTGACGCTATCTTTACCTCGACGCCCGAATCGCTGCGTCTCATCACGACGAAAGCGCACTATGTCGGGCATGGGATCGACGTTGCTGTATATCAGGACACACCGCTAAAGGCCATTGACGTGATCAGTCCTCGCGTAATTAGCGTAGGGCGGATCACACCGATCAAACATTTGGAGACGATCATCCGTGCACTGAGACAGTTGCGGGTGAACGGGATCTTGGCACGTCTTGATTTCGTGGGTGATCCCGTTACCGCTCAGGATTCAGTTTACAAAGAAATGCTCCTCACTCTCGTACGAACCCTCCAGCTTGAAGGTATCATTTCATTTCGCGGGAGTATTAAGAATAGCGATTTGCCACAGCTGTTGGCCGAGTATGACTTTGCAGTCAATGCCGGTCCAACGGGAGGGATCGACAAAGCAGTGCTTGAGAGTACAGCAAAAGGTATGCCCACCTTCGTTGCTAACGAGGGTTTTCGCAAGTATTTTGACGATCTCGCTGACCAGTTTATATACCCGTTCGGTGATGCGAAAGAACTTGCACAAAGAATCGTGAACTTCTGCGAACGGCCCGATATTCCAGTCGTACGGGATCGATTGCAGAGCATCGCTCGTGAGAAGGTAAGCATCTCGCATCTCGTCGATGATATGATGAAAGCGATACAGAGTTAACAATGGAACACCGCCAACACATAGCTCGAACGGGCTCCCTGTTCTCGGTCGATGAGTTCTTCCGGAATCATTGGGCGGGCCTGACGACTCGCGTGCGCACCGCCTATTGGCGCTACGTCTTACGGATAAAAAAGCCGGATTTCTTCGTGGGAGGTCCCGTACGCATAAAACGACCTTACAATGTATCGGTCGGCGAGGATGTTCAATTCGCAGAGGGTGTCTATATAAATGCTCGCGCTCCTGTGACGATCGGCGATCATGTTCGCCTCTCAGCCTTTGTGCGTATAAACACGGGCGGCCTCGACCTCGATGGAACAGCAATAGAACGACTCGAAAGAGAGCACACAAGTGCGCCCGTGCGCATCGGTAACTATGTATGGCTCGCGACCGGTGTTCTAGTAAATGCTGGTGTATCGATCGGCGACGGTGTTGTGGTCGGAGCCGGGGCAGTAGTGACGAGCGACCTGCCGGACAATACGTTATGCGTGGGGATCCCCGCGAGACCCGTTCGTGATCTAAAGCCCTGATGGTATACGCATCTATTATGTTGCAAACGCGCGCGGTTTCCAGATCAATAAGAAATTCCGCGAGCGCGAAATCGTCATGCGCGACCTCGTTCCGGCAGGTTCGTCGGTGTTCGACATCGGCTGCGGCAACTCGCGGTTGCCGGTCGCGCTCAAAGAGAAGGGCTGCACGGTCGCGATCGGCGACATCTCTCCCATCGTACTCGAAGGATACAAAGCGGCAGGGCTCGAACCGAAGGTCATCGACCTCGACAAGATAGCCGAGACCCGCATCGAAGGGACCTACGATTTCATCATCATGAGCGAAGTGCTCGAACATCTCGCGAACCCGGAGGAGGTCATCGCGGTCCTCAAGGAGCGCACGAAGCGGTTTCTGCTCACCGTACCGAACACCGGGTTTTACCCGTTCCGCTTGCGCCTCCTGTTCGGCCGCTTCCCGAAGCAGTGGGCGCACCACCCGTCGGAGCACGTGCGGTTCTGGTCGCATGCGGATTTCCTCGAATGGCTCGCCGTGCAGGGGCTCGTCGTCGAAAAGGCCATACCCTCGAACGGGTTCTCGCTGAAAGGTACGATGCCGTTCCTCAAATACCTCTGGCCGAATTTGCTCGCCCACCAGGTCGTGTACCAGTGCCGGACGCAGGCATAGCGAGCGGCCTCTAGTTGCCGGGGGTCGTTCGTGCGGGCATACTTGTGCTCATGCACCTGCTCAAGGACGCGCTGCTTGGCGGATTGTCGGTGCTCGGATTGTCGAGCGACCGCGCGATCATACTCATGTACCACTCGGTCTCGGCTGGTGCCGACCACTTTATGAACGTCGAACCGCAGGCGTTCGAACAGCAGATGAACTATCTCGCCGGGGCAAAGCGGCCGGTCATTTCGCTTGCGGAGCTCGCGCGGCGGCTCAAGGCGCAAGAGCCGCTCGGCGGATCGGTCGCCATCACCTTCGACGATGGGTTCCGCGACAACTACGAGACCGCGTTCCCAATCCTGAAGCGGCACAACTTCCCGGCAACGATATTCGTCGTCACCGATCTCATCGGGAGGGCGGATACGCACGGGTTCGCGCATTGCTCGGTCGAGCAGATGAAGGAAATGGAAGCATCCGGCCTCATCGACATCGAGCCGCACTCGATGTCGCACCGGAAGCTCGCTTCGCTCGGCGATGAGGCGGCCGTCGAAGAAATGCGCGGATCGCGCGAACTCATCGAGATGCACCTGCCGAAACAGGCGCGGCTGTTCGCGTACCCCTCGGGCCGCTATACCGCCGCGACGGCGCGCCTCGCGCGCGACCTTGGTTTCGATGCGGCGGTCACCGTGCGGGAGGGGACCGTCGGGCCGACGAGCGACCTATTCGCGCTCCCGCGCGTGTCGATCGACTCGTCTACCACGAGGGCGCAGTTTTGCGGCAAGCTCACGCGCGCGGTCGATATCTACGAGACGCTCAAAGTATGGCGATAAAACTCCTCTACCTGGCGTTCGCGCGCATGCCCACCGAGAAGGCGCACGGCCTCACCATCGCGAAATCGTGCGAGGGCTTTGCCCGGGCAGGCGCGGAGGTGACCCTCGTCGTTCCGAAGCGCGCTACGCCGATCACTGACGATATCTACACGGTATACGGCGTCGAACACAATTTCCATTTCGAGCAAATATCCGTTCCCGATATCTTTGCCCATTTTCCCGAGAGCAAACTCGCGCATCGTATACATCACGGACTCTTCCTTGCCGCCGTGGCGTTGCGATTGCTGTTCGGGTCCAGACAGACGATTATCTACGCGCGCGAACCGCAGGCGTGCGTACTCTCGCAGCTGGGATATCGAGTCGTGTACGAATGTCACCATATATTCGACCGAAGCCCGCGCTTCTTCGCGCTCGCGCGGAGAGCGCATCGCATCGTGACGATATCGCACGCGCTCAAGCGCACGTTCCTCGATGCCGGATTCGATGAGCGGCGCATCCTCGTCGCGCCGAGCGGCGTCGATCTTGCGGTCTTCGGCGTCGAGCTGCCGAGGAATGACGCGCGGCGGCAGCTCGATCTGCCACTTGCCGCGAAGATAGCCGTGTACACGGGTAATTTCACGACGATGGACCAGGACAAGGGCATCCACGACATCATTCTCGCATTGAAGGATGTTCCGACCGTAACATTCGTCGCCGTGGGCGGTCGGGCCGATGATATCGAACGCTACGAACGGGAAGCGCGTGGTGCTGGCGTTCTCGATCGCGTCGTGTTGCGCGGATTCGCGCCGCAAAAGGAGCTCGCCGTATACCAAAAAGCCGCCGACATGCTCCTCATGCCGTTCCCCGACACGCCGCACTACCGCAACCACATGTCGCCGGTGAAGATGTTCGAGTACATGGCCTCCGGCGTACCCATTATCGCGACCGACCTCCCGACCATTACCGAAGTATTGAATCGTGAGAACGCGATCATCATACCGCCCGGCGATGCGAAAGCGCTCGCGGCCGCCATGACGGATCTCATGAGTGATAACCATCGCGCTTCTGTGCTTGCTCAGAGGGCGAGAGAAGAAGTGGCAGCTTTCACATGGAATCGACGATCACAGAACATTGTGCAATCACTGACATTATGAGGATTCTGTTCATTACACAACGGTGCGGCAACCGATCTGGGTGGGAGACATATTCGACCGAGCTCGTGCACGCGTTGCGGGCGAAGGGGAATCGCGTCGATGTCGTGTCCACCGACAGCACTGCCGACTTTAGAGTCTCGTTACCGGATCCGCTACGGTACAAGCTGCTCGCGCTCGTTTCGATGCCGTTGGCGTTCTGTCTATGGCTACGTTTGAGGCGTAAGCTGCGACAATACGATCTCATACATTGTGCCATTGAACCATATGCACCGTTTACGAGAGTTCTGAGTGTGATCATGGGTCGGCCGTATATCCTCACAGTTCATGGATCATACGGGGTAAAGACGTTGGATGGGATCTTTGGCGTGCTGCAGCGCAGTGCATATACGCACGCCGCTCGCATCGTTTGTGTCAGTACATATTCTCAAGATCGATTGACCGAGCACATCTCGCTCAAACGCAGTATCGTCATTCCCAACGGTGTCACGGTTCCGACCGACGTTGCTCCATCTACCAGACAGCCGCACCTTGTGTTCACGGTGGGTGCGGTCAAGCCGCGCAAGGGGCAGCACCTGGTCGTTGAGGCGCTCGCGAAGGTGAAAGAAAGAATTCCCGACGTGCAGTATGTGGTGGCCGGCGATCTTACCTCTCACGCGGAATATGTAGCGACGCTCCGAAAGCGTGTAGCGGAACTCGATCTGGGCGAGGCCGTGGTTCTTGCTGGACGCATTGATGCGCAGCGATTGCGCGATCTCTACGCGAAGGGGTCGCTGTTCGTCATGACACCAGCGAGCAGTGCGACCGATTTTGAAGGCTTCGGCCTCGTCTACCTTGAAGCAAACGCCTGCGGCGTGCCGGTCGTCGGCATGGCAGGGTCGGGAGCCATCGACGCTATTGCCGCTGGTCGCAGCGGGCTCATTGCGCGCGAAGGGGACGTCGCTGATCTGGCCGATAAGATAACGAGCATTTTGCTCGACGAAAACCTCCGAGATCGACTCGCGGTAGGCGGCCTCAAATGGGCGTACGAGCATGTTTGGAGCAAGGTCATCGATCGTTACATCGCCGTGTATGCCGAAGCGATTGGATGGCAAATTGACCAGCGAACTGACTAGTCGCTATCGCGAGTCCGACGCCTCTGCTAAGATCGGGACAAAGATGTACTATGCCGCGACCAAACAAGACGCTCTCCAAAAAGAAGCTCATCGTCTTTGATCTGGACGGCACTTTGACCGAAACAAAATCCGATCTTGAAGCCGACATGGCCGAGGAACTTCGGCGCTTACTAAAAAGCAAGCAAGTGGCGGTGATCGGAGGAGGAACCTATCAGCAGTTCAAGAAACAGTTCGTTTCTCGCTTGCATTGCCCGCCAGCGCTACTGTCGCGATTGTATCTTTTCCCGACGACAGCTACTTCTTTTTATCGCTATAGGCATGGCTGGAAGAAAGTCTACGTTCATGAGTTGTCAGCCATAGAACGCAAGGCCATAAAAGTAGCCTTCAATGAAGTGCTGCAAGCTATAACGTATGTTCATCCTAAAAAAGTCTACGGTAAGGTTATCGAAGATCGCAAGACACAAGTTACATTCTCGGCTCTAGGGCAAGATATCGTCGCTCAGCTCGGAAATAAAGGCGTTAAAATGAAGGAAGAGTGGGTGAAAAAGAACCGACCATTGAAGGTAAAGATTGCTCGCCTTGTCCAGAAGAGCCTTCCGAAGTTACATGTCCATGCATCTGGATTCACTTCGATCGACGTGACTCGTAAGGGGATAGATAAAGCCTATGGGGTCCGGCAGATAGAGAAGAAACTTCACGTGAAAATTAAGGACATGGTATTTATAGGAGACGCTCTATTTCCGGGCGGCAACGACTACGCTGCCAGGAAAAGCGGCATTGATTGCATCCCTGTTAAGGGTCCGCAAGACACTAAGAGGGTCATCAGTTCTATTCTTCGTTCCTGACCGACGCCAAAAGGGGGTGTGTACGGTCATAAGAACGGCGTATCGCGGTCATGATCGTGCTGACGACTCACGTCTCGCATCCCGCAAGGCCCTCTGGTATGCTATAGCCCAATGAAGCAAGGACACCGGTCCGGTCGGCATAGCAAAAAACGGGAAGTGTGGGTCGCGGTCTCTGGCGGGTTCGACCCGATGCACATCGGACATGTGCGCATGTTCAAGGAGGCTCGCGCCCTCGGCGACAAGCTGGTCGTCATTCTCAACAACGATAACTGGCTGAGAACGAAGAAGGGGTTCGCTTTCATGCCGCAGCGAGAGCGCGCTGAGCTGCTTCGCACCTTTCCGTTCGTCGACAAGGTCGTCATTACCGATCACAAGAAAGACGATGATGATATGAGCGTTACTCGTGCGCTCGAGAAGGTGCGGCCCGACATCTTCGCGAACGGGGGCGATCGGAAGCGTACGCGCGATATTCCCGAGGCGAAGGTTTGCAAAGAGTTGGGCATCAAGATGGTATTCAATGTGGGTGCCGGGGGGAAGGTCCAGTCATCGTCATGGATGATCAACGCGGCACGGAAACCGGCGTCGCGCAGCGTGCGGCCGTGGGGCGAATATTACGGCTGGGATTCCGGCAGAGGGTGGAACCTCAAGACCATCTACATCTCACCCAGCAAGCGGCTCTCGCTCCAGTACCATCACCGTCGCGAGGAGTGGTGGTTGCTCGTTTCAGGTGATGCGCTTGCGGAGGTGAGGGAAGGGAAAGAACACATCACGCTGCCCTTGAAAAAGGGTGAGGTTTTCCGCGTATCCAAAGGCCAGGTGCACCGGCTCTCGTCGAAGCGGGGCGGTGTCGTCGTGGAGGTCGCCTACGGCGATTTCGACGAAGATGACATTGTTCGGCTCGAAGACGACTATAGGCGTATATAATTAGGCACCCAAGCGGCTCGCTATGGATGATATAAAAAGCTTCTACGTACATCATGCTGATACGATCAGTGAAAAGCGGATTAACTCTCCGTACCTCCTGCGAAAAACGGTGCACCAGGCACAACACGATGCGGTGCTTGCCTATGTGAAGCCCGGCATGCGCGTGCTCGATGCGGGGTGCGGCGAGGGCAATCTATCGATCCTGATGGCCAAGAAGGGTGCGCAGGTCATCGGTGTCGATATTTCGGAACCGAACATCGCTGCGTGCAAAAAACTTGCAGAGCATGAGAGTGTCCAGAGTGTCGAGTTCAGCACCGGCGATCTCGAGAACCTGGACTTCCCGGACAATTCGTTCGATCTGGTCGTCAGCTCGCACGTGCTCGAGCATTTACCGGATTTCGACAAGGGACTTGCCGAGATGGCGCGTGTATCGAAAGGCAGGGTCGCCGCCGCCATACCCACGGTGCTGAGCCCGTGCTCGTGGGTGCAGGTGGGGCGCGGGTGGTTCTACCTCAAGGGCCAGCGTTCGTTCGCGGCGTTTATATGGGGTTTCTTGCGGATGCTCGGCGCGCTCATTCTCGGCCGTGAGGGTGTCAATGAGACCTATGGCGGCGCCGATGTGCCTCACGTCTTCCGGTTTCCATGGATCATGAAGCGCAAGGTGCGGCGACTCGGCCTCCGGCTCGTCAGGTATGAGGCTGATAGTCTTTGCTTGCCGTACTTCACCTTTCTCGAGCCGGCCGTCCGGTTCCTCAACAGATACCGCGGCGCGCTCGTGCTGCGAGACTGCGGTTACGGAACTCTATACGTGATAGAGAAGTGATCCATGGAGCTTAGCATTGTTGTTCCTGTGTTCGACCGGGCCAACGTTTTGTCTCGGGCGGTGGGGAGCATTCCGCGCGACAGCAATGCGGAGATCGTCATCGTAGATGACGGATCGCGCGACCTAACGCCAGAGGTCGTTGCCGCGCTGCAAAAAGAGAACCCATCGATCATAGCGGTAACGTTGCCCGAGAACAGGGGAGTGAACTATGCGCGCAATCGTGGTATCGAACGTGCGAGCGGCGAGTGGATCAGTTTGCTCGATAGCGATGACGAGTATGTAGAAGGCGGCGTCCCGCAGGTGCTCGCTTCGCTTCGCAGTGTGCCGGCTGATGTCGATGTCGTCGGTTTTATGACGTATCGGGAAGTGGGCGGAGCGATGCAGCTCCGCGGCTACCGTGTCGGCGAACAGTGGCGCGAGCAACATCCAACGTACCCGGAGATCCTCTTTAAGGACCATGTCGTCGGTGACATACACTATTGCGTGCGCCGCTCTATCTTCGCTGAGGGGTACGCCTTCTTCGAGTACGTCAATGGGTTCGAATCGGCATTCTTCGCGAAGCTCGCGAAAGAGGGCAAGAAATTCTTATACCTCAACGTTCCTATCGACAGACGGTACACCGGGACCTACGAGCATCTCAGCAAGGAACCGTACAAACGCTGGCCGCGACAGTTCGCAAAGGCGTGGCGGCTCTTCGTGCAGGAGCATCGCGCCGAGCTTTCGAAGCGGCCCGCCGTGCTGCGCGATTACTACGCACGTATCGGCAAAACGATGCTTCGCTACGGCGATCCGGCCGGTCTTTTCTGGATTGCGCGGTCTCGTTTTGCCGCGGTATAATCGACCACACGTTGCTATGAAAACAGCTCTTGTCACAGGATCGGCCGGCCTCATCGGCTCGGAGACAGCGGCATTCTTCGCGGAAAAGGGGTACCGCATCGTCGGCGTCGACAACGACATGCGGAAGTATTTTTTCGGCGACAGCGCGAGCACGGCGCCGAATAACGACCGCCTCAAGCAGAAGCTCGGCGATTCGTACGAATCGCACGCGATCGATATCCGTGACAACGACGCGGTCGAGAAGCTCTTCAAGGAACATGAATTCGATATCATCGTGCATACGGCGGCGCAGCCGAGCCATGACTGGGCGGCGCGCGAGCCGATGACCGACTTCGGCGTGAACGCCGTCGGAACGCTCGTTATGCTCGAGAATCTCCGGAAATTCGCGCCGAAGGCGACGTTCATCTTCACCTCGACGAACAAAGTATACGGCGATACGCCCAACGACCTTCCTCTCGTCGAACTCGAGACGCGGTACGAGATCGATCCGAATCACCGGTATCAAAACGGCATCGACGAGTCGATGAGCATCGACCAGACGACCCACAGCGTCTTCGGCGCGTCGAAAGTCGCGGCCGACGTCATGGTGCAAGAGTACGGACGCTACTTCAATCTTCATACGAGTGTCTTTCGTGGTGGCTGCCTCACCGGGCCTGCGCACAGCGCGGCGAAGCTACACGGCTTTCTCGCCTACCTCGTGAAATGCGTCGTGCGTGGCGAGAAATACACGATTCTTGGCTACAAAGGGAAGCAGGTGCGCGACAACATCCATGCCCATGATCTGGTCAACATGTTCTGGCACTACCACCAGGCGCCGCGTGCGGGCGAAGTGTACAACGCGGGCGGTGGACGGCACTCCAATATCTCGATGCTCGAAGCGATCAGCGCCGTTGAGAAGATGACCGGAAAGAAAGCGGTGGTCGAGTATAGCGAGGAGAACCGCATCGGCGACCATATCTGGTATGTCTCCGACGTATCGAAGTTCCAGCAGCACTATCCAGAATGGAGGTACCAGTACGACATGACGGCGATCCTCAAGGACCTCGTCAGCGGTGCGAGCGCATCATGAGCGCGGCCGACGAGCGTCTCGCAGTGCTCGTCTCCTCGTGCGACGCCTACAGCGATGCATGGCACCCGTTCTTCACGCTTCTCTTCCGCTACTGGTCCGATTGTCCCTACCCGATCTACCTCATCACCGAATCGAAGCGCTACGATGATCAGCGCGTGCAGACGATCGCCGTCAACGATGCGAGCTGGGGCGTGCGTCTCGCGAAGGCGCTGGATACCGTGCCGCAGCTCTATGTCTTGTACGTGCAAGAGGATTATTTTTTGAAAGAGCGGGTCGATACGGCTCGCGTTCGCGAGCTCTTTGAGATCCTTGTTTCGGATCGGGTCGGCAGCGTCCGTTTGTACCCCGATCCCGCCCCGCAAGTGCCGTACAGAGAGTATCGAGGTGTCGGCGAGGTCGTCCGCGGGACGCCGTACCGGATGTCGACCCAGGCAACGATGTGGGACAAAGAAGTGCTGCGAAAGGTCATGAAGAAGGATCCGTGGGCGACGGAACACGAGGGGTCGAAAGTGTCGGACACCTTACCCGAGCCGTTCCTTTCGGTGTATCGGAAGTCCAGATGGGGGAGTGTCTCGCCGGTCTTTGAATACGTGTGCACCGGTATTTCGAAACGCTTGTGGACGTGGGAAGCCGTACATCTCTTTCGCCGCGAACATGTCGATGTAGACCTCACGAAGCGGTCGATCGAGAAATACTCGACGTACCTGCGACGCAGCCTGCGCCGCTTGCCATTCATCGGAGAAGCGTTCCGGCACTTGTATCGGGTCGAGTACAAGTTGAAGACGATGCTGCGTCCTCGGCAAGTTTGAAAAACGGGTGATGGCGGTTAGACTTGCGCACATGGCGAACGCACAGAAGACGATCGTGGTCACCGGCGGCGCCGGCTTCGTGGGCTCTCGTTTGTGCGGGGTACTCCATCGCCAAGGTCATTGCGTCATATCGCTCGACAATTACTTCACGGGCTCGCCCGAGAATCATATCGGCGGCGTTGAGTATCGCGAAGGGCACACGAAGGATATTGTGCAGCATATCCCGGAGGGACCGGATATCGTGTACCATCTTGGAGAGTATGCCCGCGTCGAACAGAGCCTCGAAGAGCCGCACGTCGTTTGGGACCTCAATGCTGCAGGCAGCTTCGGCGTGCTCGAATTTTGGAGACAGAAAAAGTGCAAGCTCGTGTACGCCGGTTCATCAACGAAATTCGGCGACGGCGGCCTCGCGCGTGTCGCCACTCCGTACGCATGGACCAAGGCGGCGAACACCGAGCTCGTCAAGAACTACGCCGCATGGTACGGCCTGCCTTTCGCGATCACCTATTTCTACAACGTGTATGGACCGGGCGAGCGCGCTGGCAGGTATGGAACCGTCGTGGAGATCTTCAGGCAGAAACGGCTCAAAGGAGAACCGCTTACGGTCGCTTCGCCCGGTATGCAGAGGCGCAACTTCACCCATGTCGATGACATCATCGACGGCTTGCTGCTCGTTGGCGAGAAAGGGGAGGGGGAAGAGTTCGGACTCGGTTCGTCCGAAGCGTACTCTATCCTCGATCTTGCGAACATGTTCGGCGGTGAGGTCGTCGTCGTTCCCTCGCGTCCCGGCAACCGCATGGATTCGACCCTTGACACGACGAAGTCGCACGCGATCGGTTGGCGAGCACGACGCTCGCTTCCCGAGTATGTTCGCTCCATCAGCGACTAGTGTATCGTATGAATTGGAAGAATCTGTTGAAACCAATCACGTACCCGATGTACTTCCATACGGCAACCGAGAGGCTTTCCCGCTTGAGCGGCGACGCGAAAGTGAGTTACTCCCAAACAGGAGAAGACCTCATCGTTCACTCCGTCTTGCGGCACCTGGCGATCGAACGGCCAACGTACCTCGACATCGGGGCCAACGATCCCGTATTCCTCAGCAATACCTATCGTTTATATCGACAGGGGTTTCGTGGGGTGTGCGTCGAGCCGAACCCGAAGCTTGCAAGCGTCTTCAAACGCAAACGACCGCGCGATGAGATGCTTGAAGTTGCGGTTGGGTCGACGGCAGGGACCGCGGTCTTGCATGTCGTCTCCGATCCTCTCTTGAGTACGATATCGCTTCCGCAAGCGGAAGTGTTCGCCACGACAAGCAAACATCACATCACGCAAGAGGTCGAAGTGCCGGTCGTACCTTTCATGGATTTGGTGCGCGACCATTTTGACGCGGCGCCCGACCTGGTATCGCTCGATACCGAGGGCACCGACCTTGAAATATTGGAGAGCATCGACTTCACTCGTTGTCGGCCTCTCATCTTTTGTGTTGAGACGCTTTCGTACGATGAGCATGGGCACTCGCACAAGATTGCCGAGATAGGGGAGCACATGGAAGCGAACGGCTACTTCGTCTTCGGCGACACGTACTTGAATACCATTTTCGTCGACCGAACCGTTTGGCAAGAGCGCATGAAAGCTCGGTTCGAGAAATCTGAGTAGATATGGGATGGCGCGATCGATTCCATCAAGTTGTACATCCTCCTACTGCGCGCGAACGAAAGGCAATTCGTACTCTTCGAGAGAAGATGAACGCTTTGCCAGCACTGACAATCTCTTCGACTGCAACGAAGCCAGAACGAGCGTGGACTGAGTTTCGGCAAACCGTTCGTAACTCCGTTTCTGCAAAAGACCCTCGATATTTTCTCCGTTGGCCAGTCATCCAGCATACGATGTTTTACCCAGGTCATCCTGCCGAGCTTGCTGCGCTGCAAAGTGCGCCCTCGTGGGGTATGTGGCGCCAAGCGATACTGGAAAGTCCCGCTGGGTTTCCGCAGCGTTACCCGGCCTTGCCCGAGAGTAGTGGTAATTTGATACATCACGCATATGCACTCTGGGCATTAGAACAGAACACAACGTGTATAACGCAGCGACTAAAGACGGTTTTTGAGTTCGGGGGAGGCTACGGCAGCACCGCGCGTCTTTTCTCGCAACTTGGATTCAATGGAACGTACATAATCTTCGACTTGCCTGAGTTTTTGTTGCTTCAGGAATTCTTTCTCGAACATATGAACAAAGGTGAGAGCATCGAATTTGTTTCAGATTTTACAGATCGTCGAATCGTACCCCACCCAGATCTTTTTTTGGCAGCATGGTCGCTCAGTGAGTCGCCGCTCGAAGTCCGCAAGAAAATGATTCCCTTGATCAAGGGGTCTCAATACGTTCTTATAGCTTACCAGGCGAAGTTTCAAGACGTTGATAACGAGATATTCTTCAAGACGTTGCGTCCTCAGGCACCTGGCCTCTCGTGGAAATCAGTTCCGATCCGACACGCTCCGGGCAATTTCTTTCTCATTGGTGAGAGACAATAGTGGCCGGCTTAGTTTTCTCGCAGCGCCGTGACACTGAACAACATGTAGTTCACAATGGCGCCGAAAATGCGGGCGACGACTCGGGAGATTATAAGCCCCATGAGTCCACCATAGAGGACGCCGATCACCATCACGACGATCTTGAAAGTGTTGCCTAGCATTGTACTTATGTACAAGCCTTTCACCTTTTTCTTAATTGTGAGAAACGAGCTACTTGGGGTTAGTCCGATCGCGAGCCACGAGAGAACGTAGATCTGGGAGTAAAGGACTGCATCGAGGTATTTCGGGAACAGTACGTAGAAAACGAAAGGAGCGAGGAGAATGTATGTGACTACGATGAGAGCGCCTGAGATAAAGAGCCAGATCATTTTTATGTACATGCTCGCCCGTATCTCGCCATCGGAGCGTACGGCGAAACCCGCTTGCAGCATTGAGTCGAGCATTTTGACGGGTCCCTTGAGCTGGTCCGGTATCGCGATGGCGAAATTGTAGATGGCGAGGTCGATGGGGCCGACGAAGTGGAAGAGGAGGACCTGGTCGATGTTGCTGGCGATGCCTCCGAGAATGCCCATAGCGCTGAGGTGCTTGCCATAGGTGAGCATGCCGGGGTCGTGCTTTTTCTCGGTGTCGGGATATGTTTGCTTGGAGCGATAGTACGCGTAGGCGGTCGCGGCGGTATTCGCGGCGAAGTACGCGAGCACGAGGTAGAGCGGCTGCGGTGCGAAGTAGGCGACGAGCCCGAGCACGAGCGCGGGGATGATGTTGGTGACGAAGTCGCCGTACCATGCGGACGCCTTGAAATCCTTTTCGCCCATGAGAAGCGAGAGGTAGAGGTTGTAGCTCGAGAGGAACGGCGTCGCGCAGCCCCCGAAGAGGATGCCGATGCCGACGGTCGTGTTGCCGTGAAAGAGATAGTAGACCCCGCCTAGGAGCGCACCGAGAAAGACGAGACCGCTCCAGCGGAGGTTGGCCTTGAAGCCGTCGTCGAGCGCGCTGCGATAGCCGTGCGCGATCGATTGGAAGACGGCGGTGCCGACGCCGGTGAGCGAGAAGCTCGCGAGGATGGAGATGGTCGCGAGCACGTACTTGTAGCTGCCGTACGCGTCTTTGGGAACGAACCGCGCCATGAGCATCGCGAGCCCGAGGGCGATGACCGAAGCCGAGACTTGTCCGAGTACCGACCACAAACCGCCCGAGGCGAGGTAGACCATGTCGGTCTTGGTGTATTGCTCGCTCCAGCGCAAGAATCGTATCGCGCGCTCCTGCAAAGCGTCCATCGGCCTATAGTAGCCCGCCCCCTCGGGCCGCGCTAGCGTGCCAGGGCGCGCGTGGTAGAATCGCCCCATGACCACTTTGGAAAAGGTCCTGCGCAGGACCATTATTGCGGGCCTGTTCGCTTTTCCTTTTATTTGTCTTATCGTCGCCGACCAGCTCTTCTTCCCCTACATCACCGGCAAGAACTTCGCCTTTCGCATCATCGTTGAGCTCATCACCGCGCTGTGGCTTTCGCTTGCACTCGTTTCTCCCGCGTATCGCCCCAAGCGCTCGTGGATACTTGGCGCCTTCTCGCTCTTCGTGCTCATCATCGCGATAGCCGACGCGCAGGGAGTCAATCCCTTTAAGAGTTTCTGGAGCAACTACGAGCGCATGGACGGCTGGGTGACGCTCATTCACTTGCTCCTCTTGCTCGTGGTCGCGTCGTCGGTCATGCGCGCGGAACAGCTCTGGCGGCGTTTCTGGCTCGTCACGCTCGTGGTGTCCGCGTTCGTCTCGCTCTACGGCTTTTTGCAGATCGCGGGCGACCTTTCGCTCGGCCAGGGCGGTTCGGCCGGGCTCATGGCGCGCATCGACGCGACCTTCGGCAACTCCATCTACCTCGCGATCTACATGCTCTTCAACATCTTCATCGCCGCGTGGCTATGGGTCGTCGAGGGGCGCGACGGATGGGATACCACGGAGCGCTGGCTCGCGCCGATCGCGATCGTCGCGAGCCTCATCGTCGTGGCGCTGTCGCTCGCCCCGGCGACCGTCTTTGGCGCGCTTCTTTTCTCGCTCGTCCTCGTCGCGGGCGTGTGGGCGCTCATGCTTGCAGAGCGTAAGTACTTCTTCGCGCTCGTCATCGCGTTCGACACTATCGCACTCTTCTTCACGGGCACGCGCGGCACGATGCTGGGACTCATCGGCGGCGCGCTTTTGGCGCTCATCATCTACTCTTTCACGCCGAGCGCCTCGAAGCGCATGCGGCGCTGGAGCGTCGGCTCGATCGTCGCGGTGCTCGTCCTTGGCGGCGGCTTGTGGTTTGCGCGTGATACTTCGTTCGTGCACAGCGTCGGCTTCCTCGACCGCCTCGCCTCGATTTCGACGACCGATACGACGATCGCTTCGCGCTTCACCAACATGTCCATCGCGTGGAGGGGCGTGCAGGAACGTCCCATTCTTGGCTGGGGGCAGGAGAATTACGCGATCGTGTTCGACAAGTACTACGATCCGCGCATGTACGCCGACGAACCGTGGTTCGATCGCGTGCACGACATCGTCTTCGACTGGTGGATCGCGGGCGGCACGCTCGGGCTCCTCTCGTACCTCGCGATCTTCGCGGCCGCGCTCCTGGCCTTGTGGAGAAAAGCGAGCGGATTCACCGACGCGGAGAAGAGCGTGCTGACGGGCCTTCTCGCTGGCTACTTTGCGCACAATCTGACGGTCTTCGACAACATCACGAGCTACATCCTCTTCGCGTTCGTGCTCGCGTATATCGTGTATCGCGCGACCGCCGCGACCGAGGCGCGGCCGCTGTGCGAGCGTCGGTTCTTGCCGTCGTCCGCCTTGCCGCTCACGGCGGTCGTAGGCGTCGTCCTCTTCGCCGGCGCCGCGTGGTACGTCAATGGCAACGCGCTCTTGGCCAACCTCACGCTCATCTCCGCGCTCTCGTCGCAGGGCAACCCGTCGCAGAATCTCGCGCTCTTCGAGCGATCAATCGCGTACCGCACCTTCGGCATGCAGGAGGCGCGCGAGCAGCTCTCGCAAATGGCCTCGCAGATAGCCTCGGTATCGGGCGTCGACGCGTCGACGAAGCAGCAATTCTTCCAGACTGCGGTTTCCGAGATGCAGCGGCAGGAAACGATGAGCCCGCTCGACGCGCGCTTCCCGCTCTTCCTCGGTATCGTGCAGGACGCGTACGGCGATTACGCCGATGGGCTCGCGTCGCTCCAGAAGGCGCATGAGCTCTCGCCCGATAAGCAATCCATTCTCTTCCAGATCGGGATCACGCAGCAAGCTCTCGGCAACAGCGCGCTCGCGCTCGCGAGCTTCAAGCAAGCGTACGAGCTCGCACCCGCCTATATCGACGCGCGCCTCATGTACGCGGCGCAGGCGATCGCGATGGGTAACGACGCGCTCGCCGATCAGCTCCTCGCGCCAGTCATCCCGACCGGGCAGGCGGCGGACGCGCGCATTGCCGCAGCATACGCTTCGCGCGGCGAGTACGGCAAGATAGCGACGATATGGAAGGCACACGTGCAGGCTGATCCGACGGATATCCAAGGCTACTTCACGCTTGCGGCCGCCTACGTGGGCGCCAAAGACCCGACGGACGCCATCGCGGCCTTGCAGGCAGTGGAAGCGGTATCGCCATCGGTGAAAACACAGGCCGACAGCTTGATACAGCAGATACAGAACGGCACGGCGAAAGTGCAGTAGGGCGCTCGGCGGCGATGTCTTTCCGGCGTCGCTGTCTGGCGCTGCTGCGCCAGCGCTGCCTCTCGGCTCGTCAGCCTGCGAGACACGCCTGAAAGACATCGCCGCACTCGCGTGCTCTTGGAAATGCGGTATACTGACGAGCGTGAGTGCTACACATTCGTGTAATCGTGTGGCTCGCAAAGAAAGTCGCCGAAATACCTCCCTCCGGGAGGTATTCGGTTTTTACGGCTTGCCACATCGAGCGAGAGTGATAGGCTTTGTTCAGCAGGGTTCAGCGCGGAGGGCGGCGGCACTCACATAAGACTTTCACTTTGGAGCTCGCACCCGTCCTCCGCATTGCGCCTTGCGTTCACACACGAGCACACGATCCGTTTTGCGTTCGAATCGATGCGGACTCCGCAGTACGGACGCGCAAGAAAGATATTTTTCGTTCTTGATCGTTAGAAAATTCCACGCGCGAGTTATCCACACGCATACGCGCTTTTCGAATCATGCGCGCACGCGAGTGCAATAATAAAACGGTAACAGACGCATCGCGCTCTCCGAGCGAATCGTGCGGGTCGAATTTAATACACAAGCTACATACCCGATATGGCGAAGAAAAAGAAGGTGGTCGCGAAGAAAAAGAAGGCCACGAAGAAGAAAGCAGCGAAGCGCAAGAAGCGCTAACGCGAAACGGCGGCCGAGAGCCGCCGAGGGAACGGCCCCGACACGACTCGGGGCCGTTTTCGTTTGGACTGCGTAGGGTGTAGGATAGACCGATTATGGCCTTGTGGAGCAGATTGAAAGGGGACGACAATGCCGCTGCGCTCAGGGCGGCGCAGCCTATCGTGGCGGCGACGAACGCTCTCGAGGCGGGCATGCAGGCGCTCTCGGACGAGGCTCTGCGGGCTAAAACGGCCGAGTTCAAGCGGCGTATCGCGGGCGGTCTCGCTGAAGGGAAGGACGAGCGAAAGCTCATCGACGAGCTGGCACCCGAAGCTTTCGCGGCGGTGCGCGAAGCATCGCGTCGCACGCTCGGACAGCGGCACTTCGATGTGCAGCTTTTGGGCGGCATGATCTTGCACCGCGGCGATATCGCAGAGATGCGCACGGGCGAGGGGAAAACCCTGGTCGCGACGCTCCCGGCGTACTTGAACGCGCTCTCCGGCAAGGGCGTGCACGTGGTCACCGTCAACGACTATCTCTCTCGCCGTGACGGCGCGTGGATGGGGCAGGTGTACGATGCGCTCGGCCTTACGGTCGGCATCATCAACCATGAAGCGTCTTTCCGTTACGATTCCTCGTTCGCGCAGGATTCGGAGGGCGCGGCTCGTGAGAGCGAGAAAGAAGAAGGAGCGTTCAAGATCGAGCACGAGCTGCTGCGGCCATGCACGCGCCACGAAGCTTACGCGGCCGACATCACGTATGGCACCAACAACGAATTCGGGTTCGACTACCTGCGCGACAATCTCGAGTACGACGCGCACAATCTTCGCCAGCGCGTGACGGACGGCGGGCGCGCCAACCCGTACCACTTCGCCATCGTCGACGAGATCGACTCTATCTTGATCGACGAGGCACGCACGCCACTCATTATTTCCGCGCCGGTCGCCGAAGCCGGATCGCTCTATGTGACGTTCGCGCAGATCGCGAACACGCTCACGCCCGAGGAGGACTACGCCGTCGACCGCAAGCACAAGCAGATCTCGATGACCGATGCGGGTATCGAGAAAGCGGAGAAGGCGCTCGGCCTCGACAACATCTACACCGACGCGGGCATCAAATACGTTCATCACCTTGAGACGGCCGTGCGCGCGCGCGCGCTTTTCGAGCGCGACAAGGAATACGTCGTGCGCGACGGCGCGATCGTCATCGTCGACGAATTCACCGGCCGCATGCAGCCGGGCCGGCGCTGGTCGGAGGGCCTGCACCAGGCGATCGAGGCGAAGGAAGGCGTCGCGATCCAGCAGGAGAGCCGCACGTTCGCGTCAATCACGTTCCAGAACTACTTCCGCCTCTACGACAAGCTCGCGGGCATGACCGGTACCGCGCTCACGAGCTCCGAGGAGTTCTTCAAGGTCTACGGGCTCAACACGGTCGTGGTGCCGACCAATCGCTCTACGCAGCGCAAGGATTCCGACGACCTCATGTTCCAGACCGAGGAAGGGAAGTACCGCGCCATCGCGCGCACCGTCAAAGCGCTCCATGAGAAGGGCCAGCCGGTCCTCGTGGGCACCGCTTCGGTCGAGAAGAACGAGATACTCTCCGCGCACTTCAAACAGGAGGGCATCCCGCACGAGATACTCAACGCGAAGAACCACGAACGCGAGGGCGAGATCATCGCGCAGGCCGGCCGGAAGGGCGCGGTCACCATCGCGACCAACATGGCAGGTCGCGGCGTCGACATCAAGCTCGGCGGCAATCCCGGTTCCGACGAGGCGTACGAGGAGGTGAAGCGCGCAGGCGGCCTCTTCGTGCTCGGCACGGAGCGGCATGAGGCGCGCCGCATCGACAATCAGCTGCGCGGCCGTTCCGGCCGCCAAGGCGATCCAGGCGAGACGCAGTTCTACGTGTCGCTCGAGGATCCCTTGATGCGCATCTTCGCCTCGGACGTCATCAAGCGCGTCATGGGCACCTTCAAGATTCCGGAGGATGAGCCGATATACAATCCGATGATCACCCGCGCGCTCGAAAAAGCGCAGACCCGCATCGAGGAGATCAACTTCGACGCGCGCAAGCACGTGCTCTCGTACGACGACGTGCTCAATATCCAGCGTCAGAGTATCTACGCGCGTCGCCGGGCGCTCCTCACCGGCGATGAGAGCGCTATCGAAGACGAGCTCGCCCGCATCGGAAGTGAGCGTGACGAGCAGGCAGAGGCGAACGCCGCCCCGCTCGCGCCCGTTATCGCCGAAAAGAAAGCGCAGCTCGGCGAGGCGTTCACCCCCACGATGCGCCGCTTCCTCCTGCAGACCGTCGATTATCTCTGGGTCGACCACCTCGAGGCGATGGAGTACCTGCGCAGCTCGGTCAATTTGCGCGCGTACGGCCAGCGCGACCCGCTCGTCGAATACAAGAAGGAAGGCCTCCGGCTCTTCCAGTTGATGGAGGCGGCGTACGTCGCGCAGGTCGCCACGGTCATGCCGAATCTCGGAATCGCTCCCGCTGCCCAGCAGCAGCGCGCGATCGAGAACGCCGCGCGCACCATTACCGCGCACCATCAGGGCAAGGTTTCGAAAGAATTCGGTCGTAATGATCGCGTCACGATCACCAACGGAAAGGAGACGCAGGAAATGAAGTATAAGAAGGCCGAGCCGCTGCTTGCGAGCGGGGAGTGGCGGGTGGTAGAGTAGGGGGGTGAGTGAGTACATCCCCACCATAGGCCTTGAGATCCATGCGGAACTGAAGACGCGGACGAAGATGTTCTGCCGCTCGAAGAATGACCCCGATGAGGCGCGTCCGAATGTGAACATTTGCCCGGTCTGCATGGCGCACCCAGGAACGCTGCCCGTCATCAACAGGGAAGCGGTACGGCACGTCCTGCGGGTCGGTATCGCGCTCAATGCCAAGCTAGCCGATTACACCGAGTTCGATCGTAAGAACTATTTTTATCCTGACCTACCAAAGGGCTACCAGCTCTCCCAGTACGAATATCCGCTCGTCACGCAGGGTCAGCTCAAGGGTGTCGCGATTACGCGTGTGCATCTCGAGGAGGACACGGCAAGCTCGATCCATACGGAAGGCGAGGGAACGACCATCGATTTTAATCGCGGTGGCGTACCGCTCATGGAGCTCGTGACCGAGCCGGTCATCACGAGCGCCAAGCAAGCGGGTGATTTTGCCCGAGAACTGCAGCTTGTCCTTCGATATCTCGGCGCCTCCGATGCGAACATGGAGAAGGGCGAGATGCGTGTAGAAGCGAACGTCTCGGTCGGCCGAGATGGTATTCTCGGCACCAAAGTCGAGATAAAGAACCTCAATTCATTCCGGGCGATGGAGCGAGCGGTCGAGTATGAAATAAAGCGCCAAACAGACGTGCTCAAGCGTTGCGGTACAGTGGCGCAAGAGACGCGAGGCTGGGACGAAGGCAAGCAGTCGACCTTCCCGCAGCGCGTGAAAGAAGGCAGTGCCGATTACCGCTACTTCCCTGACCCTGACCTGCCGAGCCTCAAGCTTTCGGAGATACCCGAGTTCTCACAGGAAGATTTGCGTAAATCGATGCCTGAGCTGCCTGAAGACCGCCGTACTCGATACCTCGCTCTCGGTTTGAAGACGGAGGATGCGGAGGCCTTCGTAAGGAACGATCAGCTCGGCGCATTCTTCGAGTCGGTCATCAGCAAATGGGGAGCCGATCCTGCCAAGATAGTAGTTGCGAGCAATTACATCACGAACGATCTCGTCAGCTTGAATGCTGCGAAGGATTCTCCACAAAACAGCCGAGATACCAATAACCGAGACACGGATTTCCAATCCGAGATATCGATATCGCCGCATAATTTCTCCTCGCTCATCGATATGGTAGTAGCCAAGAAGATATCATCAAGATCCGCGAAAGATCTCCTTGCAAAAATGGCCGCTACGGATGCTGATCCGGAGCGCTTGGCGGCGGAGGAAGGTTTGTTCCAAGTCAGTTCAACCGAAGATTTGAGGCTCATAGTGCAAGGGGTTCTAGCGGCCAATGCTGCCGTTGTGAATGAATACAAAGCAGGTAAAGCAGCAGCCCTTGAATATCTTCTCGGGCAGTGCATGAAGGCTTCCAAAGGCGCAGGTAATCCATCGGTCATGAGAGATCTGCTCAGAGAGGAGGCCGCCAGATAAATCTCATTTTTAGGGAGTCTGAGAGTTACTCACCCACAGTGCCCATCAGTTCAGGGGTACTGCATTTCGCGCGTGCGGTATATACTTTACTAATGACAGACGCAGTAACTCTCGATGGGACAGAATATGTCTCGTCTAAGCGAGCCTCGCAATTGACCGGATACACGCAAGATTATATTGGCCAGATAGCTCGGGGCGGGAAGATCGATGCTCGACGAGTGTCGGGACTTTGGTATGTATCGATGGATTCGTTAACGAAGTATAAGGAAATTGCCGAAGCGCATAAACCAGAGCCACCGAGCCGCGGCCCTTCTGCCGATCCGGATTCACTCATCACATTTGACGGCAAGGACTACATCTCGGCATCCCGAGCTTCGAAAGTAACCGGATATAACCAGGATTATGTAGGACAGCTTGCGAGATCTGGCAGTATTTTGTCACGTCAGGTCGGCAATCGGTGGTACGTGGAACGCGAAGGCATCCTTGCGCATAAAAAGGAAAAAGACGCGCTACTTGCTGTCGTCCAGTCTGCCGCAGTCGGTATCCAGAAAACGCCTGCACCTACAAGGATATCTGTGCAAGATGAGCACCTCGCCAATTCGAGAGATCCGTTCTTCACGTATTCAAAGGATACAGGTGATCTGTTGCCCCTACATCAGGATATAGAAGTTAATGAACCGCCAAAGCTTCACGTTGCGCAGCCCGGGACGAAGTGGACCACTCAAGCTCCTTCCGGAGATGGGAGGGCCAGACCCACCCCAATTCGGGTCGTTAATGTCTACGCTACATCGGAAGATGCGGTGTCAGAACGCACAGGAAAAAGGAGTGCCGTTCAGGTAGGAAAATCGCGGCAATACACGACCTATTTCACGGTAGCCGGCATATTCATACTCGTCATCGCACTCGTGGTGGCGATCCGTGTGCTGCTGCCGCGAACACAGCCTGTATACTCGAACAACATCGAAGCATATATAAGTTCGGTATTCGGCAGCGTAGGGGATGTCGTCGAGAGTGCGGTCACGTCAAAACTTAACTACGAGCGGCAATAATACGTGGTAGATATATGCCGAGATATGCAGTAAATGCGTATCTCGTTCGGGCGAGATGTATAGAGTCTTGGATATACCGCACTTAGGACGGTTATCTGCAGAGCTGATAATCTGGTTAGATTAGGTGCAGAAGTGACCTATCCCGTACGCACATAGAGTTCCTCCGTCGCATCGTCGCGCACAGTCGGATGCTCTTGTCTAATGCATCTGGCGTTAACCGCGTAGAAGAACATGCTAGACGGTCGGTAAAGAGAACATGGAAGAGGATTCCTCGCACGCGTTCTGATTCGTTGTTTCCATACAAGATTGATCGAGCATATCCCAAGACAGCGGATAAAAATCATCGAGATTTTACTATCCACACAATCGCAGGTGTATGCGAGTCTTTGCACACGAAATATCTAGTAGAATATTAGATAAGTCGTGCGTCCGACCACATGACATCCGAGCTTTTTTTTGAAGGAAAGAGGTACATTCCCGCAAGCGAGGCGGCGATGATTGGAGGCTTCACCGGTGATTACATTTCGCGCCTTTGCCGTGATGGTCGGCTAACCGCCCGAAGGGTCGGTAAGAATTGGTTCGTGGAACAATCTTCAATCGAAGCTTTCCTGGTAGATCAAGAATATCATCGCAGCAAGCGTAGCGAATCGCTCTCGCGATTGCGCGCCGAAGAATATAGAGCGGCGACACGAGAGCCGCTGGTTGCCGCTCCCTCCTCGGCTGCCATTCAGCATGTTGGAAAGGTTCGCGGAGAATCGCAACAGGCGCTGAAGAAAGGAGCATCTGCATTGATCGCAAAAATGCAGGACGATATTCGTGCGCCGAGCAGAGCGCTTCAGTTGATCCCGTTGTCTCAGGGCGCGGGCGCCCCTTTCGTAGAGGCTGGTCAGAAGTTGATCGCGCTTACGCTTACGATGACGATCATTTTCGGCGTGTATGCAACGGTTGATCCGAAGGCGGCGAGTTACTCGATGCGCGAAGTGCGAGACGATCTCGCAGCGGGTGTGCAGGCGCCGCATGGTCTCGCACGTGCGGTATTGGCGGCGGAAACGCACGAACAACATGTGCTCGCGTCCATTACGGCGCGACCCCAAGTCGCCGCAGCGGGGATCCCGGGATATTTCTCCGATGCCGCAGCCGCGTTCGCGAAGAGTGTCGCGCGTTCGTTCAGTACGAACATCAACGAATTCGTTTATGCGATCGCCTTCCCGGAAGCACTCGTAAGTTCGCAGAGCGTTGTCCCGATTACCCGTTCGGGCGCGGTGTCCCTTTCCATCGAGCCATATGCACGCGCGACAAGCGCTGCCATCACTCGTTCTGTCGCCACGTCGAACGCGCTGCCTCCGAGAGCGGTCGCACCATCGGCACGCCCGCAGCAAAAAATCATCGAACGCGTGGTCGTTGAGCAGGCGCAAACACAGCAGCTGGCCCAGGCGGGCGGTATCACTGAAGCGGAGCTCGATATGCGCCTCAACCAGCTCGATAATAAACTGACCTCGCAGATATACGCGCTCACGGCGAGTCAGAGCACGGTCATCGCGCAGAACTATGCGGTGACCGCGCAGACAAACGCGATCAATCAGCTTACTAATACGGCCATTGCCAATCCGATCATCACGGGCGGTTCCATCGCCAACGCGTCGGTAGGCGCGACGTCGCTCTCCGTTTCCGGCAACGCGAATGTCGGCGGGAATCTCACGGTCGTCGGTACCGCGTCGTTCGGTTCGTACAACATAGGCAGCATCGTTGCAACGAGCTCGACGCTCGTCGATCTGACCGCGAGTTACTCCACGACCACGAACGCGACGACGACGAATCTCTTTGCAAGCAATTTCACGCTCGGCTCGTCCACAGGTCTTCTTGAAGCGAATGGTGGCGTGGTCGCTGCGACTTCGACGCTTTCCGTCGGTTACGGCGGCGTCGGCACCTCCACCGCGCCAACATACGGCCAGCTCCTCCTCGGCAACGGCAACGGCGGGTATGCGCTCGTGTCTACTTCATCGCTCGGCATCGCGAGTGCGGTGTGGGGGAACATCACCGGCATGCTCTCCAACCAGACCGATCTTCAGAACGCGCTCAATGCCAAACTCGATCTCTCGGCCTGGTACTCCACGACCACCGATCAACTCGCCGAGGGCACGAACCACTTGTATTTCACCACCGCCCGCGCGAACACGAACTTCGCGAATAATCTTGCCGCCACCACCACCACCGCACTCGCCGAAGGCTCCAACCTCTACTTCACCACCGCCCGCGCGCAGAACGCCATCTCGGTCTCAGGCAGCCCGCTCACGTACGCGAGCGGCGTCATCGGCATCAACCAAGCGAACGGTTCCCAAAGCGGCTTCCTCTCATCCTCCGACTGGACCACCTTCAACAGCAAGGTCTCATCCACCAGCCTCTCCGCGACCTTCCCGCTCGCGTACAACAGCAGCACAGGCGCCTTCACCTTCAGCGGCCTCGGAACTTCCACCAACCTCACCACCGGCCAGGTCATATACGCCTCCGGTCCCAACACCCTCACCAGCATCTCCACCTCCACCCCCGCGATCGGCTCCGTCCTCACATACTCCGGCACCCTCGGCACTCTCCTCGGCGGCACCTCAGGCACCTTCGGCATCGCCAACTCCGCCATCACCAACGCCATGCTGCAGAATTCCACCGTCACGATCAACGGCACCTCGGTGGGCCTCGGCACGGCGCAGACCATCACCGCCGCCTCTTCCACGCTCCTCGTAGACAACAACACCTTCTCCGGCACGAACAGCTTCACCAACACCATCCAGGGCTCCATCACCGGCAACGCCGGCACCGTCACCAACGGCGTATACACCACGACCTTCAACGGCCTTTTCGACCCGCGCTTCGCCACCGACCTTGCCG
>JAJXVV010000002.1 GCA_021781955.1 bacterium | reverse complement strand
GCTCCGGGGGTGGGATTCGAACCCACAACTTACTCCTTAACAGGGAGCCACTCTACCGTTGAGTTACCCCGGAATGTTCGATGCGCCTCAGGGGCGCGCGGTTATTATATATCCTTCGGGCGGCGGTCGCCAGAAGGCGACCGCCGCTTCAATTACGCGACCGAGATACTCTTGATGGTCACCGGCTCCAGCGGGCGGTCCTGCTCGCCCGTCGAGGCTTGCTCGATGGCATGCACCACGTCCATACCGTTCACCACCTTGCCGAAGACGGTGTGTTTGGTGTCGAGGAAGTCGTTTTCGGCGGTGTTGATGAAGAATTGCGAGCCGTTGGTATTCGGACCTGCGTTTGCCATCGATATGGTACCAATGACGTTCTCGTTGTGTGCATGGATCTCGTCGGCAAAGGTGTAGCCCGGACCGCCGGTCCCCCACCGGCGCATGAGCGAGTCGTCCTTGCTCTGCGGGTCGCCGCCCTGGATCATGAACCCGGCGATGACGCGATGGAACTTCGTACCGTCATAAAAACCTTGCTTCGAGAGCTTCGCGAAGTTCGCGACGGTATTCGGCGCGTCATGCTCGAAAAGTCCGAGCTCGATATCGCCGATGGACGTGTGCAGGGTCGCTTTCATATCGAACTGTTAGTGCAGGCGGAAGATGCTCAGTACCCCCTGCGCGAGGACGACGAAGAATTGCAGGAAATAGAGGATGAGCTGGAAGAACGTATTGAACGCCGCGAACGCGATGCTCTCAAGCTGCGTCAGAAGTTGCATGCCGGAAAGTATATATCACTTCGTAGTCGTCGAAAACTCCCCGATGACCGCTTGTGCGAGGTCTGGCGGGAAAAGTGCCCGCACCTTCGCCTGCCAGCCACCCTGCCCCACGTCCACGTCCGGCTTGACGCCGTTGCCTTCGATGGGCTGATTGTTCTCGTCGAGCGTAAGCGAGTTGACGAGGAGGAGCGCGTAGGTGCTCGACGCGTCGATCGTCGTCGTGAGCGGGTACGTGTTCTCGACCGAACCCCAACCGCGCGTCGTCGCGCCGATCACGCGCGCGAGATGATAACGCTCGAAGACTGCGGTCGTGAGCTCAGCGGTGGATTGCGTCATGCCGTCGGTGAGGAGCGCGATATTCGAGAAGCGCGAGAGCACATCGAGCTTGGCGACGTTGGTCGTGCGTTGCGGCTGCATCTGTCCTTTGCTGTAAAGATCGAAGGCGTACTCGTTCGGCCCGATGAAAAGCGCGAGGAAATTCTGAAGGAAGTCGAACGTGCCGCCGATGTTGCCGCGCAGGTCGAGGATCATGCCGGTGAGCGCAGGATCAGCCGCTTTTTGCTGCAGCTCGGCCACGAATTCGGCAAAGCTTGCGGGCGTCACCTTGCTGAGATCGACATAGAGCGTGTGCGCGCCGACGACCCGCATCGATATGCTCGGCTGCATACCGGTCTGGTCGTAGAGCTGCTTGTCGGTCGCATTGCTCAAGATCGTGTGCGCGTGCCGCACGTCGGCAAGCTGCTGCTTCGCTTGAGGCGAGGTCGATGCTTGAAGTTCAGCGATTTTCTGCTGATATGCCTGCTGCACGCTGCTCGTGCTCGCGCCCTCCTGCAAACCGAGCGTCGCGTAGAGGTCCTGCGCGGGGTTGATGTTGGCGACGTGATTGCGGAATGACTGCTCTTGCTGCCCTGTCATGAGCTGGTCGCGTCCCGTCGGTGCAAGGTTGTAGAGCACGACCTGCAGCACGTTGAGCGCTTCGTCGTGCTGATCGGTGTCACTCTTGCCCGCAAAGGCCGCCGCGAGCATCTGCGCGACGCCCGCACGATCGTCGCTCGGAAGCGTTTCGTTGGTGTTCTCAACCTTCGCGAGCGCGAGTTGATACAAACTGGCGAGATCGCTCTCTTTACCGCTCTGCCAATACTGCGCCATGATCGTATCGAATGCCTCCATATCGAAACGGACGTACACGTTGGCCGCTTCCTCGGGCGTCTTGTACTGCGCTGCAGCGGACGGCGTAAAGCGCATGTACGCGTACCACCCGCCGCCTCCCGCGAGCACGGCGAGTACGATGAGCACGATGAGCGACCGAGTGGCCATACGTCCACTATACTACTGCGACGCGAAGTGACACGCGGAGTCGAGCTCCGCGAGGTCGGCTTTGGCGAGCGTGAGGTTGGTCCCACTGTTGAGGTGATACATGATGGCCTGCGGATCGGCGACGTGTTGGAGCCCGAGCGCGTGCCCCATCTCGTGCGCGAGCACGCGGACGAGCTCCACGTGCCCGCTGAACTCGTAGATGTTTATCGTCTGTGCGCCGTCCGCAAGGACGTAGACGCCCTCCTCGAACTCTCCTTGCGCCGTTCCCGTACGGTTGTACTGCTGCACGTTGAGGTTGAGCTGAACGATGAGCTGATTGATCGTGGTCGCAAGCGCGTTCAGCATGGAAATGTCGGCATTGAGCGCGCTTTCCTGGGATTTGACGCTCGAGTATTCGCTCTGGAGCGCCTGTTGTTGCTGTTGCATCTGGGTGTATACGTCGGGCGGCGCACCACCCTGCGCGTTCCACTGACCGACCGCCGTATTATACGCCGACTCGTCGCTCTTGTACGTGGCGACGCGCTCGTCGTATGCCGCCTGCTCGGCATCGACCTGCGCAGAGAGCGCGTCGTAACGTCTCTTGAGCGAATCGTACGTCGCTTTGCTCTGATCGACCTGAATGCCCGCCGCCTTGAGCTGATCGGTCGCCGCTTGGCGCGCATCGTACACGAGGCTGACCGTCACCGCGCCGCCTTCCGGCTCATACTGCAAGAGCGTCTTGCCGGATTGCGCCCAAATGCTCGCGGCTTCTTTCATGTCGGCGATGAAGGTGCTCGTTGCGATGCCAAAGCGCGGATCGATGGAGCCGAGCGAGTACGTGACCGGACTCGAACACGGCGCCACCTGCGAGCGCACGAGCTGCACCGCGGTCTGTACCTGCGCGTGGTGAGCGTACACCCAATAACCGCCTACGCCGAGCACGGCGAGCAGCACTGTCCAATCGAGAACGCGACGCGTCATGGCCCCAGTATAGCGGACGCTCGGCTACGGGGTCATGGCCGCTTCGGTACAGTTCGCGAACGATTGCCTTATGCTTGATGGATCACGCGCTGCGGGAACGGTATCTCGATACCCGCCCTGTCGAAGGCTATCTTGAGGCGTTTGCGCAACTCGCCCGTGACCGCCCACTGGCGCAAAGGCGCGGTCTCGCCAAGTATCTTGATGATGACCGCAGAATCGCCGAAGTCGTCGACGCGCTCGAAGTGCGGCGCTTTGTGGATGTCCGCTTTCCATACGGGATCGGCGGCGAGTTCTTCGCCCACTTCGCTGATGATGCGTATCACCTGCTCAAGGTCCGACGCGTACGAAACGCCGACATTGAGGTTGACGTTGGCGAAATCCTTCGAGAGATTGGACGCTTTCGTCGTGCTGCCGTGCGCGATGTGATGTACGGTGCCATCGGTATCGCGCAGCGTCGTCATGCGAATGGAGATGTCCTCGACGATCCCGCACGTCGTATCGAGACAAACGGCGTCTCCCACGCGGTATTGATCCTCGATGATGACGAGGATGCCTGCGATGATGTCACGGATGAAATACTGCGTGCCGAAGCCGACCGCTACGCCGGCGACGCCGACGGTGGCGAGCAGGGGGCCGATATCGATGCCCGCCTTCGAGAGCACCATGAGGGAACCGACGATCCACACGAGGACCGTCAGCGTGCCGCGTGCGATGCGAATGAGCGTTTCCTCACGCTTGCGCCCCGCTTCCGTGGAAGGGAATCCCGATGATGGCACGAAACGGCGGATGATGCGCTCGAGGAACATCCTGCCGACCATCCGTACGATGATCGCGCCAATGATGATCGCGAGTATAGCGATACCGTTCGTCATCACCCACGCGTACACAGCGCCGTACAAGACGACAGGATCAGGCACGTTCATGATCCATACGATACCCGCTCGCGCATGAAATGCAACCTACCACCGTCTGCCGGAGCGCTGCGGCAGATCGTGCCGAGCGAGGCCCTCCCCCACCCAGAGGACGGTCCTCTGGGTAAAACTGCGGGCATGCAAGAACGACGGCGGCCTCGCCCTCTTTGAGAGGGCGAGGCCGCTAAGGAATGCCTGCGAGATCGTCTAGGACAGGTGCGCGGAGACGAGCTTGGTCATTTCGAACATGGTCACCTCGCCTTTGCCGCCAAAGAGCGGCTTCATTTTCTCATCGGCCAAGATGTTGCGCTTGTTCTTAGGGTTCTGAAGGTCGTTCTTCTTGATGTACTCCCAGATCTTTTTGACGACTGCGCCGCGAGTCATCGGCCCCTTGCCCACGACGACTTCGAGTTCAGCTGAGAGATTCATCGGCTTAAGCAATGCGGGGTTCGCTTTTCTGACCATAAATAATGTAATTGACTAGTATGGGGTGATTATAGCCACCCTCTTGAGGTGCGCCAGCCCCCGCGTGTATAACTCGGCAGCCTCGTCCGCCGAAGGCGGACGAGGCTGCCTCTCGCACAAAACATGATTCTACATCGCAGACTTCGCGCACTTCTTGCAGATACTCCTGTGCTTCACGATCTCGTAGATGGCAGAAAGGCCTACGAGTAGGTATACCAGGTCCTCAAGCCACGGCCACGAGCCAACAATGAGGTTGACCAGGTTCCAATTGCTCCCGACGAAGTCACCGAGCCCGACCAAAAGCCAGTTGAGGCCCCCGATCATGACCAGTACCCACGCCACTTTGTGAAGATCTTTCATATATGCGGAGAAACTATCGGCTTATAATCCCTGCCCGGCAGGGCAGAATCGACCTTTATTGCATAAGTATGACGCTGCCCCGAATGGAGCGCAATGCCTTTTATCCACCTCCGAAGGCGATCCGGGGCGGACTGACGTTCCCGGCGCATATCTGGTACAATAGCCCCACCATGGCACAGAAAGTGCGCAAGGCGGTCATACCAGCGGCAGGATTCGGGACGCGCTTTCTCCCGGCGACCAAGGCGATGCCCAAGGAGATGCTCCCTATCGTCGACAAACCCATCATTCAGTATGTCGTGGAGGAGGCGGTCGCTGCCGGCATTGAGGACATCATCATTGTCACCGGCTCGCACAAGCGCGCGATTGAGGATCATTTCGACCATCCCTACGAACTCGAACGGCATCTGCTTGATGCGGGCAAGGAAAAGCTTGCCGACGAGATCCGCGCCATCGCCGATCTCGCCAACTTCATTTACATCCGCCAAAAAGGTTCGTACGGCAACGGCACGCCGGTCTTGAACGCGTGGAGCGCCGTCGGCGACGAGCCGTTCGCCATTCTCTGGGGCGACGAATTCGTACACGCACAGCCGCCGCGCCTCAAGCAAATGATAGACGTGTGGGAGCAATACGGAAAACCATGTATCTCCGCCGTGCGCGTACCGGAGCAGTCCGTGAGCAAGTACGGCATCGCCGATATCTCGCCGGTAAAGGACAACGTCTACAAGATCAACCGCCTCGTCGAAAAGCCGAAAGTCGGCGAAGCGCCTTCCAACATGATGACCGGCGGCGCTTACATCATGCCGCCGCGCCTCTTCGAGCTCCTGGCGCAAACGCCGGTCGGCCAGGGCAACGAGCTCTGGCTCGTCGATGCGATCGTCGCCCTCATGAAAGAACAGGATGTCTACGCGGTCGAATCGAAAGGCGGTAAGTACTACGACACCGGCAACAAGCTCGAGTACTTGAAGACCGTCGTCGAGTTCGGCCTCAAGCATCCGGATCTCAACGGAGAATTCGCATCGTTCTTGAATGGTTTGAAGCTGTAGTCCGCACGAGGCCGCGTGCTAAAATGTGCGGCATGAAGACCGCGCTGCTCGCTTCGTACGAAAAGGATGCGGCACTGCTTTCGCTCGGCAAGTCGCTCACGGACGCAGGCTGGGAGTTGCTGGGTTCAGCCGGAACCGCGAAATACTTGAGCGATAATGGCGTTACCTGCCGCGACGTAGCCGAACTGGTCGGCCCGCCCATTCTTGGCCATCGCGTGGTCACGCTCTCGCGCGAACTCCATGCCGGATTGCTCGCGACCGACGCGGACGCGGCAGAACTCAAGAAACTTGGGGTGCGGCGGATCGACCTCGTGTACGTCACGCTCTATCCGCTCGAACAGGCCGTTGCGAACGGGGGAACACCGGCAGAAGTCATCGAGAAAACCGACATCGGCGGGCCGACGCTCTTGCGAGCGGCCGCTAAAGGCGGCCGCCTCGTCCTCTCCTCCCCTGCGCAGCTCCATGAATTCGGACAACGTTTAGCCGCGAGCGCGTTCGACGAGCGCTACCGCATCGCGCTCGCCGCGGCCGCCGAGCGCCGCGTGGCTGATTACGTGGCGACCTCCGCCTCGTATTGGGAACGACGGATCGCGTGATACACTTGGCCCATTACTTTCACTTGTAAAGCACCATGAAACAGGAGACGAACCTTTATACCGTCACGGTACCGCCCATGCGCACCTCCCTCAAGGCGCTCGCGGGCATTCTCGACAAGGCTTCCGCGCACGCGGAGTCCAAGCGTACCCCGCGCCGCAGCTACGAAGACGCACTGTTGGCCGACCGCCTCGTCTTCGATCAGTTCCCGCTCGTCATGCAGGTACGCATCGCCGCCGACAACGCGAAACTCGGCGCCGCACGGCTCGCCGGCATCGAAGCGCCCGCGTTCGAAGATACCGAATCGACCGTCGCGGAGCTGAAAGAGCGATTGGACAAGACGATCGCATTCCTCGACACCATCAAGCCCGATGCGGTAGCGGGCCACGAGGATCGCAAGGTCGAGCTTCCCTACTTCCCCGGCAAGCACCTCAAGGCCTTCGACTACGCGACGCAGTACCTCATGCCCAACTTTTACTTTCACGTCGTCACCGCCTACGCTATTTTGCGCAAAAACGGCATCGCGCTGGGCAAAGGCGACTACCTGGTCGACCTCGTGCTTCACGACAACTAACTAAATGAGCACGCCGACGCACATATTCTTTGATCTCGACAAGACGCTCACCGTGAGTCGCGCCCCTATGGATGCGGTACATCAGGGATTGTTCGCTGCATTATGCGCAAAACGAGACGTGATCGTTGTGTCCGGCGGTAATCGCGAACAGATCAGAGAGCAGATAACCTCTCGTTTCGACGGTCACTACTACACGCTCGCACAGAGCGGCAATCACGCACTCGACAAGCAAGGCAACGAGCTTTGGAACGAACCGCTCACATCAGCACAAGTAACTTCAGTCATGACGTTCGTGGACGCACTCAAACGTCACTTCGACCTTTCAGTGAAGGATGAAAACGACCTGGTGGAAAACCGTGGCGCACAGATCAGCTACAGCGTTATCGGTTTCCACGAAGATGCCGAGGAAAAATATGCCTTCGACCCCGGCGATTCAAAGCGGCAGGCTGCACTTCGCGCGCTCCCGAACGAGCTCAAGACGTTGACCGCGGCGCACGTCGAGGTCGTCCCCGCCGGCACGACCACGTTCAACTTCGTTGCCGCAGGAAAAGACAAGGGGCACAACGTGTCCCGCCTGCTTGAACTCGAAGGGTGGAAAAAGGAGGATTGCCTGTACCTGGGCGACGCGCTTTTTCCGGGTGGCAACGACGAGGCGGTCATCGGCGTCATACCGACACGCGCCGTGAAGAACCCTGATGACACGTTCGATTTCATCGCCAACGCATTGCTCATTTGATATCATCAATCTTCCATGAACGCCCTCACGATCAACGACCTCAAGAAAACCTACAGCAACGGCGTTGTGGCGCTCAGCGGCGTGTCGCTCGCGATACCCGAAGGCGACTTCTTCGCACTCCTTGGTCCAAATGGCGCAGGCAAGACGACCTTGATTGGCATTACGGCAGGACTTGTCAACAAAACCTCCGGCACCGTTTCCGTGTTCGACTACGACATCGACCGGCGGCCGGAAAAAGCGCGGACATTGCTCGGGCTCGTCGGCCAGGAGATCAACTTCAATCCCTTCGAGAACCCGATCGACATCGTCGTCAATCAAGCCGGCTACTACGGCATACCGCGCAAGGTCGCGATACCGCGCGCCGAGAGATTGCTCGCCGACCTCGGGCTCGCCGACAAAGCGCGCGAGCAGAGCCGCACGCTCTCCGGCGGCATGAAGCGCCGCCTCATGATCGCCCGCGCGCTGGTGAACGAGCCGCGCTTCCTCATCCTCGACGAGCCGACCGCCGGGGTCGACGTCGAACTGCGCCGCGGCATGTGGGAGTACCTCTCCGGACTGAGCGCGCGCGGCCTTACCGTCCTCCTCACCACGCACTACCTTGAGGAAGCCGAGCAGCTCGCAAAGCATGTTGCGATCATCAACAAAGGCCAGATCATCGTCAACGGCACGATGCAGGACGTGCTCGCGATGCACGACGGCGACGGCGCGGCGGAGAATGGATTCCGCGGCGGTAGGCTCGAAGAGGTATTCTTACGACTAACCGCAGAAAAATAGTATGTCGCCGTACGAACTCTGGATCAGTTTCTACACGATGATGCGCAAGGACGTCGTGCGCTTGTTCCGCATCTGGGTGCAGACCTTTCTCCCGAGTGTCATCACTTCGTCGCTCTACTTCCTCATCTTCGGCACGGTACTCGGCTCTCGCATCGGGCAAATGCAAGGAGTCAATTACATGACCTTCGTGGTGCCGGGCCTCGTCATGCTCGCCATCGTCACCAACGCTTATTCCAACAGCTCGTTCACCTTCTTCCAGTCGAAGTTCTTCATGCGCTCAATCGACGAGATACTCGTCTCCCCGACGCCGCCGTGGCTCATGATCGCTGGATTCGTCTCGGGCGGAGTCATTCGCGGCGTCTTGGTCGGCACGCTCGTGCTCCTCATTTCGATCTTCTTCACCGGCCTCCGCCTCGCGGTAGCGAACATGCTCGTCATCCTCCTCTTTGCGATACTCACCGCGCTCGTCTTCGCGCTCGCGGGACTCGTCAACGGCGTTTACGCGAAAACGATCGACGGCATCAACATCGTGCCGACCTTCGTCCTCCAACCGATGGTCTACCTGGGCGGCGTCTTTTACTCCATCCACTCGCTGCCGCAAGCGGCGCGGTATGTCACCTACATCAACCCGATCTTCTATCTCATCAATGGTTTCCGCTACGGTTTCCTCGGCGTCGCCGATATCCCCCTATGGGTCTCGCTCACCGTTCTCAGCGGCTTGATAGTAGCACTCATCGCTATCAACTGGTACCTCATCAGGAAAGGCTTGGGCTTGAAGCAGTAGGGGGCGTGTCCAACGGGATCGATTACGCTCGCGCGACGCGCTCCGCCAAGCCAACGTACGTCTCCGGGCGCAGCGCCTTGAGGCGTTTTTTCACTTCGTCGCTGATGTCGAGATCGTCGATGAACCGTGCGAGCTCCTGGAGCGTCACCTGCTTGCCGCGCGTGAGCTCCTTGAGTTTCTCGTATGGCACCGCGACACCTTCTTTGCGGAGGACGGTTTGGAACGCTTCCGCCAAGACCTCAGGGTGCGCCGCGAGCGCTCCGCGCATCGCTTCCGCATCCACGTTCGCCTTGCCTAAGCCGCGCAGGAGCGCCCGGTAGGCGATGAGCGAGTGCGCGAAAGCGGTGCCGAAAGAGCGCTCGACGGTCGAGTCGGAGAGGTCGCGCTGGAGGCGCGATATCGGGAGTTTCTGCGAAAAGTGGGTGAACAGCGCGTTGGCGAGGCCGAGATTGCCTTCGGCATTCTCGAAATCTATCGGGTTCACCTTGTGCGGCATCGCGGAGGAGCCGATCTCCCCGTCCTTCAGCTTTTGGGTGAGCCAGCCGTCGGAGACGTAGCGCCATAGGTCCTGCGCGAGGTCGGTGAGAATGACGTTGGTGCGGCGTATCGCGTCGAAGAGCTCCGCGTAGGTGTCGTGCGGCTCGATCTGCGTCGTCGTCGTGTTGAGCTCGATGAGAACACCAGCGTTCGAATTGAACCCCGCGATGAAACGCTGCGCGAAGAGCGGCCAATCCACCTCCGGCAGCGCGGTCGCGTGCGCGTTGTAATTGCCGGTCGCGCCCGCGAACTTGACGAGCACCGTGCGTGCACGGAGCTGTTCGATCTGCCGCGCGAGACGCCGCTCAAACACGCGCATTTCTTTACCAAAGGTCGTCGGTGAAGCGGGTTGGCCATGCGTACGCGCGAGCATAGGCGTTGCGGCGTGCCTTTTCGCGAGCATATCAAGCGCGCTCCGCGCCTCGTCCAGAGCCGGCAGCATCGCCTCTTGGAGCGCGTCGCGCAACGCGAGTCCATAGGCGACCGAGTTGACGTCCTCCGAGGTGAGCGCGAAATGCACCCACTCCGTCACATCTTCGAGCGATGTGCCCGCCATGCGTTTCTTGATGAAATACTCCGCAGCTTTCACGTCATGGTACGTCGCGGGTATCCCCTCCCATCCTTCCCGCTCGATCTTCTTTACGGTGCGTGCATCGTCGACGGTGAAGGTCGAGCCCGCGCGCAGCCAATCCTTCTCGTGCTGCACGAGCGCGCGAATGCCGGTACCCGGTGTCTCCGAGAGCGCGATGAGATACCCGAACTCGACGAGGCAGCGGTAGCGGATGAGCGCGTACTCGCTGAAATACTTCGTGAGCTCGCGCGTCGTCGCGTAATAGCGTCCGTCAACAGGCCCAATCGTCGTGAGCGGCTCGAACGGCACGAGATCACCTGGACTCATACGACTTGAGGTTCTTCTCGATGCGCGGCAGCGCGGGCTGCTCACCTGGGACGAATTTTTCTCCCGTGATCTGCTCGTACATGCGGACATAGCGTCGCGACATCTCTACCACGAGATCTTCCGGAGCAGCAGGAATCTCGATGTCGTGGTACGGGTCGCAGTGCTCCTTGAACCATACGCGCAAGAACTCTTTGTCAAAACTCCTCGGCTCGATACCTGCCGCGAGGCTCTGCTCGTACCCTTCCACCTGCCAGTAGCGCGAGGAGTCCGGCGTGTGTATCTCATCGATGAGCACGAGCTCGCCTTTCTCGTCGGTCCCGAATTCGTACTTGGTATCCACGAGGATGAGGCCGCGTTTAAGGGCTATCTCTTGGCCGCGCATGAAAAGGTGCGTCGCAACATCTTTCATCTTGGCGAGCATCTCGCGCGTGACGATCCCCTCCTCAACCATGTCGTCGGTCGAGATGGCGCGGTCGTGACCTTCCTCTTTGGTCGTCGGATCAAAGACCGGATACGGCAGTTTGATGTTCTTTTTGAGACCGTCGGGCAGCGCGAGGTCGCCAAAGCGCCGCTGCCCGTTGAGGTAGCGCGTCCAGATAGAGGTGTCGGTCACGCCGGTGAGATACCCGCGCATCACCGCCTCGACCGGCACCAAGGTGAGACGCTTCGCAATGGTAACGTTCGGATCGGGAACAGCGAGGAGGTGATTGGGAACAATGTCTTTCGTCTTGTCGAACCACCACGCGCTCACCTGATTCAACACTTGCCCCTTCGACGGAATGTGCGCGACGATGCGATCAAATGAGGAGTGGCGGTCGGTCGTAACGAGTATGAGCTTGTCAGACTGCAGGTACACATCACGCACCTTGCCGGCCTTCTTGCCACCGAGGTTGGCGAAGTCTGTCTCTCTGATCACGTCGATCATACGCGATGCATATTGCTCCATTGTAACGCACCTGCGAACTCGACCGCTCCGCTCCCCGTGGTGATAGTACCGATCTCGTACGCATCGATGCCCATGCGCACGACATGAGCCATCATTCTCCCGGAATCTTCCGGACGAACGACCGCAGCTAGCCCAACGCCCATATTGAACGTGCGGAGCATATCGGCATCGTCGAGCGCGCCATAGCGCTTGAGGAGCGAGAACAGAGGTAATACGCGTATCTTCGAGAGGTCTACCTGCGCGCTGAGGCCTGCGGGCAAAATGCGATTGAGATTTTCTTTGATGCCGCCGCCCGTGATGTGCGCGAGGCCAGTCAAACCTTCGCTGTCGAACAAACCCTTGAGCACGCGGTAATAGGCGCGGTGCGGCGTAAGAACGGCATCAATGAACAGCTCGCCATCAACTCGTTCTTTCAGAATGGCCGGCGCCGCCTCCATGATCTTGCGGACGAGCGAGATGCCGTTGGTATGCACGCCGCTCGAGGCGAACGCCAGCACCGTGTCGCCTTCCTGGATGCGCGAACCGTCGATGACCTTATGCTTGTCGACGACGCCGACGATGCTTGCGGTAAGCACGTACGTGCCCTCCGGAATGACGTTCGGCTGCCAGGAGGTCTCGCCGCCGGTGAGCGAACACTCGTTCTCTTTCGCCGCATCCGAGAACGCCCGCACCATGCGCAGTACGATATCTTTTTCTACCTTGCCAGCCACGATGCAATCCTGTATCGAGAGCGGTTTGGCTCCCATCACGATGCAGTCGTTGACCAGGTGATTGACGAGGTCGTGGCACACATTCTCCACTTTGTCGTACCGCATTGCGAGCAGCTGCTTGCTTCCTGGTTCTTCCGTTTTCAGTACGAGGACCGGATGCTCGTACTCCGGGAACGCGCCGTCGTAGAGCGACGCGAACGCGCCGATCTTGTTGAGCACCCGCGCATCGCTCGTCTCGAGCGCCGAAGCCATTCCCTCTTTCGTCTCGTTCTCGGTATCGCGATCGACGCCGGAACTCTTGTACGAAAGCTTTTTGCTCATACCAACCCCCTGTCCTCGAGGTATTTCTTGAAACCTTTTTGCTGCAGATCGTCGTCCTTCGCTTGGATGTCTTTCGCAATCTTTTCCTTGTATGCGCGAACTTTCGTCCGCGTCGCTTCATCTCCCGCGCCGATGATTTGTGCCGCCAGTATGCCGGCGTTCTTCGCACCGTTGATCGCGACCGTCGCCACAGGAATGCCGGGCGGCATTTGTGCGGTCGAAAAGAGCGCGTCGATGCCGCCGGTGGATTTGTTCATGATCGGGACGCCGATGACCGGCAGCGCGGTGTGCGCGGCGACGGCTCCCGCCAAATGCGCCGCGCCTCCGGCGCCGCAGATAAATGCTTTGTACCCTGCCGCTTCGCTCTTCGTGACGTACTCGACAACCGCCTCGGGAGTGCGGTGCGCGGAAAGCGTGTGTATCTCGTAGCCGACACCGAGCTCATCGAGCAGCTTCGCCGCATCCTGCATGGCCGGCAGGTCGGAATCGGAACCCATGATAATGCCGACGAGCGGGATGTTCATGCGAAGTATTTTACCGCATTCCTAAACAACTGAAGGCCGGGGCCCTTGGTCGGAAGCTTCTTGCCTGCGCGTGCGTAGTCCTCGCGCACGAGCGTCCAGTGCGGCAGTTGCGTGAAGCGCACCGCGCGCTCCGGATGCGGCATGAGTCCCAGAACGCGCCCGTCATATGCGGTCACGCCAGCGATGTTCTCAAGCGAACCGTTTGGGTTGAACGGCAAACCGAAATGGCGTGCGGTCTCGCCTTCCGCATACGCGAGCGCGATGGCGTTATTTTTCTTCAGCTCCGCGAGCATTGCCGGCGGCGCATAGTATTTCCCCTCGCCATGCGCGATGGGTACCGACATGCGCGTGATGCCTCCGAGCCACGGACTTTCCCCTGCGACTTCGACGTCGGCCCAGCGACAGGTGTAGCGCGCGTTGTTGTTGGCGATGAGCGCGCCGGGAAGAATGCCCGCTTTCGTGAGTATCTGGAAACCGTTGCAAATGCCGAGCATGAGCGTATCGCGCGCGAGGAACCGCTCGAGCGTGCGGCCCAAGTGCTGCTTGAGACGATTGCCGTACGCATTGCCAGAACCAGTGTCGTCGCCATACGAGAACCCCCCGGGTACGACCGCGATCTGCGTCGCGTCGAGAAGCGACGGCCTCGCGATGAGATCGTTGATATGAACGATTCTCGCGCGCGCACCGGCGAGCTCGAACGCGGTCTTCGTCTCCTCCTCGGTATTGAGGCCGTAGCCGGAGAGAATGATGACGGACGGTTTTCTCATACGTTACCAGTTCTTGAAGAACGAACGGTACGCGTCGGCGAGGGCGGCGAGCGGCAGCTCAATGGAACCTTCGCTATGCGTGACTGAAAACATCGGCTCCGCCACGACTTCGCCGATGCGCGCGAACGGCACGCCTTTGAACCGCTGCTCGAAACGCTTGCACGCGTCCGGTCTCACGGATACGAGCATGCGGCCCTGGGATTCGGAAAAGAGGAACGCTTCTGCAGGGAGCTTCTTCGCCGCCTTCGTTATGTCTATCCGAGCGCCGAGCTGCCCGGCGATCGAGGATTTGGCGAGCGCGACACTGAGCCCGCCGCGCGAAAGCCCGATCGCCGAGGCGACGAGTCCCGCGTCTATCGCTTTCGTGAGCGCATCGTACGCTTTCGCGTTCTTCCTGGCGAACACCTGCGGGACGACGCCGCCCCGCGCATCGCGAACCGCATAATATGCCGACGCGCCGAGCTCATCGTGCGTCTCGCCGACGAGATAGAGCAGGTCGCCCGGACGCTTGAAGTCGAGCGTCATGGCTTTCGAAGCGTCCGGCATCACGCCGATCGCGGATATGAGGAGTGTCGGCAACGCGGCGATATGCACGGCATCGCCCTGCGCGCCGAATCCGCGAAAATCGTTGAACATCGAGTCCTTGCCGGAGATGAACGGCACGCCATGGGCGACCGCGGTGTCGTAGCACGCGCGCGCCGCCTCCTTCAGTTCGTAGAGCCGCTCTGGCGTATCGGACGATGACCAACAGAAATTGTCGAGTATCGCGAGGTGGTCGCGATGGGCGCCCGCACATACGGCGTTGCGCACCGCCGTATCTATGGAAGCGGCTGCCATCGCGTACGTGTCGAGCTGCGAGTACCATGGCGCATACCCGTGCGACAGAACAACGCCTTTGGCAGAGCTCGCGAGTGGCTCTATCACGGCCGCATCGGCGTTGACGAGCCCGCGACCCTGGAGCGGCTTCGTCACCGACGAGCCCAATACTTCGTGATCGTACTGTTGCGCGACGAACGACGTCGACCCGACGGACGGGCATGCGAGCAGCTTGAGGAGCGAGTTGCCGAAAGATGCGGCGGGCGCCTGCGGCGCCCGCCGCATCTTTCCCTTTCTCGGCTTCTTGCTCTTCTGCTTATGCACCGGCCTGCCGTCATGCAGGAAATCGAGACTGAGATCGAGCACGATCTTGTCATGATGACGCACAACCACGCGACCAGAATCGGTGAACCTGCCGATGGCCGTCGCCTCCACATCGCGACTTTCGAACAGCGCTTTGAGTTCCGGCCATTTTTTCGCAGGCACTGCGAGCGTCATGCGCTCTTGCGATTCGGAGAGCCATATCTGCCACGGCGCGAGACCGGGATATTTGAGCGGGACCTGCTCAAGCGCGATCTCGCAGCCGCCGCTTTCCCTCGCCATCTCACCCACTGAACCACTCAAGCCACCCGCGCCGTTGTCGGTGATGCTCGTGTAGAGCGCTCGATCACGCGCCTCGCGAACGAGCGCGTCGGAGAATTTCTTCTGCGTAATTGGGTCGCCGATCTGCACCGCGGTCGCGGGCGATCCTTTGGAAAGTTCGACCGACGAAAATGTCGCGCCGTGGATGCCGTCAAGCCCGACCCGTCCGCCGAGCATTACGACCAAATCGCCGGGTCGTGCTCGCTTTTCGTATGCGCGCTTACCGAGGGCGATCTTTTTTTTGCTCCCAAGGGCCGTCCTCGGTAAACGCCGGGGTATGAGGCCAACCGTGCCGCCGAAGACGAGCGGCTTGCCGCGATAGCTATCGTCCACCACAATGAATCCGAGCGGGGTCGGGATGCCGCTTTGATTGCCTCCCACGTTGATGCCCTTCACTACGCCCTCGAGAATGCGCCGCGCGGGCAAAAGCGACTTCGTACGCGACTCATCACGATAGAACTCTCGCTGATCGAGCGGGTTCCCGACGCAAAAGCCGTAGGTATTGGCTATCGGCTTGGCGCCTAGCCCGAAGCCTAAGCAGTCGCGATTCACGCCGACGATCGCCGTGACCGAGCCGCCAAACGGGTCGAGTCCGGAGGGAGAATTGTGCGTCTCCACTTTATGCGTGACGAGGTAGTCCTTGTCGAAGGCTATAGCGCCAGCATTGTCGGTAAAGACGGATGCGCAAAAATCCTTTCTGCCTTTCATCTTGCGGATCTTCTTGGTCGCGCCTTTGATGTATCGGCGATAGATCCCCTCTCTCACCTCATCGATCGGGTCGGCGAAGATGGTGTGCTTGCAGTGTTCCGACCACGTCTGCGCGAGCGACTCGAGCTCGATATCGGTCGGCTTTCTTCCCAACCGCTTGAAGTGGTCACGTATCGCTCTCATCGACGCGAGCGGCAACGCGAGCGGCCCGCGGCCCGCAATGCCTTCTTTGCTGATGCGCATCAGTACCGCATCGCTCACCTCCAGATCTACGATGTCGGCTGCCGGCGTCTGTCCGAGCCGCACTTTCGGGACGACGAGCGGTATCATGTCGCCTCGGGCGAATACGCTGGCGCGCTCGATGAGCGGATTATGCAGCTCGCGCGCGAAGCCTTCGGCTTCGCGCGCGCTCACCTCTCCTCTCAAGAACAGGACGCCCGACGTGTACACGTCTTCACCTTGCACGAAGGTCCGGCCCGTGAGGTCTTCTATCATTTCGCGCGCCGTGTGGCCGACGTTGTCGGTGACGCCCGGCAAAAATCCGATCTCAATGGCGAACGTGTACTCGCGCGGCAGCGGTATCTCTCCGATACCGTACGATTCGATGAGGGGATCGGTGAACCGTTCCGCCGCCTCCTGCGCCTGTTCGGGGGTGAGCTCCGCGTCGATGGCATACACCTGAACGAACGAAGTGGCCGTTAGGCCACTTTTGGGAAAGGCGTTCTGGAGGGTGCGGAGGAAAACGCGCGCTCGTCCGTCGTCGACTTTCGAGGATACCGAGATTCGGTATGTCATGGCGCAGTATAGTGCGGCATCATGCGCCCCGCAAGCTGCCGCGTACTGCGTGACGCAAACACGCCACGCCAAACCCGGAGGACGGTCCTCTGTAGGAATCTGGGGATAACCTTGTTACCCGCGCTCGAGATCGACGTACCGATACTTGATCCCCTCCCACTCACGCGCTTCCTCGAACGCGACCTCCGTGAACTCCCGTTCGTATTCGGGAAAATAAGCGTCCGCAAGCTTCGTGTCGTCTATTATGGTAAGCCGGAGCAGGTCGACGCGGGGGAGCGCCTGCCGATAGATCTCCGCGCCGCCGCCGATGAACACTTCTTCTCCGCCCGGCTGTCGACGCGCGAGACCGAGTGCTTCGTCGAGCGAGTGGGCAACGACCACGCCTTCGCCGTATTTCGATGCGTCGTACTGAGGATCACGCGTGACGACGACGCTCGTGCGCCCTTGGAATGGCTTGCCGAGGTAGCCGACGATCGAGTCGAACGTCTTGCGGCCCATGATGACCGGATGACCGAACGTGAGACGCTTGAAACGCTGAAGATCGTCGGGAATGTGCCACAGCAGCTTGTCGCGATAGCCAAGCTCCCGGTGCGTCCCTATCGCGGCGATCGCGGCTACTGTGCCTTTTTCCATATCCGAATTATACTGGCCCCATGCAATCCTACGAAGTCGAGGTGAAGGCGCTCCTGGGCGGATCGGAGCGTGCCGAGGAGTTGCGCAAAGCGATGCGGAAGCTCGATCCCACGTGCCAACTCCTCGCGGTCAATCGGCAGCTCAACCACTACTTCGAGCCGAGCGCCGAGCACGGCGGCGCGAAAAGCCCGCTCGAGCAATTGTACGACGCGACACGACCGCTCGTGGAAAAGGCCGCCGCAGCGAGACTCGCCGATCTTGCGGCGCGCGCGACCGATCACTCGGTACGCACAAGACTCAAAGAAGCGGACGACGCGAAGGCGGTCTACCTTATCGTCAAAGCATCCGTTGGCGATGATTCGAGCCAGAACGGCGTCGCCCGAATCGAGTTCGACGAGCGCATAGAGCTCCCGCTCAAGGACCTCGACGAGCTCGTCATGTCGTGCGGCTTCGCGTATCAGGCCAAGTGGTCGCGCCAGCGCGAGGAATACGTATGTCTCGGCATCAACGTAACCCTTGATAAAAACGCCGGCTACGGCTGGCTCGCGGAGTTCGAGCGTATCGTCGAGAACGCCGATCAGGTGGCCAATGCCGAGCACGACGTGCGCGCACTCATGGAAAGGCTTAAAGTCCAAGAATTGCCGCAAGACCGTCTCGAGCGCATGTTCGCCCACTACAACGCTCACTGGCAGGATTACTACGGAACTGATACAGTCTTTACCATAGAGTGACCAGCGTATGTTCCTCTCCGACGTCGATATCCAGAAGCACGTGAAGCAGAGACTCATTACGCTCAAGCCGTTCAACGTTCGCCAGCTCCAGCCCGCAAGCTACGATATCCGCCTCGGCAACAAATTCATCGAGAACGAAGGGAGTGCGACCGTTTTCGTCGACCCGGTGAAGCGTGTCTACGCGAAGACCCGCGAAACGATCGTGAGGGACGGCGCGGAGTTCGTGCTGCACCCAGGCATGTCCGTGCTCGGTATGTCAAAGGAGTACTTTGGCTCCGATCACTACCTTATCCAGGTGGGCGGCAAAAGCTCGCTCGCACGCATCGGACTCATGGTCCACAACACCGCCGGCATCATCAACCCGGGCCACTTCCTCAACATCACCTTCGAGATCACCAACCAGAGTACCGTGCCCATCATTTTGCGGCCGGGCATGGAGATAGCGCAGATTACCTTCTCAATGCTCTCCTCGCCCACCAAGCAGAGCTATCGCCAGAGTGGCCGCTTCGCAAAGGACAATTGGAAACATTTCGTACCCGCGAAGAAGAAAAAGGAGCGCTAGTCGCCAGTGATATACTCGCGCTATGGACCGGCATCCCGAGCACCAGTACCTCGACCTCTTGCGGGAAGTGCTTGAGCACGGCGAGGAGCAGGTAGACGCGGGCCACGGCAAGAAAACCTACAGCGTGTTCGGCCGGCAGATACGGTTCGACCTTTCGCAGGGTTTCCCCCTGCTCACGACGAAAAAGGTCTACTGGAAAGGCGTCTTGCAGGAGCTCTACTGGTTCATGTCCGGCCAGAGCAATATCAAATACCTCGTCGATAACGGCGTGCACATTTGGGACGACTATCCGTGGCGAATGTACGCGGAGAAGGCAAAGCGAAGCGGCCTGCCCGCGCTCACGAAGGACGAGTTCATCGCGAAGATAGCCTCGGATGAGGCGTTCGCCGCCGAGTGGGGCGAGCTGCGCCACATTTATGGCGAAATGTGGCGGCGCTGGCCGGCCAAGGACGGCCGCGGCGTCGACCAGCTCGCGTGGGCGATCAACGAGCTCAAGCAGGACCCGAGCTGCCACAACGCGATCGTCACCTCATGGAACCCGGAGTACCTTTACTCGATGGCAAAACCGGAAGAGGTCAACCATTTCCCCATTTGCCACAACATGTACCAGATGAACATCAAGCACGGCAAGGTGAGCCTCCAGCTCTACCAGCGATCCGCCGACATGTTCCTGGGCGTACCGTTCAACATCGGGAGCTATGCGCTCCTGGCGCACATCGTCGCGAAGATACTTGGACGCGAAGCGGGCGAATTCGTCCACACGTTCGGCGACGCGCACATCTACGAAGATCATATCGAAGCGGTGAGAGAGCAGCTCTCCCGCGACCCGAAACCATTTCCGACGATCAGGATAAGCGACGCCGCGACGAGCCTCGATGCGTTCCGCCCCGAGCACGTGGCGTTGGCCGGCTACGAAGCCCATCCGCCCATCCGTGCCGAGCTCACGGTCGCCGGCTTCCGCAACTTGGACAACAAACCCGATTGATCACCATGGCTCGAGGAACATTCATCATCCTCGAAGGCGGCGACGGGTCGGGCAAAACGACCCATATCGAACGTCTCAAGAAAGAATTCCCCGCGTTCGTGTACACGCAAGACCCGGGCGGCACGCCACTTGGGACACGCGTGCGCGATCTTCTGCTGTCGGACGATTCAAAGCATATCGATGCTAAGACGGAACTGTTGCTCTTCCTCGCCTCGCGCGCGGAGCTTGTTGCACAGATCATCCGCCCTGCACTCAAAGCCGGCAAGACGGTCGTGTGCAATCGTTTCAGTCTCTCCTCTATCGCCTACCAAGTCTACGGCAGACGACGTCCCGGACTTTTGGGGCTCTACCGGGACGTTTCCGCACACGTGCTCGAGGACTGCGAGCCGGACGCCTGCCTGTTGCTCGACGTCTCGCCCGAGATCGCGGCCGAACGCATACGGAAGCGCGCCGATCGAGCCACCCGTTTCGATCGCGAGAAGCTCGAGTTCCACCGACGCGTTCGCAAGGGATACAAAAAGCATGTCGGCGAGTTCGGCACCCCCTTCGTTATCAACACCGAACGTCCGCAGGAGCAAGTTTGGAAGGACGTGCGCGATGCCGTACAATCAGTGCTCTAAATCCGCGTATGATCTAGCGTTCGCACCACTTATCACGTTCCCCCTAACCGGTAATTTCTATGTACGATCGCATCAAGAATCAAGACGCAGAACTGTACCGCTCGATACTCGACGAAAAGAAGCGCCAGACCGAAGGACTTGAGCTCATTCCCTCGGAAAATTACACCTCGCCCGCCGTCATGGAAGCGATGGGCAGCATCCTCACCAACAAGTATTCCGAAGGCTATGCGGGCAGGCGCTACTACAACGGCAACGAGCACATCGACCACATCGAACTGCTCGCGATCGAACGCGCCAAAAAGCTTTTCCGCGTCAAGCACGTCAACGTACAGCCCTACTCCGGCTCACCGGCAAATCTCGCCGTCTACCTCGCGACCTGTGCGCCCGGCGACACTATCATGGGTCTGGCTTTGCCCGAGGGCGGCCACCTCACGCACGGCTGGAAAGTCTCGGCGACCGCGATGTTCTACAAGAGTGTACCCTACCATGTACGTGCCGATGGCCGGATAGACTTTGAAGAACTCCGGAAACTCGCTCGAGAACACAAACCGAAGCTCATCTGGGCCGGTGCGACCGCTTACCCATACGCATACGACTACAAGAAATTCGCAGAGATCGCCGACGAGGTAGGCGCTTACCTTGCGGCCGACATCGCCCACGTTGCCGGGCTCATCGTGGCTGGCGCTCACCCTTCGCCGGTCCCGCACGCGCACATCGTCACGACGACGACGCACAAAACGCTCCGCGGCCCACGCGGCGGCATGATCATGGTCACCGACCGCGGTCTTAAGAAAGATCCTGACCTTGCACAGAAGGTCGACAAGGCCGTCTTCCCCGGCTTGCAGGGCGGTCCGCACGATCACCAAACGGCTGCTATCGCGATCGCGCTCAAGGAAGCCGCGACGCCGAAGTTCTCCGCGTACGGCAAACAGATCGTGAAGAACGCGAAAGCGCTTGCCGCGAGCCTCAAAAAGAATGGCATCACGCTCGTCGCGGACGGCACCGAGAACCACCTGATCCTCCTCGACCTCGCCCCCATCTTTGGTCCTGGCGGCGGCGTATTCGGGAGCGACGCGATGGAGGTCGCGGGCATGACGGCCAACAAGAACACGATCCCAAAAGAGCCCATGTCGCCCTTCTATCCGAGCGGCGTGCGCCTTGGCACTCCTGCGCTCACGACGCGTGGCATGAAAGAGCGTGAGATGCAGAAGGTTGGCGAGTGGATCGCGCGCAGCATCCGCGCGGTCGGTTCGTACCGCATGCCGAGCGACGTGAAAGAGCGCGCCGCTTACATCGCGAGATTCAAGAAGGGAGCGGCGCGCAACGAAGAACTGCTCGCTATCCGCAAAGAGATCAGATCGTTCTGCAAAAAGTACCCTCTGCCGGGCGATACGAAACGCTAACGCGCAACGGCCGCCGGTAGTATAATGGTCCAAATGCATCATCTGGCGCTCATTCCGCTCGTGAAGCTCGTCGGCTATCCCGGAATATTCGCAATCATTTTCCTCGAATCGGGCGTTTTCTTCGGGTTTTTCCTGCCGGGCGCTTCGATACTCTTCACGGCCGGGCTTCTTTCGAGCCAAGGATTCTTCAATATCTGGACGCTTATCCCGCTCGTCGCCTTCGCCGCTATCCTGGGCGACAGCGCCGGGTACTGGTTCGGCGCGAAGGTCGGCTACCGCATCTTCTTGCGTCCTGATTCGCGCTTCTTCAAGCACGCGTACCTTGAGCAGGCGAAAGTATTCTATGAACGCCACGGCGTCTACGCCGTCATTCTCGCGCGTTTCGTGCCGTTCGTGCGCACCTTCGCGCCGATAGTGGCCGGCGTCGTAAAGATGCGCTATCGGACCTTCCTGGCGTACAACGTCGTCGGCGCGCTCCTGTGGGGCGCGGGCATCGCGTTCCTCGGCTACTATCTCGCGGTGCGCGTGCCGCTCATCGGCAATTACGTCGGCCCCATCGTGATCGTGATCATCATCGCGTCGCTCGTGCCGCTCGTCTGGAAACTCCGTCACGAGCCACAGAAGTAACGGTAAGATCGCTCAACGAGCGAGTCTTCCGAGGAGCGCCAAGCCGCCCCAGAGGCCGCCTACCTCGCCGAGCACCGAATGGACCATCGGCGGGATCGTCGGGAACTTACGCATGATGTTTTTCACGTGATACTCGACGCGCGGCACCGCAATGCCGATCTCATTGAACATGGAACCGCCCAGCACGACGATGTCCGGCGACCAGTGCAAGAGCATATTGTGCACGCCGAAGGCCGTGATGCGCGCGAGCTCCTCCCACAGCGGCGAATCTTTGTCTATTTCTTTCGGATGTACGCCGTATCGATCCGATATCGCGGCGCCAGAGATGTGATCCTCGATCGATTTGAGCGTATCGCCGGCCCGCAGGTACTGTCCGCCAATCTCGGCCCGCCCGCGATCGATCGCACCGTCAACGATGCGCACGCCGTTGACGCCAGTCGAGACGGTCAGGTATGCGACGACGGAATGATCTTTCCCCGCGCCGAAGGCCGCCTCGCCGAGGCCCACGAGCGCCGTGTCGTTCTCCATGCGCACGCTCGCGCCGAGCTGCGCCTCGATGTCCTGCGCGAGCGGACGGTCTTTCCAATCGAGCAAGATGTTTTGCGGCGCGGTGATGACCGAGCGCTTGTCCGCCGCGACGACACCCTTGATGCCGATAGCGATGCCGTCGATTTTTTGGCCGTTCGAGAGTCCGCGCGCATGCGTGATGAACGCGGCGACGCCGTCGCCGTAGCGCAGCGGCGTATCCATCATGACCGGCTCGCCGAAAGTCGCGCCATCAACGCTTGCCGCGACGCGGGTCTTCGTCCCCCCGATATCCGCGACGATGTACATCTTAGGCGAGAGGTATGCCGCCGAGGTCGGCCGTTCGTATCTCCTTGTAGAGCGGATTCTTCTCGAGCGCCGGTGCGCCGTCTTTTTCCACCACATAATACGCGAACCCGCGCATGCGCTGCACCGCGCGGTAATCGGCATGCGCGGGCATCGAGGCCGAGTCGCCAGTGGCGACCGGCGAGTCGTCGATCGTGACGAACCACTCTTTGCCGACGTTGGCGACGAGGTGCCCGTAGCGCGGCGGGATATGCAGCACATCGCCCGCCTTCACGCGAATGGCCTTAAACTCATCGAGCACGTCCTCTTGCGGCACGCCGTTTATCACAGCCATCTTCTGCAAGAGCGCGACACCCTCTCCGGCAACGAACCAGTACGTCTCGGGAAGGTCATCGACATGGTAGTGGCCGTAGGTCTTGATGTACTCGCCGCCCACGGTGCCCGCCTCCCAGACCGTCACGTTGCGCTTGTCGGAGCCGCCGCGGATCATGTAGTAATGAATAGCGGGACCCTCGGCGGACGGGTCCATCAACACGTCGAGCATCTTTTCATGCGTCCGGGCTGCGTAAGGTTCGAATGCCATACGAAAAGTATATCACTTCACATTTGCCAACTCTTTGAACTTGCGCAAGTACGTTTGCACCGCGATAAGATACCCCGCGTGGCTCCAGGCCAAGGGCGTCGCGGAGAGCGGCGCGCCGGTCTTCGGATCGATCTGTTCGGGAAGGATGCCGGAGAGTTCGGCGTGCTTGGCGACCCAGGTGAAGATGTCGCGAGCACGGCGCAGCTCCTCTTTTGTCTTGGCGCGCGCGATGAGGTACTCGGCGTACCAGAGCGTCGTGAGTATCCACGGATTACCGGCGGGGTCGTGCTCGGTTCGGAAATATTGGTCGCCCTCGTAGCGTGCGAGACCGCCCGCTTCGATACCGAAACTGAGCCTCCGCGCGGTCGCCTCCCACGCGCGCGTGAGACGCGCATCGTCTGGCAGCAGAATGCCGAACGCGAATACCGCGTACGCGCTCGAGACGTCGAGCGTGCGATCTGTCGTACCGTCTGAGCGCAGCAGTTTGACGAAGACCCCCTCTTTCTCGTCCCACAATTGCTCAAGTATCGCCCTGCGCACCTCTTCCGCAGCATTGCGATAGAGCGTTTCTTTGTCGTGCTTGTCGAGGACGCGAGAGAGCTGCGCGGCGGCCATGAGCCCGGCATACACCGTCGCGGAGGTGAAGGTCGAAATGCCGCGCTTCTCTTCCCACAGATCATACGAAGGATCGGGCAAGCCGCGACGGTCGCGGTACTGCGTCATGAAGCGACCGGCGCGTTCGACGAGCGGCTCGTAGAGCGACTGCGCGAGTTCCACGTCGCCGGTCGCTTCCACATAGCGCTCGAGCGCATACACGACGAGCGCCGTTTCGTCCTCCTGTATCGGAAGCTGGAGCTTGCCGTCGCGTATCCAAGGGTGCCACGAACTGCCGAGCGAGCCGTCCGGTAGATATTTATGCATGAGATAGCCGCCCTGCGTGACCAATCCCGCCGCGAACTCGAAAAAACGCTTCGCAATCGCGGGCTCCCCGGCCATGATGAAGCCGAGCGCATGGAACGCCGCATCGCGCGGCCAGACGTACGAGTACGTATCGAGCCCGTACTGGAGCATGTCGGAGTCGAGCGAGGCGATGACGCCGCCATCCTGGTCGGCATGCGCGCGCGCATGCATGAGCGAGCGTTTGTAGAGCGCAATATGCGCAAGTTCCAGATCGGCGGTATCTGCGGGCATGAGCTTCGCTACCCACGACTTCCAATATTTTTCCGTCGACGCCATCAGGTACTCCATGCCCTTGCGGGTCACATACTCGGTGAGCTCCTGTGCGAGCGCAATAGAGCGTTCGGCCGCGAGCGAGTAGTGGCACACCTTGCTCTGCCCCTGTTCGTAGGTCGCGTAGAGACCAATGATCGAATCCACCGGCCCGTGCTCGATGGGATTCTTGGAAAGTGCGCCGTCGTCGGCGTCGCGCCAAGCTCCCTCTTTGCCGTGGAAATTGGAGAGGCCGATGGCGTAGTCGGAAAATGGCTCACCTTCGAGTTCCGCCCGCACCTGGAACACGCGGCGTCCCTTGTAGTGGATGATGGAGCGGGACGCGGGCTCGTAGTAGGCCGTGTCGCCCCCGTGCGATTTGTATATCTCGAACTGCTGGCCGAAAAAGAGCCGGATATCACGCCTCCCTTCCGAGAGATTGCTGACCTGCACGCGACGCAAAAAGACCGGCAGTTCGTGGAACACGAGATCCGTGAACGAAAGCTCGATCTGCAGCCGTGGATTGCTCGCACACACACGCCCGACGAGTGCATCTTCATCACAGGTGATCTGGATGTGCCACATCGGATCCTCATCGAGCCAGCTCATCTGGCCGTCGACCCACACGCCGATGCGGTGGACATAGTGGCCGCGTACGTGGTCCTCATAGCCGACGTGCGGGAAGTAGAGGTCGCGCACCTCGCCGAAGCGGTCAAGTCCGACCGCCAACTCGCCGTTCGAAAGAACAATCGACCGAGCCATGGTCTAGCGCTGTTGCTTCTCGAGTCGGAACCGAAAATCGGACAGCGCGTTCATGTACGCAATGTACGCTTCGTACGGAGACTCATACGGCGAAAAGTAGGCGTGCACATCACCATCCTGGAACCATTTGGTGCACATGTAGTAGAAATGATCGGAGGTCTGGAGGCGGCGCCAATCGTCGATCAGCTTCGTGTCGTTGGTGCGCATGACGGCAGGCTCGAGCGCGTAAACATTGTCGATCGCTGCTTGCTGCATCGGATTGCCAACCCATGCCGTGAGGTCGCGATCGGTGTCTGCCCAGGTCACGACGTGCGGCATGTCCACCTCGTCGCGAGGGTCGTAGGATGCGATCACCTCCGACGGCGTCTTGAAATCGATGCCGGGGTTCTTGGCAAGCTCCTCGGGCAATCTCTCGAGGAAGTTGAAGATGCCCGTGTCCTCCCACTGGTGCTCGCCGAAGGTCTCGTAGTCCATGAAGAGGTTCACCGTATCGCCCTCGGCGGCGCCCACCCACTGCGCGAATTTCTCGGCGGTGAGCGGCCATTCGCTCCACTGCTGCGAGGAGAAGCGGAACGCAACATCGTCGGAAAGGCGATAGTTCTTGAGCAAAAGCCGCGCATTGGCCGAACCTTTCGGGGTGTAGACGTAATTGGGCGAACGCCAGCCCAGTATCGGGTCCCAGCCTTCGGCGATGATGCCCGCGTAGCCGTTGCGGTCGGCCCATTCGCCCAGATCATTGCGATACGAGAGCTCGGTGTTGCGGAACACACGCGGCCGCACGCCGAAGATGCGACGGATGATGTCGCGGTGCTTTGCTACCTGACTCTCGAATTCGACCGGCGAGTAGAAGAACGCGAGGCTGTGGTAGTAGGTCTCGCCCAACACCTCGACGCGGCCGGTATCCACGGCCCGTTTGAAAAGTTCGATGGCCTCCGGCACGTAGCGCTCCATCTGCTCGAGCGCTATGCCCGAGAACGAGAACGATGCGCGCATCTGCGGGTGCCGGTCGAGAAGCGCTACGAGAAGCCGCGTCGCGGGGATGTAGGATTTGCGCGCGACCTTCTCGACGATGCGGCGATTGTTGAGATCGCTATCGCTGCGATCGTTGAAGTATTCCGGGTCATTGCCGACGTCAAAAAAGCTGTAGCGCTTCACGCGGTATGGTTGGTGTACTTGAAAATAGAAACAAACCGACTTCATATAGTCTGCCCGGCCGTTGCCGATAGATGCATTGTACCGCCTATTTTCATGGACCTAGTGGACAAGTTCGTTGACAATGCCGGTCACCTTGCTGGCAGCCTGGCGCCAAGTGAGCATCTCCGCCTCGCGCGCGGCGTTCTCGGCGAGCGCTTCGCGCAAACCAGGGTAGCCGACGACCGAGAGTATTTTGTTGGCCATCTCGTCCACGTCCCAGAAATCGACCTTAAGGGCATGATTGACCACCTCCGATACGCCGGACTGCTTCGAGATGAGGATCGGCGTGCCCAGCTTCATCGCCTCCAGCGCCGCGATGCCGAACGGTTCCGAAATGGAAGGCATGACGAAGAGGTCGGCGGTGCGATAGACTTCGTGCCGCTCCGCGCCGTGCAAAAAGCCCGTGAAGAAGATACGTCCGCCGATGCCAAGCTCGCCGCTCATGCGCATCATCTGTGCGTCCATGTCACCAGATCCGGAGAGAATAAAAAGCACGTTGGGATTGCGCTCGAGCACGCGTTTGGCTGCGCGCAAGAAGTAGTCAGGCCCTTTTTGCAGCGTCACGCGCCCTAAAAAAAGGACGAACTTGTAGCCGGCGCGTTTGAGCGAACGCAAGCGCGGGAGCGAGGTCGAGCCTGAGGGCGCGGTCGCCTCGTCGATGCCGTTGTACACGACGCGTACTTTCTCGGGCGCGATGCCATACTCACGCACAATGATATTCTTCGTCATTTCCGAGACCGTGATGACGACATCCGCAGCCTCCATTCCCGCTTTCTCAAGCGCGAAGACTTCGTTGTTGACCGTCCACGGACTCCCCGTGCGGTCGATCTCGGTCGCATGCACTTGCACAATGAGCGGCTTGCCAGTTGCGCGTTTTGCCGCCGCGCCCGCGCCAAACGAAAGCCAATCGTGGGCATAGATGACATCGAATTGCTCCTGCAAGGCCAACGCGCCGCCGCGCAGAGAGTATCTGGTGACCTCCTCGATAAGGCTGCCGCCATAGATGCCCGCATCCTCGACCGGATGGTAGCCCCGAACGTATGATTTGTGGGTGGCGTACGCGGTGAGCGTTGAGTTGACCGCGACCGTCTCGACACCCGTAATGCTATCCGCGAACACCATTTTCGCCCACGGCGTCTTGATATCCAGTCGCTTGGGCATGACGAACACCACCTCGACGCCGAGCCCTGAGAGTGCTTTCGTAAGTCCGAGACAGGCGACCCCCAATCCCCCGCTATTGAACGGAGGGAACTCCCATCCAAACATCAAAATGCGCATAGGTGATCCGTCCGGGCGATCATCGACAATAATTGTAACATGTGCTGCGGCGCGCGGTGGACACAAAGAGTGCACGACATGGCCGATGCGGCGCCGCCGTGATACTCTCAGGCGATGGAGCGCCCTAAGGCGGTCATTTTCGACCTCGACGACACGCTCGCCGAGAGTTTTCGGCCGCCGAAGGCAGAGGTCGTCGCCAAGGTTAAGTCGCTTTTGGAGTACCTGCCGGTCGCCATCATGACCGGCGCCGGTTTTAAGCGCATGGAGGAGCAATTTTTGGGCTCATTCCTCGATTCCGCTCATCTCGACCGCTTCTACCTCTTCCCCAACAGCTCCGCCCAGTGCCTCGTACACCGCGATACGGATTGGACGACGCTTTATAACCTCGCGCTCACGATCGAGGAGCGTGAGCGCATCAAACGGACCATTCGAGAGACGCTCGATCGGTATTCGGAGCTGCGCGACATCCCCCATTGGGGCGAGCGCCTGTTCGACCGCGAGGCGCAGGTGGCGTACACGCCGACCGGATCCGAAGCATCGCTCGAGGTGAAGCGCACCTGGGACCCGGACGGCTCCAAGCGCGCCATCCTGTGGGAGACGCTGTCGCGCGCACTCCCCGACTGCGAGGTCCTGCTCGGCGGATTGACGACGATCGACATCACGCGCAAGGGAATCAACAAATCCTACGGCGTGAAATGGTTCGCTGAACACCTCGATATCGCTCCCGCGCAAATGTATTACGTCGGCGACGCCTTCTACGAAGGCGGCAACGACCGCATCGTCATTCCGACCGGCGTCGTCACCCGCGCCGTTTCCGGCCCCGAAGAGACTCCTGCCGTCCTCGACGAACTCCTCGCTGCTTGCGCAGCGTGACCATTACAACCCGACAGCCGCCAAGACCGGCGGCGCGAAGAACCATGCTTGCGCGACGACAAAAAGGACGCTCATGACGGCCAGGAGCGCGGCCACGCGCATCGCACGCTTGCGGTGGTGCCACTTGAGCTCAAAGCCGGTGTCGAGCCCGAGCGCGAGGACGACGAAGAGCCCTATCGCCCAATAGAGATCGCGCAACGCATCGCGCGGCGCGGCGACGAGCGGCGCCCATGCGGGCGTTTGCCCGGCCATCACCTGCGAGTACGCCGCGGCGAGCGCCGGATCGGTCGTCGCGACGACGATCGGCATCGAGACCGGCGCGAGTGTCGACGGCTGTGAGACCAGCTCTGAGACTTTTTGCGGCGCGGGCGCAGTGGCCGAACCGAGCACGCGGCTCGTGCCTGCCGCGGATTGCGGCTTGGTCGAGGCAGTCGCGATCACGGTCGGCTCTTGCGGGACGGTCGCGGCCGCGACCGGCGCTTGCGTGAGCGAAGGCGATCCGAATTCCTGCACGACGAACGTGGTGGGACGGCCCTGGTACATGCCTTGTGCGGTCGCGATGCCGATCTGCGTGTAATGCGGGTCGAGGATGTTCGCGCGATGCTCGGGCGAGCTCATCCACGCGGTATTTACGTCGCTTGAATCGGAGAAATTGACCGCTAAATTCTCGCCCGCGTACACGAAATCGTACCCGACCTGCTTGAACCAAAACCACGGATCGATACCCTGCGGCGAAACGTGCGCGAAGTAACCTTTTGCCGCCATGTCGTTCGCCTTTGCCTGCGCCGCCTCCACGAGGAGCGGGTTGACCGTGAGCGCCGGCAGGTCCTGCGAGGCGCGATCACCATTGGCGAGGTCGACGAGCGTTGCCGAAACGACCGCCGCGACCTGGGGCGAGCGCAATGCCGTCTGTTGCAGTCCTGAAGCGCCGAACGAAAGCACGATGACGATAAGGAGCAGGGCGAACGCGGCACCGCTCAAGTACTCGACCTCGCGGCGCGCACGAGTGCCGCGCGGCAAAAACGAATGCGCGGGACGTTGCACCACTTTTTTGCGGGCTTTTTTCTTCACCTCGCTATTGTCGCACGCGAACGTGAAGCAGCAAAAACCCGCCTGTGGGCGGGTTTTTGCTGCCTTTCAAAGCCCGAACGCTACGGTACCGAAGGCGTCGGAAGACCAAGCGATGGGCACACGAGCATATTTATCTTCCATTCGGTTGTCTTCCCCACGAAGCCGGTCGTCGTGTGGTCCGTCGGCAAACCGTATGGAACCCACGGGGCGAGCACGTCCTGCCAGTACTTGAGTTGGAACGTACTAACCGCCGCCGCCGTGAGCGGACCGAAGTAGCCTGTAATCGGGAGCCCCGGGCTCACTTCGTCATTGAGGAACGTCTGGAGCGATTTCACCTGAACAGGATCATTCTGATGTCCCTGTCCGAGATATGAAGTGACGATCGCACTGCAACTCACGTTCGACGTCGAGGCGCCAAGCACTTTGCCTGCAGGGCCGATCGAAGCGCCGAGCACTTGACCGCCGACACCGATGCCGCCTCCGCCAACGACCGGGCCATTGCCGCCACCCGTGATGACGCTACTTTTCACCACCGGAGCGCTATCTATCTCATGCGTCACTGTTGTCGCGGCAGAATCACTCGAGTTGAAGCCCGGATTGCCATCGAATAATGCGACGAGCGTTACCGTCCCGGGCGAGGTCGGCGTGATCTCACACGAACCTGCCGAAGCTGCGGCCGAGCATCCGGCGCCGCCGTTGACGGTTACCGTTACTGTCCCGGTCGGCCTCGCGCTTCCAGAATCAGGTGTCACGCTCCAGCTCACCGTATATGGACTCCCGACGGTCGAAGGTTCGGGCGAAACGTTCGTAATCGCCGTTTCGGTGCTAACATCTGGTTCGAAGTCAGCGATCGTCGTCGTCGCATACGAGCCGTCATTCACGGTCACCGAGAAGTCATCAATGTTGCCGGTGTAGCTCGCCGGTCCCGGTTCGCCGACGCGTATGCCGAGCCACGGGTCGGATGCGAGCACAGTCGCGTTCGGGAATGAACTCATGATGTCGCTCCAAGTGCGATACTCATTCGTGTTGCCGTCAGGCCATTTGTTGCCATTGCTCGCGTAGTGCGACCACGTCCACAGCGCGCTGCCGTTGCTGATCATGTTAAATGTGTTCCATGCATCTTGCGGCACAGATGCCATGTTCGCACTCGGCACGTAGACCAAGCGGCCCTGCCATGCATTGCTTCCATTGAGATCGACATTGAAGTTGAAGAACGGGGATTCGGTCGCGCTCGCCACACCGCTGTGCGAGTATGCGGCGTACGAGAACGCAGTGACCTCGGCAAGTTTCATGCCGGCGAACTGATAGGTCGCGACATTCTTCCGGTCAAGCGGACTTGCAGCGAGCGTGAACTGGACACTGCCCACTCCGAGCGGCGCAGCGCCCGGACCGGTAACCATGCCGCCGAGCGTGTCGTCGATTGCATCGGTTGTGTCGTTGTAGAAGAACCACTTACTCGGGTTGGTGAGCGCATCGGTCGTCGAGGTTGCGAGCGCGCCTTGATAGACCAATTCCGTATCCGTACTCACAGGCTCGTTGGTGAAGATGCAGGTCGTCGTAACGCCCGTTTGGATGTTCACAGCTTCACCGCCAGTTATCGAACTCAGCGAACCCTTGTCGCAGGAGACGCTCTGCAAGACCCAGTCGCTTTGCGGGTTCTCAATGACATTGTACGTATCCGGGGCAAGATTGGTGGTCGTCGAGGTGCCAACACCCGTCGCATCAGTCGAGACGTCTACGGTCGTTGTAGCGATCGTGGCGCTGCCGACATCGAAACTGAAGTCAGCCGCGCTCGAATTGGTGGTCTTTTTCACGATCACAAGATGTCCGACCAAATCGCTGCTCGATGCGACGACATGCACTTCGACGATCGAGCTCCACGCGCTCGTGTTGCCGGTCGAGTCTTTCGCCATTACATGCAGATAGTACGTGGCGGGCGGCGTACCTGCGGTAGCGATGTACGTCGTACCCAAGAGCCCTGATGTATACGCCGGGCTCGTGAACGAACCGTCGCCGTTCGTCACATTACTCGCAGACGATTGGTAGATATAGGTAACGCCAGTACCGCTCACGGTCGTCCACGTCACTTGTTGCAGTGCCGCGGTCGTCGTCGCAGTGCCATCGAGCGGTGAAGTGATGGTCGGCGACTCAAGTCGAGTCGTGAACGACTGTACCGTCCCGGGATACCATGTACCGCCTACCAACGACCACGCGGTGAAATAGTACTTTATACCCGTCGTCAAGCCGGTAAGTCGCTCGCTGAACGGCGCATTTGCCGCAGCGGTGCCGAGACCGAGATCATGCTGCCAGCCGCTTACTGGAAATTCGGTTGCGCCAGGATTTGCATCCGGAGTGAACGGCCCAGCGCTCGCCGTTCCCCACCAGAAGGACGTGTTGCCAGCCGTGATACCGCCATTAGTACCATTCAAGGTCGCGCCCGTTGCATCGATCGGATTCGCGAGGTTTGTCGTCGCAGAAGGAGTTGGTGTCGCGCCAGTCGTCGTGAATGACTGCACGCCGCCCGGATACCACGTCCCACCGATGTACGACCACGCGACGAAGTAATAGGTCGTGCCTGCTGTGAGGCCAGTCAAAGGTTCGCTAAGCGATGCGCCTGCGGTCGCCGCGCCAAGACCAGGATCATGCTGCCAGCCGCTTGCGGGAAATTCACTTGATCCTGGATCCGTGCCCGCGACCAACGTGCCCGAGATCGGGGTAGTGCCCCACCAGAACGATGTATTACTCGCGTCGGTGGGACCGTTGATCCCGTTGAGGGTCGCGGACGTATCCGCGACGGGGCTCGCCGCATTGGTCGTGACGGCGGCAGTGTCGATCGTCATATTCCAAATCGCGCTCCACGGACCCCATGTGCCATTTGCGTCTTGCGCACGGACCTGCCAATACCACGTGCCGTCGTGAGCGCCACTCGAGTGAATCAAAGGGCTCGTGAGCGTTCCGGACGTCCACAGACCGCTAGTGAGCACACCGCCCGTCGCGGCAGGATTCAACGACGATTGGAACTGGTATGTCACGGGCAGCGCGTCGGTCACCGCATTCCACGTAAAGTCGAAACTGTTGGTCTCGAGCGTTGTTCCGCTCGCTGGGGTCAAGAGGGTCGGGGCATCCGGCGCGGTCGTAACCGCGTGAACATCACCCGGATACCATATGCCACCGATATCCGCCCACGCCACGTAGTAATACGTGGTACCTGGCGTAATGGCGGGCATGTTTTGGTTCACGCCGCCCGTAACGATACCGTTCGTTGTTACGAGCGAGAGCGGATCGGAAAACGTCGCACCTCCACCTGCGGCCGGCAATACCGGCGTCGAATACACGTTCGCCGGTATGTTCGAGCTCGATGTCGCGAAAGTGCTTGTCGAGACCCAGAAAGATTCCTTCATCGCATTGAACGGACCAACGGCCCCGTTGAGAGTCGCGTCGGAACGCGTGATGCCCGTCGCTACGCCAGTTGTCACTTTTGACACATCCTCTGAAGTCAGAGTTATGTTGTCGAAAAGGAACCCGTCACCTAACGTGGATGGTGCGGCGGTACCGCCAGCGCGGAAGATAACCGTTTTTACGATACGTGGACTTTGTTCGGCATGCGCTTCAGAATCGTAGCGATAATAATTCTCCCAACTCGTACCTACGTGAACGAGCGCGCCGTCGATGTAGACTTTGACAACATCGTTCGATGGACCATCTGCGGGATCGAACGTCATCTTGATCGTGTGGACGGTCGTGCGGTCAAGTGTCGCAAGATCGGTCTCGACGAAATTCGCCGGATTACTCGTCCCCTGCACATCATCAAAGTAGACATGCACGCCATCAGCATGGTCCTCGAGACGGATGTACGCCATCCGGGAACCATCGCCTCGGTCAGGAGAGATCGAGACAGCAAGTCCGGATTGGTAGGTAGAGGTTGCCGACGTGAAGTCGAACTGGAGTTCGTAATGGTTCTGCCTGATTCCCTCCGAAAATGTCCCGTCCGTCGCATCCATCTCGCCGACCGCGTCGGTCAATGGCGGCGCAAAGGTCTGGTCACCGAACGAGCCCGAGGTCACCGCATTCGAGATACGAAATGCTTTCGTTCCAAAACCAGACGGACTTCCGAACGCAGATGTGTCAACAACGCTTTGGTCGTAAGGCCCGGTAGAGTTCCAACCATTCTGGCCATTGACACTATTTAAGGTGTAACCGGACTCAAAATTGATCGTCTCCGTATCGGCGTGTGCAAGCGGAACACAAATGAAAAACGCGGCCATGCTCAGGAGAGTTGCCGCTGCGAGGCTGATAATGAGAGTGCGCCCGCTCCATACGATATTCATACGGGGTCTTGTTATGATTAACTCTTATGTATAATGCGCACATTGCTGATGAACAACACGTGACCGAAATGGCGCTGGGCGTCATATTCGATACCGGCACACTACGCCCGCTACTGCCTTGACGTCAAGACAAGAAATGAGTGGATTACGTGTGCACAAGGGCTATACTTCATTCATGAGGAATTGGGCCGCCGTGTTCGCCTTGCTATTTGCGCCTACGTTCGCGTGCGCGGCCTCGGCCGCGGGCTTTGCGCCGGGGTCGCTTTGGCTTTCGGAACAGGCGCCGATGGCGGGCGACGCGGTCAAGGTGTACACGGTGCTCTACGATAGCGGCGCGTCGCCCCTGAGCGGCGACGTGCAGTTCAACGTCGACTCAGGCCCGCTGCAAACCGTGCATTTTTCGCTCGCTCCGGGAGAAACGCAGATCGTGAGCGCGGATTGGACGGCGAGCATCGGAGAGCACTCTTTCTCCGCCGCGCTCGAGAACGTGAGCGGTCCGAGCGGAGCGCTCGCGCAGGCCTCGACCGGCACCGTGAGCGTGACCGTCAAAGCGGCACCGCCTTCGCCTATCGCGCGGTACGCGGCCATCGTACAGAACGCGGTCGCTTCATCATCGCCGGTCGTGCAGAGCATCTTCCAAGCCATCGCTTCGACCACCGAGAACTGGCGCGCGGCCGGGAGCCGGCATCTTTCTGCAGCGCTCGTCGCCGACGCGAAGCGGACTGCCGCCGCAGCCGGTCCGGCGCCCCTCATGCCGGAGGTATTAGGCGCCTCGACCACCAACCTCGCCGCTGCGGGCTCCGCCTCGCCCGGCGGCACGCTCGAAAAGGTGCGGACGGGTGTGTTGCGAGCACTGCTCTACGTATTCCAAATGCCGATACTTTTCTATGCCGCGCTCGCCATCGTGCTATATACGATCTACAAACTACTGCGCGCGCTCCTTTCGGAGCGCGCGCACCATGCACGTTGAATCCCTCTCGTCACTGGCCGGTCGAGGTGCCGGAAGTCTTCGGGGCAACCTGGGTATTCCCGGTACCCTGTCCCTGGCCATAGCCGCCACCGTAGTAACCGTTGCCGTAATAGCCTCCTCCATCCATCATGCCGCCGTATCCCCAGCCGCCCATCATGCCCGGCCCGAACCCGCCAAAGGTATACGCGCGCAATTCGCCCAGCTGCATGCCGAGCCAAAAGACGATGGCAAGGATAAGTATTTTCGCGACGAGGTGCCAACCGCGATTGCTGCGGTGGCCCCACATGCCGTTGCAATGATCGCAATGATTGCCGTGCTCATTCATTTCCGATCTCATTTTTTCCTCCATACAAAACGTGCGTTAGGCTGCTAAGTGTTTACAGTATACACCGTGAACGGGCGCGTCACCTGAAGAACTCTCGACGTATCTTCATAACGTCGTGGTGGAAGCCTTCATTTTCGCGGCGCGGGTACGAAAGCGCGATGGGATACTCGGAATCGACGCTCCCGTCGCGCATGAGTATCACCCGATCGGCTAGCGACACCGCTTCTTCGATGAGGTGCGAGACCATAAGGATCGTTTTCTTCGTCTCTCGCCATATCGATATGAGGTCCTCATGGAGCTCTTCGGTCGTCCTTGGATCGAGTGCGGAGAACGGCTCGTCGAGCAGAAGGACCGCCGGATTGACCGAAAGCGCGCGCGCGATGCCCACGCGCTGGCGCTGTCCGCCCGAGAGGTCCGATGGATATTTGTCGTGGAACGGAAGTATATTGACGAGCTTGAGCTTATCCTCGACCGCCGCCGCAAGCTCGCGCTCCCGCATACCCTTGCCGCGAAGACCGAAGGCCGCGTTCTCGAACACAGTGAGCCACGGGTAAAGCGCACCCGATTGAAACGCCATCGAGACCGCCGCAGGCTTGGTAAGCGTACCGGTCGTGGGCTCCTCGAGCCCGGCGATTATCTTGAGAATGGTCGATTTGCCGCAACCGGATGCCCCGACCAGACACACGAACTCGCCCTGTCCTACCGAGAACGACACATCGCGCAATGCCGGATGCTGTTCGCCCGGATACGTCTTCCCCACCCCCTTGAGTTCGATGACCGCGCTCATATCATTCAAAACGGAACCGCTGTGAGATGTGCAGCAACCGTTGCCAGACGAGCAAATTGAGCAACCCGATCACAACGACGAGCGCGAACACCGCCTCGAGAAAGACACCGTTCTGTGCATTCGCGGAGGCGTCGACCAGGATCGAGCCGATGCCGAAGAGATCTTGCGCCGAAGTGCCGCCGGGAATGTACGTATGCAGCACTTCCGCCACGATGATGATGTTCCAGCCCTGCGCCATAGCGAGGATTGAACCGGTCACCATTTGCGGCACGAGTGCTGGCAGCAGGACGCGGCGCACGAACGCGAACCCTTCCACGCCGAACACTTTCGCGGCGGCAATGACATCGCCGGGGATGATCTGCAGGCCGCCGATGAGCGGGAAGACGATGTTCCAGAGCATCGTCATGAAGAGGATGAATACCGCGGCGCCGTCGAGCGAGTGGAAATAGTTGACGAAAACCATAATGACGACCGGAAAGAGCGCCAATATCGGCACCGATTCGAGGATATCGAAAATGGGCAGCAAGATCGCTTCTGTCGTCCGATTCATCGTGGCGGATATCGCGAGCGGTACCGCGCAGGCGATCGCGAGAACGTAGGCGATCGCGAGACGCGTCATCGTGTCGAAGGTCGCCATCGCGATGGTATCGGGTGAAAGTGAGGACTCCGATGCTTCCTGCCCGGCGGGAAGAACGTGTACGAGCACATAGACCGCTGCAACGATCGCGAGCGGTCCGAGCACGAGAACCAACAGCCGCTGGAATAACGACGATTGATAGCTAGTGCCAAAATGACGTACGTGCCTAACGCGATGTCGCCGCCTTTCGTGGGACATATCCCATATTATAGCGTGGAAAACCCGCCTTCCGCATCGGTGGGCACGGTATACTTTGCGCATGCCTAGCCTCGCACAGCGCATAAAGGCCGTTATACGCGGCGATGTCGCGGACGACCTTGCGACACGCAGCGCGTACTCGCACGACACGAGCATCTTCGAGCGTCTCCCCTCGCTCGTCGTTTTCCCAAAGAGCGCCGACGACGTGTCGGCGGTCATACGCGTGATAGGCGAAGCTCGAGCGCGCGGCGAACAAGTCAGTCTTGCGGCAAGGAGCGCCGGTACCGACATGACCGGCGGCGACCTCACCGACTCCGTCATGCTCGTCTTCCCGAAATACATGAACCGCATGCTCGAGGTGGGCGACGACTGGGCGAAGGCGGAGCCGGGCCTGTACTACCGCGATTTCGAGAAAGAGACCATGGCGAAGCGCGGCATGCTGCTACCCTCCTACCCCGCCTCGCGCGAGCTGTGCGCCATCGGCGGGATCGTTTCAAATAATTCCGGCGGCGAACTCACGCTCAACTTCGGCAAGACGAACGACTACGTCCGCGAGCTTGAGGTCGTGCTTGCCGACGGCACGCACGCGACCCTGCGAGCGCTCTCCGAAAACGAGCTTGCCGCCAAAGAGACGCAGCAGGACCTCGAGGGCGACATCTACCGCAAGGTGCATGCGCTCATCGGTGCGCACGAACATGAAATAGAGGCAGCGCGCCCCACCGTGACGAAGAATTCCGCCGGCTACGCGCTCTGGAACGTCATCGATAAAAAACGCAACACCTTCGACCTCTCGCAGCTCGTGACAGGCTCGCAAGGCACGCTCGCAATCGTCACCGCCGCAAAGCTCGGCCTCGTAAAGCTCAAGGAGCATCGCGCCATGCTCGTGATATTTCTCTCCGACATGGATATCCTGCCTGAAGTGGTTACGCGCGTGCTCGCATGCAAGCCGGAATCCTTTGAATCCTACGACGACAAAACGCTCATGCTCGCGGTGAAGTTCATGCCGCAAATGTTGCGGCAAATGGGCCTCGCGCAGGCGGCCCGGCTCGGCTTCTCTTTCATCCCCGAGATGACGATGGTCGCGACCGGCGGCATCCCCAAGCTCTTCCTGCTCGCGGAGTTCGCTGAAGACACGCCGGATGAGGCGCTCCGCAAAGTGGAGGAGACCGCCGCCGCGCTCGAAGGACTGCCGGTACGCACGAAGATCGCGCGCAGCGAGATCGAATCGGCCAAGTATTGGAAAATGCGCCGCGAAGCGTTCGCGCTTCTGCGCAAACGCATGAAGGGTTTGACCGCGGCGCCGATCATGGATGATTTCGTCGTGCATCCGAAGGATTACCCGCAGTTCCTTCCCGAGCTCTACAAGCTCCTGAACGGCTACTCCTTCACCTACGCGGTTACCGGCCACATCGGTGACGGTAACTTCCACATTTTCCCGCTCGTCGATATGAGCCAGCCTAAGACGCATTCGATGATCATGGACCTCATGCCGAGGATCTACGATCTCGTACGCAAGTACGGCGGCGCCATCACCGGAGAGCACAACGACGGCATCGTCCGCACGCCCTTTCTGTCGTATCAATTCTCGCCAGAAATGCTCGATCTCTTCGCGCAGGTGAAGCAGGCATTCGACCCGCTCGGCATCTTGAACCCTGGCAAAAAAGTCGGCGGCACGCTCCAGGACATCGAGCGGAGCATGGTCACGCGCAGCGTGTAAAGAAAAGCCCGGGCGCGAGGTCCGGGCTACTTGTCAATTCGGCAACACTATCGTTGCTGGTACGAGTGTGCCAATAAGGCGTCTTGCGTCTTGAGAAGGCGAGGCTTCATGACCAGGCCATACATGACCCCTGCCATAAAAGCCACGATGATGACCCATTCAAGAAGCGATATTTTTCCGTTTCCCGATCTCATTCTCAACTCCATGTTGCGATGCGCCAACGCGCCACCGTTCATGCTTATAGCACGACCGTGCGCACTAATACAGAGGACGGTCCTCTGGGTGAAAGTGGGGATAAGCGGTTGCGAGCGTTATGCGCCCTTCCGTGCTGCGCGGGAGAGCCAGAGCGCGGAGATGAAAATGAGAGCCGAGCTGAGCGCGGAAAGGGCGCAATACTGGCAAAGCGCGTGAATGAGGTAGATTTGGATTGACTCAAAGATGGCAGACATCGCGAACCCGATTGTGCCGAGACCGGCGAGCGCGTAGACGAGGCGCTTTTCGAGCGTATCGGCCGTGTAGAGGTACAGCACGAAGAACAGCACGACGAGATAGAACGCCACACCCGTCATCGCGACCGGAATGGGACCTATCATCGAGTAGGCGGACCGCAGCACGATGTCGCATCCGTGCAGTATCGAACACGGCAGCGGCAGTGCGAGGTAGTGATCGGCCGTGAGGTAGGCGGAGTCGGCGAAACCGACGAACGAGAAGCCGGCTATCGCGAGCAGGAGCTTATTTAACAGCGGTCGACGAGGCGAGGGCAGCGTCGATGGCTTGGGTGAAGGCGGCATAGCTTGTGGGATTCGGTATCTGCGTGAGGTTGATAAAGAACGTCGGTGTATGATCGACCTGCGCGGCGTTGCCGGTCCCGAGGTCATCCTGAACCTTCTGTTTCACTGCGGCTGATTGGATGTCAGCGTCGAATCGTGCGACGTTGAGCCCGAGCGACTGCGCGTAGCCGTCGAAATACTTGCTCACGACCGTATCAGGCGAGGCGGCCGTCCACTCGTTCTGCTTTTGGTACAGGAGATCGTGCATCTCCCAGTACTTGCCCTGCAAGCCGGCCGCCTCTGCCGCCTGCGCGCTGATCATCGCGTCCGGGTGTATCTGGTAGAGCGGGAAGTTGCGGAACGCGAACTCGACCCTGTCGCCGTACTGCTGCAAGAGCTGCTGAATGAGCGGCTGATACGCGCCGCAGGCGGGACACTCAAAATCGCCGTACTCGATGAGCGACACGGTACTGCTCGCGTTACCGCGTATGTGGTCGGCCGAGGTGACGGCCGGCACGGTCGTCGCCTTGAAGTTGGACGTGCTGCCCGCGTTGCCCGAGAGGAACGCCGCGCCTATCGCCGCAACGACCACGACAACGGCGAAGATAGCGACAACCCACACTTCTTGCTTGCGCTGCATAGTGTCTGAAGTATACCAAGACGATTTGTGGGCGACAACTTCGACTTAGCGGTGCCGTTTCGCTTTGCACTTGCACCCGACCGGCCGAATAAACTCGTCATAGTACTCGTCGCCGTAGTCGATGGTTATCTCCTTCCCTGCCGCGATGCGCCGCGTGGCGAAGATGAATATGTGCCCATCATGGGTCTCCGCCTCCGCGTTTGGTTCGCAGCAGTGATTGATCCAGCGCGCCACGTTGCTCTCGTCCTCGCCGTCGATGGTCCAATCCTCATCGAGTTCGAAGAGGTAGCGCGTCTTCAGCGTATCGGCGACCTTGGTCGTGATCTTCGTACCGGTGTATTCCGCGATGAAGGCGCCCTTCTCGATGGGCGCAGCGGCGAAAAGGCCTTTTCCCACCTCCGGGCCCGCCTCTTTCACGACGACTTGTGCGCCTACCGTTCGCATAAAGGATGAGTATAATACCGAGATGGCGAAAGGCGATGCGCTTCCGACCGAGAGCTACAAGGGGGTCAGGGATTTCTATCCCGAGGATCAGTTCTTCCAGCGCTACCTCTTCGAGCACATGGAGCGCGTGTGCGAGCTCTTCGGTTACGAGGAGTACACCGCATCGGTGCTTGAGCCGGCAGAACTCTACCGATCGAAGACCTCCGAAGAGATCGTCAACGAGCAGACCTACTCCTTCCTCGACCGCGGGGGCCGCGAGGTGACGCTGCGCCCAGAAATGACGCCCACGCTCGCCCGCATGATCGCGGCACGTCAGCGCGAATTGCCCTTGCCGGTACGCTGGTACTCGATACCCAATGTCTTCCGCTACGAACGTCCGCAACGCGGCCGCTTGCGCGAGCACTGGCAGCTCAACGTGGACCTCGTGGGTGCCGAGGGCATCGAGGCCGACGCCGAGGTGATCGCGGTCGCGCACGGCATCATGCGCAGCCTGGGCGCCGAAGAACGCGACTTCGAGATACACGTTTCCGATCGCCGGATACTCGAATCCATCTACCGCTCCGTCGGTATCGCCAAGGAGTACGCCGCCGACGTCACCCGCCTCCTCGACCGTCGCGCGAAGATCGACGACTTCGAGAAACGTCTGACCGATCTCATCGCGCACGAGGAAAAGGCGGTGAAGCTCGTTGAAGAACTCGAGCGCCTCACCTCCACGAAATACCTCGAGGACCTCCGCTCCGCGCTCGAGAGCATGGGCGTGGGCAACATGGTCGTCGACACGTCGGTGACGCGCGGCTTCGACTACTACACCGGCATGGTCTTCGAGGTGTACGACACTGACCCGCGCAACCGTCGTTCGCTTTTCGGCGGCGGTCGCTACGACAACCTCCTCTCGCTCTTCGGGGGCGCGTCTATCCCGGCGGTCGGCTTCGGGATGGGCGACGTCACGGCGCGCGATTTCCTCGAGGCACACAATCTTTTGCCGCGCTACGCGCCCGCGACCGAACTCATGATCTGCATCGTCGAGCAAGAAGCGACTGCCCATGCGACACACCTCGCACAGAGCCTGCGCCGCGACGACGTCACGGTAGCGGTCAACTTCTCCGACAAGCGCATCGGCGACCAGATCCGCCAGGCCGACGCAATGGGCATCCCCTTCATCATCGCCGTCGGCAGCAAAGAGCGCGAATCGGGCCGCTACACGATCAAGAACCTCGAGACGGGCCACGAGCGCACGCTCCCCGTCGACCAGATCGCCGACCACGTATTCTCCTCCCTCGGCTAGCCACGGCGTATGCGTATCGTGACCTTCGACATCGAGACGGCTAACTGGTTGGGCGATGAGGGCGTTTCCGGCACGACCGACCTCGAAATAGCGCTCGTCGGCGTTCACGACTCCGAGAGCGATTCATACTCAAGCTACCTCGTGGCCGATCTGCCGAAGCTCTGGCATATCCTCGAACGCACCGACGTGCTCGTCGGCTACAATTCCGACCACTTCGACGTGCCGCTCCTCAACAAGTACTATCCGGGCGACCTGAGCAAGATAAAAAGCCTCGATCTCATGAAAGAGGTGCAGGCGGTCCTGGGACGGCGGCTCAAGCTCGATACGCTCGCCGAGGCGACGCTTGGCGAAAGCAAGATAGCCGACGGCATACAATCGCTGCGCTGGTGGCGTGCCGGCGAGGTCGAGAAGGTGCGCGCGTACTGCCTCAAGGATGTCGAGATCACGAAAAAGCTCCTCGACACGGCGCTCGCCGGCAAGCCGCTGCGTTACAAAGAGCTCGGCCGCGACCGCGAGATAAAGCTCAACACCAAAGGCTGGCTCACGCCCAAACCGAGCGTCATGACCTTCACCCTCGGGCTCTAATGCGCAAACGGGTTGCGCATTTCTTCATCTTTGCTAGTTTTGGGATAGCGGATAGAAGGTATGCTTCTTCTGCGCAGCAACGGAGACCGGCAATGGGCGCGGCGACTTACGTTTTGAGTTTTGATCCTTGGGCTGGCGCGTTCATCTCGGAACGGACCAGGGAATTATTGAGAAAGCAGCGGGATGAGCGCGTCTTTGCCCCCGGCGAACGCGTACCCGCGAAAGAGCGAGGCGACCGTCGCAACCTCGCAAATCGGCGCATCTTCTTCGTTTCAAGACGATGAACTTCCCCGTTCAACTCTCGAGGCCCCGTGCGGGGCCTCTTGTTTTGCCGGTGCCCAGAGTCAGATTTGCACTGACGACCCTTCCCTCTTCAGGGGAATGCTCTACTACCTGAGCTATCTGGGCAGCGGGATTACTATACCAAATCACTGCTTCGGTTGCGAGATACTGGGGATGGTCGGAATGCTCGAGGCCAATTGTTTGACAATGTGCTCGAAGCCATTCAACTGCGCTTGTGCTTGCGCATTGGTTCCCTGCACTTGGTTCATCGTTTGTTGCAGGTTTGCTATGAACGGCTGCAGGTAGGTGGAGTACACATAGAGCGGTGCGATGACGAGGATGAGGATGTAGAAGATGACCTTCACAATACCGGTAAAGAACGCGCGGCGCCGCATCGAGTGCAGCATCATGTTGTTCTCCCGCGCGAGCCGGTAGATTTCGCGTAGTGACGGTTGTTCGTCCATGCCGCTCATACTAGCATCCATTTTGCCCTCGGCAGGAATCGAACCCACATCAACCCCTTAGGACGGGGCTGCTCTATCCATTGAGCTACGAGGGCCGCAGCATCCTGTGCCCCACAAGAAGGCGGCGCGTGCAATCGTAGCACGCGCCGCCTTGAGAAAAAACCGTGATCTCGTCTACGCGACCAAAAGCTCGCGCAAACGATCCTCGTCGAACCCAACGATGAGCTCGTCGCCGACCGTGATGACCGGCACCCCCATCTGGCCGCTCTTCTCGACCATCTCCTTCCGTTTCTCGAGATCGGTCGCCACGTTGTAGTCGGAGAATTTGACGTTGTTCGTCGCGAAGAAATCCTTCGCCATGTGGCAGAAGTGGCACGTCGGAGTCGAATAAATGGTGACTTGTTTGTCGCTCATACGCTTGTGTTAATTACTGATACCTTATTCTAGCATTACTTGCTCGCGCGGGCCGTCTTGAGCGCGTTACCCCACCACACGAGCGTGTCGAGCATCGTGTTGCCCGTCGCGTCATGCTCCGCGAACGCGCCGGCTTTCGTACCTCCCTCCGGGAACGTCCAGCTCCCCGGCAGCGCGACGATATCCCGTACCGGCGCCATGCGCAGCTCGATCGCGTTCATGCGCAACTGCTCGATGGCACGAACGCCAAGGGCAGAGCCATGCGCAACGAACGCTACCGGTTTGTTGTTCCACTCCTGGCTCACGCTGTCGAGCGCATTCTTCAATACCGCTGACGGACCGCGATTGTATTCCGGGGTGACGACGATGAACGCGTCGGCTTCCCCGATCTTCTGCGCCCATCGCTTCACCTGCGGGTCGGGATATTCGCCGCCTTTGATCAGGCTCGGGGGCATTGCGCCGTCATAGAACGGCATCGCGTAGTCTTTGAGATCGAGAATCTCGACGTCGATGTCCGCTCGTTTGCCTGCGAGCCCAGCGATCCACGCGGCCGGCTTGTCGCTAAAGCGACCCTGGCGCGTCGATCCTACGATAACTTTTACCTTCAAAACATTCGTCATAGCGATGTGTGTGAATGAATAGAACCCCAGTGTAGGGCATAGACTTTACTTTGTAAAGTACGAGTTTTTATGCTAGTGTGGATATCTATGAAAGCGGGTAGCTGTCCGGTCGAGAAGACCGTCGTCCTGCTCGGCGACTCATGTTCGATGCTCATCATCCGTGACCTCTTGGTTGGTCCGAAGCGTTTCAGCGAGTTTGAGCGATCGCTTTCGGTCTCGACACGCACCCTCGCCAAGAAACTCAAGACGCTCGAGCGCGAGAAACTCGTATCGAAACGCGAATCCCAGGGACAGCCGGCATGCGGGCGTTACGAACTCACAAAGAAAGGCCTCGCGCTCAAGGGCATCATGGACGCCGTTCGCACCTACGGCGAGGCGTACTTATAATCAGGCCGTATCCCCGCCCCGCTTGCAGCACATCATAGAGCTCGCCCAACTCCTCCGGCGAACCAACCTCGCTGAAGCTCGAGGCCTCATGCACCTATGCATGGGTTGCTGACTCGTGTGCGGGATACGGGAATCGAACCCGTATCTATTGCTTGGGAAGCAATCGTTCTGCCACTAAACTAATCCCGCTTCGCCACAAAATGTACCAGACTTATCCACGTCTCACCACCACGGGAAGGTATTGTGCAGCCATGCGGCGAAAGCCGAGGAGGTCGCTTCCGGTTGCGTCGCGGTCGAGTCGACGATGACGACGAGATGCTCTCCCTGCGCCGCGAGCGCGTACTGATCACGCAAGACGGCCTCCTGGCCGCGCTCAGTCTCCAAATCGGAGACCTTCGCGCTGAGCTGCGTTTGCTGCAGCTCTAGATTGGCGAGGCGCACTTGCGCTTGCGCGTTGAGCGTGGTCGATTCCTGCTCTTCCCAAAAAGCGCGCCACACGCCCGCACCACCCGCAATGACCAGCACGAAAAGACCGAGCAGCAAGAGTCTCCGGCCGAAGAGTCGTACAGGGTCGTTGCGATGGCGTATTGCCATAGTGCTATCCTATCATTTATACTGCGCGCATGAGCTTCCTCTTCCATAAGCGCACCAAAAAGATCATCAACGTCCTGTGGGCGATTATCGCGGTGTGCGTAACGCTCTCGATGATCCTCCTCTTCGCGCCTGGTATCGTGAACCTCTTCACGCAGTAGCCTTCGCAAAAAGGATCCGCGGGTTTCTAGGATTCGCGCACCACTTTGAGGAAGACATCGTGCGGGATGTCTACCTTGCCGCGCGCGAGCATCCGCTTCTTTCCCTTTTTCTGCTTTTCGCGCAGCTTCATTTTGCGGGTGATATCGCCGCCATACATGTGCTGCGTCACATCCTTCCGCAACGCCGACTTGCGGCGCGCAGCCAGAATGCGGCCGCCTGACCTGGCTTGGATCTTGAGCTCGAAGAGCTGGCGCGGCAAGAGCGACTCAAGCTTCTCCACCAACTGCTCCGCTTCGTGCTGCAGGCGCCGAGCGGAAACGATGCGCGCGAAAGCAGGCACCGGCTCTTCGGCGACGAGGATGTCGAGCCGCACCACGTGCGCCTCGCGCAACCCCTTCAGGGTGTACCCGAGCGACGCGAAGCCCGAGGACACGCTCTTGAGCTTGTCGAAAAAGCCGCGCATGAGCTCGCGCAGCGGCATCTCGGCCGTAAGCTCGAGCTTGCCGTCGGGCATGGTCTGCGTCGCCTCCACGTTTGCCTCATGATCGTACAAGAGCTGCGAAATACCGCCCATGTAATCGCTCGGGGTGATGAGGGTGATGTCGGCCCACATTTCTCGCACGAGCTTGACCGTGCTGTCGTCGGGGAATTTGGCGGGAGAGAATATCTCTTCTACTGTGCCCTGCATGCGCGTGATCTCGTACACGGTCGTCGGCTGCGTGACCACGAGCTCGAGGGCGAATTCGCGGCGCAATCGCTCGATGATGATCTCAAGGTGCAACATGCCGAGGAACCCGCAGCGAAATCCTCTGCCCATAATGCCCGATGATTCCTCTTCGTACGAAAGCGAGGAATCCGAAAGGCGCAGCTTCTCGAGCGATTGCCGCAATATCGGCAGGTCATCCTGGCTCTCCGGATACACGCTCGCCCAAATGACCGGCGTCGGCGCCAGGTAGCCGGAAAGCGCTTTGGCGGGCTGCCGCGCGCTCGTCACCGTATCACCGACCGACGCGATGCCCGGCTTCTTGATCCCGGTCACGATGTAGCCGATCTCTCCTTCACCGAGTTCAGCCGCCGGCCGCTCCGTCGGCGAAAGCGTGCCGACCTCGAGCGCGACGAAGTCCGCGTCGGCCGCGACGAACCTGAGTGTATCGCCCTTATGGAACGCGCCGCCAAAGATGCGCAGGTACACGATGATGCCGCGATGATCGGAGTAGCCGAAATCGAAAATGAGACCTTGCTGCGCATTGGTCGGCTGCGGCGCGGGCACGAGCTCGACGATGGTGTCGAGCAGGTGTGCTACGCCCTCGCCTGTTTTGCCCGAGACGCTCAAGATGGTCGACTCCTCGATGCCAAGGAGCAACGCGAGCTCGCTCTTCACGTCGGCAGCGCGCGCATTGGGCGAGTCTATTTTCGAGATGACCGGAATGATCACCCGGCCGAGCTCCTTGGCGACGCCCAAGACCGAGAGCGTTTGCGCCTGCACGCCTTGCGTCGCGTCCACCAAGAGCACCACGCCTTCGACGGCAGTGAGCGCGCGCGAAACTTCGTACGAGAAGTCGACGTGCCCGGGCGTGTCGATGAGATCGAGCGTGTATTCCGTGCCGCCCTTCTTCCAGAGCATGCGTACCGGAGCCATCTTGATGGTGATGCCGCGCTCGCGTTCAAGCTCCATCCGGTCGAGCACCTGCTCCTGCATGCGGCGCGCCTCGATCGTGCCGGTCAGCTCGAGCATGCGGTCGGCGAGCGTCGATTTGCCGTGGTCGATGTGCGCGATGATGGAAAAGTTGCGGATGTGCTGCATGACACGCGAAATCTAGCATTTTTCGGCACATTTAGCACCCGGCCGCGCGCTACTGCGCCGAAGCGACGTCGGTCGGCTCAACGGCGATTTGCGGGATGTCGGCAAAGCGGCGCTTGAGCGAGGCGATTGCCTCTTTGAGCTCACGATTACCGAGCAGCAATAGCACGAAGAAGAGTCCTGCGGCACCCACCACGCCAGCCGCGAGCCCTTCGAGCGCGATGCCGAGCGTGTGCAGCAAGAGTATCGAGGGCATGAGCGAGAGCGTCTGGTACGCGAGCGCGCCGCCGAGCATTGAGGCGGCAAAGCTCTGGAACACGAGCCGTCGCACGTGCGCGCGCGAGATGCCGAAGTCGCGCGCGAAGTAGTGATAGCCGACGAGCGCCTCCGCGATCGAGCCACACGCGTAGCCGAGGGCGAGCATGAGCACGGTCGTACCCGGCACGTCGTCGACGCGCAAGAGCGATTCGACGAGATCGCGAATGAACAGGTTGTGCGTGAAGAGGAATACAAGGCCGACTGAGGAGAGGATGGAAAGCGTTATGTCCGCAAGTCCGAAGTAGAACGGCTTGCGCGTGTTGCCGACCGCGTAGTAAGCGCGCGCGATAAGGAGCGTGAGCGACTGCCCCAAGAGCGAGAGAATGAAGAGCGCGAGCGCCGCTGCGGTGAGGCGCGTCGCGTTCCAATCGAATGCGCCGGCGCCGAGGATAAGGCGCACGATCTGCGCGCGAAACACGATCACGAACACGGTCGCGGGAATGGACCAAAAGATAATGTGGCGCACGGCCGCTTCCACGTACGCGCTGAACTCCTGCTTGGAACCCGAGGCGTGGAGGCGCGCGAGCGTCGGGAACGCGGCGACCGAATATGAGACGCCGATGATGGTAAAGGGCACCGCCTGCAAGTTGTAGGCGAAGTTGAAGATTGCGATGGAACCTGCCGCGAGAAGCGAGGCGAGCGCGACGATGACGAGGAGCGATATCTGCGTGGAGGCAAGCGCGAGCGTGCGCGGCACCGAGAGCTTGAGTATTTCCCACGTGGAGCGCACCATCTCGCTCCACGAGATCGTCCCGACCGCTTTTTCGGAGACGAAGTACGGCACCTGCACGAGGAGATGCATCGCGGCGCCCAAGACGACGCCCCAACCCAAGCCTGCGATGCCGAAGGTCGGATAGAGCACGACCGCGCCGAAGATGATGCCGAGGTTGTAGAGGAGCGGCGAGACCGAATACAGCACGAAACGGTGCCGCATCTGCGTGAGCGAGGCGACCGTATTCGACGCGCCCAAGAGTATCGGCTGCAAGAGGAGGATGCGCATCATCATCATGAGCTGTCCGGCCGTGTTCGGATCGCTCGCGATGCCGGGCGCCATGAGGGGTGCCAACTTCGGCACGAACAGGAAGAGAACGAACGCGATCGACGACATGCCCGCAAAAAAGATGACGAGCAAATGGCGCAAAAAGAGCGCGACTCTTCCTTCGCCCTCTTGTTCAATGCGCGAGAGGATCGGCAAGAGCGCGTAGAGCGAGAAAAGGCTCGCTACCGTGCTAAAAAGAAAATCCGGCGTGCGGAACGCGGCGTAGTAGATGTCGAGCGTGTGGCCCGCGCCGAAAACAGCCGCGAAAGTGCGGTCGCGCGCGAGCGCCAAGAATTGCGACGCAAGCGAGAAGGCGGCGAGGAGGTACGCGGCCTGGTGCATCCCACGCGTTTCGCGCGCAAGGAACTGCAGTCCGGTGCGTATCGGCCGAGGCATCGGCCTATTGTGCCATAAAAACAAAGCCCGCCGAGAGGCGGGTTTTGCATCTGCATTTGTAAGCCGGATTCTGTCGAGGGCAATCATTTATCTGGGATGAACGTCGCCGTTCACCTCGAGCGGCACTTCCAGCGGTCATTTCAATTGAGAATGACAGCTGGACACGGCCTTGCACGCGGGTAGGAATTTTGCCGTTGCACCTCATGCGTTCCCGCATGAGCTACTCCTCGCGGAGTCCCTTGCCTCTCGGCTCGGGCGTCTCTGTTCGCATCCCTTGGATCACCCAGGCGGGCGTTACCCGCTACCCTGCTACTCCGACGAGCGTCGAAGTGCGTGTCCGGACTTTCCTCTCCGACGCCAGGTCGGAGCGACTGCCTAACGCAGGCGCGCATTATGCCATGAAAAGCCTACATTTGCACTTGATCGCCTACCTGTACGTGATTTGCCGCCGCGTAGCCGGCTGGCAATTCAAGCACATAGCGCGCAGGCGTGTCGGGCGTAAAGGTTTCCGGGTATGTTTGCGGCGATACGCTCTGCGCCATGTAGACGATGCGGCCATCCGCGTCGAGCCAGAGCATGTCGATCGAGAAGAACATGTCCTTCATCCAAAAGGAATACTTGCCGTCCTGATCGAAGACGAAGAGCATGCCTTCGTCGTAGGCCAAACCACCGCGACCACCGAGGCCTTGCGCGCGTGCCGCCGGCGTATCGGCGACCGTCACATGGATGAGCTGCCCGTCGAGCGTGACCTCTTGCAGGCCGCCCGAAAGCCCGCCGCTCGAGCGCAGTGGCGACAATGATATCCACCATCCGACGAACGAGCCGACCACGACAAGCACGAGCACCGAATAGAACGCGATCGCGCGGAGGGTACGCATAGAAGGAAGCCGCCTAAGACGACGTCGTGACCACGCCGGTCTCGTACTGCGAGAAGCCTCCGGACATGAGCTGCGTGCCAACGACCAAAACGAGCGCCATCACGATGAACGCAACGAGCCAGTACCCAGCGACGATGAAGTAGTACCGCAACGGCCGCTGCTCCCACAGCACCAGGCCGAGCATCGGGGCGGCAGTGAAGCCGAGCCAGCACCAAAAGCCGAGTTCGATCGCGCCGAACCAGTCGTACACGTTGAGGAGCGTCCCGACGTATCCCATCACCCACGCGATGAGCATGCTGCCCACGAGCGCGACGAGCGAGTTGAGGTGCATGCGCTTCTTCCCCTTTTCCGCCATTTCCGGCGTGACATTGGCCGCGCGCATCCAGATGCCGCCGAACACGAACGGCGCGTACCACAACCACGCGAGAACGACCGACGCGATACCTGCGGCGATGATCGGAGCGATGCCTATCAGCGTCATAGTCCCTCTATCATAGCCGCGCGCGAGTGCGCGTCCAGGCGCTCATGTGCACAGGTCATTCGAACGCGCGCTCCCCAGAGGACGGTCCTCTGTACAAATCTGTGGATAATTCACCTTCGACGAAACGTACTGACTCTTCCCCCAGAGGACGGTCCTCTGTACCTCGCTGTGGATAACCGCTAGACAGTCGCGGGTTGAGTGGTCGGAGTCGACGGTGCGGAGAGGCGCTCGCGCGCAAGCTTGGTGGCTTCGGTGATCTGCATGAAGAAGAACGCCCACGCCCACACGAAGACCGCGAGCGGCCAGGATATCGGCGCGGGCATGAGCCATCCCGTTATCGCGAAGAGAGTCGCGATGGCCTGTGTCGCCGAGGTCGCGATGATGACGGCCGAACTCGGCAGATAGCGCCACCAGCGCTCCTCGGTGTGTGCAACATAGATGAGCATGTGCCCGGAAATGGTGAGCTTGAGGAAAAAGAGCGTCTGCACCACCGAAAGCGGCAGGCGCAAGAAGTTGAGCGCCAGGAAGTAGAGGAGCAAGCTGTTGACGACACCGACAAGACCGAAGAGCGTGCTCGACCCGAACTGCCGGATCACGTTCAGCCGCGCCGGACGGTTCGCCACTTTCACACGATTGCCTGCGAGCGAGATGATGGGCAGGTCGTTCAATATCGCGATGAGGATGAGCTGTAGCGGCGAGAGCGGGTACGTGCCCGAGAAAAAGCCGAGGAACGCGATCGTCACAATGAGCCGGAAGCTCTCCGAAATGCGATACACCGAGTACGTGTAAAGACGCATGAATATCTTGCGACCTTCGATGAAGGCGTCGCGCATGACCGCGATACCGTCCGTGAGGAGCACGATATCAGCGGCGCCTTTCAGCGCATCAACGGCCTCCTTGACCGCGAAACCGACATCTGCCGCCTTCACGGCTGGCAGGTCGTTGACGCCGTCGCCGTTCACGGCGACCGTGTAAAAACGTTCCGCCGAACGTACCAGTTCGTACTTGTCCTCAGGCAATATCTCGGCAAAAGAACGCGCGTCGCGAAAATCATCCTTGGCGAGCCCGCTCCAGCCTTGCGCTGGCTTATCTTGCGACGTAATGATGCGCGAACCGCGAACGTTGAGCTTCTCCGCGATCTCGCGTGCGATGGCGCGGTTGTCGCCGGTGTTCATCGTGACACCAACGCCATTCTCCTCCAAGAACCGCACGACGTCGCCCGCATCGGCGCGCAGCGTGTCGGAAAGTGCGAAAACTGCGACGAGTTCCATTCCCTCTTCACGCTCGCCGCCCGCTCGCGCGAGCGCGAGCGCGCGATAGCCACCCTCGGCGAGGTTGGACACGTCAACGTCAAAGCGCGCTTTCGCCTCGGGCGAAAGCGCGCATAAACCCGCGATCACTTGCGGTGCGCCGAGCGAGAGCGTGACGATGCGGCCGCTCTCTTCGTAGCTCGCGGTCGCGCGTTTCCGCGTAGAGTCCGACGGTATGAACGAAAGGGACTGCGGTATCGCACCGGCACGCTCGAGTATCGCCTTGTCGAGCGCGAAATCCGCCTCATGTTGCGCGACGATCCCCGCGAGGCGCATGACATCGTTTTCCGCAGCCTGCGCGTACACAATGACGTTCTGGATGGCTATTTTATTCTCGGTGAGCGTGCCGGTCTTGTCGGTAAGCAGGTAGTCGGTATTGGCGAGCTCTTCGAGCGAGGCGAGGCGCCGGACGATCGCGCCCTTGCGCGCGAGCGCAACGACGCCGAAGGCGATAATGAGCGTCATCACGGTCGGCAAGTCGATGGGAATGCCCGCAATAACGAGCGAGAGATCGAGCCGCACTATCTCGACGAAAGGCGCGTGCGCGGCGTACAGGATAACGGAAAGGAGCAGCACGGCGAGCATCGCGAGCACCGAAAGGAACTGCGAAATGCGGAGCATCTCGCGCTCGAGCGAGCTGCGCTTCTCGCGCGCGTCGACCTTGGCGACGGTCGAACCGAAGTACGTGCCGCTGCCGGTCGCCGACACCTCGGCCGTGATAATACCGGACGCGACGAACGAACCGGAGTAGAGCGTGTCTCCCTGCCCTTTTTCCTTGGGCAGCGACTCGCCGGTGAGCGCGGCCTCGTTTGCCGAAGCGCGATTGGCTTCGCGCACGAGCGCGTCGGCAGGCACGACGTCGCCCGAGCGCAGCTCGATGACATCGTGCGGCACCAGCAGGCGCGACGGGAGCTTTTTCCACGCGCCATCGCGCATGGTCTTCACCGTCGTCGCGAGATGTTCGTTGAGTTTCTCGATCGCGGTATCTGCCTTGCGCTCCTGCAAAATAGTGACGCCGATGTTGACGACGAGCAGCGCGAGGATGAACCCTGCGTCGAAGTCTTTGCCGCTCCAATACGAAAGGTCGGCCGCCAAGAGGAGCATGAGGCTGATCGGCGAGACGGCACGCTTCGCCAGCTTCGTGAGGAGCGACTGTTTCCGTTCAACTATCTCGTTATAGCCGTGCGCAACGATGTACGCCTCTGCCGAGCCGGTCGTGAGTCCCTGCGGCATACCTTGCTAGCTGCGGCGGGGCGGCGAGGAAAAAAGCGCCGGGTGAAAACTCACGTATGAGAGGCACGCGGGAGCGGCCATCGCGATCCACGAGAGCCACCAGCCGCACAAAAAATCGGCCGCGACGAGCCCCGAGGCAAATCCCGCGATCTCGCGGAGCATTTGTTTTCTCATACGGTAACGCTAAAAGCTTGCTGGTAACGATGACCCATAGTTTTATGGTATCACGCGACAGCGTATACTATCCAGATGCGGAACCTGCTATTCCTCTTCGCCATCCCCGTGTTGGCGCTCCCTGCCTTCGCCGCTGCACAGGCACAGGTGACGCCCGACACGCAGACGATAGAGCTCGCGCAGGTCACCGCCGCATCGGCGGCGACCTCGACCGAGATCGCTGGCACCGGTACACAAGAGGAGTCGCAGATACTCACCGCGACGGTGCTCGACGGCGCGGAGAAAGGACAGAGCGTGACGTTCGAGAACGACTACACGCAACTCAAGGTCGGCGACACGTTCTACTTGCGGCACACGAGCAATGCGCTCGATGGCACCGACTACTATACGGTCTCCGATCCCTACCGGCTCAACATCCTCGAAGCGCTCGCGGTCGCCTTCCTCGTGCTCGTCGTCGTCTTCGGCGGCTTGCAGGGGGTGCGCGGCTTCGTTTCGCTCCTCGGCAGCCTCGTACTTATTTTTTACGTGCTCGTACCCGGCATACTCGGCGGCTATCCAGTGCTGTGGATCACCGTCGGTACGACCGCGCTCATCATTATCGTCGGCTCGTACATCACGCACGGCTTCAACAAAACGACGAGCGCCGCCGTGCTCGGCATGCTCGGCACCGTGCTCGTGACGGGCGCGCTCGCCTACTGGGCCGTGCACGCCGCGCAGTTGAGCGGTTACAACAGCGAGGAAGACGTGTACCTCAACTTTAACACGCACGGCACGATCGACCTCGTCGCGCTCCTCTTCGGCGGCATCATGATCGGTCTCTTGGGCGTGCTCTATGATATCGCTATCGGTCAGGCCATCGCGGTCGAGGAGCTCTACCGCGCCGGATCGCACATGACCCGGGCGCACGTGTACCGTCGAGCGATACGTATCGGCCGCGAGCACATCGGGGCTCTCGTCAACACGCTCGCCATCGCCTACGTAGGCGCGGCGCTCCCGCTCCTTCTCGTGGTCTCGAGCGCGACATACGGCATCGCCTATACGATCAACAACGAGATATTCGCGACCGAGCTCGTGCGCATCCTCATCGGCTCAATCGGGCTCGTCCTCGGCGTCCCGATCACGACCTTCATCGCGACGTACACGCTCGAACACCTGCGGGGCACGGGCGGCGCGGACGGGCTGCACGCGCACACGCACAGCGCTGCCGATGACGTATGAGCGCACGCGGTACCGCAGCCGTTCCGCGATGCCTCGTCATCATCCCCGACGGCAATCGACGGTGGGCGCGGCAGCATGGGTATCCCGTCGTGCAGGGGCATGTCACGGGGCTCAGGAACGCCCGCACGATAGCAGAAGCCGCACTCCGGTTCGGCGTCGAGCACGTCGTGCTGTGGGCCGCCTCGGAGTCCAATCTGCGCAAGCGCTCTGCGCAGGAGGTTGAGAATCTTTTCAAACTGCTCAAGGAAGAGCTGCGCTACCAGGCGTCACGTCCCGACGAAAGCGCCGACTTCCATCTCTGCGGCGCGTGGCGCGACTTCACCGATGATGCCGATCTGATCGAACTGTCGCGCCAAGCTGCCGCGCGCAACAAAGCTCATACGCAGACATTTACCGTGCTCTTCGGCTACAGCGGAACGACCGAACTGGTGCGCGCCGCCCAGGAGGCGGCGCGCGACGGCGCCATCGACGAAGCCTCGATACGCGCGCACCTGTGGACCGCGCACGTACCCGACGTTGACCTCCTCATCCGCACGGGCGTCGAGGGTGATCCGCACTGGTCGGACCTGCTCTTGCCTTGGCAGATGCGCGGCACGCAGCTCATATTCTCCAACGTGCTGTGGCCGGCGTTCACCGTCGACCACCTGAAGGAAGCGTTCGAGGACCTCGCCTCGCGTGCGCGGCGCGCTGGGGCGTGAAGCTCAACGAATGAGCGTGAATGCGTCGTATCGAGCGGTCGGATCGCGCCAAATCACCTCAACGCGCTCCACGTGCGCCAGGATCGGGCCTTTGTGCAGCTTCTCGAGATAACGCTCAAGGATCACCTTCTCGCCCTGCGCGAGCACTTCCACGGAACCGTCCCGCAAATTGCGGACATACCCCACGAGCTTGAGTTTGCGCGCCTTGCGCTGCGCGAAATCGCGGAACATGACCATCTGCACCCGGCCAAACACGCCCACCAATACCTCTTGCATATAGGACAGTATAAACGGTGCGGGCGGCAAGTATGCGTCGAGCCATTCATACGGTAGGATACGGTATCGATATGCGCGCGAGAACATACATGATCATGCTCGGCATCCTCGCGCTCTCGTTCAGTGCGCTCATTCTGCTCGATCGCCTGGGTCCGTACCACCTGATCGATTTTGGCGCGCCGAACGAGAGCGAGTACGCCGAAGAGCCCACCGGCCCCGCGCCGCAGCCATCGGCGAGCTCGACGAAAACGGTCGTCGTCCCGATTCTCGTCTATCACATCGTCCGTCCGAGTTACCCCGATGACAGCGCTGCCGTACGCGCGATCGCGATGACGCCGGAAATCTTCGACGCGGAACTGTCGCACCTGCAAAACTCCGGCTACCATGTGATCGGCTTTCACGACCTCGAGCTCTATTTCGCATCCTCGACCCCCCTGCCGACGAATCCCATCATCATCTCGCTCGACGACGGTTGGCACGATCAATACGAGTACGCTTTCCCCATCCTCAAGGCGCATCGCATGACGGCGACCTTCTTCATCTTCACCAACGCGGTCGGCCATCGCGGCTTTTTCAGCTGGAGCGAATTGCAAGAAGTCGTCGCTTCCGGCATGACGATTGGCGACCACTCGATATCGCACCCATTCCTCACCAAGATAACCGACCCGAAAAAGCTCTGGGGAGAGATTGACGGCAGCAAGACGCTGCTCGAGCAAAAACTCAACGTGCCGATCACGGAGTTCGCCTACCCCTTCGGACAGTACAACGCGGACATCATCGCGCTCGTGAAGCAGGCCGGTTTTCTGAGCGCGCGCGGCGATTACTGGAGCGGCGCCACGCAATCGTCCGACCACCTCTACGAACTGAGCGCCATCAACGCGCCGACGACGACCGCAGCGTTCGCGAAGCGATTCCCCTGATAGCGTGCACGCGAAAACCGCCTCAGCTTTTCAGCCGGGGCGGTTTTCTTCATACGACCGACCGCGCTATTGTCGCGGAATGGATAGATCGCGGAACACGGATGCCGTGATGGAGGAGCTCGCCGCCGTGCCCCACGCGCGCACCGAGTCGCCGTTCTGCACCTGCGAGAGAGGGAGCGTGCGGTAGTTCTTCTGCACTATCTCGGCGTTGCTGGTGAGCGAGACGGAGTACGTCGCGCCTGCGGAGGTCGTGAGCGTGAACGCCCCACCCGAGAGATTGCTCAGGGTACCGGCGTAGTTGCGCGGGCCCGACTGAACGGTCGCCCTGATGTTCCGAACGTTCTGCTGCACCTGCTGGCTGATAGCCTGGCGCTGCGTCCAGTCGCGTACCAAGGTCGCGTCGACGGTCCAGCCGGCGCTCGAATCGATGGTGCCCTGCACGCCCACGAAGTCGCCCTGCGCGAAGCTCGAGAGCGCGATACCCTGCGGCAAAACCTGCGCCGAAGCCGGGACGTTGATCGTCCAGGCGCCGCCGTAGCTATTAACCGTGATTGAGGTCGCGGAGACCGCGCTGACCGTGCCGCGCAAGAGTACCTTGCCCGAGGCGTTCACGTCGAGCACCATCGGCTGGGATGCCGGGGTGCCGGTCGTCGTGGACTGCGCGAACGCCACGCCCGCCATGGCGAGCATGCTAATGACCCCTACTACTGCGATACTTTTCTTCAACATAGTAAAAAAATTGGCAACTGATAACCACTCCCGCCCCCAATGACGGGGGTGAGGTATCTTTCTTACACTTCTATCGTGGGCAATCTTTCACTGAAGCTGCTATCAAACCTCGGTCTAGTACCACTGGCCCGAGTACGGGTCGTAGAGCCATTGCTGTGGATCGCTGCCGCAAGATGTGGGGGTCGGATAGTCGGACCACTGGCACAACTGTTGTCCGCCCGAATAGGTACCGGTCGGAACCGACCGCGTGCTGGGCGGCTGCGTAAGATAGTACTGCGGTGTCACTATCGGAGCTGCATTCATCGATGTTCCGTAGTACGACGGCTGGTACGACGTCGGTATCCCGTACTGGCCATGAGTTTGGCCTTGGATTTGGTAGCTACCGGTCGTGTACGGATAAGACGAATATGACGCGGGTGTTCCGTAACTCGAGTATGAGGTCGGCTGATACGTCTGATACGACGGCCGGTAGGTCTGATACGTTGGCGTGTACGAGGTAGAAGGATACGCTGAAGCCGAGTGGTAGCTCGACGGCGCATAGGAGGTCGAAGGCGATGCGTAGGAATAGGCGGACGGCGCGACGTAGGAACCTGAGCTCGAATTCCCGCACCCCATCGACTCCGACATCTCGTCATTGCAGTTACCTTCAGCGCCTTCGTTATCCACTTGAGCGAACGCGAGTACCGGCATCGCCGTGAACAGAGCTATGGATAAGGTGATAAGACCCCTTTTTGCGTTCATATTCATACGGAGCCACTATAGCTCATACTTGACTCCATGTCAATCACCTGCCCTATCGTAGTCGTTGACCGTGGCCAGATTGAACGCCTTCACGAGAGCATTGCGATCGGTAACGCCTCTCGCGATGAACGCTTGTGGTTCGGCTACCGTACCTGTTCTCTTCGCCATGATATACGCCACAACGCCGTCGCGATTATCGCGAACACCATACTTGCGATCACATCGAGCGGATGATGCAGCCCGACATACACGCGCGATACCGCGACAAGGATCGCGATAGCCCACAATGTGATGCCGAGCCACTTGTTCCAGTACATGCCGACCGCCGCAAGCGAAGAGACGAGGAGCGTGTGGTCCGAGGGGAACCCGTTATCCGCGGCGTGCGCGATGAGCGGCGTAAAGTGCCCGACTACGAATGGCCGAGGATCGTAGTAGGAATAGTTGCCGATGAGGCCGAGAACGTAGGTCAGAAGTCCTGCCGGGACCGCGAAAAGCGCCATCCGTTTTTGCGCGGGCCATTTTCGCGAAAGAAAGTATACGCCGAGGACAATGATCGGCAGTATGAAAAGGTATTGGGCCAAGAAGATGAAGAGGGCGTTCATGTCGAGATTATACCGCAGCGTCCGTCATCACAAAAAGCCCGCGCTATCCGTTTGGATCGGATTTCGCAATCTCCACTACCCTTCGCGGTAGACTAGATTTCTTGAAATTGTGCTGCGTAATAATGGCCTAGAATAAGGCCTTCGGGTCTGTCCGATACAAAAGTCTTCGGGCGGCCGTAAAGGGATTCGAACCAAATTACAAAATGGCTAAAAACAAGGGCTCGACATAAGCCCGATAACCGATACTACGAGCGGAGGGTGAGGGATTCGAACCCTCGATACCTTGCGGTATACCGCTTCTCCAAAGCGGCGCACTAGACCACTATGCGAACCCTCCGTGCGCTCGAATATACCACACAATACGCGCTCGGCGCGGCGCTCGTTCCCCTACTTCTGTTCCCGCTTGCCTTGCGCTGCGGTGGGATGCTTTTTGATCGAGGTAACACGGTTCTTGCTGTCGACGAATACGACCGTCGGTTCGCTCCTTGCGAGCTCATCCGGCTCCACCCACGCCTCGGCGAGGATGATGACCTTGTCGCCTGGATGGAAAAGCCGTGCCGGCGGACCATTGAGACAAATCTCGCCGCGCTTGCCTTCGATGACGTACGTCTGCCAGCTTGCGCCGTTGGAAAGATTGTTGATGAGCACGTACTGGTACGGCTTGATGCCGCTCGCCTTGAGGAGCGCCTTGTCGATTGTGATGGAGCCGATGTAGTTGAGATCGGCCTCCGTGACGGTGGCTCGATGGATCTTGGCCATGCACATGCGCAGCAACATACAGAGTGGATTGTACTGCGACTGCCCTGAAAAGACGAGGGGCGGCCGGTCGGTCGCCCCGTTTGTTCATCATCCCGATAAAGATCACTCGTTTCCTTCCGTCTGCAGCTCACCATGATCTGTCGTGGGAGAGGCAAAATGTCCGTCGATGATTTTCGTTTCCCCTTCGCGGAACTTCCGAGCACTATGCAAGACATAGCGTTGCGGCTCGCTCTCCTGCGGCGATGGCGGCGGATGGTACGCGCGACGCGCCTCGATAAGCAGCCGCTGCTGTCTCACCTCATCAAAGGCGCGTTTTTCCCGATAAGCGGAAAGTGAGATGCACTCCACCATGGGACCCTCCCTCCATACGTCATGGACCCTCTACTCGTTACCATACCCCCACATGACGTTCCTGTGAAGCCTCGGCCATGCACCTTCATGCAGCGTTCATGCATGGCGTGCGAAGCTCTCCTATGTAATAGTTAGCGCGTAGGCGTGCAGGCATATGAAATTGCTCGTCGTCGAGGATGAAGAGAGGCTCGCGCAAATGCTCCAAAAAGCATTCGAGCAAGAAGGGTTCGCGGTCGACTACGTTACGGACGGTATAAAGGCCGAACACCGCATCCTCATGCACCGCGACGATTATGCGCTCATAATCCTCGACTACATGCTGCCGGGCAAAGACGGCCTTGCGGTGTGCGCGAGCGCCCGACAAGCAGGGGTAACGGTTCCGATCCTCATTCTCACGGCGCGCGACATGGTGGACGACAAAGTCCGCCTCCTGAACAGCGGGGCCGACGATTATCTCGTCAAGCCGTTCTCCTTCGACGAGTTACTGGCGCGCGCGCGTTCCATTCTCCGGCGACCGAGCGAAACGAAGCCCGATGTCCTGGAATCGGACGGCATCTCGCTCGACCGCCGCTCACAGGAGGTGCGGGTGGACGGCGAAGCCGTGTCACTCACGCACAAAGAGTTCATGCTCGCTGAATACTTCCTCTCGCACCCAAACGAGGTCGTCACCCGCGACGAATTGCACGACAAGCTCTGGGATTTCAATGACTTGTCGCTCAGCAACACAATCGATGTGCACATTAAGAATCTCCGGCGCAAGATCGATCGCGGAACGCGCGGACTCTTTGAAACCGTGCGCGGCGCCGGTTACAAGTTCCGCGGCGATGGCCCATGAACATTTTCAGCAGGGCGCAACTTCGCCTCACCATTTTCTACGGACTGACCATCCTCGTCGTGCTCATCGCGACGGGGTGGTTCGGTAATTATCTCCAAACCTGGTACGTCAAGCGCGAGATCGACAGGTACGCATCGCCTGCGGTCGCAGCGCAGGTGGACGCGATCATACAAAACACCGGCAACGATCTACTGCCCTTCAACTACGAGGTCGCATTCGGTATCGCGCTGTGGATCGCGCTCGCGAGCTACGTGATGGCGTGGCGCTCGCTCAAGCCGCTCAACACGATGTTCCGTTCGCAGCAGCGCTTCCTCGCGAACGCCGCCCACGAGCTGCGCACGCCGCTCACGCTCGTACGCACCGAGACCGAGCTCGCGCTGCGGCGCCCGAAAGGCGTGTCCCGCGAGGACTTGCTCGCCGTCGTAGAGCACGTCTCGGACGAATCGGCAAAAATGGCCGACATCATCAACAATCTCCTGCTCATCTCTTCGGCAAGCCTTGGCAAGCACACGATACCATTCCTCGACATCACGTTCTCCGAGGCTATCGCGCTCGCTATACGCGAGTGTGGCCCGCTCGCGGACTCACGGCGCGTGAAATTGCACGCGAACCTCGCGCTCGGCGTCATCGTGCGGGGCAATCGCGTGGCGCTCGAACAGATCGCGGCCAACGTGATACGCAACGCCATCGTCCACACCCCCGCAGGCGGATCGATCACGATCGACCTGAAGGCCTCGCAGCGTACCGCGCACCTGCACATTTGCGACACGGGGAGCGGCATAAGTCCACAGGACCTCCCGCACATCCTCGATCCATTCTATAAGGGCAGTATCACCAACAATGCCCGCCATGGCGGTTCTGGCTTGGGGCTCGCCATCGTCAAAGAACTCATCGAGCTGCACGAGGGCAGAATCCGCATCGCAAGCGATGTCGGCAAGGGAACAAGGGTGATCATATCCATACCGCGAACGCGGAGCAGAGCCGCGTGAACGTCACGCGACCAATACGGGATATCGAACGTCGTGCAAGAACGCCGATCCGACCGCGTCCATCGCCGATCGTATGCGCAGCGCGCGAGACGACTTCTTCTGCCCGGTCGGCGGGATCTCATGCTCATCGATGAATTTGCGCCGCATCGCAAAATCAAGCGCCCCGAGCACCCACGGCCCGCCATCGTCCGCCGTGTGCGATCTTGGGAACAGTCGCTGCAGATTGCTCTCCATCCAGGTATTCGCGCCTTTGAACTCCCACGTCATGCGCACAGCGTATGCGCGGAACCGTGAAGCGAACGTGAGAGGTTCTCAATGCGAGGCCGCGAGGACGTTGCGGCGCCGCAAGACCATATCGAATCGCTCAGGCAACACGTAGTGGAGACTGGTGCGCGGCAAGGGCACGCCTGCGGCACGCAGGTGCCGGGCGGTATTGATGCCGCACGCGCGGACGAAGGGATGGTAAAAACGAGGGCGCGTTTCGAGCTGTTCGGCATAGCGCAGCATATCAACGAGCGTCGCGCGCGCCTGCGCAGCAGTAAGAGCGAGGTCGAACACGCGGACGTCCTGCTGCGCGATATCGGTCTGCAGCAATAAACCGTCGCGGGGATCGGCGAGCACGTACGTGATCTCGAAATGCCCAGGGACGAGGCACTTGAGGCTGAACTTCTCGCCGCGCTGCTTGCGTGCCTCAATGGATACCGCGAGCGACGCGCCCTGTTCGAAGTCGAAGCGCATGAACAAGTGCGCGATACCGAAACCCAGGAACGGGAGTATGAAGAGCCGCACGGCGCGGATAGCCCGAAGGTCGTAGCGAATGTCGCTATACGAGACGTCGAAGCCGGTATCGGCGCGGTACGTAACGTTGCGCACGTGCTCGACGCGCACGATATCGTCACGCTCGAAGACGACGTGCGGCAAAAGCTTGAGTTGCGGCGCCCAGTCGCGATCGTTGGATGGGCGTTTCCAGAACATGTCAGAGGTTCATGCCCTCAAGCGCCGCGATGCGCTCGGGAATGGGAGGATGCGTCGAGAATAGTTTCTGCACCCACTGACCAGCCGGATGTGCGCCGAACGGATTCGAGATGTAGAGGTGTGCGGTCGTCGTGGAAGCGGTGCGCATCGGCGCCTGGTAGCTGCCGAGCTTCTGCAGCGCCGACTCGAGCCCTTCAGGATAGCGCGTGAGGAGCGCGCCGGAAGCGTCGGCCAAGAATTCGCGCTTGCGCGAGATGGCGAGCTGGATCAGCTGTGCCGCGATGGGAGCAAGCACGATGGCAATGACGCCGGCGATGAGCACGAATACGTTGCCTCCTTCCCGCTCGTTGTTGCGTCCACCGCCCCAGAAGCTCACCCGCAAAAAGATATTGGCGAGCATGGAGAGCACGCCGACCAGGACGACCGCGATCGTCATCACGAGGATATCGCGATTGCCGATGTGCGAAAGCTCATGCGCGAGCACGCCTTCAAGCTCGCTTTTGTTCATCATCTGCAAGAGACCGCTCGTGACCGCGATGACCGCATGGTTTTTGTCACGGCCGGCGGCGAAGGCGTTGGGGGCCGGGTCCTCGATGAGGAAGATGCGCGGCTTCGGAAGCCCCGCGGTGATTGCGAGATTCTCCACGATGCGGTGGAGTTCCGGATACTGCGCCGCGTCGGCGGGCACCGCATGTGCTTGCGCGATCGCGACCTTATCCGAGAACCAATACGCCGACACGTTCATCACGAGCGCGAGCGCTACCGCAGCGTAGAGAATGACGTTGGAATTGAAATAGTACGATGCGAACCAACCAACGAGCACAACGAACACAAGGAACGTCCCCATGAGCACCCACGTGCGCAGGACGTTGCGGCTTTGTTGCGTGTAGAGCGTTGCCATTTAGAACTGCACTTTCACCGGCTCTTTGGCTGCGGCATCCGCGTCGCCGAGCTGGAAGAAGTCGGACGGCTTAAAACCAAACGTGTTGCCGACGACGTTCGACGGGAACGATTGCAGTTTGGTGTTAAGGTCCATCACGACGCCATTGTAGAAACGACGCGCGGCTTGCAGCCTGTTCTCGGTGTCGGAGAGTTCGGTCTGGAGCGCGAGGAAATTCTCATTCGCCTTCAGGTTGGGATAATTCTCCGAGACGGCGAAGAGCGATTTGAGCGCGCCGGAGAGCATGTTCTCCGCCTTTGCTTTGTCGGCCGGCGCTGTCGCTTGCATTGCCGCCGTGCGCATCTCGGTCACCTTTTCGAGCGTGCCGCTTTCGTGCGCAGCGTAGCCTTTCACCGTCTCGACAAGGTTCGGAATGAGGTCATAGCGGCGCTTGAGCTGTACGTCGATGTCCGCCCACGCTTCTTTCACCCGCTGCGAGAGCGTGACAAACCGGTTGTAGGCCGCGACGAGCCACACGATGATGAGCGCGGCGATCGCGAGGATGATATAGGTAGGTATCATACGGCAAGCATAACGCTATTTGAACAGGCCCGCAAACCAGTTACCAAGGAACGCCAACGGGGATGTGATGACGTTGAAAAACGATGGTCCCCCGCCGCTCGGAAATACGCCATACGAACCACTCAATGCGCCACTCACTGGAGTCGGCCCTTCGCTTTGCGGGTAATAGTAATCGGACACCGAGATGTTTTGTGGTATCGCCGACGCGAGCGCGTTAGTCTGATCCACTGAAGAGAACGTCGTGTTCGACGGCGCTGCAGCAGCAGTCGGGCCGAGGAACGTATAATTCGGCGTGTCGAATGAAATGGAGTTGAGGTATCCGTTGTTCATCGTGGGGGACAGCGGGAATTGGATGAGTGGCTGATCGTTCTGGACCATGGGCGCTGCAGCAAACCGCCTGTCTTCGATGTTCGTGGATAGACGAATAGTGCCGTTATCGACGCCGGCCATCGTCTTCTGGCAGAACGCCGAGTCGGCAGCACAGCCGGTAGTCACGGGATTTTGTTGATACATTTGTGCCTGCTGGTTGAGGTTTTGGTAGGCCGCTTCATCGCCCACGCCGCTCATACCTCCCGCGCTGCTGCCGCTTGAGTCTCCCGGCGTTGCGGCACTGCCGGAATCGGAACTATTCGCGTAGCTATTGATCGCCTGCGTGGACCCGCCGAACGAGGTCGTAACCGGCGCATTGGCTGGCGTCGTTTCGCTATACTGTGACCCACCTGCATTGGCGGTATTCTCCTTCCCACTCATATCACCGACCGTACTTCCGTCGCTGGATCCGTCCATTGGAGTTATCGGATTCAAGCCCGGGAGGTTGCTCATCATTCCGGGCAACTCTGTCGATCCATCGGTCGATACGTACACGGGACCGGTTTGCGTGGGTTGCGGGGTCGTGACCGATGCGCTGACGCCAGACGAAACACCGGGTGTCTGTGAACAAGAAACGAACGTTCCACCCATGAGCATCACATCCCGGCAGCGACAATCATTCGCCGCGACACATTTCCCTTTTACCACCTGCTGCTGGGACATCGAGTAATTGCACGGTTTCCCGTAAAGGTTTTGTATCACGGTCTTGACGGCTGTTCCGTTCACTGCATGATACTCCGAATACGGCTGATCCTCCGGTTCGTTCTTGCTGTACTTCGCGGTCGCCGTCTCCGCAGGACATTGTTTGTCGGCCGAGGCATCGTTGCTGGGGCTCGCGGACGTGCTGCCTGTCGATGGGGTTGAACCTCCGCTCGAGGCTGGCGTCGTCTGCGCATTGACGACGAACGAGACACAGGCGAGCGCAACGACCAGTGCCAGCACGAACCCCGCGCGCATCGCGGTGCCTCCAACCCGTTCCATCGCCGCCATCATAGCGCAAGACCTACCGCAGCGTGCTCACGTAGACGCGAGAGATTGGGCCGAAATAGCCGTACTCCTTAGCGCTATAGCCGGCACCTGTCGCGCCAGCAAGATCAATCGACTGTTGCCATGCCGCGACCGCCGCTTGGGTAACAGAGCCGTAGTAGCCGGTCGAGGCCACGTTCTGCGGGAAGAAGCCCTGCTCCTTGAGGAAATCTTGCAGTGCGACGACGTCTTGTCCGTTCATGCCGGGTTGCAGATTACGACCAATCGATTGCACTTCGGCGATCGCGCTCTGCTGGGCGGCCGTGAGCGTCGACGCCCCCGACGTACTCGGCATGCTCTCCTGCGTCGGGACGGTCCCAGGCGGCGGCTCCGTGGCGGGAGCGATGCCGCCGTACCCTGCGTTCGAGTATGCGGGAGTCACCTCAGAGCCGAGTTGCCGACTGTCGGGCTGTGTCGAGCTGATCGGCGAGAGCCCGCTCGTGTCGCCGGCAAAGGGCGCAAAGGCGTCGGCGATCGGCTGTGACGAAGAGACCGTCGGCGCGGCGCTGTACGGCGGATTGCTCCAGTCGATGTTCGAAATGGTGCCGAGAGTCGCGGACGGCTGGCCGTACGCGGCGAACGAATCCGGCACGACGACAGGAGCCTCGGGCGTGATGGTGCCTGCCGATGTTTGGTTCCAGTTGGTCTGGTTGTCGGCGATCGTCATCGACGCAGGCGAGTAGCCGGTAAAACCACGCAGCGTATCGGTGCTCAACGGCAACGTCTCTGCGCTCGTTAGCACGGTATAGATAGCTCGATCGCCGGTCGATTCGGAAGCTTGCGAGACCGCATCCCCGAGCGAGGAGCCGCTGTTGAGATTGTCGGTCACCTGTTTGGCCATCGCGCCGCTCGAGTAAATGCCGATCGGCGTAATCGTGATATTCGCAAGCCCTTGCACATTGATCTCGCTCGCGGTACCTGGCGTCAGGTCGGCGATGCGGTTACCATATTTCGGCTGATCGAACGCGCCAGTGTCGTTGACGCGAGCATACGTGCAATCCCCCGAGTCGTTGTTGCACACCTGTGCGACCGTGTTGAGCGGCAAGCGCTGCGAGGCGAACGTGGTGTCGTTCATGTTGGGCACTTCGCCGTTGGCCGTGCGCCCAAGCCCGCTCGAATTGATGCCGCCAAGGCGAGAATCGTAGAACGAGGCTTGCCCCGAATCCTGCGCGAGACACGAATCGGCGTTCGCGAGACAGTACGCCTGCGACACGGTCCCGGCCTTAGCCGACGCGCTTTGCACGCCGAACAGCTGATCGGCCGCATACGAGACCGCGCCACCGACCTGCGATGCGGCGCTTGAGAAACATGAGTACGACGCGAGAGACGCGCACGGCGCTTGCGGGGCAGAGGCGTCCGGCGCACCGGTAAACTCTCCGCTGCTTCCGCCATAGGATTGATCGCCAATGACGGCCGTTCGCACGGGCGTTGGGGTAATGCTATCGGTTGGAACGGGCGTGAGTTGGAACTGCGAATCCGTCATGCTCTGCGGCGTGATCGAGCCGCTCGCGGACCCCGCACCCGTCGGGGTCGTTCGCACGGTCTCATACTTTCCGAGATCGGCTGCGGTGAACTGCCCGGATTGAAAGAGGTCGGGTGACGACGAAAACCCTTGCGAAGGCGGGACGTTCTGGCCGTTCGGGGTCGCGGCATTCGTGGTATCGATATTCGGTATCGTATTGGACGGCGTTTGCACGCTTGGAAACAGGCTCGCACTTTGCTGAGGCGACGTTACGGGCGTCGTCGGCGAAGAGGTCTGTCCCGGCGTCGCGCTCCCGCTGACGCCGTTTTGTTTGGTACACGAGTCCCACGTGCTCCCTATCTTGCACGACTCACCTTTGCAATAATCCACGGCGGTACACACGCCCCTCACCAGCGAGTTGGAACACGGACACCCGTATAAATTCACCTTTTCGAGGCCTTGGTCAGGGTACGTTTCGCCGCATGAGTATTGCGAGTTGTACCCTTGGTCCGCATTTGGTTTTGGACACTCGCTGTTGGCGCCAGGACCAGAGTCCAGAGACGGCGTCGTTTGCGCGGACAAGACGACGGGCGTCAGCAGGCCGCACACAAGTATCGATGCCGCAAGGAACCCCGGGCGTAGGCGCACAACCATGTCGGTATGGTACCGCGAAAACGGCGCGGGCCAGCCCAAGGCTGGCCCGCGCTGTGGAATCCACTTCTCACGCCTTACCCCAAGGCCGCGGCAAGCGTGTGCCGCCGCTTCTGGACTTATTCCATCCCATCCATGCCGCTAGGCATACCGGGGGCGGCTTTCTTTTCTTCCGGGATATCGGCGACCGCCGCTTCCGTGGTGAGGAGCACTGCGGCGGCAGAGGCTGCGTTCTCGACGCCAGAGCGCGTCACCTTGACTGGATCGATGATGCCGGCCTCGTACATGTCGACGATAGTCGGTTCGGTGCTCTCGGCGGAGGCATCGAACCCATATGCGCCGCCCTTCTTCACCACTTCCTGCAAGACGACCGCAGCATCCTCACGCCCCGCGTTCTGCGCGATCTGCAAGAGCGGCGCGGAAAGCGCAGAAATAAGCACGCGGTAACCCACGGTGTACTCGTCGTGCGCTTTCGGATCGATCTTTTTGTTGAGCTTATCGGCGACCTTCGCAAGCGCTGCTCCCCCGCCCGGCACGATGCCTTCGGCGATAGCGGCCTTGGTCGCATTGACCGCGTCCTCGATCTTGTCCTTGAGGTACTTCATCTCGGTTTCGGTCGCGGCGCCGACGCGGATGACCGCAACGCCGCCCGAGAGCTTGGCTATCCGCTCTTCAAGCTTCTCCCTGTCGTATTTGGAATCGGTGAGTTCCGCCTGCTTGTGCAACTGCTGCACGCGCTCTTCGAGCGCGGCCTTCTTGCCCTTGCCGCCGACGATGACGGTCGAGTCTTTCGTGGCAACGACGCGGTTGGCCCGGCCGAGCATCGAGAGTTCGGCTTTCTCAAGCGAGGTGCCGAGATCATCGGAGATGACCTGCGCGCCTACCGTGATCGCGATGTCCGCAAGCATCTCTTTCTTGCGGTCGCCGTAGCCCGGCGCCTTGACCGCGAGCACGTTGAAACCGCCCTTCAGCTTGTTGACGATGAAGGTCGCGAGCGCTTCGCCGTCCACGTCGTCGGCGATAATGACGAGGTCGCGCTTGCCGCTCTGCGCCACCTTTTCAAGCAAGGGCAGGATATCTTTGACCGTAGAGATCTTCTTGTCAGTGACGAGAATCGGAGCGTCCTTCGCCTCGGCCTCCATGCGCTCGGCGTTGGTAATGAGGTATGCGGAGACGTAGCCCTTGTCGAACTCCATGCCCTCCACGTAGTCGGTCTCGATGCCGATGGACTGCGATTCCTCGACGGTCACGACGCCATCCTTCCCCACCTTCTCCACGATGTCGGCGATGCTTTTACCGAGCTCCTCGCTCTCTGCGGAGATCGTTGCGACCTGGCGGATATCCTGCTTACCCTTGATCTCGCGCGACATTTTCTTGAGCTCTTCAACGGCGTCCTTCGCGGCCGCTTCGATGCCGTGGCGCACCATCATCGCGTTCGCCCCGAGCGCTGTGCGCTTCATCCCCTCCGCGATGATCGCCTGCGTAAGCACAACCGCGGTCGTGGTACCGTCACCAGCCTTGTCGTTGGTCTTGGTGGCAACTTCCTTCACGATAGAGGCGCCCATGTCCTCGAACTTGTCCTGGAGCGTGATCTCCTTCGCGATGGACACGCCGTCGTTGGTGATGGTCGGGCCGCCCCAGCTCTTGCCGAGCGCGACATTACGCCCCTTTGGACCGAGCGTCACGCGCACCGCGCCGGCGACGACGTCGACGCCGCGCTTCAAAGCGCCACGCACTTCCTGATCGAACAATACTTTCTTTGCCATGTGAGTGAGATGTGATGGAACGGTTAATTAAAAGGTGCCGAGTATATTGGAGTCCGAGACCACGTAGTACTCGACGTCGTCGATGATGACCTCGTCGAAACCGTACTTTGAGAACATAACCTCGTCGCCGACCTGAAAGCGCACCGGGAGCAGCTCGCCCTTGTCGGTGCGCTTGCCCTCGCCTATCGCGACGATCGTGCCGCGCTCGGGCTTTTCTTTGCGCGCAGTATCTGGAATGATGATGCCAGAAGCGGTTTTTTCATCCGCTTGTTCGAGTGGCTTGACGAGTACGCGGTCGCCGGCTGGCTTGAAAGTGAGCTTGGCCGCTTTTGCTTCTTTTTTCATGAGAAATGAGATGTAATGAGTGAGCTAGTAAATGTGGAGCATCAATATAAATGGGCGAGGCCGCTTCGGTCAAGTGCTTGCGGTGAAAAACCGACCATGCTACACTCACGCGCGATGGTTTCTCTCCAAGGGACGCTCCCCTACATACAGATCGTGCTGTCGGTCTTGCTCATCGGAGCGATACTCTTACAGCGCACGGGCGCGTCGCTCGGGGGCGCTTTCGGCGCGGACAACTTCACGTCCGGCTTCCATACGCGCCGTGGCCTGGAGAAAACCCTCTTCTGGGTCAGTATTATCCTCGGCATCTTGTTCGCCCTCTCAGCACTCGTCAATCTTCTTATTAGTTAATGCTTCAGCCCTGTATCCAACGATGCGGGGCGCGACGCATGCATGCGTTGCGTTATGAGCCTTGATCCCACCTCCTATCTGCAGAAAGCGAAAGCCCTCAAAGAGCGGCTCTCCCGCGAACGCCCGTTCGGCCGCCTGAGCTCGGTCGCGCGACTTTTGAACTCATTCTCGCCGGGCGATCGTCTCGCGCTCTACGGGCTCACGGCACTGCTCACGCTTTCGACGCTTGTACTTGTGATCGGCCTCGACATCGCGGTGTCGGTGCAGGTGCCTGCGCAGGGCGGTACGCTCGTTGAAGGAGAGCTCGCGCCCGTGCGCTTCATCAATCCGGTCTTGACGCTCTCGCAGGCGGATGAGGATCTAACGCAACTCGTTTACTCCGGGCTCATGCGCGCCACTCCCGACGGCAGCTATGTGCCCGATCTCGCGCAGAGCTACGACATATCGCCCGACGGGACGACCTACACCTTCCATTTGCGTCCGGGCGCGACCTTCCAGGACGGCACGCCGGTCACCGCCGCCGACGTCATATTCACGGTGCAGGCGGCGCAGAACCCCGGCATCAACAGTCCCCGACGCGCCGACTGGCAAGGCGTGCAGGTCTCGTCGCCCGATCCTGAAACAGTGGTCTTCACGCTGCCGCATGCGTACGCGCCCTTTATGGAGAACGCGACGATGGGCATCTTGCCCGCGCACATCTGGAAGGACGTGCCTGCGGAAGAATTTCCCTTCGCGCCTGCCAACACGCACCCCATCGGAAGCGGTCCGTACAAGATCGCGAGCGTCAGCACCGATTCGACCGGCTCGCCGACGCGCTACGATCTCGTGCCGTTCGCCGACTTCACGTTCGGACAGCCGCACCTCTCGCGCATCACGTTCCTCTTCTACACGAGCGAGGACGACATGATCAAAGCATTCAACGCGCATCAGATCGATGCGATCGCCGGCGTTTCTCCTGAGAACCTGCCCGATCTCAAGCGCAACGACGTCAATGTCGTGCGCGTCGCGCTTCCCCGCACCTTCGCGCTCTTCTTCAATCAGAACCACGACGCGGCGCTCGCCGACGGCTCCGTGCGAGCGGCGCTCGACGCGGCAGTGGACAAAAAACAGCTTGTGCAAAGCGTACTCGATGGCTTTGGGACCGTCTTGCAGGGACCCGTACCGCCCGGCGTTTTGGGCGACACCACGCCCGCCGAACCGATGGCCCTCCCGCGCGTGACGATCGCTGCTTCGACCACGCCCGATCAGAGCAACTACGACGCCGCGCGCGCGCTGCTGCAAAAAGGCGGCTGGGCCTTCGATCAGACGAACAACGTTTGGACGAAAGGCAAGGAGACGCTCTCGCTCACGATAGCGACCGCCGACCAGCCGGAACTCGTCGCGACCGCAAAACAGGTCGCTGCCGAGTGGCAAGCGATCGGCGTCCAGGCCAACGTGCAGATCTACCCCATCTCCGACCTGAACACCAACGTCATTCGCCCGCGCAACTACGACGTACTGCTCTTCGGCGAGGTCGTCGGCCGATCGCCGGACCTCTTCGCCTTCTGGCACTCGAGCCAGCGCAATGACCCGGGCCTCAACCTCTCGATGTATGCGAATTCTCAGGTCGACGCGCTCCTCTCGCAGGCCCGTGCCGCGACCGACAGCTCCGCTCGCGACAAGCTTTACGTCCAGTTCGCTGCGGACATCGAGAAAGACCATCCTGCGGTATTCCTGTACGCTCCGCAGTTCATCTACGTCGTACCGAAGGATTTGCAAGGCGTCGAACTCGGCGTGCTCTCGCAGCCATCGGATCGTTTCCTCGACGTGTACCAGTGGTACGAAGAGACCGAATACGTCTGGAGCGTGTTCGCGAAAGGCAATCAATTATCAACCGTTACTTACTAAACATCACTTTCCGTATGGAACCATCATCAGACAATTCCCGCTCGCACGGCGACTCAGCCCGCCTTGGCGGCGGGACAAGCCGCCCGCATGCCGCTCGCGAGCGGCACGGCACGCCCCATCGGGGCCGCCCCCAGCGCCCGCCGCAAAAACGCCGCCGCGCGCCGTGGCAGAGCAATCATCCGCCCCGTCGGCGCGGCAAAGCGCACGTCGAACATCAAACCCCGCGCGACAAAAAGCCGGGCGGCGTCATTCCGCCGCCCGCCGCTGACACCGTGCGCATCATCCCCTTGGGCGGCGTCGAGGAGATCGGCCGCAACATGACCGCGATCGAGGTCGGCAACGACATCTTCATCCTCGATTGCGGCTTCCAGTTCAGCGAGGACGAAACGCCGGGCATCGACTACATCCTCCCGAACACGGGCTACCTCGAAGAGCGCCGCGACAAAATACGCGGACTCCTCATCTCGCACGGCCACCTCGACCACATCGGCGGCATCCCCTACATCCTCGACCGCATCGGCAACCCCGTCATCTATACGCGCCGTCTCACCGGCCGCATGATACAGAAACGCCAGGAGGAATTCGCTTCTGCACAACCCGTGCAAATACGCGAGGTCGAGAAGAATGAAGTGCTCAAGCTCGGCGCAGCGACCATTCGCTTCTTCGGCGTGACGCACACGGTCCCAGATTCGATGGGCATTATCATTGAAACGCCGTGGGGCGACGTCGTCTTCACTGGCGACATCAAGCTCTCGCACGTGGACGGCGAGCCGTCCGACGAGGAGAAGCGCGAGTTCGGCATCTTCGCGCATCGCAAGGTACTCGCGCTCCTCATGGACAGCACGAACGTCTGGCAGCCAGGATTCTCCATCCCCGAGGTGAACGTCTACCGCACGCTCGAGGGTATCATCAAAGATTCGAAAGGCCGTCTCATCATCGCGATGTTCGCCTCGCACCTTGAACGCTTGATCCGTATCATCGGCTTCGCCGAGACCTACGGCAAGAAGGTCGTCATCGACGGCCGCTCGATGCGCACCAACATCGAGATAGCGCGAGAGCTCGGGCTCGTAAAGTACAAGGACGATACGGTCATCGCGGTCGAGAACATGGGCGAGTATCCGCCCGAACGCGTCCTCATCCTCGCGACCGGCGCGCAGGGCGACGAGTTCGCCTCGCTCGCGCGCATCGGCAACAAATCCCACAAGTACATCCAACTGCAGCCGACCGACACGGTCGTGCTTTCCTCTTCCGTCATCCCCGGCAACGAGCGCGCGGTACAAAAGCTCAAGGACAACCTCTCGCGCCAGGGCGCGCACATCATCACGTACCACGCGAGCGACGTGCACGCTTCCGGCCACGGCAATCGCGAGGAAGCGGCATGGATCCATCGCCAGATCAAACCCAACTTCTTCGTACCCGTCCACGGCTACCACTACATGCTGCGCGTGCATGCCGACCTCGCCGTCGAGATGGGCGTCGATCCCAAACACGTCTGTGTCCCTGACAACTCCTCCGTCATCGAGATAAAGAACGGCGAGAAGATCAGCAAATTGCCGGTCAGGGCGCCCTTCGAGCTGCGCGTCGTCGAAGGCCACGTCGTGAGCGAACTTTCCGATGTGCTCATGCGCGACCGGAAAGCGCTCGGCCAGGAGGGCTTCTGCGTCGTCGTCGCCACGGTCGATCGCCGCACGGGCAAACTTCACAAATCGCCCGACATCATCTCGCGCGGTTTCGTCTACCTGCGCGACAACAAGGAGCTCATGGACCAGACGCGCCTCATCATCCGCAAATCGGTGGAAACCTCGCTCCGCAACCCGCGCTCAGCCGATCTCGATGTCGCGCGCGACGATCTCGCGGATTCCGTTTCCCGCTTCTTGCTGCAAAAAACAATGAAACGCCCGATCGTAATCCCTGTCATTGTGAGCGTTTGAGGTCACGCGTGAATCGTGGCCACTTGCCGCTTCGCTTTTAGGCGATGTGCCATTTCCCTTTCTCCTTTTTGATAAGACCGTCCCGCTCCAACCCGCTGAGCGCCTCCCGCATCCGCGCAGAGGACCGTCCTCTGCATATTGCAGAGGACGGTCCTCCGTTGGAGAGCTGGCGGAGGATCTCCCCGCGAACTTGGCGGAGCGAGCCTTCGAACCTCGATTGCTTCGCGTAGTGCTTGCTGCGAATATTGTTCCGTACGCCGCTCGCTTTCAGATGCGCGCCGTAATCCATGAGCGCCCAGTAGAATTCCCTCGGTCGTTTCTCGACCTCGACGATCTTCGCCATCAATTCCGTCAAGCCCTTGTCCCCAACTTTCCCCAGAGGACCGTCCTCTGTGGTATGAAAATGATGAATGAGAGCGGTACGGATGTTGGTCTCAAGCATCGCGACCCGCTTGTTGAATGCGAAAGCGCGAACGGCAGAAGCGGTATACTCGCCGACCCCCGATAGCGCGCGGAGAGCGGGCGCGTCCTGCGGGACGCGCCCGCCGTATCGTCCGACGACCTCCTTCGCTGCGTCATGCAGGAACTTCCCACGCCGGTTGTATCCTAATCCGCTCCACTCTTTTAGAACATCGGCGAGCGAGGCTTGCGCCAAGCGCCGGACGGTCGGGAATCTTTTGATGAACGACCGGTATTTCGGTATCACGCGCGGCACTTGCGTTTGCTGCAGCATCATTTCGGAAACGAGGATGCGGTACGGATCTGTGGTCCTCCTCCACAGGAGATCGTGCCGACCGTGCATACGGTAGTACGCCCACACGGCACGGCGGAAGCGGACAGCGCGCTCTTTCAGACGAACAGCGCCAGCCGTTCGTCGGTCCACCTCATTCGATGTCGTGACTCGTCGTGCGCGCATGTCACCGGTATCGGCGTTCGATGAAAGGGCGCACGATCGGCGTACTACAGCTCATACACCACATCTTTTCGCTCGACGATCACTTTCCAGCCTGATCGTTTCGCCGTGCGGTAAAGCTTCTGGTTCGGATTGAAGCAGATCGGCTTGGCAACGAGCTCGAGGAACGGGATATCGCTCTCGGTATCGCCGACGCCGATCGAATGCGCGAGCGTGAGGTTCTCCTTCTCGACGGCGCGGCGCACAATCGCCGCCTTGTTGTAGATGAGGTGCGCGTCGACGACCTCGCCCGTGAAGCGGTCCTGCGGTCCGAGCTCGTATATCATGCCGTAGGTCTTGTCGAAACCGAGGCGCGGACAGAATTTGTCGAGAACCGTTTTCGGCGAATGCGAGACCGCGAGCAAGAAATATCCCTTATCCTTGAGTTCTTTGAGGAGGTCGCGCGTATAGCGGTACGTGCGCTTCCACTGCTCGTCAACGAGCTCCTCCGCCGCATCGGCGAGCGCCGCGTAATGCACGCCCTTCAGATGCCCGACGAACGCCCGCACGACCGCGTCGATGTACTCCTGGTAGTCGCCTTCGCGATTGAGCCAGCGCTCATACTCGCGCGCATACACCGCTCGCGCCTCCTTCGGGAAGACCTGCTTCTCGATGAGACGGTCGACCACTTGTATCAAAAGGGATGAGCGGAATATGGTACCGTCCACGTCGAATGCCGCTACTCTGCGTTTGCCATCCATCGTTCAATAGTACCGCTCCGAGAGCCGCCTGGCGAGTGCGTGGAAAATCGTGGAAAATCGAGTATTCTGTGCTGAATGGTGTGCCGTATCAAGGACTTCTTTTACTTCCCCATCGCGGCCTACTTCCGCTTTTTCGCGCGTATCCGTCTTGCGCGCTGGCATCCGCGCGTCGTCGTCGTGACCGGCTCCAACGGCAAAACGACCACGTTCACGCTGATCGAGATGCAGCTCGGCGAGCGTGCCCATTACTCGCGCCACGCCAACAGCTCCTTCGGCATCCCCTTCGACATCCTCGGCCTCACGCGCAAGAGCTATGCGCCGATCGAGTGGCTCTGGTTTTTCCTGCTCGCGCCGATATATGCGTGGAAGGGACCGTATCCCGAGAACATCTACGTCGTCGAGGCCGACAGCGACCGTCCGGGCGAAGGTGAATTCTTAAGCGCGCTCCTCGAACCAGAGGTCGTCGTGTGGCTCTCGTCGGCGCGCACACACAGCATGAATTTCGAGCGCTCCGCTCGTGCGCGGGGCGTTTCCGTGGACCGGCTCATCGCGCATGAATTCGGCTATTTCGCTGAACGCGCGCAGCGGCTCGTCATAGTGAACGCCGACGAGCCGCTCATCGGCGACGAAGTGCCGCGCGCCGACGCCAAGGTCCGCGCGCTACGCAAAACCGATGAGAACGTTCGATGGGATATCACGATCAGCGGCACTGAGTTCGGCATCGGCGGCACGCGATACCGCGTACCCTACCTGTTGCCGGAAGAAACATGGGCTTCCATCGCTGCATCCGCCGAGGTCGCGACGTATTTCGGCGTCACGCCGACCACGGAACTCTGGAAAGCCGCTCTACCGCCCGGCCGCAGTTCGCTCCTCAAAGGCATCAAGACGACGGTTCTCATCGACAGCACGTACAACGCCAACTTCTCCTCAACGCGTGCCATTCTCAAGATGGTCGAGAAATTCCCCGCAAAAGAGCTCTGGCTCGTGCTCGGCGATTTTGTCGAGCAGGGATCGCAAGAAAAGGAAGAGCACGAGAAACTGGCGCACCTGCTCAACGGCATGGACGTGCGACGCATCCTGTTCGTCGGGCCGCGCGTTACTCGCTACACGCTGCCGCTCGTCGTCAACAAAGAGGTTATTCCGCTGGAGAAGCCGGCGGACGCGCTCGAATACTTGCGCACGAATCTTCGCGGCGGTGAGACCATCGTTTTCAAGGGCGCGCGCTTTCTTGAGGGCGTGGTCGAGCACCTGCTTGCCGACCCTTCCGACGCGGCAAAGCTCTGCCGACGAGAGGAAATATGGCGAAAGCGGCGAGCACAATGGGGATTATGAGGCTTTTGATGCTCCATGGCTGGACATATCAAACCGCGACATGGGACGCGCTGCGGCAGGAATTGTCCGCGCGCGGCATCGAGCACGAGTTCCTCCGCATACCTGGCCTTACCGACGGCAGCGATCCCGTATGGACGCTCGACGACTACGCCGCCTGGCTCGACGAGATTGTCGGCGATGACAGGGTAATCTTGTACGGCCACTCCAACGGCGGCCGCATATCGCTCGCCTACGCGCTCGCGCGCCCGGACAAAGTATCGCGCCTCATCCTCGAAGATAGCGCGGGCATTCCGCCGCGCGGCGTGCGTAAATTGAAGCGTGACGCGTTCCGCGTCCTCGCCCAGATATTCGGCCGCTTCGTGCGCTTCGAGCGCTTGCGGGGCACCTTCCGTCGCGCGATACGTGCGAGCGATTACGCCAATGCCTCCCCCAACATGCGCAAGACGATGGCGAACCTGGTCGCGGCGGATTTGAGCGAGCGGATTGCGGCAATTGCCTGTCCCACGCTCATCGTCTGGGGGGCGCATGACACGACAACGCCGCTCGAAGATGGCAGGCTCATGCACGCGCGCATCGCCGGGTCGCGCCTCGTCGTCATCCCCGACGCGCGCCACTCGCCGCACATCACGAACGTAAAAGAGGTGGCCGATCTCGTCCAGCGAGAATCGGAAGCGTTATGACCGTATTCAACTCGCTCGGTTCCAACTACGATCTGCGCACGGCGCTGCAGACGCTCGTCGCCTCTGGCGGCAAAGGCGTGCGCGGCCAGCTCACGAAACTCTTGAGCCAGCGCTACGGTGGAAGCGTTGTCCTCACCTACAAAGGCCGCGATGCATTGCGGCTCGCGCTCGAAGCGCTGCCGCATAAAGGCAAGGTCGTCGTCAACGGCTACACGTGCTACGCGGTCTTCGAGGCGGTGGCCGAGAGCGGGCACGCGCCGCTCTACCTCGACATCGGCGATCACTCGCTCAACTTCCCGCCGGAGTCGCTCGAGCGAGCGCTTACGGAGCACGCTGGTATCGTCGCGGTCGTCGTGCAGAACACGCTGGGCTTTCCTTGCGACATCGGACCCATCGAGAAGCTCTGCGAGGAGCACGGCATACCGCTCATCGAAGACCTCGCCCATGCCATCGGCACGCGCTACGCTGACGGCCGCGAGGCTGGCACCGTCGGCGACTTCACAGCACTCTCGTTCAGCCAGGACAAGGTGATCGATGCGGTCTCGGGCGGCGCGCTCATCGTCCGCAACGGACGGTACGCCGATCGAATGCCCGCACCCGCGGTACCCGTACCGATTTCGCAACAACTCAAAGACCGGCTTTACCCGATCCTCACGTGGAAGATACGCACGCTCTATCCTCTCGGCTTAGGCAAGCCGTTCCACGCGCTCCTGCGTTCGTCGCATCTTCTCTCGCGCCCGTTCGACGGCTTCAAGAGCGACGTCCGCATTCTGCCGGACTGGTACTGCGGGCTCATCACACGGCAATTCCAGCAGCTCGAGCGAACGCAAGCGCATCGTCAGCGCATCGCCCGCATGTACGCGGAACGTTTCGGCGTCTGCTCGCCTCTCCCGCTCAAATTCGATAAGACCTCTGCTATACGTTTCCCGCTCCTCGCCCTTGATCGTGACCAACTCATCGAATATCTGCGCAAGAACGGTATGTACGTGTCCGACATCTGGTACGACGCGCCGATTTCCCCGCAAAAATATATTTCACATACGAATTATCGCGGCGAATGCCCGCACGGCGAACGCGTCGCGGACCTCATGGTCAACTTGCCAACGCACCGCAACGTCTCCGAGAGAGCGGCGCGCCGCATCGCCGATCTCGCAAGCGAATGGCTGCAGGCGCGTAACGCCGGATATCACGTTGCCGAGGTAACGAGCGAAGCGGCGTGGGAGGCCTTCATCACTATGCGTGCACCGCACAGCTTTTTGCACTCGTGGACGTGGGGGCAGCTGCATGCGGAAGAAGGCGTGGGCGTATTCCGCATCGGCGTGTACCGCGAGCAGCGACTCGTCGCGGCCGCGCTTTTCCTGAAAATAGCGGCACGACGCGGTTCTTTTTTATTGTGCCCGCACGGCCCGCTCATAACGCCGGGTAACGACGAGGCGCTATTGTTCGAATTCATCGCGGAGAAAGCCGAGGCTCTCGGCGCGCGCGAGAAGTGCGCGTTCATACGCATCTGCCCCCTCTCTCCCGCGACGGAGGAGCCCGCCCAGCACTACCGTTCGCTCGGTTTCCGCAACGCGCCAATCCATATGCATCCCGAACTTGCCTGGATGCTCGACCTCACCAAGTCTGAGGACGACCTGTTGAAAGATATGCGCAAGACGACCCGCTACCTCATCAAACAGATGGAGAGAAAAGGCGTCGAAATCGCGCAAAGCACCGATCCGGGCGACATCGAGAAATTCTGGCAGGTGTATCAAGCCACCGTCGAGCGGCAGCAGTTCACGCCGTTCCGCAAAGAGCACCTGAGGCGCGAGTTCGAGCTCTTCGCCAAGGACGGTCATGCGGCGTTCTTTTTCGGCAGCTACGAAGGTCGGACCATCGCCGCAGCGATCATCATCTTCTACAATGGACAGGCCTTCTACCATCACAGCGGCTCGGTGCCGACGTTCCGCGACATCAACGCGTCGTATCTTTTGCAGTGGCGCGTGATACAAGAAGCGAAACGCCGCGGCTGCACGCTCTACAACTTTTGGGGCATCTCGCCGGAGGGCCGCCCCGAGCATCCGTGGGCAGGGCTATCGCTCTTCAAGAAAGGCTTTGGCGGTTTCGCCGAGAGCTACCTCCACGCACAGGATAAGCCACTCACGAAACAGTACTGGATCAACTACCTCGTGGAAACAATGCGGCGAATCAAACGGGGGCTCTAACGTGTTTTCGGCCAGCGTTTTGCGGCCTGAGACCATAATCCGGTGAGTGGATGATCTGCGCAGTCGTGCGGACGCGCCGAACAGACGTAGCGGCCATAGAGGACAAAACCGTTATTGACGTACTTCCAGTCTTTTTTAGGGATCAAACGTTCAAGGTCATGCGATATTTTCTTGAGGTCGTTCTCATCGGTGAGATCGAAACGCTTCGCGAACCGCTTCACGTGTGTGTCGGTCGGGATGCCTTCCCAGATGTCATAGAGCTCTCCTAGGATCACATTGGCGGTCTTGTAGCCGACGCCGGGAAGTTTCGTGAGTTCGGCGACAGTGCGCGGGACCTTGCCGCGAAAGTCATCTTCGATGACTTTCGCGGCCGCTCGTACTGCTTTCGCCTTATTGCGGAAGAATGAGAGCGATGATAGTTCCCTCTCGAACGTGCGCGCATCCGCTCGCGCGAAATCTTTCGCGGTCTTGTATTTCTTAAAAAGCGTCGCGGTCACCTTGTTGACCTGTTTGTCGGTCGCCTGCGCGGAAAGTACGACTGCCACGACGAGCTGCATCGGCGTGCGGTACACGAGTTCGGTCTTCGGCTTCGGGTAAGTCTTTTTCAGGTAAGCGACTAGCTTGCGTGCACGCACCCGTCGTTCTTCCTCCCGCTCCATGCGGCCTACTGTATCACTATCGGCACTTCGAGCGAGCGGCCGATCACCGCATCGTCCTGCCCGCGCACCGGTACCGGGAAGAGTGCCGCCAAGCAAGGCTGGGAATGATCATGGACGCCAGGCCACTTTCTAGATAGTATGGCCCGAATGGGTATGGCACGGGAGCGGCGCAAAAAGCGGGTAGTGGTCATCGGCGGCGGCACCGGCACCTACACGGCGCTGCGCGGCCTCAAGAAGTATCCCTTCGCGCTCACCGCCATCGTCGGGATGTCCGACAGCGGCGGTTCGACCGGACGTTTGCGCGACGAGCTCGGTGTGCTTCCTCCTGGCGACGTCATGCGCTGTCTGGTGGCGCTCTCTTCCTCAAGCCGGCAGATGCGCACGCTCATGGACTACCGTTTCGACAAGGGCGGGCTCTCGGGGCACAAGTTCGGCAACCTCTTTCTCTCCGCGCTGGAAAAAATGACCGGTTCGTTCGATGCGGCCGTGGAGACCGCGAGCACGCTCTTGCGCATCAATGGCCGCGTCGTACCGGTCACGCTCGATCGCGTCGACCTCGTCGCGCAGGTCGGTGCGCGCGTCGTCCACGGCGAGGAGAAGATACAAATGACGAAGCTCAACGGTGCGCTGAAAAAGCTCTGGCTCGAACCGGCCGGTCGCGCCAACCCGAAAGCGCTCGATGCGATACGCGAAGCCGACGTCATCGTCATCGGCCCGGGCAACTTCTACGCGAGCCTGGTCACCAACCTCCTCGTCAAAGGGATACCGGAGGCGATACGCAAGAGCCACGCGAAAAAGGTATTCGTCTGCAACCTGATGACGAAGCTCGAGCATACCAAGAACTACAGCGTCGCCGATTACACCGCGCTTCTTGAAACATACCTCCGCAGCAAGGTGGACGTGGTCATCTACAACGACAAGAAACCTTCGCCGCAGCTCCTGAAGCGGTACGCCCGCGAAGGCGACACCCTCACCTCGTGGGAGGACCTGCCCGAAGGCCGAACGCTCCTCGGCAGCAACCTGCTCTCCTCGCTCGCTCCCCTCTCGAAGACCGGTACGCCGAAAGTCGAGAGCTCGCTCGTGCGCCACGACCCCAAGCGTCTCGCCGCTCTCATCGCGAAGATTGCCGGCGTGCATTTCTTGGCGTGAGTTGCGCGGCCGCGGGCGCGTGCTAGTATTCCCCTACAACTGAATATCGTATCAAGAGCGCGGCAAGAGAACTGGCTCGATGACCCGCCGGCAACCTATCCGAGAAAGACAAGGTGCTCCATCCAGCCTGGTGGGATGATACGCATTATCAATAATCTCCCTCAGGGAGATATTTTGTTGCCGACATGTTCCACCTCTTAGAAAGATACACGACCGAGAGCGTTACCAGCGGCCACCCCGACAAGGTGTGCGATCAGATATCCGACGCGATACTCGACGCCTGTCTCGCGCAAGACCCGCTCTCGCGCGTCGCGGTCGAGAGTTTCGGCAGCCACGGTACCCTCATGCTCGGCGGCGAAGTGAAGACGAGGGCGAAGGTCGATTTCGAGAAAATCGCGCGCAAGGTGTATCGCGATATCGGCTATACGGAGAAACTGAAAGTCCTCAACACGATCGCGAAGCAGTCGCCCGATATTGCGATAGGCGTCGACGTGGGCGGCGCCGGCGACCAGGGCATCATGTACGGTTACGCCACCAATGAGACGAAAGAGTACCTGCCCAAAGGCGTGGTGCTCGCGCACGCGCTCGCGCGCCGTCTGGAAAAGCTGCGCCGCGACGGCACGCTCAAGTGGCTCAAGCCCGATGGCAAGACGCAAGTCACCATCTCCCAAGGCAAGGTCATCACCGCGCTCACCTCGACGCAGCATGACAAGAAGATCTCGCAGGAGGACATTCGTAAAGAGCTCATCAAGCACCTCTTTACGCCGATCTTGGGCTCGACGAAAAACATCGAGATACTGGTCAACCCCACGGGCAAATTCGAGATCGGCGGCTTCGCGGCCGATGCGGGGCTGACCGGCCGCAAGATTATGGTCGACACGTACGGCGGCCTCATGCCGCACGGCGGCGGCGCGTTCTCAGGAAAGGATGCGACCAAGGTGGACCGCTCTGCCGCGTACATGTGCCGCTTCGCCGCGAAAAATCTCGTCGCGAACGGCCACGCGAAGAAGGCGCTCGTCTCCGTCGCCTACGCCATCGGACGCGTTGAGCCCGTCATGGTGGAAGCATTCGACGACAAGGGCAAGAACCTCACGTCCGTGGTGACGAAGCACTTCGACTTCCGCCCGCAGGCCATTATTGAGCGGCTCGGGCTCACCCGGCCGATATTCCGGGAAACGGCCGCGTACGGGCACTTCGGCGTCGCCGGCAGGCCGTGGGAAGAGCTCGTGGAAATCTAGCTGGACGAGTTACTCGACCGTCACGGATTTTGCTAAATTCCTCGGCCTATCGACATTCAATCCCTTCGCGCGCGCGAAGTAGTAGGCGAAGAGCTGGAGCGGCACAACATTGAGTATCGGCTCGAGCATTTCGATCGTCTTCGGCACATAGAGCACGTCCTCGACGAGCTTCCCTACCTCTTTGTCGCCCTCGGTCGCCACGACGATGACCGGCCCTCTGCGCGCTTTTATCTCGTGGATGTTGGAGATCATTTTCTCGTACATGCTGTCCATGGGCGCGAGCGCGACCGTCGGGAATCGTTCGTCTATCATCGCTATGGGGCCGTGTTTCATCTCGCCGGCACCGCACCCTTCGGCGTGCACGTAGGAAATCTCCTTGAGCTTGAGCGCGCCTTCGAACGCGACCGGGAGATTGTACCGGCGGCCGAGATACAGGAAATCCCGCGCAAAGCCGTACTGCTTCGCGAGTTTTTCTATGTCACCGTGACGATCGAGTATCGCCTGCAGCTTCTTGGGCAGTGCAGCGAGCTCTCTGGCGATCCGCTTGCCTTCCTTCGGGCTCATGCCGCGCTGCCGGCCGAGGAATATCGTGAGGAGCGCGAGCGCGGTCAGCTGCGAGACGAACGCCTTGGTCGAGGCGACGCCGATCTCGGGACCCGCATGATTGTAGACGCCCGCATCGGTCTCACGCGCAATGGTCGAGCCGACCGTGTTGACGATGCCGAGCGTGAGCGCACCGCGGCGTTTGCCCTCGCGCACGGCCTCGAGCGTGTCGAGCGTCTCGCCGCTCTGCGATATGGCGAGCACGGCCGTGCGTTCGTTGAGGACCGGATGGCGATAGCGGAACTCGCTGCCGAGTTCCACCTCCACCGGAATGCCCGCATGTTCCTCGAGCATGTACTCGCCCACTAAGCCCGCGTAGTAGGCCGTACCGCACGCGACGATGATGATGCGCTCGATCTTTGCAAGCTTCTTGGCGACGCTCTCAAGGCCGCCCAACTTCACATCGCCCTTGCTCGGCAAGAGCCGGCCGCGCAAGGTGTTCTCGATCACCTCGGGTCCTTCCATGATCTCCTTGAGCATGAAGTGCTCGTACCCGCCCTTCTGCGCCTGCTCGGCGCTCCACTCTATCTCGGTCGCATTGCGCCGCACCTGTGATGAATCGAGCTTCCGTATGACGTGTTTCTGCGGTGTCAGCACCGCCACCTCGCCATCCTCGAGGAATACGACCTTCTTGGTATGCGGCAGAATGGGCGATGGGTCGGAGGCGATGAAATGCTCGCCGTTCCCCAGGCCGATGACGATCGGGGAGCCCATGCGCGCGGCAATAAGCTTGTCCGGCTCGCCTTTGTACTGAAGCGCGATGCCATAGGTGCCGCGCACGTCGTTGAGCGCTTTGAGCGCGGCCTTTTCGAAATCCCGCGTCTTTCCCAGGTACTCCTCCACCAGGTGCGCTAATACTTCGGTGTCGGAATCAGAGCGGAACGTGTGGCCGAGCTTGGCGAGCTTTTCCTTGAGCTCTTTGAAATTCTCGATGATGCCGTTATGCACGAGCCAGAGCTCCCCTCCACAATCCGAATGCGGATGCGCGTTCTTGGCGGTCGGCTCGCCGTGGGTCGCCCAGCGCAAATGCGCGATGCCGCTTTTACCGGAGAAATCTTTCGACACCTTTTTGCGCAGCTCTTTGACCGCGCCCGGCGTCTTTACCGCGCCGCTCTCCGGCGTAAAGATGCCCGCCGAGTCGTAGCCGCGGTACTCAAGCGACAGCAGACCGTCGAGAAGCACCTTCCCGGCGTCCTTCTTCCCCTTGCCCGTGTACGCGAATATCCCGCACATAGAGACGACTACTGTAGCACGTTTGAACGGGAAACGGGTTGACAGTACCTGGAGCGAGAGGTAGCGTATAAATTAGGATGGGAACCATCGCAAATGGAGGCGGCCATGTACGGCGCGTATTACACAAACCCGTATGATCGTGAGAAAGAACCCGAGAACTGGCGTCGATGGAACATCGGCGAAGAGGACGGCTCACGAAACCTGCAGCCCCGCGGACGCAGTGTTGCGTATAAAGACGGTTTCAATGCTGGCACGTGCAATCGGCAGGTACAGGAGATCACGAATACCATACCTCCCTCTTCAAGACCGGCTTAAACATTCCTCGACGAACGAGGAATGTTTTTTTATTCGATAAAAACGAGATCGGAGATGTCCGCGCGAAATCCGTTCATCGCCGAATGCGGTGAAGCGGCGTCAAGGGGGCGCATCGGATACGTGCGATTTGCCAGAATCACAAGCGCGATGCCTCGCGCGACGTCAACCGAAACCGAGGTGCCGGTAAAACCGGTCTTGCCGAACGCGCCCGGTCGCACTTCGCGACCCAAAAAGGTGCCAGAAGACTGCCAGCCCCACCCTTTTTGAGCGCCTTCAAGCACGGCGGGCATGTCGCCCTGAAGCAGGCGTTCGAGGAACGCCAACAAATCGGGCGCGGTGGAGAAAAGACCCGCATGGCCGACGGCTCGGCGCGCGCGCGAGAATACGCGCGCACTTTCGTCGTGGACGATGCCGCGCACTTCGTTGCCCTGCACGACCTCGGTCGGCGGGATACGGCTCACGTCGACGGGAAAGAACGAGGTGTCGCGCATACCGAACGGTCCGAAAAATCGAGAGCTGGCGAGCCGCTCAAGCGGCTCGCCCGACACTCTCTCCACGACCATTCCAAGTAAGAACGCTGGCATATTGCTATACACGCTCTCGCCTGGCGGCCCGTCGAATCCGCGCTCAAGCACGTAACGCGTGAATGCTTCTGGTGTTTTGCTCGCAAGCGCCGAGAAACGCGGTCCTTTCACGCGATAGGTCAACAGATCTTCGATGGTCGCGCCATGATCATTCCGCACCTCCGGCAGGTGGCCGCGCACCAAGTCATCAGGCCGCAAAATTCCCTCGCCCATGAGCGTGAGCGCAAGCGAAGCGACAGGGATGGATTTCGTCACCGACGCGAGATCGTAGACCGTGTCGGCTCGCACGTCCGGCGAATCGGCTTCGTACGTAAAACGACCGAATGGAAGCACTTCGCGTTCACCGCCCTTATTCACGGTACCGACAACGCATCCCGGGAAAACCCGCTCACCGATCGCATGCGCGATCTTTTCTCGCATCTCGCTATGCATGCGGGTACGCCTCCTTTATCTCCCTCGCCAGGTATGGGTCCCACATCGCGCCCGTCGCACTCATGACCGAATCAGCGCCGAGGTCGCGATACGTTTTGTAATCCTCTGCGTTCATCACTCCGCCGACACCTTCGATCGAGAATGAGAATCCGCGCCTCTCCCGTATCGCGTGCATGCGCTCCACGAAGCCGAGTCCCGCCCAGCGAATGCCCGCGCCACACACGCCGCTGCGCAAACGTGCTGGCGAGCCGGGCAGCGCCTGTTCCCCTGCCGCATTGCGTATCTCAGCCTGTAGCGTATTGATGCCGGCGACCGAATCCGCGTACTCATTCACCGCTTCCGCGAGGCGCTCCATATCCGCGTCGTTCTGGTAGTAACCGACCTTGAGAACGAGCGGCGTCGAACCGATCTCCTTGCGTATGGCTTTGACGACCTTCTCGGTAACGTCGAGGTTGTAGCACACCAAACCCTCATTGCCGATGTTTGGGCATGAGAGATTGGTTTCGAGCACTTTCGCGCCGGTCTCCGCAGCCATTCGCGCCGCGAGCGCGTAGTCGTCGATGAATTCCTGCTCCGTCTGGCCGGGTCGCACCGTCCCCATGAAGCTCAACACGAGCACTTGGCCTTTGCCGGCGGCCTCGACCGCCTTCTTCGCGTCTTCTTGCCATGCGGCGGCGGTTTTCGACGGCACGCCGAAGGAGTTGGTTATGGAAAGCGGCTCGGTGTACGAGGCATCCGTCACGAGCGGGCGCTTGAGCGCTTCGAGCGTGAGGTCTCCCTCGGGATGGATGGCGAGCACGTTGGGGAACGGGTGGCACGGGAATGCGTCGCTGCGCACCGTTTTGTACACGCAGATATCAAAACCCTTCTTGAAGGCGGCGGCACAATACGCACTGTTCAAGAGCGGTCCGGCCGGAATGCCGAACGGCGCGTACACTCTCTGGCCGAGAAAATCGGCCTGCGGTTCGCCGTCCATCTGATACGTATCGAGCCCAGCGAGCGCACCGAACGGGCCCGCATCGTAGTTATCCTCATACGACCTCTCCGGATCGTAGAACGGGGTGCGCAACATGCATGTATGGTACCGCGCGGCACGCTCACGCGCTACTTCATTTTCACGCCTTTGAACGCGCGCCCTCTCTTCGCCATCTGATCCATGAAACGGCCGGTCTTCGCGTCGATCTTCGTCCAGCGCTTGTTGCGCCCGCTCAATACCTGCGTGCGGCTCTTTACCGTACCCGAGCGCCCCTTCCCTTTCGGACCATTCTTCGCCATGCCGCCATTGTACCGCGGCGAGAGATGCGCAGAGCCGCGCTATCCACTATCGACAGGAACCCGCGAGCATCTTCTCGGGCGCTTCGTCCGGCATTTTTACTGCACCTGGAACGAGAGGGTGTTGCTCGTGCCGTTGGGACTGGTCACGTAGATCGGGTACGAGCCGGAGGTAACTTGCTGCGCGTACATCGGGCAGATGCCGCCGCTTGAGACATCGCACGGCGAGAGGTATGACGGCACTGTGTAATAGATGACGCCGTTTTGACTCGGTACGTGCATCGTGCCGCCGGAGCCGAAATGGATCGTATTGTTGTACGCGTCGAAGCCGGAGCCGTAGATCGCGACCTGCGTACCGATCGAGCCTTGGGTCGGCGAGATGGAGTTGATGGTGACCGCGCCCTGGCCGCCTGTGCCGGATACCGAGACGCTCGCGGTCGCGGTCGCGGATTGCCCCGCCCCGTTGCTTACCGTGAAGGTGATGGTGTAGGTGCCGCCTGCGCTATAGACGTGCGAGAACGTGAGCGTGTTGGAGCCGGAGTAGACGTTCGCTTGCTGCGTCGACGGCGCGTAGTAGCCGCTGTCGCCCCAATTGACCGAGGTCGAAAGGTACGAACTCGAAGGGTTCTGCACCGTGATGCTCCACGTGCCCGACACCCCGATGCCAAGGGTCGAGGGGCCGCTCACGTTGGTGATGCTCACGTTGCCGCCTTGCGAGGTCGAGGTGATGGTGAACGGCAGCGCGTTGCTCGTAAGCCCGTCGCTATTGGTGACGGATACCTGGTACGTGCCGAGGCCGATCGGCTGGTAGCCGTAACCGGAGAGCGATGAGGGCACGACGAACGAGACCGAGCGACCGTCGACCGACATCAGGTTGGCGATGATGCCATTGCCGAAATGCACCGAATTACCGGTCGAGCTGAGGCCGTAGCCGTACACGGTGACCGAGGCGCCCACCGCGCCTTGCTGCGGCGAGAGGTAGGTCACGACCGGCGTTTGCGCATTCGGGCAAGCATATCCGTTGTAGCCGCACGGGTAGTTGTACGGCGGGTAGTTGTAATTGTACGGATAACCGGATCCGCTCATCTGGATCGTGAGCGAGTTGCTCGTGCCATACGCGTTGCCGACCGAGACCGAAACGCTCCCGCTCATGGTCGCGGGCATCGTGAAGGTTATGGCCGTACCGTTCTGCGACGGTATGCCGGAGAGCGTCGTACCGCCCACGTAAACCGTGTTGCTGTAGAGATCGAAGTTGGTGCCGTACACGGTCACCGTCGAACCCGGCGAGGCGATGGTCGGCGAGAACGACGTGATGTGCGGCGCCGTGCCGTAGGAGGAGTAATTGGAGCACGGGTAGTAGTAGGGATAGGTGCCACACTGATTGTAGTTGTTGTAGCCGTAGTTGTAGTTGAACCCGTAGTTATAATTGTTGGTGTACGGGCTCGCGCCGGAGTACGGCCACTGGTAGCTGTAATCGTAATTGTACGTGTAGCCGGTACCCCCGAGACCGGGAAAAGTGCCGCACGAAGCGCTGTTGATGGCCGCACGCGTCGACGCGTCGACCGCGCCGGTCATCGGCAAACCGTGCGCTTGCTGGAAGTTGCGGACCGCCTGCACGGTCGCCTGGCCGAAATAGCCGGTGACCATCCACGAGCCGCCGCCAGGGTAATTTTGGCTCACGAGGAAACTCTGCAGAGCAGAAACATCGGTCCCGCGCTGCCCATACGAGAGATCCTGGGCGAGATTCGTGCACGAGCCGCTGCTGTAGAGGTAGCTCGCCTGAGCGAACGCCGTGTTAGCGCTCAAGAGCACTGCGGCCGCAACGACCCCGAAGATCGTGAATTTTGAGAGGTTCATACGCTAAAATATGGCTTAAAGCTTTATTAATTGACTTGACTAAACGCTGATAAAAATGGCTAGTTGCCATCTTTATGCATCTAAATGGCTTTTTATGCAAGTACCCTGAAAAGGGCACGAACGTCGCCCCAGAGGACGGTCCTCTGTAGAAAAGTGTGGATAAGTCACCGACGGAGGATCGCCCTCTCGGGCCGGTTAGGGCCGGCATTTCCCGTCGTTACAGGTTCGCGACGCCGAAGAGGCGGCCGATGCCGAACGTGATGATCATTGCCAACACGCCGCCCAAGACCACGCGCATCGTCACGGGAAGCGGGCGCGTGTCGCTTGCCCACGCGCTCAAGACACCGGTGATGACGAGCGCGACGAGCACGGCTGCGAAGGTAACGGGGATGCGGATGTCGGCAGGCGGCATGACGATCGCGATGAGCGGGATAAGCGCGCCCAAGGTAAAGGATGCGCCTGAGGCGAACGCCGCATGCCACGGATTCGTGAGGTCGTCGGGGTCGATGCGGAGCTCCGCCTCCACGTGCGCCGCGAAAGCGTCGTGTTCGGTAAGCTCCTTCGCCACTTGCTCTGCCGTCCCGCGCGTGAGCCCCTTTTCTTCATAAAGAGCGGTAAGCTCTTCGAGCTCGCCTTCTGGATCATGCTTGAGCTCACCGCGCTCTTTTTCCAGGAGCGAAATCTCGATGTCGCGTTGGCTCGAGACCGAAATGTACTCACCCACCGCCATCGAGAGCGCGCCGGCCAAAAGCCCCGCGACGCCGACGATGAGAGTGTGGGAGCCGAAATCCGACGCGCCCGCGACCCCGACGACGAGCGCCGCGACCGAGACAGTGCCATCATTGGCGCCCAGTACCGCTGCGCGCAACCAATTGAGCCGTGCGCCGGTCGCACTTTTGTGCGGTTCGAATATATCGAGGGGCAATTTCATACCTTCTGCAATGCAGTTACTGTACCACAGCATCGCGCCCCTGCGGGAATATCGGCCGCGCGCTTGCGCGCGTCCCAAAAGAGGTTATGAGGACACGCAAGGGCACGGAAACCCTCGGGCGGACTAGGTAGCGGGGCCCCAATTTCATAGCGATCGACCTTCTGGCTAGCGCGAGCGCGCACGCCGGCGCCCCGCTACAGCAAATACAGCTGCACGAAGAGCAGAACTCCAGAGAGAATGGAGATGGACCATGCCGTCACGAACAATACGGTAAAGCGCGGATGTATCGCGAAGAAATTCTCGCCGCGCCCATAGCGCCTCCACGCAACGAAGAAAAATATTACGAGCGATAAGAACATCACGAGCGAGAACACGCCGTGAAATATCGCGAGCCCCGTTAGGTAGGGATCGAGCGTCCGCGTGGCGGCATGCGCTTCGCGCGAGGCCATATAGCTCACATTGAAAAGGAATTCGTAGCCAAGCACCCACCAGGCAAACATCGTCATGAACCGGCCCGTTGCGTACGCGCGCCAGATGATAGCGAGAACGCTCGCGGTCACCACGAGTTCGGTCGCCAAGGTAACGATGCTCCAGAGAGGGATGTCCATGCGCGTATCGGTTATTGCGCGACACGGAGCGTGCGGCGTATCGCGTCAAAAGTCTGGAGAAGGGACGCATGATCGAACTCGCGCACTGCGCCCGGCGGGAAATTCTCGATGGCGGCGTAATGAATGAAGTAACGCACCGCGATGCAGGGATCCGTACCGGTGCGAGCATAAACCCACTCCTCGTAGCGATTGCCGACGCCAGCGCCGGTCGAAGAAGCGACCGAGTACGACACCGCGCCCTCCCTGAGCGGGTGCGAGGTCGCGCCTGGATCCGCCAAGAACGCGGACGCGTCGCATGCCGCCCCTTTCGGCAAATGCTCAACGCTCAGGTACGTGTCGGGCGCGAGATTCGTGCCGGACGCGAGCGACTTCGGAATAGTGAATTTCACTCCGGGAATGGATTGGCCCGGACCCTTTTCCGTGTACTCATACGAAGGGTCGACGCTGAAGAGCAGGTCGTTCGAGCTCGAGGCGAGCAACGTCGGAAGCGCGATGGAGAAGCCGACCGCATGATCGGCGTACGCGCGCGATGCTTGTACTTGTGCGATGGTTCGACCGGTTTGCGTGCCGCTCATGAGGGTGAGCGTGGTATCGCACGGGCATTGCGCAGGCGCATCAGGCGAATGTATATGGAATACCGACGAGAACAGCACGACGATGAACTGATCACCCTTGGTGTAGACGGCAAGCTCCGCTCCGGGACCGCCCGCTTCGCGCGACCGATCGCGCGTCCAGCCCGCCTGTGTGAGTTTCTGATCGTAATACTGCGTGTAGGGCGCTGTCACCGAAGCGATATCGGTGATGTTGTCGAACGGCAATGACTCGACGAGCTCGACCGTGCCGAAATCCGGCGATGTCGCCGGCTGGACCTCTCCCCACTGTGCGCCCGGGTAGAGCGGGTAGAGATCGGTCGCAAGTCGCGACTGCGGACTTGCTGTTGAGGCAGATTTGCCGGAGAGAACGAGCAACGTACCCGCAACGACCGCGATTACGAACGCGACACGGGCGAGCGCTCTGCGGCTCATGCACCTATTCTACTATACATGCCCGGCGAGGCGGTAGTACAATGGGCGCATATGAACAATAAAAAGAACGTGGGGAAGATCGACAGCATCGTGCGTTACATCATCGCGGCCCTGCTCGTGATCGCGTACGCCATGGGGTGGATCTCGGGATTGCTCGGCATCGTAGCGCTCGTCGTCGCCGTCGTCATGGTGGTGACCGGCTTCATACACCTCTGCCCGCTCTATCGTCTCTTCGGCATCTCCACCTGCGCCGCGAACGAGTGATCGCCCATGCGGTTCGGGCACTTCTCGCCGCGTCAGGAAACGACGGGAGCGGAAGAAACGGAATAGCTTGACGACCTTGCTGATCCGCTCTCGGATGCCGTCCGCCTCGTCCCAGAGGACCGTCCTCTCTGGCGTTTTACAGAAACTTGACGCTATGGCACAGTGGGCGGCAGTCGCGATAAGGAGACCGGAGCGGAGGACCAATATGCGCAAGAGAAAACATCTGGCGCCGATAATCGTGCTTATCGGGATATTTACCGCCGGTAAGACGAAGATCGGGAAATTGCTCGCTCGCCTGCTGGGATGGGCGTTCATCGACGCCGACGACCTCGTCCTCAAGGCGTCCGGCTTCCCGACGCTCCAAGAGGCTTCGGAGAAACTGTCGGCAGAAGCGTTCATTGAGCTTGAAGGGCGCGTCGTGAGGGAAATGATCGAAGGGATCACCGAGCCGACGATCGTCGCCCCCGGCGGCAGCATCGTCTACAACACGGAGGTAATGGAGCTCCTCAGGCAGAGAGCCTTCATCATCCACCTTCTCTCGTCGCTTTCAACGGTCCTGCGGCGATACGCGAAAAGACCGGATCGCGGCGTCGTGTTCAAGGATTGCCCGCCCGAGAACACGACGGAGCAGAACATCGTACTGGTATACGCCGAGCGCATATCGATGTACGAGAAGTGGGCGCGCGAGACGATCCGCACTGACCGCGATCGGCCGGCCATTGCCGGACAGCTTGCCAAAGATATCCGGCGCGGCAAGCTTCACGAACAGCTCGTCGAGATGTTCGGCGAATTCGAGCGCGAGATCATGTGACTGATCTCTCTCGCATCAAACACCCCGTCGCGGCAAAAGCCGCGGCGGGGTATCGTTTTTGCGATTGGCGCGAGCTCTTTTACGATGCGGTGTGCCGCGCTTCCCGTGCCGCTGCGGCGACACAACGCAAGCAGCGCGCCTGCCCGGCGCGCGTCTTGATGTATTTGTTGCCGCAGCGGCAGAGCGACACGACCGTCGCGCGCGGATCGTCCACCCACTTGCCGTCCTTGAAGAAACTCTTGGCCATAAAAGCGTGTCGTGAGCGGCACCGAGCTATTCGACGAACGTGAGCGCGATGCCGCGCTTGCCCGCGCGGCCGGTACGGCCGATGCGATGGACGTAGTCCTCGTAGGTATTGGGCTGGTCGTAGTTGATGACGTGCGAGACGTTGGGGATGTCGAGCCCGCGCGCAGCCACGTCGGTCGCGATCAAGACGCGCACTTTGTGCTGCTTGAACTCGCCGAGAGCTCGTTCTCGCTGTTTCTGGGATTTGTTGCCGTGAATGGACGCCGACGGAATACCGTGCCGCGTGAGCTCCTTTGCAAGCCGCTCGACGCCGTGCTTGGTGCGGCCGAAGACGAGCACTTTCTCGAATTCCGGCAGCGAGAGCAGGTCTTGCAGCAAGCCGAACTTTTCACGCCCCTCGATACGCACGATGTCTTGATCGACGCTCTTGGAGGTGTCGCCGGTCTTCACTGAAATGCGCACCGGGTCCGCGACGAACTCCTTGAGCAGCCGCTCGACCTCCGGCGAGAGCGTCGCGGAGAAAAAGAGCGTGTGACGCTTCTTCGGCATGAGCGAGATGATGGAGCGCATATCCTGCACGAAGCCCATATCGAGCATGCGGTCGGCCTCGTCGAGGACGACGGTGTGGAATTTGGAGAGGTTGAGCGCGCGCTGCTGTATCAGGTCCTTGATGCGGCCGGGCGTGCCGATGACGAAGTACGGGTCGTGGCGCAGTGCGCGTATCTGCGGATTGATATTGGCGCCGCCCACGAGCGAGACCGACGCGAATCCAGAACCGTGCGAAAAGCCTTTGTACTCCTCTTCTATCTGCTGCGCGAGCTCGCGGGTCGGCACCATGATGAGAACGCGCTCGTGTCGCGCGTTGATTACTTTGTCGAGGAGCGGGATGAGAAAGGCGCCCGTCTTGCCGGTGCCGGTGTTGGCGATGCCGACGACATCCTTGCCCTGCAGAACGACCGGGATCGCCTGATCTTGAATGGCGCTCGGCTTCACGTAGCCCTTCTTCGCAATGTTGGCCTTGATGCGATGATCTATCGCGAAATCAGCGAACGAGTGCGTGGGCTCGTACGGCTTCACGACCTCGTCAACGCCTTTGTTGATGAATTTGGAGTGGTGGATGAACTGACCCTTGTGCCCGCCACGCCCTGCGCTCCGCGCCTTCTGGCGCGAGAACGAGGAACGCCCCGAGCGCCCATGATCCGAGAAGCGGCCCCGTGGCGCGCGGCTGTGTCGTGTATAGGTTGCCATGTAATGAATGTGAGCTCGATGGACGAGCTGTTAGAAAATAAACGTCGAACGATCTCGGGATGGGTTCGCCATTCGGCTCGCAGGCGGCCTTGGTCTCCCAAGACGATAACCAAGCTGGAGAATGTTTGACCTCCCCATAGTACCAAAAAGAGCCGTCTTGTCAACCGCGCGACCCCATGCTCGCCTCGGGCGTAAACTCCCGATGATCCCAGTACTTGCGCTGTTGCAGCAATAGGAATAGCCTTGAGACCAGAGACGGGCTGATATCCGGCCCGCCTGAACTAGGAGGAAACGTGACATGCGAACGTTCGTTATATGGGCAGTCGCCCTCGTGCTCACCACTATGCAGCCGATCACCGCCCACGCTTTCGGCCACCCGGGCGGCGGCTTCCGCGGAGGAGGCTTCGGCCAGCACTCTGGAGGCTTCCGCGGAGGAGGGCTCCACAACGGCGGCGGAGGATTCGGTCATCGCTACGGAGGATTCCCTGGAGGCGGTTTTCACAACTTCGGCGGCAATCGCTTCGGCGGATACGGAGGTGGATACGGAGGCGGCTATGGGGGCTGGAACAACGGGTACGCCTTCCCAGGCCAGACTTACTTTTTCCCCGGACCGACCTACGTCGTCCCGAATCAGTACTTCGACAACTTGGGCGGCTGTAATCCCCTATTCGGGCTACTCCCAAGCACGGACCAGTTCGGCAACGTGATCTGCGTTCAATCATATTGAACTCTGCTCTGTCTGCGCCGCCAATTGCGCAGCCCCCCTGCCTCGCCGACTTCACGGCGAGGCAATTTTCGTTCCCCTTCGGGGGGATCTCCGGTCGGAAAACGAGAGGTACATGGACGGCTCCCTTACCGAAAGTGCACAGACATTCTCTTGGTCAGCGTGTTGATACATTGTTCGTGGAAATCATGGAAACGATAGCATCTGCGAGTTTTCTTGCACGGGATGAGAAACGGCCGTATGTGCGTCTCGCAATTAGAAAAACGGACACTTTGAAGGTGTTGCTGATGGTGCTCTGGGAAACGAAATCACTGGACAACAAAAAATACGCGGTGCTTTCGGTTCGCGTCGAAGAAGTCGGAAAGATGCTCGGCGGTTGGAACGGACAGCTTACAAAACTCGACCCCGCCAAGAAGCGGGGTGAGAAGTGAGACGAGTTGCGGGCACCGCAGCGGGGTTGTTGCCATTCCAGTCGTTGTCGAGCCAGTTGTTGTTCCAGTCCCACCTGTCGCCGTTCCAGTAGAGGTAGCGAACGTAGAGGTTGCCGTCCGAGTTGCGGTTGCGTATGAGATGCCTTCCATGCCACTGCCCGATTGGAGGTCTCGGGCTGTATCGTATCCGCGAGCGAAACTCGCATAGCATCCCACACCAAGTTATTTCACTTTTTGTAGTGCCCCATGCACCACTCCATCTCAAACCGTAATCGGCAACATTCTGGATCCGTGCCAAACCGGCCTCGGCAGCGGGAGACCGTGATCGCCCGCATATTCGCCTAGCGCCATGCGTATCATATCAAAAGCAATCGGCCTCCGTGCAAGCACGGAGGCCGAAAGAGCAAAGCGCAAAGTGCGCAAGGGCAAGGGCTTAGGCCGCGGAGGCCCAAGGGCTGCTTGCGAGGAGCGGCGAGACACGGTCGCGGAGGCGATCGCTGACGAGCCAGAAGTAGTACCAGTGCCACGAGCCGTCGTCGCGCCGACCGAGGCACAGGAAGTACCGGCCGCCGCCCAAGCCGCGCAGAACGGTTCCGCCCAACTCAAACCACGAGACACCGAAGTGCTCGTAGATGAAGCGGAGCGTCGCCTGCCCGGGCTCTTCGTAGAGGGCCTGACCGATCTTCGCGTCAAGGCGAATCTCGGGCATCGCCTTCAGACGCTCGAGCTTCACCTCGCCGGTGATAACGCCTTCGCCTTCCTGGTGGCCGCTTTCGAAGCGGACATCGGAGAAGTCGATGCCGGTCAGCGCGAGCGAACGCTCGTCCTGCTCGGCGACCTCCCAGCCTCGTCCGATGAACTTCACCGGATCGAAGGGCTTCGAGCGGTCGATGACGAGCGCGCTCGGCCCTTTGATGACGAGCCGACAACCCTTCTTCACGAACGCCGTGAATCGGCGACCGAGTTCGTCACGCGGAAGGCTGATAATCTCCGCTTGGAGTTTATCGCCGTCGATGGAATCCCAATTTGTATCGACGCCGAACCGGGCAGTCAGTTCAAGTGCCTGACCGCGAGTCACGATCTTAGCCATACTATCCTCCATGCGCTACACCGCTTTGAGCGGCTGGACGCGAGTCAATGAGCTGTCTCCAAAACGACGTTCGTCATTTTGGCAGCTAATCAGCATCATACTATCCTAGCACTACCATGTCAAGTGGAAACTCTCGCGATAGTACCTCTACAGATGAAAAATGACCAGTATGTAAAAAGATGAAATTTTTCCCGGACGTGGTATGTATAGCTGGTATCCACTGAAGCAATGATAGGAGGCGCAGGTGGACGATGCTGAAAAAAGCCTGATCGAAACGATGGCCCAGAAATATGGATTGGTCGCATCGCGCAATCGAGATGGCTGCATGTGGATCGGGATCACTCATACGGTGGCCCTGCTGAGGGTCCGGGCCGACGGCGGGTCGTTCGTCGTTGAAGTGGAGTATGGCGACCGCAAAACCATAACCGGGTCAGCCGAAGCCTTGGAGAAGTGCCTAACGGAAGTGGCTGCGCTTCGGACGGCGGCATGAAGTCTTTCAGAAAAGGAGACAGGATGTGACTATCGCCCAACAAAAACTACTGCAACTCTGGGCCGACATGAACGGCTTGGCCACGTGGAGAGATCAATACGGCGCGATCCATTTCGGACACGAGCGCTCGGGTTCGTTCGCGAACGTATCGTCCGTGAATGGGTGCATGTTCAGGATCCGGACCAAGGGCGCGACGATGATCGCGGCAGACTTCAGTGATTGCGTGTCCGCGCTCAGGGCGTCGACGCCCAGAGCGTCCGCTCCCCGAGTTCTTTCGGTCGTGTGACCGCGTTCTTTGAAGCCCGCGCCAGAGTATCGGCGCGGGCTCCCATTTTATGCCCGAAGTTCAAGGTGATCCGGGCGCACCTAAAATTAAGTCCGCTCGCCCACCTTTGCTTCCCGCTCTGTGCGGGGGATTTTCTCGAATTGAAAGCGGCCTTGTGATGGTCGCGTGGTGAGATGTTCCCACCCACTTCTGTTCTTCGAAAATCAAAGGTCTCCCGAGCCGAGCCGGGAGACCTCAAAAATGTGCACCGAAGCGACAGAATTGGGCAGGGGTACCGTAGACGTTAAACGTGGTGTCCGTCGACACATTTTTGACCCGTCTTGGACGATATCGAGGTCATATCAAAAACACGGCTCTAACCATAGAGACAGGTCTTGGTCTATCGATACTAAACTAGACTGCTGCTGCTCTTGGACCTTCACCAATGCCGATTTCGTGCTTTAAAACCTAGGCTTCGGTTTCAGATTTTCGGTTCGAGTCTGAGAGGGGTCAAATATCAATCCAAAAACGTAGCTTATCGATTCCTGTTTGCGGGTTCGGCACCTGATTTTCGAGAACGCCTCCATTTTTTTCTATGACTTTGCGCGAGGCAACGTTCGTTGCATCGCATGTGAGAAGCACGCAATTGATTCCAAGTTCTTTTGCTTTGGGGAGCGCGAATTCTAGAATTTTATTGCCGTATCCTTTACCGCGCTTGCTAGGACGAATGCTATAACCGATATGTCCACCGATTGTCTTGAGGTGTTCGTTGAGTTCATGGCGAATACCGACATGCCCGATATACTCACCGCCGTCGACGAACCAGAATTCCGACTGAGGCACATAGCCCTCGGGCTGATTCTTCCCTCGTGCGTGACTGCGCTCTTTTTCCGCGAACGATTCAAAATCAGCTTCGAGTTCGGGGATTGAAAGTTCACGATACCTGCGCGTGGTCATCGTGGTAGTCTCGCTCTGCAATTCTTTCACTGCTTCAATAAACGAAACTTTATACTCGACCGACGGCAAAACAAGTTTCATACCAGGTTATCTCTTACGTCTTACAACTATAACCCTCTCTCCACGAGAACCGCGATCGGCAAGTGATCCGAACCTTTCGATTCTTCGACTTTGAACGAGGCTGTTTTTAAGTCCTTGCTTGCGAAGATGTAATCGAGTTTTATATCAATTGCTTGAGGGTTGCAGATGTGGCACCCCTCCGGGTAGACGCTCCATGTTGGCATGGATGCGGAATCAGTATCGTAGAACATGTCTCGTTTCATCTTTTGTATGGTGGCGCTATCAGGCGTGGCATTGAAATCACCCATGACGATGGTTCGCTCTGTAGGCAGAATACCCACCAGCGTTTCTGCCTGGAGTTCTTGAACCTCGGAGGGCTTTTGGTGAGTGTGGATGAGGTGAGTGCTAAACACGTGCAGGATCGAACCATTTATCTTTACGTCGGCCTGCTGCGCGTATCTGCTGTCTTTTTCGGATAGTTTGTGCACCATGGAGGAGACAATCTCGTGCTTACTAAACACTGCACACCCGTCTCTATATACCTTATCCTTCCATTTCTTTGCTACGGGCGTGAAGACGTGCTGGTAGCCTAATTCGGTAAGGTACCCGATGACGTCACGCTCCGGGTCATCGTCTTTCACCTCTTGAAGCCCGATGATGTCGGCATCCGCATCCCGAAGAAAATCTTTGATGCTATCAAAATGTCCGTCTATCCAAATATTCCAAGAGGGAACCTTTAGTTGCATGCCGGAATCATACCACTGCACACAAAATGACCTTTCTAAGACTCGAACCACTTTTATGGCTCAAAACCTGGAGTCGCACTTTTGACCCCTCTTGGACTAAAATCGGGCATCCAAAAAACACGGCTCAAAATATGAGACGACTCTTGGTCCATCGATACTAAACTAGACTGCTGCGGGACTTGGACGAAGTTAGAACCGTACTTTTGGGTGGAAAATCGGATTTCAGGTACAAAATCGCTATACCAGATTTGATGGCGGCGGTGTAAACTGCTCGCAATGGAAGACGTATCCAACTACGAAAAGCTCCGCGCCGACGCGCAAAAGTTCTACCACAGCATCGGTCCCGTGTTCTCGCCCGCGCTGAACGATTACGTCCACTTCACCGCCGAGGGCTTCAATCACATTGTATTCAAGGGTTCGCGCAGCGAACGCGAGCGCCCGTCGCAGATACTCCGCTTCAAGCTCCTATCGCGGGCTGTGAAGCTCGTGGAGCGTTCGACGACCTACCAAGAGTACGAGGAGACGCTCAAGGAGTTTGAGATGAAAAGCCACAAGAAGCCCGTCCGCAAAAGCAAGCCCGTAAAATACTGGGGCATCATCGCCATCATTGATGGGCGCAAGATAAAAGTTATCGTGCGGAAAATCGGCGACAACGGCCAGCTCCACTTTTGGAGCATCGTGCCCGCTTGGATTACGAACAAATACCGCGACATGAAGCTCATCAGCACGATGAAAGGCAATCCCGATGAGGATTAGCCAACAAAAAACACCACCCTTCGGTGGCGCTCTTTGATGTGCTCGCCTTCGGCTTACGATGTAGCCGAATAGGGCTGACGCCCCACAAGCACAGGCAAAGTATAAGCTACGGAGGATGAACGTGCAATGAGGGTGTGGAAAAACAGCTTTTATAGGCCGTTCTTCATTTCATCCAGTTCATCTTCGACCTCTCGCCGCAGTTTCTTTGCATTGCCGTGGCTCATCAGTCCGAAATAGGACTGCACCGTTTCCTCTTTACCCTCTTGCGCCCTGATGCCTCGGAACATTCTCTTTTTCGTCGTTGTACGCAGCACCCGATGGTCTGGAAAATGCACCCATCCGAGAAAATCCACACCCGAGGCGACAGTGCGTAGAGAAACCTTATCGGGATGCAGCGTGAGCCGCAGTTCGTTCCACAGAAAATCCCGTATGCTCGGGAGAAGCTCTATCAGCCCTTGCTTGTCGGCGGACATGAAAACGAAATCATCTGCGTATCGGATGTAGTGCTGTATGCGGAGTTGTCGCGCTACATAGTGGTCAAACTCATTCATGTAGACGTTCACCAGAAGTTGCGAGGTGAGATTGCCGAGCGGCAGACCGACGCCTTTCTCGGTCGAATAGAAACTCTCGATGATTTGAGACAAGAGCCAGAGAATATCCTCGTCCTCGATAGAGCGCCGCAGTATGGCGGTAAGGCACGCATGGTCAATCGAGGCAAAGAACTTGCGGATGTCGCACTTCAGCACCCAGACCGTGCGTGTGTGGTTGCGCGATACCTGATACGCAAATCTACGGAAGCAGTCGAGTGCTTTATGGCCGCCCTTGCCTCTCCTACACGAATACGAGTGCGGTACGAACGTCTTATCGAAAAACGGATACAGCTTTCGGTAGAGCGCGTGGTGGAGCAGACGGTCGCGCACTGCGGCTTTGTGGATGTTGCGTGGCTTCGGGTCCGAAATGTTGAACGCCTCATACGGTGAGTGCTTGTAGGTTTTTGCCGTGAGGTCGCTGTGTAGCGATAGGACGTTGCCCATCAGATTTAGCTCAAACTCCTGTACGTCCGCACGATGCCGCTTGCCGCGCACAAACTCTTTCCATGCTTCGAGAAGGTTTGAAAGCGAAGCTATACTCCGATATGTATGAGTGAACTTTTGGACGGCCATATCATTGAAGCCACCCCCCCCCCCCGCGGCTCTTGCCGTTGCTACAGAAAGTAAAAAGCGCGTACTTGATGTGGTACGGCTACTATCAGGCCTTACCGAAAGCTCACAGACACTCACTTGGACAGCGCGTTGATACATTGTTTGTGGAAATCATGGAAACGATAGCATCTGCCAGCTTTCTTGCACGCGACGAGAAGCGGCCGTATGTGCGGCTCGCAATCAGGAAGACGGACACGCTGAAAGTGCTCCTCATGGTGCTCTGGGAAACGAAATCGCTCGACAACAGAAAATATGCCGCGCTCTCTGTGAGAGTGGAAGAGGTCGGCAAGATGCTCGGCGGCTGGAACGGCCAGCTTACAAAACTCAACCCCGCCAAGTAGCGGGGTGAGAAGTGAGGCGAGTTGCGGGCACCGCAGCGGGGTTGTTCTCGTTCCAGTCGTTGTCGAGCCAGTTGTTGTTCCAGTTCCACCTGTCGCCGTTCCAGTAGAGGTAGCGAACGTAGAGGTCGCCGTCCGAGTTGCGGTTGCGTATGAGATGCCGTCCGTGCCACTGCCCGATTGGAGGTCTCGGGCTGTATCGTATCCGCGAGCGAAACTCGCATAGCACCCCACACCAAGTTATTTCACTTTTTGTAGTGCCCCATCCACCACTCCATCTCAAACCGTAATCGGAGATGCTCTCGATGTATGGGTACTGGGTTCGGTAGCGGGAAACCGTGGTCGCCCGCGTATTCACCTACTTCCGCTTCGGATTGTATCAAAACAAAACCCCGCGCTGTCATATTTCAGACAACGCGGGGCAAAGGGCAAGGTGCAAAGGGTCAAACAAAACCCAAGGCACCAAGTCCATAGTTCAACTTGCGGGCACCGCAGCGGGGTCGTTCCCGTACCAGTCGCTGCCGAGCCAGCCGTAGCCCCAGCGCCACCCGCCGCCGCTCCAGCAGAGGCAGCGAACGCAGAGGTCGCCGTCCGAGCCGCGGTAGACCGTCCCCCAGAAGAAGACATACTTGCTCTTCCACTCCTCGGGAATGAGGTGCGGGTTCTTGAGCAGGTAGTCGAGCAGATTGGCATTGTAGACGGGTTGGCCTTTCAGTTCCTCGCGGAGCTTATTGCCTTCCAGTACTTTGCCGCCTTGCTGCTTCTTGGAGAGATGGAGCTTCACCTTGGTGGCGTCCCATTTGAACTGGCCGCCTTTCTGGTGCTCCTCGACCTTCCAGCCGTTCGGAACGAACGGGTCGGCGTCGAGGTCAATCAAGTGCTCGGGCACCGAGATGACCGCGTGGCCGAGCAGAACCTTGCGGAAGTCCGCGAGAAGTCCGCCGCTCGAAAGCTGCTTGACCTCTGCGGGCGTCCAACCGTTCCGCTCGAAGGCGTAGTCCAGTTCCGCCGCTTGGCGGGTAGACATGACGAACGTGTCAGCCATGACGTGTTCCTCGTGTATGTGCAACGTGTTCTTGCGAACGTGTTGCTCTGCCAGCGGGCGCTCTCGTGTTTGAGAGTTTGCCATAGCAGGGAGAAGCCCAAAGATGAGCTGCTTTCTGCTGTGGCAAACGCAAGTTGAATATCAAAGAACCGCATAGCATTATACTACATTTGGGCGTGGTGTCAATGATTTACCGTTCCCTCTTTTTTGGCCTTCTTGCTGTTTCTTTCGGCGAGCCATTTATCGAAAATCACGTCCGCGAGCGCATCGAGAAGTGTGTTGATTTTCCTCAACTCCTCATCGGTGTACTTATACCTTTCCTCGTCGAGGAGCGTCTTTCGCAAATCCTCTATCGAGAGCATATCAGGATTTATTTCGCTCATCGCGTTTGTCCTCGACATCCCATTGCGCGAGCAGGTCAAAAATCTCTGCAAGCTCTGCTATATCTTTTTCATCCAAAGGCGTATCTATTTTTTCGTCGGCCATGCGAGTTATAGGTGCTCAATCTCTTCAAACAACTCTACCTGCTCCCGCTGGAGTACTGCGTTGAACGTGATGCGATACTCAAAATCCTTATTCGCTTCTTGGAACGCACGGAAGCCAAGCTCTTTTGCGAGCACCTCATTGGTGAGCTGTTCAAGTTTGCCGTTATAGGAACGCTTGTTGGCTTCGTAGTCGGCTCGCTCCGCAGGGCTTTTCGTTTCAACCACCAAATACCTGCCTTTCGTCGTCTCAACGAGAAAATCGGGAAAGTATCGGGCGACGCGTTGTTTTTCGGGACTCCAATACTCGAAGTAAAAATCGTTATGTGTGGTATCGGTCGCGCCGCCCGTAAAGTAGATTTCTTTGATACTCTCTCGCGTGTTGAGTACGCCGCGCAGATAGCGAAACAACTCTTTCTCGTCTGCGCTATCAAAGTTGTACGGATTGATGTGGAAGCCGAGCCGCCCTTTATGGCCTTCCTGCTCCTCGGTCTCGCGGTACACAATAAGAGCGTTCCTATTTTGCTGAACGCTGATTTTGAACGGGTACAGTTTTGTAAGCTCCAGCACCTCCTCGATAACCTCGGTTCTCTCCTCGTACTGATAGGCGCTCTTGAGTATTTCCTGTATCGCAAACGCAACGAGCGCGGGATTTTTATTCACCTCTTTCGCGAATACGTTTCGCTCTTTTCCGCTTCCAACGATTACGCTTTCGATAGCAATACAGGGCAGGTGCGTTTGACGATTTATGACCCCAACAATCTCGTAAAAAGTCAGGTCGTTTTCCTCTTGGATGCCGCGCACGGCCTTCGTCTCCTGATACCCCGCTCGTCCCTCCTCACCGATAAAAATCCCGCCCTCGCTCACATACGCGCGGTAAAGTTCGGGTTTGAACTTCTTGAAATCAATACGAATACTGCCCATGTCCGCGCTCTGAACGGCCAGCACATCTTTCAATGTCTTTTTCACCTTGACGGTTCTCCGCTTCTCTATCTTGAGAGTATGCTCGACCGTTTTCTGGTCCTGCGAAGAAAGCTCGCTTGCACTCGTGGCAAAGTTATTTTTCAGTTCGCGGTCAAGTATCTTGTAGTTCTCGGTAGAGAGAAAGATGTGCGCCCGCGTCGAGTTGTCGCCTATAGAACGCAAGCAGCGCGTCGTTGATTGAAGCACGAGAATGGTGCTTTTTGGTTTTTTGTATAGTGCGACTGCAACGAGTGAGCGGCAGTTCCATCCTTCCGTGCCCTTGCCGACAAGCAGGACGAACTGCTTTTTGCTTTCGCCCGTATCCAAGCTGCGAAACTCATCGGCGTTTTCTTCGGCATCTGTATGGTACTCAAGAACCGTATCGAGTGGGATGCCTTTCTCGGCAAGTATGCGCTCCAGCTTCGGTTTCAAATCCTGTCGCAGGTCTGCGATGTTCGCTGCGTAAAAAGCCATTTTCGGCAAACGCCCTTCGAGCCGCCACTCCCCATACTCCGCAACGAAAGTATCAACCACTTCCTCCAAGAACTTTTGCGAGCGCACGTTGCCGTAATCCAAGATGCGAACCTGCTTGAGTATCCCGCGCTCGATACCCGCCTTGAGACCGAAGTGGTAGACGACATCAGCAATCATCTCGTTATTTACATACGGCGTACCCGTGAGATTTACGACAGCAACGAGAGGCGTATTCTGATGCAGGTAATCAATCGTCTGTCGCGTTTTCTTGAGCGTTCCTTCGAGCGTCTGGCCGTAGGAGTGATGCGCTTCATCCACGAAAATCATCAGTTGCGATAGTTGCCGTATCGCCTGTAAGCGGCTGTTCTCAACCTCGCGACGCTCAAGCTCGTTCTTATCGCCGAAAAGACGACTCGTGCCGTTTCGGTTTTCGGTTCGTGTCTTGAGGATGATTTTCTGGGAGTTTGAGACAATGACATTATAGTTGCCGATTGGCAGGAGCGGCGTACTCGTGCTTTCGAGGTAGTGGTATTTGGTATTCAGCAGCACGACGCCATATTCCTTCGGCAGCACCTTCGCGTAATCGAACGATTTTATCTCCTTCAAACTCTCTATGATGGTCGTATCGGGAGCAAATACCAGAGCATTTTTTGCAAACCGCACGTCCGTCGGATGATAGTACGAGAGCACGAAATCGTAGAGCATCATTACAGCCATCAAGATGGTTTTGCCTGAACCCATGGTAAGTGCGTACACTTGATTGGCGTAATCGAGACGCCCAAACTTCTCCTCCAAAGCCGCCTGTATTTTTGCGTCCTTTTCTTTGTCGTACACAAGCTCAAGTGCGAGTTTATCCGATACGCCGAGTGCGCGTATAAGCTCAAGCTCGCTATCGAATGAGGACCGAAATACCTCAAGTGATGGTTTGTTGCCTACGACCTCTTTGAGGTAAATGTATGTTTCCAGAGCTTCAATCTGTGGCAGATGCAAAAACGCGACACGTTTTATGTGCGAGAGAATGTTGCGGGTTTCATGCTCAATGCCTCTATAGTCGCCGTCGCGCCACTGTGCGACCTGCTTTTGGATTGCTTGGAGAAAGAGAGTATCCATAGCGACTATGCGCTCACCTCGAAGGTCTCAAAATACTCCTCGCCGAGCACATCAATGATTTTCACGGCAATGCAGTGCTTGCCCTTCTTTGCGTAATCCCATGAATACTTTGCGGCGATAACTTCACCCCTTTCTGGCAAGTCCATCTTCTCGGCATTGAACAGCTTGCCGTCATAGTCCACGTCAATGGCGACGCTATCAATGATTTGCTTGAAGTCGCCGACTTTTGCCCGCGTCGCCTTTTTGAGCGCTTTCCCATTTTCAATCTCCAACTTACGCATCAGTATCGGTGAATAAAAATCCTTCAACTCGACGATGAGCTTTCCGTCTTTCATCTGCGCGTCAATCCTCGCTTCGGGCTTTTTCTTGAAGATGAGATTTTGCTTATCAATGAGAATATCGCGCACCTCTATTCTCACGCCTGTCTTGTTTTCCTTTTTCAAGAAGTCCAAAACATCCAGCTCCATGCCCGAGCAAATCATCAACACGCCTTCTTCGTATAATGGTTCGCCTGACTTCGATTTCGCCTTGACGGTAAAGGTGTCCATTTTTTCGGAGACCGTTTTGAGCAAGGTACGGATGTCCATTTTGTTGAGCACACGGTTGAGTGGCATCACCTTTACGAAGTTCTTATCGAGGATGCCGTCAAAATAGGTACGCTTCACTGGCTCGACCCCATACATTTCCATCACGATTTCTTTGGCCTCCAACTCGTTTTTGAACACGTCGTAATCGTTCACGTTGAATACCTTGAAACCGAGCGAGCCCCTGAAATCCAGCGTTCTGTTTTCGAGCTGACCCGCGATGATTTGGTTGAGTCGCTTTGTGCTCGTCTGTATTGCACCAAGGTTGATGTCGCACCCAATCCATTTGCGCCCGAGCTTCTGGGCGACAGCGCAGGTCGTGCCAGAGCCGACGAAAAAATCCGCCACGAGGTCTCCTTCATTCGATGCCGCCCGTATGATGCGCTCAAGGAGCGCTTCTGGCTTCTGCGTTGGATAGCCCAGATACTCGGCGCTCGCCGACTTCGTAGTCGAGCTTTGACCTATTTCCCAAACGTCGTCGGCTTTCTTTTCAGTAAAGTCCTGATAGATGATTTTCCCGTTTTCATCCCGAGCCGCAACCAGCGTTTGTTTTTCTCTCGACCATACGCGCTTATCCCGCTTGATGGTTTTGCCCAAATCCACCATCACCTTGTTGGCCGTATAGCTCTCATTTTTTGAGTACCAAAAAATGTTGTTGTGGTTCGTGGCAAACCCTCTTACATTCCCCTGAAAGTTATCGGCGTAGTGCCAGATGATTTCATTCACAAATCGGTCTGCCCCAAATACCTCATCCAGTATCAATCTGATATAGGAGCTTTTGTGCCAATCCACATGAACGAATATGCTCCCGCTATCCGACAGAAGTTCGCGCATCAGCAGAAATCGCTCATATATGAACTGCAAATACTCATCCTTTTCCCAGATGTCCGTGTACTGCTTCTCCTCTATCAAGCTCTGCTGCGTTCCCTCCATGCGCTCGCCACGCAACTGGACGCGCTTCACATAATCTGCCTTGCTGTCGAACGGTGGGTCAATATAAATGAGGTCAATCGCACCGCGATATTCCTTGAGCAAGTGCGAAAGCACTTGCAGATTGTCGCCCCAAAAAAGTTTACCGAAATCGCGAGCGTTCTTGTCGCCGTAAATCTCTTTTTCTTGCGCGGGATAAAACTCGACACTCTCAAGAGGTTTTTTACCGACCCATTGGAGAAGCGGCCGCCCTTTTGATTGGGCAATCGTAATGCTCTGGTTTTTCATTTTGTCGCAGTGGTTTCTACTAACTAACAGAGCAAAACGCACAGAAAAGGGCATCCGCTCTGCTCGCGGCCGTTTCCGACCGCACACAGGCCTTTCGACCTATGACCACTGCGACATGTGAGCAGGCGGGTGCCCGTCTCTATGTCGCAGTGGATTTTTATGCCATGCCTCGCTTTTCAGCACAGGTTTAGGCGCATGTAATGGTTTATCCGCTCATACTGTTTTATTGGGTGTTTTCATCATAGCGTCTTTTTGAAGGCGGCGCATCATACCCTCCTGCGAAAGCGTTTTGGTTATACAGATATGGCGTTGCTGCCCAAAGCGCCATGCTCATTGAAAGGGATGCAGACAAAGAGTACAGTTTACGGACATTACGATTACTATGACTACCGACGAGAAAATAAAGTGGGTTCGCGAGCGCGTGTATGAAAAAGAGAGGCTGAATGGCTTGGGCTTTGCCGATTACCGACTGCTTCCCGTAGAACAGGAGATTGGCAGCGACCTTGACGATTTCTTTGCCGCGTTTGCGAACGGGGAGAGCGTCGAGAGTACAAGCAAGAACCCGAGGAAAAGCGTGGTCGTTATGACCGTAGATGAGCAGATAGACATTCTCCAGCAGTTGGAAAAGCAGAAGCTCATCAAGATTTTGGAACAGAAAAAAGACAGTGTATTCATGGAGGTGTTCCCTCCGCATCCGTCGCCCGTAAAGCTCAAGACGCTTGAGCACATAGCCCGCAAGCTCGCCGATACTTTTACGGGAACGCAGCTTGTAGACGCACTGCTTGATTACGGCATCCCTCGCGCCGACATCCCGTACCCCGACACGAAGTGGCGCACGTTGCAGAATATGTTTCTTGCCCTCGCGACCTCGCCTAATCCCGAGCAGCGCGAAAAGTTCGGTGGTGCTATCACGACATTCTTGCATCCACTCAACTTCAACGCAGATGAGAGCGTAAGCGGCCAACTCATAGATGATTTCAACAAGTATCTCAAATACGACGGCTACGAGATTACCGTTGCGGACGACGGCGACGGATATAAGTTAGCACCCACGGCGGAGAGAAAGAAAATCGCTCCGCCCGTAAAGCCGACCGAGGAACGTCAGAAATCAGAGCGTGCGGCGGCACCGCCCGATTTCAAGGTCTCGGAAGCCATCTTGGAAGTAAGTGGGACGATGTATGCCCCCATCGAGGAGGCCGAGAGGTACAGCGAGCAAGTTGAGTACGAAACGAACATGCTACGCCAACCAAAAGCAGCCGAGCATTTGGCGGTTGTGCGTGAAGCGTACAAGACCCTGATAGCCATTGTTTCCTCGTTTTGCGCGGACCCGACTGCGCCATCGCGCGAACTGAACACTGCTTACGGTGAACTGGCAAAGGTAGTCGCCGATGAACTGAAGGATTTTTGCGGCGATGGCAGCGAGTTTGAGGTGTTCAGTTTCGACGAATATAAGAAAAATAACTTTGGCATACCGTTCGGGAGCTTGTATTCGGCAGAGCTTGATTTCAAGAAAAACGGTCGGCGGATGCACTGGGATGAAATACGACCCGAGATGAACGCGGTGCTCGGGCGAATAGAGGACGTGTGCCAGACCGCAGGTTCGCCCGAGGTGATTTCTGATCCCAAGATACAGGAAGTTATCGGAGACGCGATGCTTCACCTGTCCAAAATCGCGGCGCAACGCAAAGGTGCAGATGCAGCTAAAACCGAGCCGACCGTCAAACTTGAAATAACGAAAATGCCCGAGTTGCAGGTACGCAATTTGGACGATGCACCAATCGTAAAAGGCAACAAGCGTTTGCACCTACCCAAGTTCAAGCCGACCGAGTGGGCAAAGATAACGATACGCTTTATTGACGAGCGAAACGTGCTCATCACGGCCGACAAGAAGGAACAGGTATCGGTTGATTACGAAGCGCTCGGTTTCTCCGACGAAAAACGTAGCAAACCAAATAGCGCATGGGCGTTCTTGCTCGGCTTGGCGCGGAACAACGGTGAGACGAAGCCGCTGCCTACTCCAATCCCCGACACCATAAAGCAGCACAAACTCCAGCTCGCAAGCCGCCTCAAGGCGATTTTCAAAAACGATACCGACCCGTTCCACGAGCCGACTGACAGCCGCACCTACAGGATAAAAATCGCTCTCATCCCACCCAGCACAGAAAGCGGCTCGCCCCGCGAGCGGTATGAACTTTTGACTGAAGACGAGTAGCGCAGTGATTTCACCCTAAATCACTGGCATCGCAAATAGCCCGCAATCGCTTGGCAGAACAGCCAAGCATTTTTCGTTTGGTGAGATTTCACCCTATTTCTACGAGCGACATTACAAGAACCTAAATCGCCATTACTATGAAAAAGAAATCGGGTGCTTCACCAGAAGACCACAACAGCTTCTTCTACACGTTTGACCTCGGTTTATCAGCCGCGCTCGTGAGCGTTGGCTTTTCTCTTGTCTCGTTGGACCGCGGGAACTTGCAGAAAGTCCAGTTCGTTTTCCGACGCGCAGACGGCATTGACGCCGTGATTGATGCGTACTGGGCGGACCGCCTTGAAGTGAAGGCACGAACTTACTTTGACGCGACCAAGATGCTCAAGAACCGTCTCTACAGCGAATAGGCGTTATGGTCATCGCGGATGAACATATCGCCGAGTTTCAAGCGCTCTACAAAAAGCACTTTGGAACAGACATCACGAAAGCGCAGGCACTTGAAAAAGCCCTGCGCCTCATCCGCTTGGTCGAAGTCGTGAGCCGCGCCGCGGCCGCACAAAACACCGTGCCAGAACCCCGTAGGGTTCCTTGAAATACACCGCCAACAAAAATCATTATGGATACCATCATTCTCAAAATCTACGGACGCGATACGTTCAGGGTTCAGGACAAAACACTCTGGGTGCCAGAGCTGATAAAAAGCCGCACCTACCAAGACCTCACGCCGTCAGAGCAGCAGTCCGTGCATCCGTATCTGCGACATTTCGTGCTGCGCCCAAAACATCAGCATTTCTACCGCCCCAAAGTCGAAATGTTCGAGACGCTGGCGAAAGAACGCAAGGCAGTTCAGTACGTTTTGATGATTACCTTTTCCGTCCCCAAACTGCTCTTTGGCGACAGCTTGCAGGAGGCAACGCATACGGACAAAATCAAAACGATACAGGCGCTCAAAGCAGGTCTTGAGGATGTCGGCGTCTATGTCAAAAGCGACGTGATAGAAAGTGCCCGCGTCGCGGCCGTCCATTTTTGCAAGAACGTCCCTCTGCCCAAAGCAATCAGGATGCAGGAGGTGTTGGATGAGCTGATGCGGGTGGATATCAGCAAGGTGGTAGACGTAACGAGTACCCAGCACAAGCAAGGTGGGCGGGTACTCAACATCTACGCTGGAACGATTGACCGCGCCTTTTACGATAAGGTCTCGGACGCCATGCGCCCCAAGAATAAACGTAAGGATAAATGGCGTATCAGTCCCGAGCGCGAGGTCATAGAGCGCTACGGTTTGCGGCAAAAGGAGGTGTTTCGCTACGAATATCGCATCAAGAAAATGCAAACGGTCATGCGCGAAGTGAACACACTTCTTGGGAGGGATGCCAAAACGCCCATTGTGTTCAGCGACCTGTTCATTCCAGACCTGTGTAAGAGCATGGTCGTCAACTCGTGGCGCGTTCTCATACAGCGTCCTGAAAACCAGCTCGCGCTACTCGGTCCTTCCGACAAACTCGGTTTGCTTCTGCACATCCTTACAAAAGCGAAAGAACATAGCTCGGCGCACTCCTTGAACAACGCTTTGACCTCATACGGCCTCGCACAAGCGATACGCGAACATGGAGCAAAAGAAGTTCGCCGCGTGATATTCGGGATATGGAGCACGGACCACTCGGAACGGCTCACGCGCAAAATGCGAACAGCGGCTGATTTTACGAGCGGATTGCCCTATTCAAACTGCATCGCTTTCGTGGATGGCGAGCTTGAGAAGTTCACTCTTATCACTTTGGCCTTGCTGGAAAGTGGCATATAATGCTTATGTTGACCCGATATGCGAAGACGCGAGGATTTTTTGTTGAACGGTATAGTTGCCCGAGAGGGGCGGTCTGCCGCTATGCTGTTCAATCCCCGCGATTGCTCATATCGGGTCAACCAGACCGTCCCTTTCGGGTTTTTGTATGAATAAAAACAAAGACAAAATCAAATACTTTGCCTATCTCCGCAAATCATCGGAGGATAAAGAAAAGCAAGCGCTCTCCATCCCCGCGCAGCGAGCAAAGCTCATAGAGATGTTCGGGGATTTGGATATTGAGTTTGTGGAGGAAGAGCGTAGCGCGTTCATCCCGCACAATCGTCCAAAGTTCAGCGATATGCTTTTGCGTACCCGTAGCGGTGAGCGCCAAGGACTTCTCGCATGGCACCCAGACCGTCTCTCGCGCAATGAGGTGGACGCAAGCTCCCTCACCTATATGCTCCGCACGGGTGAAATCAGCGACCTCAAGTTTGCGACTTATCACTTTGAGAACAACTCGCCCGAGGGCATTTGGATGCTACAAATGGCATTGTCGCAGTCGCAATACGAGAGTGCGAAGAAAGGGCGCGACGTGAAGCGCGGGCTTGAGCAGAAAGCGAAGATGGGCACTTACCCCGCACCTGCCCCTATCGGCTATCTCAATGACAAATACGAGGAGCGCGGCAAGAAAAAGGTTTATACCGACAAAGAGCGTTTTCCGCTCCTGCGCCGCATGGTGGACTTGATGCTCACGGGCAACTACACGCCGCCCCAGATACTTGAGATTGCGAACGAGGAGTGGGGTTTTCGCGGACCGAACGGCAAGAAAATGGCGCGGAGCAGCATTTACAATCTGTTCACGCGGACGTTCTACTACGGAGAGTTTGAATACCCTGTCGGCAGCGGCCTTTGGTACACGGGGACGCACGAGCCGCTTATGACCCGTGATGAGTACGACCGCATCCAGTTCTTGCTCGGCAGAAAAGGAAATCCGCGCCCGCACTCAAGGCACGACCTCGTGTATCGCGGTCCGATACACTGCGGCGAGTGCGGGGCACTCATCACCGCCGAGGAAAAGCTCAAGAAGCTCGCCAAGGGCGGAGTCGCGCATTACACCTATTACCACTGCACCAAGCGGAAGTACCCGAACTGCTCGCAACTCTCCATCGAGGAGAAAGAGCTTGAGAAGCAAATCGCCAAAGAACTTGCGGCGCTCCAAATCCCCGCTGACTTCAAGAAGTGGGCAGTGGCGCGACTCAAAGAGATGAACGCGCAGGAGGTTGAAGACCGAGAAAAGATAAGCGGCAACCAGCGCCGCGAGTACGACGCTTGCGTTCGCAAGATAGATAACCTGATTGATATGCGAGCCAACAGCGAGATTGACGAGCGTGAGTTTCGAGAGCGCAAGGAGATATTGCTCGCCGAGAAAAACCGTTTGTGGGCATACCTCAAAGACACGGACAAGCGCGTTGAGAACTGGTTGGAGATTGCCGAGCGCGGGTTCAACTTCGCGGAGACATCCGTGGCCGTATTCAACAAGGCACAGCAAAAACAGCTCCTTGAGGTAAAACGGGACATATTCAACGCCTTGGGTTCGGACTACACACTAAAGGACGGAAAACTCACGATTTCTTTGGATAATCTACTGTTCCCGATACGAAACTCTGCCGATGAAGTGCGGCGCATTACGGCAGCGTTAGAACCGCCAAAAGACGTTGGTGTTGCAAGGGATTTGGGAGAAATCTACTCTCAAAATCCACGATTGCTGCGGGACTTGGACTCGAACCAAGATACTCTGCTCCAGAGGCAGATGTCCTACCATTAGACGATCCCGCAAAAACATTCGCGGGAATATTCCCGCAATGTCGCTACAGAATAGCCGAAAACCGCCCCGCGCTCAACCGCCCTACTTTGCCTAGCGGGCAGCCGCAAGCCCGAGCTTCTGCAGGAACTCCGCGAGCTCGGCTCCCTCGATGCGGCGATGTGTGCCGACGGCGAGGTCGCCCAAATGGATGTTCATGATGCGCGTGCGCTCGAGGTCCCGGATATCGACCCGGAGCGCCGCGCACATACGGCGTATCTGGTGCTTCTTGCCTTCGGTGAGCGTGATGAAAAATGACTTCTGCCCCCCGAGCCGCACGCGGCAGGGTTTTGTCGTGTAGCCGCCGATATCGACACCTTTCTCCATGCGTTCCTTGAATCGGTTGGTGAGCACCTGCGTTGTCGCCACGCGATACTCCTTGTCGTGCTCACGCCCGGGACTCAGGAGCCGATCGGTGACGCGCGCATCGTCGGTGAGGACGATGAGGCCGTGCGAGTCCTTGTCGAGCCGGCCGACGGGAAAAACGCCGGGGAGCTTCGTGCTCGCCGCGATATCCTTCTCGCCGAGCTGGGGCGAATGGGTGATGACGCCACGCGGCTTGTGGTAGGCGTAGTAGCGATAGGCGCGCGGCGCGGCGCGCACCTCCACCGTATCCCTCTCGCTCACCTTTTGCCCTATCACGGCGGATATGCCGTTCACGAACACTTTGCCAGCCGCGATGAGCGTGTCGGCCTCGCGCCGCGTGCAGTAGTTGTGGTCGGCCAGGTATTTGTTGATGCGGACGGGCATGACAGCGCCATTGTGCACGCTGCGAAGAGCGCGGTCAAAGGAGCGTACGAGACCGCGCAGCACGAGCGCTTGCACTCGGCTCTGCGGCCTGCCAAAATGATGCATGGACATACCCAAACGCGGTTCGCAGCCACTCGCCGAGCTCCACTTCCACCTCGGCCAATCCCTCGAACCCCACATCCTGTGGGCCATCGCCCACGAGCAAGGCATCAAGCTCCCCTCCAAATCCTACGAGGATTTCCACGATTTCATCACACTCAACAAAGAGACGACGACCTGGGAGGACTACCACGCGCTCTTCCACTGGACCGAGCTCATCCAATCCTCGCCGGTCGCGATGGAACGCACGGTCTACGAGGTGGTCTCCGGCGCGTACCGCTCCAGCGGCATCACGCTGATGGAGCCGGGCTTCAATCCGATGTACCGCAACCGGCAGGGCGAACGCGATCTCGACGACATCATCCTGGGCGCGCTGCGCGGCATGGAGCGCGCGCTCGCGGAATTCCCCACCGTGCGTGCGGGTCTCATCCTCCTGCTCGACCGCCGTCTGCCCAAAGAGGTCAACGAGATCATCGTGAAAAAAGCGATGCTCTACGCGCGCCGCGGCGTCGTGGGCATCGACATAGCCGGCCCCAAGGGCGACGGTTTCTCGTACGACGACTACGCCGATCTCTACGCGATGGCGCGCGAGGCAGGACTCAAGACGACCGTGCACACCGGCGAGGACGGAACGGCCGAGGAGATGCGCCACGTGCTCGAGGTATTGCCGCTCGACCGGGTCAATCACGGTTTCCGCGCCTACGAAGACCCCGCGCTCATGGAGCTCGTCGCCAAGAAAAACCTGACGCTGTGCCTGTGCCCCACCTCGAACATGAGCGTGAAGTTCATCCGCGATTTCGATCATCTGCGCGAGGTGCTGCAAACGCTTTGGAGGGGCGGCGTGAAATTCTGCATCAACACCGACAACCCCTCGATGCTCAAAACGACCCTGCCGCAAGAGCTCGCCATGCTGCGCGAACACGGCACGCTCGACGAGGCGCAGCTCAAGCAGACCGTGCAGTGGGCCTTCGAGGCGGCGTTCGTCGACCGTAAGCGCGCGTCCAACCTCTATTTATAGGCGTGCCGCGCTTGACGACAGTTACCCCGTCCAGCGGAAGAGCATGACGCTGAAGTCGGCGAGACCGACGGTGCCGTCGCCGTTCAGATCAGCGCTGTGCGGCACTACTTGATGCTCGAGAGCGAGTGCGGCTTGCCTTCGGCAATAGCCGCGTGCGTGATGCGCACGAACTGCGCCTTTTTCTCGAACTCGGGTATTGTCTTCGCGCCCACGTAGCCCATGCCGACCTGCACGCCCGAAGAGAGCGACGCGACGACGTCGTGCAACGGACCCTTGTACGGCACCGTCGCCTCGACACCTTCGGGAACCGCTTTACGGCCATGCGTGAAGTAACGTTCGGCGCCGGACGCGCTCTTGATGACCGCTTCGGATCCCATGCCGCGATACTCCTTGTACTTACGGCCATCGCTTTCGACGACATTGCCGGGCGCCTCGTCGGTACCGGCGAACAGATTGCCGAGCATGACGGCCGAGGCGCCCGCAGCGAGCGCTTTGGCGATATCGCCGGAAGTGCGTATGCCGCCGTCGGCGATGACCGGTACTTTCTGCTTTTTTGCGACCGCAACGACCTCCAAGACCGCTGAGAGCTGCGGCACGCCCACTCCGGAGATAAGGCGGGTCGTGCAGATGGAGCCGGGACCGACGCCGACCTTGACCGCATCGACGAACGGGCACACGGCCTTCGCCGCCTCGCTGGTCGCAATGTTGCCGAATATCACCTTCGCGTGGTTGAGCGACTTCTTTATCTTCTTCGCGCTCTCGACGACGTTCATGTTGTGCCCGTGCGCGGTGTCGATGACGATGGCGTCGCAGCCTGCTAGGTCGAGTGCGCGAGCACGGTCGGCAGCAAAAGGACCGCATGCCGCGGCCACTTTCACTCCAGCTGCTTTCACTTCTTTGACCATCGCGACCTGCTCTTCCACTGAACAATTCCGGTGCAGAACGCCCAGGCCGCCGAGTTTTCCGAGCTCGATGGCGAGCCGCGCTCCCGTCACGCGATCCATCGCTGCGGAAAGGAACGGCACCGAGAGTTCGATGCCCGCTATCGTGGTTTTGAGCATTGCCTCGGCCGGCTCCATCCGACTTTCGCCCGGGCGGATGAGCACGTCGTCGAAGGTAAAGGCTTCCTTGAGAATCTTCGCTGCCATGGCCCATTGTACTTTCCCGCCGGGAAACGTCAACGCGACGAAGAAAGCCGCGGGTGGTAGGATAGGAGCATATCCATTAGCGAACTTTGTGCTTATGCGCTTTTATATCGTGTACGCGCTGTTCGGTATCGCCATTATCCTCATCGCGGCGTGGTTCCTTGCAAAACCGCAGCAAGTCGTCGCTCCTTCGACGACCGAGGTCGCGTCATCCACCGCAGCGACATCGACCGCGACGACGACCGCTCCCGTACCGGCCAGTAGATCGTCCGCAACGCGCGCGACCGCTCCGTCCGGCCCAACGCCGCTCCAGTCGCTCCAGTCGCTCGTGCGGAACATGGGCAATACCACCTGCTCGTACCAGCAGGTCTCCACGGGCTCGACGGCGCGCAGCGTCGATGCGCTCTACATCAGCGGCGGGAAGATCCGCGGCGAATTCCGCTCCACTACGCCGCAGGGCATCTCGACGAATACCATCATGCTCTTCAACGGCACGACGCTCTACACCTGGACGGAGGGCATGATCTCAGGCACGGCGAGTTCCGTGCATTCTGCGAGCGATGTCGCGACGCTCCTTCCGCAATCGCTCGGGGGCAACAAAACACTAGGGACGAGCGACAACAACGTCAGCTGGGACTGCCACCCGTGGATACCGGTGGTGAGCATGCTCACGCTTCCCGCAGGCGTGACGTTCAAATAGCGCGGTCACCGGGCAAACACTCGATGCTGGGCGATGCGAGCTTGAGCGGCGTCCCTGTGCGTTACCCGCGCTTTTCGATCGCGGCTTTGATGAACGCGCTGAAGAGCGGGTGCGGCGTAAGCGGCCGGGCGCGCAGTTCGGGGTGGAACTGCGTGCCGAGCATGAAGGGATGCACGCTCTTGGGAAGCTCGGCTATCTCCATGAGGTGGCCGTCGGGCGAGCGGCCGGAAAAAACGAGACCGGCTTTCGCGAGCTGTTCGACGTAGTCCGGATTGACCTCGTAGCGGTGGCGATGACGCTCAGAAATATCGCCCTTCTTATACGAATCGGCGGCGATGGTACCCTTCTCGAGCGTGCAGGGGTAGGCGCCCAAGCGCATCGTGCCGCCGTAATTTTTCTTGGCGAGCTTTTCCGCCTGCTCGGGCAAAATGGCGATGATCGGGTGCTCGGTCTTCGGATCGATCTCGGTCGTGTGCGCGCCTGCGAGGCCCGCGACGTTGCGCGCGAACTCGACGGTCATGAGCTGCATGCCGTAGCAGAGGCCGAAGTACGGGATCTTGTGCTCGCGCGCGAAGCGGATAGCGGCAATCTTCCCCTCGATGCCCGTTTCGCCGAAGCCTCCCGGCACGAGGATGCCGTCGCACGCTTCCAGCTCCTTGATGGATGCGGGATCGGATTCGTATTTCTTGGCATTGAGCCACTCGATCTCCGGCTTCACGCCCGCACGGTACGCCGAGAACTTGATCGCCTCGATGACGGAGATGTATGCGTCCGAAAGCACGAAGTCGCCCGTGTCGAAGTACTTGCCGACGATGCCGATCTTCACGCTTCCCTTGCCATTGTGCGCATGCGCGGCGAACTCCTCCCATTCGGCAAGGTCGGCCTTCTGTTTCGCCTCGATACCGAGAAGCCGCAGGAGCGTGTCGGAAAGCTGATCGCGCTCGAAATTGAGCGGCACGTCGTAGATGGAGTCGACGTCGGGCGCAGAGATGATGTGTTCCGGACGGACGCTGCATGATATTGAGAGTTTCTCCTTGCGCTTCTGATCGAGCGCGTGCGTCGAGCGCGCTATGATGATGTCGGGCTGAACGCCGTACGAATTGAGCTCGCGCACTGCCGTTTGCGTCGGTTTCGTTTTCATCTCTCCTACCGTGCCCGGCACTGGCAGGTAGGAGACCATGACGAACACGACATTGTCCGGCTGCTCGAGATGGATGACGCGCGCCGCGTCGATGAAGAGCGCGTTCTGAAAATCGCCGACCGTACCACCAATCTCGACGACGGAAATGTCGGAACTGGATACCTCCGCGGCGCGCTTGAGACGACGCACGATCTCATCGCGCACGTGCGGTATCGCTTCAACGCACTTTCCATGGTACTCGAGATTGCGCTCCCGCGTGATGACGCTCTGGTAGATCATGCCGGAGGTCATGTAGTCGTCGGGCCCGAGATCGCGTCCCAAATAGCGCTCGTAGTTGCCCATGTCCTGATCGGTCTCCAAGCCAGAGTCGAGCACGAAGACCTCGCCGTGCTCAATGGGGTTCATCGTGCCGGCGTCCACGTTGAGATACGGGTCGATCTTCACGAGATTGACGGACAATCCTCGCGCCGTGAGCACTTTCCCTATCGAGGCAGTGGCGATGCCTTTGCCGACCGCCGACATGACGCCGCCAATGACGAAAATATACGAATGACCCGAGCGCGCACTGCTCATGAGGACCACTCTACCATGCCGCGCGGGCATGCTCGCAACCTCCTTAGCTGTGGAGATACCGACGCACCGCCAAAAAGCTCGAGATAGCGCCCAAACCAACCCCCGTGCCCATGACCACGAGGAAAAGGAGCGGGAAGGTGCTCACGAAGTAGTCGAACACGTTGAATGAGCCCAGGAACGCCTCGCTCCCCGGCCCCAGATAAAGCGTGATGGGATACAAGAGCACAAGCACAATGAGGCCAGAAATGACGCCGTAAAGCATGCCCGCTACGATGAAGGGCCCCTGGACGAACCACGGCGAGGCACCGACCAAGTTCATGACGCCGATCTCATCGCGCGCGGTGTAGATAGCGAGACGTATCGTATTGAACGCGATCAAAAGCGATGCGAGGCCGAGCACGAGCGCCACGCCGAGCCCCAGCGCGCGAGCGGCGTTGATGATCTGGGTCAGGCGCTGTATTGCCGCCTGATTTTGGTAGTAGTTGATGGTGTCGATCGCATTGCCCATGTCGGTGCCGCTCTGCTGCGCGGTCGAGAGGTACTGCGCGATAGTCTGGTACTGCGAGGTATCCTTCGCCTTGATCTCGAGCGACGCGCCAAGCGGATTGCCGCCGACCTCCTGCAACGCCTGCATGATGAGCTGGTCGTTCTGGTGGCGCGCTTGGAACTGCGAGAGCGCCTGATCGGCGGAGACGTACGTGACCGACGCTACTTCAGGCAAGGCTTGGAGCGATTGCTGCAGCTGCTGAATCTGATCCTGACCGGCGTTGGTCGTGAAATACACCGTGACGTCGACGTTGCTGGTCAGCTGCTGCAAGACCGACGTGAGCGCCGCGCTGCCGATCAGCAAGACCGCGACCACGAAGAGCGTGATCGTCATGATGAGGATGGCGGCGAGCGAAACGAACCCATTGCGGATGAATCCGATGAGACCGTATCGGCCCACGCGCTTTATGTTGCTCCAGGTGCTCATGAATATATTCTACAGGACGTATTTCCCCTGCTTGTCGTCGCGGACGATGCGTCCCTGGTCCATCGTGACGACGCGACGGCCGGCAGCATCGACGACGGATTTGTTGTGCGTCGTCAAGATGACGGTCGTGCCGAGATCGTTGATCTTCTTCAGGATCTCGACGACATCGTGCGCGTTGATGGGGTCGAGGTTGCCGGTCGGCTCGTCGGCGATCAAGACGTCGGGCTGATTGACGATGGCGCGCGCGATCGCGACCCGCTGCTGCTCGCCGCCGGAGAGCTCGTGGGGGAAATTCCATATCTTGTCGGCAAGGCCGACGAGCTCGAGAACATGCGGCACGTCGGCACGGATGTCCTCGTCGGAGCGTCCGGCGACCTCGAGCGCGAACGCCACGTTCTCGAACACGTTCTTGGTGGGCAAGAGGCGGAAATCCTGGAACACGGTACCGATGTTGCGGCGAAGCCGCAAGAGCTCGCCGTTGGTGAGATTCGGCACCTCACGTTCGCCGAAGTAAATGGTGCCGCTCGACGGCAGTATCTCGGCGAAGAGCATCTTGAGGAGCGTCGTCTTCCCTGCGCCGGAGTGACCGACGATTGAAACGAACTCGCCCGGCTCTATTCCGAGCGTCACCTCTTCGACCGCTGCGGGCGCGTTGTCCCAGTAGCGTTTCGTTACCTGGTCGTAGTAGATCATGGCGAACGTAAAGAACCATTATAACGCAGTCGCCGTGTTGTCCAACCCTTGTTCTGCATCGATGAAACTCTGGATATCGCCGTCGAGGACTCTTTCGACGTCGCGGCGCTCGTGGTCGGTACGATGATCCTTCACGAGTTGGTACGGGTGTAATACATAGGAACGGATCTGGCTTCCCCATTCTATTTTGGTGGATGCACCGGCTGAGAGGCCGCGCGCTTCTTTTTCTGCCGCCTCCTCGCGCAGTTGAAAGAGTTTGCCGCGCAGCATCTCAAGCGCTTTCTCTTTGTTCTGCATCTGAGAACGCTCCGAGGTGACGTGCACCGTGAGACTGGTCGGCTTGTGGGTCATGCGCACCGCCGTATCGCGCTTGTTGACATTCTGCCCGCCGGGGCCGCCCGCCCGCGCGACTGTGATCTCAAGATCGCCCTCAGGGATATGGAGGTCGCCCTGATCCGGAAGCTTCGGCAATACCTCGACGAGCGAGAAGCTTGTTTGGCGCTTCCCTGCGGAGTTGAACGGCGACATGCGCACGAGCCGGTGCACGCCCGCCTCTCTTTTGAGAGAGCCGTACGCACCGTTCCCCGTCACTTCGAATGAAAGGCTGCGAAAGCCGCCCATCGAGTTCTCGTTGGACGAGAGCATCGCGGTCTTCCACCCGCGCGAGGCGATGTACTTGCCGTACATATCGAAAAGGATGCGCGAGAAATCCTCGGCATCGTCGCCGCCAGCGCCGGAGATAATGGAGACGATGGCGTCGCTTTTGTCGTAGCCAACGCCTCCCGCAAGCTGCGCCTTGAGGTCTTGATATTCTTTCACCGCGGCCTGCGCCTTCGCGACATCGCTCCAAAAGTCGACCGCGCCCATCGCCGCCTCGATCTCCGCGACGCGCTTCTCGATGTCAGTCTTGTCCATGAGCCGCCTCCGAGATTTGAACTCGGGACCCCCGCTTTACGAAAGCGGTGCTCTACCAACTGAGCTAAGGCGGCGTACATCGATATCGTACGGCAAAAACACATTGCCTCAAATATCGAGAGCCGAAGACCGGGATTGAACCGGTGACCTCCCCCTTACCATGGGGGTGCTCTACCAACTGAGCTACTTCGGCGAACAGGTCAGAGGATATCACGAGACGGGATACTCCGACAATTCCTCGATGAGGGGGGCGACCGTGGCGTCCGTGATGTCCTCGGGCTGGATGCTCGCATGCGCGAATATCTGTGCTTCGAGCGTCTTCCCTTGCGCAAGGGTTTCTCGGTCGGACACCTTGCTGCGGTAGCGTACCGCGAAGTCGGCGAACCTTTCTTCGAGCGAGACGACGCCGTGCGGCGCGACGCGCAAGTCGGCGTACTTTAGCATCTTCCACGCCCAGTTTTCGCTCTCGACGATAGCCGGCATGTCCCGATACCCAGCATGCACTATCATGTTGAGCGCCTGTTCGGAGAGCCCGATCTCTCTGCCTATCGCTGCGGAAACCTCGTGCTGTTCAGTGCCGTACCGTTCCTCCGTTTCCCGCTTCACCTGCTCCCAATACTCGCGTCCGCGCGGTTCGAGCGCCTCCGGAAAGTAGCCGAGATCGAACTTCACGATGTTGCCCATGTCGTGAAAAAGGCACGCGAGCACGACCTCGTCCGTGTCGATCGGCTCCGAGAAATGGTTGCAAATCCGCTTGCCGACCGCCGCGACCCGCAGCTGGTGCAGGCGCAAATCCGGCATAATGCGGTAGGCCTCGTATAGCTCCCGCGGCGTGCTCATGCGGCGCCCTTGCTGTCCGGCTCTTCAGTATCGTTCGCGGCAATCGGCGCTTCGCGCGCGCCCTCAATGGCGGATGGCGCCTCTTCGCGTTCTGCGACCTCCAGCTCATCGAAGAAATGGTGGAGCGCCGGATTACCCGCCTCCTTATGCATCGCCTTGCTCAAGCCGGCATCTTTCGGCACGTCCGCGCGCACGTAGCCGCGGCGCATCAGCTCCTCTTTCACGCTTGCGAGCAATAGCGCGATCGTCGCGCGCTGCGCCTTCCCCTTGTCTTTCGTCCAGCAAACATTGATGCTCGACTCCTTCGCGCCCCTATCGAGGTCCATGGCGAGGAACCCGACGACCATTTTGCCTTGCGTCGCAACGAAGGTCATCACGTCCGATCCTACGCTGCGCGCTTCGAGCGCGACTGGATCGAACGCCTCTTTGCGATGGAACGTCGCCGCCTTATCGTTCGCATGATCGAGCGCATCGAACCGCAGACGAAGGATCTGCGGGGAGAACTCGGAAAGCTCTCGCGGCTCGAGCTTGCGTGCTTCGACTTCCGGCGCTCTCTCTATACCCTCCTTTCCCTTGCCGCCTGCACTCATGCCGTTCGTCAGCATACGACCCCATGGTAGCACATTCCTTTGATGGTTGTTTTCTGCTAGAATGCCTTCGCTTGCGGGCGTAGCTCAATTTGGTTAGAGCACTCCCCTGTCACGGGAGAGGTTACGGGTTCGAGTCCCGCCGCTCGCGCAAGTCTGTTCTTTGCCTCTTTGCCTTTGTCGGGGTAGCTCAGTTGGTAAGAGCGTAGCATTCATAACGCTAAGGTCGTGGGTTCGATCCCCACCCCCGACACCGATGATGTAGTAGAATGAAAACATGTGGCACACGATGCTGCTCATCAACTCCATCCTGCTCGCGCTCGTGAGCACATACCTCGTCTATTCGTTCGGCAAAATGATCCTGCTGTGGGACGGCAAGCAGTTCATACTTACCCTCATCATTTGGATATTCTTCGTCGCGGCGCAATTCACGCTCGCCGCGCTTGCGGAACCGTGACGACCGGACAAAGCAGCCGCCGACCCTCAGGTCGGCGGCTGCTTTCCACTTATACATCGTTCAGAAAAATCCGAACAGGCGGTGGAAGAACCCGCCGATGACGCCCAGGAAACCCCGGAATCTCTGGGGGATGCCGCTTTGGGTGCCGGGTTGCATTGAAGCATTCCCTTGATCGATGACCGTCGAGGCCGTGACCGACGTGCCGTTGACGCTACCCTGCACGAGCACCTTGTCGCCGGAGGCGATCGAAGAAACCGACGAGGTCGCGTTGTCTTTCGTGACCGTCGCCGAAGACGCGTCGACGTTGTACGTGATGTCGCCTTGCGCGGTCGTCATGGTGAACGTCGAGCCGCTCACCGTGCCGACGGTGCCGCCGACCACCGGCTGTCCGTTGCCTTTGATCGTCGTCGCAGCGTTCCCCTGACCGAATCCCGGGCGACCGAATCCTGCGCCGCGCTGCGGGAGACCGTCGCGGATCTCGGTTGCGGTGACCGACGTGCCGCTCACCGTGCCCTGCACCATGACCGTGTCACCGACGGCGACTGCCGAGAGCGTCGAGGTGGCGTTGCCTTTCATGACGATCGCATTGCTCGCGTCGACCGTGTAGACAGTGCCCGCGCTGTTCGTGTTCGCAGAACCGCTATTCGTAGCGTTCGGTCGCACGAACGATCTCGCGGTCACCGTGAGCGTCGTGCCGCTCACTGAGGAGACCGTGCCAAAGACGCCCGGCGCACGCGCCATCATGCGACCGCCACGGCCGGGGCCGCCCCAGCCTCCCCGTCCTTGCGGAGGATTTTGCGGCGCGCTCTGCGCGAACGCCGTGCCGATAAGAAGCGAGCTCATGAGAACCGAGCCCGCTAGAGAATACCAAACACCCTTCTTCATATGCGAGAGAGTTGCTACTTGATAAGGCCCCACGCGCCACCTTGAGCCCCGTCCGTAGGCCGCGTTACCTGTTCATACAGGTCGTCGATACGATTTCTTTCGCAGCCTCGCTGCTGCTCCCTATCGATTGATGACTGATTTGTGGATCTCTTCCGTAAGCTCGTTGTTGACCTTGAGGAGCCGGTGCACTTCGTCCTGCAATTTGAGCATCGCCTCAGCGTCTTTGTAGGTTTGTTCCGCCTGCTTATCGGAGGCGCGGCTCAATATTTGCTGACCGACCGCAAGGACAGGAAGCGCCAAAAGTTGCACGATGTTGCTCAAGAAGAGGAGAAAGGTGAACGGGTACGGGTCGTTGCGGAAGAGGCCGATGCCTGCGGTCGCGAGCACCACCCACCCGAGCATCCACAGAAGGAGCGCGTAGAAGGCCCACATGGTGCCAAATCGCGAGCTGATGAAGAGCGCGATGCGATTGTTGAGATCGAGCGTCTCGGCCCGACGTATCTGATGCATCCCCGTCTTCTCCCGTTCGGCTATGCGCGGATGCGGTATGTGCGACTCGGTCATGCCGGCAGTATACCCTACCTGAGCGGCTCAAGCATACTTATCGGACGCGAGAGGAGTCGCGTGGCACAACCGTATCTATCGGTCTGGTCAACTAAGAAGTGGTCAGCTTGCGATCGGCAGCCGGACGGTAACGGTCGTCCCTTTTCCTTTCTCGCTTTCGATGGAGACATCGCCGCTATGGCGCTGCGGCTACCTTCGCCCGAACATTCGTCCACGCACAAAAGACCGGCCATTTCGCGGCATCACAATGCTGTTGCCGGGACCAGACTTCCACTGGTGCAAGTTCCGCTGCTTTTCGTTCGTTGAAGCAGCAATTCTGCGATTGAATTCGCTTAGAATCGCCCTTCACGAAATAGATCTTTATGGTATAATTAACCCTCTGAGAAATCCCGACCCCGAAAAAGAAAGGAGCGAGAGAAAACTGTCCATCAAAGATTTCCTTGATACCTACAATGAGGGCTTGCCGGAACAATTTACCCCCGCGTCCATCTTTCTCTTGAAGAAATTCCGGGAAGAAAGTCCGAAGTTATTCCAAGACGGAGACTTTTGGACACTGGATAAGCATCGTATGCAGTTTATGGACTGGGTCCGCCGCTATATGAGATCTCTTCAGATTTTGGAACTGAAATCAGCAGCGTCGTTAAAGTAACTGCGGGTACTTGACAGGCAAATCTCGGTATGATACATTTTGGATATCAAACCGGGACCTGATCCAGTTTAAGTACGGATCGAGCTTCAACTCCAGTCTCCTGTCTTGATGCAATTACAAACAGAGTTTTTTCCAATTGTCATGCAAGAAGGAACTATCGCCCGTCTCACTGAAAAGGGTTTCGGATTCATCAAAGTCGAAGGTCGCGAAAAAGATCTCTTTTTCCACTCCAACGAACTCTTGAACGTAAAGTTCGACGAGCTTCGCGAGGGCGACAAGGTCAGCTTTGAGGTCGCTGAAAGTCCGAAAGGACCCAACGCCGTCAAAGTCAGCCGCGTCTAACCTATAACGGTTTGTGCAAAGCGCCCCGCCCGGGGCGCTTTTGCGTGAAATTATTCCAATATGAGCCGTTGCAGAAGCAGAGCGATTCCGCCTTGAAGCTCCTTCGTCATGAGCGGATCCGCTTGCATATCATGGATGGTCTCGAGGAGATGGCAGTCGATCCCTTCTGAATTATCAAAGAGGTACGACGGGAATTCAGAAAAACGTTCAAAGTATTCCACAAAAGTCTGCTTTCTGATCTTTGGATTCTCGCTTGTCGCGGCAACTTTCATGCGTTCAAAATTGAATTTCTCCAGCTTTGGTTTTTCCTCTGACGAAAGCGCTCGCGCATTTTTCACTTCTTCAGTATATCCTGAAGAAACACATAAACGCGCGTCTTTATTTTCTGGATCGATTTGCATTGCTTTTTTATCGTCAAAAACCCAAACAAACCCAAATTATCGAAGCTCGCCATACGAGACGGTGGCTTGCTTGCGGCGCTTGCGCTGGAGCTTCTTCACGACGTGCAAGGGGTGGAACTTGAAGTAGTGCTTCTCGTCGAATCACGCGCACTTGAACTCGAAGAGTCTGAGTCCCGTGAGTATCCGCTCGGGTGCCGCGCTTCACGAAGTCGGTCGAGCCGGAGAAAAATATCACGAGTTTCCGGAATCTAGGCATCGACCTCGCCTATCCGGGCACCGTCAGCGGCAAAAGCGATATGAACGTCAAGGCCTATGCGAAGTACCTACTCGAAGAAGGCACGCTCGAAGAGAAACGCGATCTGCTGCAATATCTCAAAGGCAAATTGGCGATCGAGGATAAAAAAGTGAGGATCGAGTAGCGGTTTCGTCAACACAAAAGGCGCGATTCGATCGCGCCTTTTGTGTTTGGAGCCTGGCGGTACCGTACTGGTTTTAAGGCCAGTCGGTATTGGTTCCAGGCGTCACAGCCGTGTTGCGGGGGTGGGACTTGCACCCACGACCTCCAGGTTATGAGCCTGGCGAGCTACTACTGCTCCACCCCGCTATCGCTACTCTACTATAGCAGAAATCTCGATGCAACGAAAACGCTTTAGAGGAAATGGAATTCCTTGAACACGCGCTCGTAGAGCGCGATGACATGCCGCGCGTCGCGCGCGGAGAGCAGGTTGAGGTTGGATTCATGCGCGATCTTGTTGCGGAATTTGTGCGCTTCCCACGCGGCCTCGACGGAACGGAACTCTGCCGGGTCGACCGCGCGCAGTTTGTCGGCGATGGTCTCGCCCTTGTACCCCTGCGTGTCGAGAAGCTCATTCAGCATGATGTCGGCTTCGAGGATGGCGAGGCGCCAGTCCCGCTCGTTGTCGGAGGTTACTTCCTGCACGACGCGATCCCACCGCAAATGCGTCTTGGGCACGTCTCGCGAGGCGACGGTATGCTGCGCCGCCGCGAAACGGCGGCGCTCCATCTGCCGGATCTGGAACATGCGGATCGAGGCGTACACGACGATCGCCATAAAAGCGAGCGTCATGAGTATGGAAAAAGCGACGAACGTGCTCCATCCCTGGTACAGCTGGTCGTACACGCCGGGCGCGCTCGCGGTCTGCAGGTAATCGACAACTTGCTGTACGGAGATCGGCGCGGTTATCGCGGAAGGAGGCGGCGGAAGGTCGGCGGCGGCGGGAGCGGTGCCGACGGTCGCGACGACCGCGCCCGGCACCCACTTGAACGCGATCTCGCCGATGTACCACAGCGCCCACCCGAGCGAGCCGCCAATCGATGTTCCGGGATCCATGGGGACAGTATACCCTGTCGGAACCTTATGCTCCGGTCCTTTCTACGTCCTTCGCGATAGCAAAAAGCATGTCTTCCCCGCCGTGCGCGCCCATGAGCTGGAAGCCGACCGGCAGCTGCTTTCCTTCGCGTGCAACCGTGCCCGCAGGCACCGAGAGCGCCGGCACGCCGGCGAGGTTCGCCGTCACACTAAAGATATCTTCCAGGTACATCGCGAGCGGATCACTCGTTTTCTCGCCGAGCTTGAAGGCCGGGCCGGGTGCCGTCGGCATCGCGACGCAGTCGACCTCCTTGAACGCGTTCGTGAAATCGGCGCGGATAACATCGCGCACTGCTCGCGCGGTGCGGTAGTAAGCATCGGCATAACCTGAAGAGAGTACGAAGGTGCCGAGCACGATGCGCCGGCGCGTCTCCGGCCCAAAACCGGCAGCACGGATTTTCTCGTACGACTCTCCTACCGTCGCGGCCGGTACCGAAAGCCCGTAGCGGACGCCGTCGTAGCGGGCGAGATTGGTCGACACCTCCGCCGGACAGACAACGTAGTACACGGGAAGCGCGTACGGCAGATTCGGCATCGCAACGTCTTCGATCTGGTAACCCGCCTTCCGCAACCGCTCGATCGTCGCATTGAAAAGCGCGAGCACGTCGGGGTCGACGCCTTTCTCGAGGAACGCACGCGGCACGCCGATCACTTTGCGGACCTTCCCCGCCTTGTACATGCCGTCCGGATTCGAGGTACTGTCCTGCGCATCGTAACCGCGTATCTCTTCGAAGAGAATCCGCGCATCATCGACGGTACGCGCAAGAGGCCCGATCTGATCGAGCGAGGAGCCCATCGGCATGAGGCCGTAGCGCGAAACCGCGCCGTAGGTCGGCTTGAGACCGACCAACCCGCAGTGCGACGACGGCTGACGAATGGAGCCGCCGGTGTCGCTCCCCAGCGCGGCGAGCGCCATTCCTGCGGCGACCGCAGCGGCCGAACCGCCCGATGATCCGCCCGGCACCCGCGTCGTGTCGTGCGGGTTCATCGTCGGGCCGAAGGCGGAGTTCTCGGTCGAGCTCCCCATCGCGAACTCGTCCATGTTTGTGCGTCCGAGGAAGACCGCGCCCTCCGCTTTGAGCTTGGTGATGACGGTCGCGTCGTAGCTCGCCTTGTAATGCTCGAGCATTTTGGACGCCGAGGAACAGGTGCGGCCCTCGATGAGGATGTTGTCCTTGATGGCGAGCGGGATACCGGTCAGGGCTTGCGACTTTCCCGCTTTTATCAATTCGTCCGCATGCTTCGCCTCTTTCTGCGCGGAGTCGGCCCACACCTCGAGGTATGCGTGAATGCCCTGGTCCTTCTTCGCGATCGCGTCGAGGTATGCCTGGCTCAATTCGAGCGCCGAATACTTCTTCGCGTCGAGGTCTTTGCGTGCTTGCGCGATGGTGAGCGTAGAGAGGTCCATAGTCAGGCGTGCTTGCGCGAGATGACCTGCTTCACCGAGATGCGATCGCCCTCGCGCGATGGCGCGGCAGAGACGAGCGACTCGGTGTGCGTGCCAGGCTCGATGGGATTCTCATCGGCGCGCATGACGTTGTGAAGTACTGGCGTAGCAGCTTCTTTTGGCGCATTTGCCTTCTGTATCTCCGCCACGAACTCCAGGATCGCGGGTATCTCTTTCTCCAGCTTCGCCAACTCTTCCCCGCTCACCTCAAGCCGTGCAAGTTTCGCGAGCGCCACCACGTCCACCTTGTCCGCCATATCGGCATACTATACACGAAGCTGGCGAATATTCATCAGACTCTGGTCGCTTACGAGATGAGCTTTTTGAGCGCGTCCTCGGTCAGCACGGCGATGCCGAGCGCGCGTGCCTTGTCGAGCTTCGATCCCGCGTTCTCCCCCGCGATGACGGCCGTTGTTCTCGCTGAGACTGAATCGGCAGCGTGCGCGCCGAGCGCGCGGAGCTTCGCTTTGGCTTCCCCGCGGGATAATGAGGAGAGCGTGCCGGTGATGACGTAGGTCTTACCGAAAAGCGGGAGCGAGCCGGCTTTTTCCTTGGGCGGAGCTTTGATGGTGAGATGTTTTTTCAGCCGCTCGACGAGCGCTCTGTTGCTCGTATCCGCGAACCACTGGTGCACAGAGCGCGCGACGATGCCGCCAACGCCGTCTATCGCATTGAGTTTCTCCTCGCCCGCCTTCCCCACCGCATCGATAGTGCGGAATGTTTGCGCGAGCAGCAGAGCCGTTTCCTCGCCCACGTGCGGAATCGAGAGACCGACGAGCACGCGTGAGAGTTCCGGCTTGCGTGCAGCCGCTATCGCGTCGATAAGTTTCTTCGCGGAAACGTCGGCGAAGCCTTCGAGCGGCGACACGTCGCCTTCCTCAAGCGTAAAAATATCGTCGAAATGCTGGATGAGCCCTTCTTCGAGCAACTGGTCGATGGTCTTTTTGCCAAGCCCTTCGATATCGAGTGCGCTCTTGCCGACGAAGTTGTGGAACCGCCGGCGATTGACCGCGAAGGAAGCGAGGTCGACACACCGCCACGCGGCATGGCCCGGGACGCGTTCTATGCGGCCGTCGCCGCCACACTCGCTGATGCGGCTCGGCCACGTGAACGGCTTCGAATATGTGGGCCGCAATTCCGGCAAGACCTTCACGATATCTGGTATCACGTCGCCCGCTTTCTGCAAGATAACGGTATCGCCCACGCGCACGTCGAGGCGGCGTATCTCGTCCTCATTGTGCAGAGTCGCGCGGGAGACGGTCGTGCCCGCAACCGAAACGGGCTCCAGGTGCGCGACCGGTGTAATGACGCCCGTGCGGCCGACCTGAAAAACGATGTCCTCAACGATCGTGGTCACCTGCTCTGCCGGGAACTTGAATGCGACCGCAAAGCGCGGCGCCTTGCCGGTATACCCCAGCGCCTCCTCGAAGCGGCGCTCATTGACCTTGATGACGATGCCGTCGATCCAGTACTCCTGGTGCCGTCCTTTCTTTCTCCACGTTTCCCAAAAATCCACGCACTGTTCGATGTCCTGCGCGAGCGCGTGATGCGGATTGACCTTGAAGCCCAGGCCCCGCAAATACTCGAGTTCTTCGAGCTGCGTCGGCGGGAACTGCTCCGACGTGCGCGCGACGTCGTAGATGAACACGTCAAGCATACGCCTCGCAGCGATCTTTGGGTCGAGCTGGCGTATCGAGCCGGCGGCGACGTTACGGGGATTGGCGTACGAAGGCTTCCCTGCTTTTTCCTGCGCCTTGTTCAAGGCTTCAAGATTCTTCGAGCTCATCCACACCTCGCCCTCGGCGACGATATCGACCGGGCGCGAAAGCGAGAGCGGCACGCTCTCGATGGTACGGATGTTGTGCGTCACGTCCTCGCCGAACACGCCGTCGCCGCGGGTCGCGGCCGTTTTGAGCAGCCCTTTTTCATACTCAAGGACGACCTTGAGGCCGTCTATTTTGAGCTCGCACACGTAGGTCGGTTCTGCGCGGATGCCCGCATCGACAAGGAAGCGCTTGACGCGCGCGTCGAACTCGCGCACCTCATCCGGCGAGAACGCGTCGTTGAATGACCACTGTGCCGCCTTGTGCCGCACCTTCTTGAATTTTGAAAGCGGTCTGCCCGCCACCCGCTGGGTGGGACTGTCGGGCGAGATGAGCGAGGGGTACTGCGCCTCAAGCTGCGTGAGCTCACGCATGAGCGAATCGCGCGCGCTCTCGGGTATCTCCTCCCGATCGTAGACGTGGTACGCGCGACGGTAACGATTGATGCTCTCCTTCAATCGCTCGTACCGCTCCCGCGCTTCCTTGGGCACCATGCCGCCATGATACCCGAACTAGTAGTCGAGCTCCACCGTGCGCTGCACCGCGTTCGGCGCGCTGCCGATGTTCGCGCAGCTCACGTTGTAGCCGTCGGCAATGATACGCGCGTGAATGGAAGGAGGTTGTGACGTATCACACCCGTTCGATCCGTCCGTCTTGAACGGATAATTACACTTCTCCACCGAGACCTGCACGCAGTAGCCGCCGGTCGTTGTCGCTGTGTCCTGGAACAGGTTGATATTGTTCGTGGACGAGTACTCGTACGGATACGAATAGGGCTGGTTCAGCGTATTACCGTTCACATCAGTAACAGCGAACGACACCGGCTGCTGATCGCAGGTGGGATTGACCCCGGCCGGAGTTATTTGCGCGAAATAATTATAGCGATAATCCCAGAAGAGAGCACATTCCGCAGCGGTATCGGCCGCATAGAACGCGAACTGCGAATCTCGGCCGAGTGACGAGAGCGTGACCTCGTGCTGAGCGATGGTGTAGACCGCGACCCCGATCGAGAGGACGATGGAAGCGATGAGCGCCGCGAGGAGCAGCGTGAACCCCTGTTGCCCGCCTGCGCGATTATCCTCATCGATCGCCAATGTGTGATTGTTTGAGCGCATATCGTTCATTATGGCGCAGCGGAACCGTCCTGTACCCAGCGGTACAGGTTCTCCGAGAGCGAGAATGATCGCGTCGCAAAAGCGGCGCTCTTCCACGTAACGGTCGCGGTCACGCGGATCTCATTGTTGCTACTCCCGGGTACGTACGAGGCGACCACCCAGCGAGTGAAATTCGTGTTGGTCCAGCCGGACTCGCCTTGCGCGTACCCGTACAGAACGCCATTGGTCTGGAGCGGCGGGCAGGAGCTCGGGTCGGTAGGAGAAGAACAATCGGTGATCTCTTGTGACGGATTGCTGAGTCGATGCGCGTCGACCGTGAAAGGCTGATCGTTCGAGGGAATGTTGCCGAAGAGATTAATACCAGAGGCGTTCCCGCTCGTCGCGATCAGAAGGATTTGATTGTCGCGCAAAGCGCGTATCGCCTCGACCGCTTCCTGCGCGAGGTAAAACGCCGTGATCTGATCGCGCGCGTAGTAGGCCGACTGCAAACTCTGGTTGGTAAGCGTGACCGGAGCGACGATGGCCATGGTGAGGAGCGAGATGGCGACCAGCGTCTCGATGAGCGTAAAACCGCCGCGCTCGTTCGAGCAGGAACCGCGATGCGCTCGGCGATGGAACATCTCTTGGATCATAGGTCGAGTTGCCGCTGTACTGCGGTCGCTTCGATGTGGAAGGTGGTCTGAGCCGAAGTGCCAGGTGCTCCCGCCGCACCTTCGACGACGATGAGCACTTCCGGCTGCAACGAGTCCCCCGGCGTCGAGCCGACGACGTAGAACGAGAGGCTGCTGATCGACACTTCCGGCGCGGTGATGGGAATCGCGATCTGGCCATTCTCGGAGCGGTAGATCTGCCCATTCTGAAGCGAGTAGACCCATGGATTCCCGGTCGCATCCTGACCATGCGGTTCAAACGCGAAGATCGTGCTCGGGGCACTGCTGCAATCTTGTGTGCTCATGTTCTGGCCGCCTCCGGGTCCGCAATGGTACACGCTCCCCTCGCGGACGGCGCGAACCATGCCGTCGAGCGCGATATTGAGATTGTTCATAACCGACTGCAGTGCTTGCGCCTTTCTGTTGGCATTGACGAGCGAGAGCAGCACGTCGATGCACACGGTCATTACGACGGCGAAGAGTGCGACCGAGACCATCATCTCGATGAGCGTGAATCCGCGAGTGCGTTCCGATGTCAGCGGTGTCAGGCGCATGAACGTCATACATTAGTGACTACTGACCGATATTTGCCCGTTGTCATATATGTACACGTTCATGGTGTCCCCGCGCGGCGAGATGAGCTGGATGCGCGCGCTCTGCGCGCAGCCGCCGCTGCAAACAGTGCCGTCATAACTGATTGCAGCGTCCGGCTCCGGACGCTGGAAGAGGACGTCGATGCGCGTATGGCCGCAGGTCTCCGTACTGCTACTGAAAGGGGTGACACAGAGATCGTTGATCTTGTAGCCGCCCGACATCGTGTAACTTTGTACGAGCTCGCAATCACTGGTACCTGGCTGCGGACAGTCGTAGATACCATTGCGCGTGATGGCGTCAGCGAATGTCGCATACGTGTCGTTCGCGCCGCCGCTCTGGTACGGGAAATACACCCCGTATCCGACGCCGAACGTGTTCTGGAACCGGCGGGTCGAGATGCCGTACTGCTGCGCCTCGCGCACCGAGAGCGCTATGTTATATGAAAGCTCTTCAAGCTGGACGACCCCGCCAAAGCGGTTATTGTTGGCTAACACTATTGCCGATATGACGATCATGATGGTCGCGACGACCAAGAGCTCGATCAACGTGAATCCTTCGCGACCGATCATGGGACGGGCCAGTGCGGCGAGGCGCCGATGAGCGCGAGCGGGTCGATCGAGTTGATGAGCATAAGCCATACGATGAACGTGCTCGCGATGAGAAACGGGCCGAACGGAATCTCGCTCTTCATTGTAAACCCTGGCGAGGTTGGCGCCAGTCGAGTTATCCCGAACTTCCGTGCGAACTCGATCAAGTGAGGCAGCGGCAGCAGGATACAGACCGAGATGGCCGCGCCGAGTACGAAACCGAAGAGTATCGCGACAAAACCATAGAGCGGCCCCAGGAGCCATCCGATTGCGAGCGAAAGCTTCACGTCGCCAAAACCCATCCACGCGCCGCGCGAGTAGAGCCAAAGCGCGAAGAGCGGCGCCGCAGTGAGCGGACCAGCGAACAGGGACCACCAACTGTTCGAGCCGACAAAGAACGGCGAGCCGAGTTGCGATGCGAACGCGAGAAGCACGAGCGGGAAAACCCACGGATCAGGGATGATCTTGTGGTAGAGGTCGTACACGAAGATGGCGATGAAGAGCGACGCGATCGCGAGGTAAGCAGCGACGAGCGGAATCTGCGTAGCCTGCGGGACGGCAAGACGCGCGGCCCATGGCCCAACGATGGCGAAAGCTATGCCGGTCGCAGCCTCGACGAGCGGGTACTGGAGCGAGATACGGGCATGACACGCGCGACACTTCCCCCGCAAGAGGAGCCACGAAAGCAGCGGAATGTTGTCGTGCCAGCGAATGAGCGCCCCGCATGAAGGGCACGCGCTCCTGCCGCCGATCCCCTTCTTACCGTGCCGCAATATGACGACATTGAGAAAGCTGCCGACGATGAGACCGAGGATACCGAATGCGAACGTGAGCATTGGAGTGAGTATACCGCAGCCCCGCCTTAGGCGGGGCTGCGTCTTCTGTGCGTTGCGCGCGATGCGCTACGGCATTACGTCGTAGCAATACTTGCCCGGGTCGCTGCCCTGGCACTGGTTCGCGGCACCGCCGGAGAAATCGGTCCCGCTCACGCAGAGGTAGAGTCCTTTGTTGTCAGCTGCGGATACGGTCGCTGCGGTCGCTCCTGCGGCGCTCGACATCGTGGTGGGATCATTATTCTCGAGATCGGCACCGAGGTGGTACGAGGAGCATAGCGTACCGCTCGCGGCCGCAGTAAGCGGCGCATAGCTGTAGTTGTACGTCGTGCCGCTACTCGATGAAGGGTCGATCGGCAACACCGAGATATAGCCTGGCGCGGTCAAGGTCGTTCCAGAAATAGACGCCGGATAATAGCCGTTGGCGTCATAGTAAAGCTCGAGCGCGAGCTGGATCTGCTTGATGTCGGCCACGCGGCGCGCATCGCGGCCTTTGGCGCGAGCGCTATTGAGCGAAGCGAGCACGATGGAAGCCAAAATGCCGATAATGGCGATGACGACCAGTAATTCGATGAGGGTGAAACCTGTCGTGCGATCAGAGGTTCGGTCAGTCTGCATATGCTTCATGTGGATAACGAGCCCGGCTACTAGAGGGCGTATCCTCATTGTACCGCCTGCCTCTCCGCCATTTTTACGTCGTGGGGATAACAACGGCCTAGAAACTCGATGCGATGTTGTAGATCGGCAAGAGAACGGAAGCGAGCAGGATGCCGACGCCCACCGCAAGCACGACGATCATCAAAGGCTCGATCAGGCTTACGAGCGTGTCGACCGAGTTGTTGACCTCGCGGCGATAGAAGCGCGCCATCGTCTCCAGAATCGCGCTCATGTTGCCGGTCTCTTCCCCGATCTTGATCATCGCGACGATGATACCCGGGATCTCGGGGTGCTTGCGGAACGCTTCCGAGAGCGGCATGCCTGCTTTGACGTCGGCCGCGGCCTCCATGAGGACCTTTTCGTAGACTGGGTCGCCCACGACGCTGCTCGTGATCTCGATCCCGCGCAAGATCTGGATGCCGCTGCGCAGCATGGTCGAAAGGTTGTCGGCGAGACGCGAGAGGAATATCTTTTCGAAGATGCTCCCGACCCCGGGTATTTCGAGCCGGGCGCGGGCGATCATTTCGCTGCCGTGCTGCGTTCGGGCGAAGCGGTACAAAAAGAATCCGCCGACCACAAGCAGGATGAGGATGAGGATGATGTATTGCGAGAAGAACATCGAGATGCCGATAATGATGCGCGTGTAGAGCGGCACCTGCTGGCCCGCGTCGGAGAGCATGCCCGCGAGTTTCGGCACAACGATCGTCATCATGAGGATCATGACCGTAATGAACGTCGCGATGATGAACGCCGGATAGACGAGCGCATTGCGTGCTTTCTGCGTGATCTCGTAGTTGCGATCGAGGTAATCCGCGAGGAAGGAGAACGTTTCGTCGAGCTTGCCCGACTCTTCGCCCGCGCGCACCATGTTGACGTAGAAGGCGGAGAAAACGTTTGGATGCTTGGCGAGCGCGGCCGAGATCGAGCTGCCGCTCTGGATATCGTTCGCGATCTCGCCCAAGACGTCGCCGAGCATCTTGGTACGCGCCTCTTCCGAGAGCAGGCGGAACGCGCGCAACGCGGAGACCTGCGCTTCGAAGAGGGTCGTGATCTGGCGCGACACCATGACGATGTCGGCGTTACTGATGCGACTAAAGAACTCGATGTCCTTGCCGAACACCGACTTCGTTTCGGCCGGATCGATGCCGGCGAGCACGAGCCCGCGCCGCTGGAGCGCTGCGATCGCCACGTCCATGTTGACCGCGTCGACCGTGCCTTCACGCTCGTTTCCTTCCGTATCGACGGCTTTATACTTAAAAAGTGCCATGGTCCGTAATAATCGCTAGAGTAGCTTTTCCAAAATGTTGGGGTTCAGCGAGAATTCGTAGGCCGTCTCGGGCGTTATCTCGCCGCGCGCGACGAGCTCGGCGAGAGAACGGTTGAGGTCGATCATCCCCTCGGTCGAGCCGGTCTCGATGACCGTCGGTATCTCGTGCGAACGTTTCTCGCGGATGAGGTTGGCGGTCGCCTTGGTGTTGATCATGAGCTCGTAGGCGGGAATCATGCCCCCGGAGATGCGCGGCAAGAGGCGTTGCGAGAAGATGCCCGCGAGCGACGAGGCGAGCTGCAGGCGGATCTGGTCCTGCTGGCTTGCGGGAAAGGTGTCGATGATGCGATCTATCGTCTGCGAGGCGTTATTGGTGTGGAGGGTCGAGAAAACGAGGTGTCCGGTCTCAGCGGCCGTGACCGCCGCCGCCATGGTATCCGGTCCGCGCATTTCGCCCACCAGAAGCACGTCGATATCCTCGCGGAACGCGGAGTAGAGTGCCGTCGCGAAATCCTTCGTGTCGATGCCGACCTCGCGCTGATCGACGATCGACTGCTTCGGCTCGAAAATGTACTCGATCGGATCCTCGATGGTAACGATGTGCTCCATGCGCTCCGTGTTGATGATCTCGATCAAGGACGCGAGCGTCGTCGTTTTCCCCTGTCCTACCGGGCCGACGACGAGGAAGAAGCCCTGCTCGCGTCGCGCGAACGCGCCGAGCACATCGGGTAAATTGAGTTCAGCGATGGTGCGGATCTGTTTCGGAATAAGACGCAGCGCGATCGAGACCGCGCCGCGCTGGAAGAACGCGTTGCCGCGGAAACGGGAGCCGTCGGGGTTCTCGAACGCGAAGTCGAACTCCTTTGCCTCGTCGAACCGCTTCTCCTGGTCGGAGGTGAGAAGCTCTTTGAGGAAACCGCGCGTATCCTCCAGCGTGAGGATCGGCTCTTTGAGCATCGGCACGAGCGAGCCGGACACGCGGATGGTGGGGTGCGCGCCGGTCGTGAGGTGCAGGTCGGACGCGCCCTCGTGCGCGACGACGTTGATGTACTTCTTCAGGAGTGTTCCGTATTCCGCCATTGCATGCATTGTAGCGCCCTTTTCCACGCGCACGCGCTCTATCCACATCTAGGCTGTTGCGTCCTGCGCGCCCCCTCGCGGTCTCTCTCCTCCCCTCTGCGAGCTTGTGCGGCAAGAACGCGAACGCTCGTTCAATGCTCTTTGTGGAGCATGGCGGTGACCTGCGCGACCACCTCAGAGGGAATGACGCTCGCCTTTACGATGTAGAGCCCGACGCCGAGCTCTGTCGCGCGCGCGCGTTCTTGGTCGGAATTTTGATTGGTGAGGGCGACCTTGAGCGCGTCGTCGGCGAGATGCTTCTCGACGACCTGCTGCATGAACTCGAGCCCGTCCATCTCCGGCATCGTGATATCGAAGAGGAGCGCGATCGGCGCGAAACCTCCTCCGAGCGCGTCGAGCGCCTCTTTCGCGGTAAGGCAGATCTGCGTGGTATAGCCGGCCGAATTGAATTTGGCGCCGTACATTTCGACGAGGAACTTGTCATCGTCGATGAGCAGGATGTTGCCTTTTGATGCGTCGGTCATAGATTTTGTTCGTTAGGTTGTTCTTGCGTGCTGGCCCGTTCGTGCTCGCTCGTCTCGGCGAGAGCCGTATCGTCGCCTGAAAGCAAGAGCGTGGAGAGCATCTCGACCTCGGAGAACGGTATCTTCTTGTCGAACGCTTTCCGCAGAGCGTCCTCGCGCATGGTCAGCATACCCTGTTTTCGCGCTACCGCCCAGATTTTGGAATCCACAGGATTGTCGAGAACGATGCGCTCGATCTCGGACGACATCTCAAGCACTTCGAACACCGCCATACGGCCCTTGAGGCCGGTCGCGTTCTGCGGCGTACGCTGCGGTTCGTACACGACGTCCGGCACCTCGAAGCGATATCGCTCCGGCAGAGTCGTGAGATCGGCCTCGACGCGTTTGCGCGATGATTCGCTCATGCGCATTTCTTTGGCGCCGCCTTCGCTGAACGTGCGCGTGAGGCGCTGCGCGATTGAGAGAATGAGGACCGGTGGGATGAGGTAGGGCTCGACGCCCATATCGATGAGTCGCGGTATCGTGCCAACGGCATCGTTGGTGTGAATGGTCGAAAGCACGAGGTGACCGGTGAGCGCGGCCTGGATCGCGAGCTGCGCCGTCTCGCCGTCGCGTATCTCGCCGACCATGATGACGTCGGGATCTTGGCGCAAGGTCGTGCGCAATCCGTTTGCGAACGTGTAGCCGATCTCCGGCCGTACCTGCGACTGCGTCACGCCGTCCACGTAGTATTCGATCGGATCCTCGAGCGAAAGCACGTTCTTGTGCTCGCGATCGATCTCCGTAAGCATCGAATAGAGCGTTGTCGATTTACCGCTCCCGGTAGGACCCGAGACGAGCACGAGCCCGTGGGGCTGCGCGACCGCGCGGCGCAAGAGGTCCAAGTTGCGTTCGGAGAGGCCGATATCCTTGAGCGCGATGAACCCTTGATCGCGATCGAGGATACGGATCACGACCTTCTCGCCGTTGTTCGACGGGAACGTCGAGACACGGAAGTCGATCTGCCGATTCTCGATGGTCGCGGAAAAGCGGCCGTCCTGCGGTTTGCGCATCTCGTCGAGACGGATCGAGGCGAGTACTTTTACGCGCGCAACGAGCGCGCGATGCGTGTGGAGAGGCAGGATAACGCTCGTGTGGAGTTCGCCGTCGACGCGATAACGCACTCGCACGCCGGAGGCCTGCGGCTCGATGTGTACGTCGGATGCCCGGCCCTCGACTGCGTAGCGCAGGATGGTCGAAACCATTTTGATGGTCGGTGCGTCCTCCTGAATGCGGAGCTTATCCTCTCCCACCTTATGCCCCAAAGATGGGTCCTCGAGATCGAGCGGCGCGTTCTCTTCGTCGATCGCTGATGCGTTCTTTTGCGGAACGCTGCTTTTCTGTTCGGACTCGAGTTCGTTGACCGCGACCTCCATATCGCCCCCGAGCCCGCGGTACATTTGAATGACCTTGTCGAAATCCTCGGGCGTGATACGGAACACCTTGTACGGAAGCCCGGACGTACGCGTAATGAAGTTGAGCGCATCGATCGCTTCAAGATCGTCCGGATCGACCATGCCGACCTCAAGCACGTCCTCGTTCACCGAAAGCGGGACGAACCGATAGTGCGCTGCGCTCTCCTCAGGCACGTACTTGAGGGTGTCGTACGGTATCTTCCCATCACCAAGCTGACGCGCGGGGCTACCGGCGGCAGCATTAGCTAAAGCCGATGCGGCGGCACCCTTCTGCGCAGTGGCGGTGTCGGCCATCATAGGCTTTAGCGGTGCGGCGTAAAGAGTTGGACAGCGGCACGGGTACTGCTCGCAGCGGTCGTGTTGCCGCTACCGCTCGAGAGCGGGGCGAACGGATTGGAACGGCCAATCGGCTCTGGAACAATAGGTGTCGAGAAATCCTTCAAACTCATGAAAGCGGGATCGGAGAAGATCGTGCCGTCGAGCTGCACCGCGCGAAGCGCGAGAAGCGTCGTGACGAGTGTTTGGTCCGCGGGCGACGAAACGCCGGCGGCATTACTCGTGGAGAGCGTCGGCGCGGTAGAGCCCGTCGAGCCGCCAGAGAGCGTCCACCAGCCGATCAGGGCAACGACGAGTACCCCGAGAATAATGATCATCTTATGTTGAGAAATGAACGACATACGTTATTTGAGCCAATAGGTGCGCAGCGTGATCGAGTACGAGTATTGTGTCGCTCCAGAGGCAGCGCTGCTCGAGTTCGATCCAAGACCTTGACCCCCGCTCGACGGGGCACCTATCGAAAGTGAGCTTATGTCGACAATACGGAGACTCGATTGCAAGGCGCCGAGGAACTGGAGGAAATTGGCGTACGTGCCCTGTGTCGTGAAGTGAAGCGTGAGCGAATCGTATTGCTGGTTGGAACCGCCTATCGGGGCGGTCGCGCCTGTCGATTGCGCCGAGGACGAGCCGGTACTCGCAGGCGTCGAGACATCGACGTTCTGCAGCGACATGCCGTACTGGCTCGCAATCGAATTGATATCGAGGATGAGCGCGATATTGTCCACGTGGTCAGGCAGGAATTTCTGGAGGCGATCGAGCGCGTTCGGGTCAAACGCATTATACTTGGAGAGAAGCGACTGTTTGAGCGTTTGCAGTTGGGTCGCCTTGTCGAGGGCCGCACTGTACTGCCCGATCTGGGCGGATTCAGCTTGCACGGTGTTATACGCGGGTTCGGTCACCGTGAAGAAAATGGCTCCTGCGGCGACGATGGCGATGATGGCAAGAATGAGTTTCATAGTGACTATGGTTGCGAGGCGGGGGCGGATGAGGCTCCCTGCGCAGGCTGCGTGGTGAATGGCGTCGGAGCGGCCGCGGGCTGCGCAGCGGGTGACGCCGCCGGCGCTTGCGAGGCTCCCGCAGACGAAGCGGAAGAAGCGCTCAGGAACGAACTATAGGTGATCGCGGCCGGGTTGATGTCACCGGTGAAATCGAAGTGTACGCCGTCGGCTTGCTGGCTGATGTTCGAGAAAATCGGGTCGGAGATGACGCCACTCTTCGAGAATATCTGCGCCTGAAGCGCGATCGAGTTCACGCTCTGCCCGACACCCTGCATCTTGATGCTGATATGTTGCGGATCGGTCACTTCGAGGTCGAATGAACTGAACGAGATGGTCTGGAGCGTCGATTGATCGAGAGCCTGAAAGATCGCGACCGGTGCGGTGTGATTGCTCAGTATCGCCTCGGCGGCTTGCATGCGATCATCGAGCCGGGTGATCTGCTCGATGAGCGACGGCTCGAACGCCGCCTCGGCGCGCTGGAGCTGGCTTGCCTCCTGCGCGCTCTGCTGGTTCAAATACTGCTCGTAGAGATACACGCCACCCGCAAGCGCGGCAGAAGCGACGAGCGCCACGATTCCGAAGAGGAGCAGCAGGTCGTTCAAGCCGGAAGTGCCCCGCGCGCGCGCGCGCGGGACCGCGGTTTCATGCGGTATGAAGCTTCCCGGTGTTGTTGCATCTGCCATATCACATTAACCGTTCTTGAGCTTGCGAAGCGCGACCCCGAGAGCGACCGAAAAACCTGGGCCGATCTCTCGCAAGACATTCTCGAGGAAAGCCGGGGCCTGCGTATGTGCGAACGGCCGAGCCACCTCTACCTCCGCCGAGAGCGATTGTGCCGCCGCCTCCGCAAGTCCGGGAAGCGATGCTCCGCCACCCGTCAAGACTACGCGCGATACGTTCTTATTGTATCGCTGACCGTAGCTCAATAGTACCCGATTTACCTCAGAGAACACGCGCGAGAGTGTGGATAGCAGTGCCGTTTTGATGCGGTCGTTCTCGTCGGGCGAGTACGCATTGGAGGCGAGAAGCCCGTGCTCGCGCTTGATGCGCTCCGCCTTATCGAACTCCCACCCCATCGAGCGGGCCAGCGTCTCCGTCATATGCTGCCCGCCGATCGAGACCAGGTGCGAGTAGCGGATGATGCCGCGCTCGACGACGTAGACTTTTGAGGTCGCTGCGCCGATGTCGACGACGACGACCGGCGCGATGCCGTGCCCGACCGACGAACGCACCGCGCCGAAAATCTCGATCTCGTAGAACTGGATCGTGAGGCCGAGCGCGGCCGATATCGTCTGGTAGGTGCGCAGGATGACGTTGTGTATCGCGACCAAAAGCACCTCCTGCCCCTTCGCCTGCAGTGTCGTCTCTTTGTTGACGCGATCGAACGCGCTCTGCTGCCCTTCCTCGCGCGGGATTTGGAACCAATCGAGCGTTACCTCGTTAATGGGGAGCGGAATGTACTTGCGCGCCTCGATGGGGATCATGCGTTTGAGCTGCTCCTGGTTCACATTGGGCAGATCGACGACCGTAACGAGGCTCGAAGAGAACGGTATCGAGAGCCCGCCGACGCGCGCAGTGACGTTCGCCTCGCGCATGACGTCCTTGATCGCCTCGGCGATCTTCTCGGGCGAGAGCTTCACGACCTTGCCGATCGATTGATTGCCGTAGGGACCGAGCGCGATCTCGCCGTAGGTTTCGAGTATTGCCGCGCCTTTCGACGCGCGCAACTGCACCACTTTGGCGCTCGAAGAGCCGATGTCGATGCCGAGAATACTCGACTCGCCCGAGCCGCCGAACTTGATGCCCTTGAACAAACCTCCGAGCGAGAAGGCCATCGCTGAATTGTATCACGCTATCTTATCGACCTTCGCCGCTATGATGAAATCGTTCTCGGAGAGCCCCTTGAGCGCGTGCGTCGTGAGCTCAACGACCGTCTTGCCCCACGAGATCTGGAGATCGGGATGGTGCTGCTCCGCTTCCGCGATGGAAGCGACGGCATCGGCGAACTTCATCGCGCCCGCGAAGTCGGCGAACTTGAATTCCTTCGATATCCAGCGCGTATCGCCGCTCAAGGTCCAGCCCTGCAACTCTTTCATAAGAGGCTCCGCTTGCGAGCGGGAGAGCGGCGGGATACCGCCTTCGCACGCCACGCACTTTTTCTCTGCCAATTGCATGTCGGGAGTGTACCACCGAGATACAATGGCGTGAATGGGGGTCATGGAGATAGCGCGCCGAGCATGCGAGGCGCTTTTGGACGCAGTGGCGCCGCTTTCGCCGCGCGCTTCGCGCACGCGTGCGCGAAGCGCCGAGAATCTCCCGCTCTCCCCCGTCGCGCACGAGCTCCTCGGCACGCGCATCACGACGCTTTTCAACTATCGCGACGAAGCGGCGCGAGATCTCATCCGCGCGCTCAAGTATGACGGCTCCGCAGCGGCCGCACGACTCGCCGCGCAGGCGCTCGCCGACTACCTACGCGAGGAGCTCGCGAATGTGCATCGCTTTTCCGCAAAGAAGATCTTGCTCGTACCAATACCGCTCCATAAGAGCCGCGCCCGGGAGCGCGGTTTCAATCAGATCGAGCTCGTGCTGCGCACGCTTCCCGCCGAGATGCGCGACGGCACGCTTTCCGCGCTTGCGCCAGGCGCACTGGTACGCACCAAAGCGACGCGCCCGCAAACGCGGCTGCATCGCAACGAGCGGTTGCGTAACGTGGCTGGCGCGTTCGAGGTCGGGGACGAGCAGCTCGTCGCGCATACGCGCGTCTTCCTCATCGACGACGTCACGACGACCGGCGCTACGCTCGTGCACGCCGCCGCGCCGCTGTGCCGTGCGGGCGCCGAGGTTACGCTTTTGGCGCTCGCGAGAGCCTGAACTCATTCGTGCAGCACGAGCGTGAGGCACTTCACGCCGCCGCCCGCTTTCTGGTACTCGCTGATGGATGTTTCGATGACGCTGAGCCCGCGTGCGCGATATTCTCCTGCCAAGTGCGCCGCGCCCGAAGGCATGACGATGGTGCCACCGTCGCTCATCGCGTTCAATCCGTACGCGAGCGCGTCGTCGTCGGTCGCCTCGATGACCGTGGGCACGAGCTTGCGCACCGCGGCAATGCTCTCTTCGGTGAACGCTTTCGGATAGAGCGCGACGGTCGAGCTATCGATGACGGTAAAGGCGGTGTCGAGGTGATAGAAGCGCGCGTCGATGAGCTGCAGGCTCACGACGCGCAAACCGAAGAACTCCGCGAGCTCTTTGTGCGAAGCCCTGTCGGAGCGCCATGGGTAGCCGGCGAAGAGCACGTCGTTCCACAGGAGCACGTCGCCTTCCCCTTCGTTGTCGTATTTGGGCATGACGATCTCCCGATACCCCGCGCTTTTGTACCACGCTTCGAAGCGTGCGGTCTCACCCTGCCGATCGGGATGCCGGAAATGCGGCAGCATCACCTTGTCGCCGAGCACGAAGCCGCCGTTAGCGGTGAACACCATGTCCGGTAGCCCGGCCACCGGTTCCACCAGCCGCACGTCCCAGCCGAGCCGTTGCATATAGATACCGCGCAGGTCGCTCCACTGCGCTGCCGCCAGATTCGGGATGACGGGGTTCTCTTCGTGCATCCAGGGGTTGATTTCGTACTCGATATCGTAGTGCTCCGGCGCGCACATGAGTATGGAAGGCCGCGACGTTCTGCGTGCGTCAGCGCTCAAGCCTTCGAGAAGCGGCCGCTTGTCTTTCGTCCGTTCGAGCAGCGTCGTGTCGGTGTTCATTTCTGATGGGCTGTACCGGTAGCATACCAACTTTTGCGGGACGGAACCGCCCGCGCGCGGCAAGTGTGCATAACTTTCATACGCTCGCGCAAGTGCTCAAGTATCGGTATACTGCATCGACACCGCAGAAATTGGAGAGGTGCCAGAGCGGTCGAATGGAGCACACTGCTAATGTGTTGAACGGGAAACCGTTCCGAGGGTTCGAATCCCTCCCTCTCCGCAAAGAGTTTTTGATGAACACATAAACATCGCGCTTCATTCTTTGGCTTGTACTCTTGTCTTTTGCGACACAGAGATTTCTTGAGCGTTTTGTTCTTGCAGTGTCGCTTGCCACTGGTTGCCCACCGGCTGCCCAAAATCAGCTTTGAGGGCTGATTTTGGATTCAGCATGTCGATTGCTGTTCGAAGCGTCGAAGGCGCTACGTGCGCGTATCGCATCGTCGTAGAGATCGTAGAGTGCCCTAGAAGCGCCTGTACGGCGTGCAGCGGCGTCCCGCGCATCGCCAAGTGCGAAGCGAACGTATGGCGTAGCGTATGCCATCCTAGAGGCCTTAGACCCGCTCGGTAGCGCACTTCCCGCAGTTCTCGAATCATTCGAGAGCTCGTGAACGGTTTCGTGCCGTTTCTATCGAGGAACACGTAGCCGGTACTGCGCCGCCTTTTGAACAGCATTTCGTACACGTCGGCATCCATCGGGATATGCCGCTCGCGGTTGCTCTTTGGCGTGTCTAGCGTGCCAGTACGGTCACAGCGGGAGTGTCGAACCGTAATGTTTCGATTCTCCCAATCGATCGAGCTCCACTGAAGACCCGTAAGCTCACCGTGTCGCATACCAGTGCGCAATGCGGTCAGGATCATTTCTCTGATTGTGCTATCCGCTTTGGAGAGCAAGAGTGCGCATTCGTCAGGAGAAAGAAAGTCCGTACGGGGTGGCGGGCATTTGAGCCACATCACCTTAGGCGGCGTACCCGTGAGCTTTAGCCACTCATATGCTGTGGCCAAACACTTACTGAACACTGCCGTATTGGGCAGGTCATCACGCTGCCGCTCTTCTTCGCCTCGAGCGCCATATATCCGATCTCGATCATGCCCGGCTTGCTTCAGTTCGTCGCCACGATCAATCCGCTCAACTCCATGGTCGACGGCGTGCGGGCGGCGCTGATCGCCGGCACGGGCGCCGGGATAACTCTCGATCTCTCGGTTCTTTTCGTGACGACGCTCGTCATCTCGCTGTTGAGCGCATACATGTACTCGAAGGTGGGGATGTAGTACTATCCGGATATGACTGAATTGCTCTCAATCGATACATTAAAAACAGCGCTCGTCATCATAGACTTGCAAAAAGGCATCGCGGCGATGCAGACGGCGCCAAGCTCAGCTGCTGATGTCATCGAAAACGCGGCAACACTCGCACAGACGTTCCGAAAGAACGGCATGCCTGTTTTTCTCGTGCGCGTGACGCCCTCGCCTGACAAGAAGGACGCGCTGCACCCGATCACCGACGCGTCAATGCAGATGCGCGACATGCCCGAGGATTGGGCGACCGTCGTGCCTGAACTTGGGCCGGAGCCGACCGATTTTGTTATCACCAAGCACCAGTGGGGCGCTTTCTATGGTACCGAACTCGACCTGCAACTGCGGCGGCGCGGCATCGACACGATCGTCCTGTGCGGCATCTCTACTAATATCGGCGTTGAGAGCACGGCGCGCTTCGCGTATGAATACGGATACAACCAGATTTTCGCGGAAGACGCGTGCGCTTCGCAAGACGCATCGGATCATGCGTTCGCCATCGGAAAAATATTCCCGCGGATGGGCAGGGTGCGGAAGACAAACGAGATCATTGCGGCGATCGCTGGCTGAGGGTACGTAACCCCGCCGAGATTCGAACTTTTCTAGCGGAAACCAGAATTGTTAGATTTTAAGCCATGGCGAAAGTACGACCCGAGTCGTTAGGGTCCCTCCGCCTCCGCCAAGTGGTTCGCAGTATCGGACAAGACCCGACTACCTTAAATCCGGTAATGAGCTACAATCGCCACATGAAACTCATCTTTGTTCGGCATGGCCAAAGTGAAGCGAACGCGGCAGGTATACTGGCCGGGCAGGAAATAGACTCGCCACTTACGGAACGTGGCGAGGAGCAGGTAAGGACCGCGCGTGAAAGATTAACGATGCATATCGATAGCATCATTTCTTCGCCGCTCAAGCGTGCTGCGGAAACCGCCGCAATCATCAATGAGAAGTTACATCTTCCGATTGAATTTCGCGACGAGGTCAAAGAGTGCAGTAACGGCTCACTTTCCACTCACACGTGGGAAGAAGCTACGCGCATAACGGGCGATCCGCTCTTTTCCCAACATGACCTTGAATGCACTTACGATTACACGCCCTATGGGGGCGAATCGGGTGAGCAAGTGAAAAATCGCGTGAAGACTTTCGTCGATTCATTATTTCGAGAACACAAAGACAAGATCATCGTCGTCACTGCACATGGCGGCATCATCAATGCGATGCATGCGCTCTACCCGCAGAAAACAGCATGGGATACCGACAATGCTGTAACACACGAGTTTGATTTCTAATTCCCGGCCGACAATACGCAAACCCGCGAGTCGCCAAGTCGCTCGGAAACCCTCGCGCTGCTTGATGTCAGCGGGCGCGTAACCCGCGTGGCCCACTGCCAAGGACCCGGTGAAGGTGCAGCTTTAGCCGAGTTGGTCTATACTCGCCTCGGGCCACACCCGTGGCGAGTCTAAGAGGAGAGGTCCGGATGGGTAAGCTGGTGCGAGATAGGATTCCCGAGAGGATCAAGCGCGACGGAGGGCGCGCGCCGCGAACGCGCATACTCGTCAACGATGTCGACTACCGTTCCGAGCTTGGACGCAAACTTGTCGAAGAATCGAGCGAGCTGCATGTTGCATTGGCAGGGCTTGCTGGTGGGTCGACCGTTTCCAGGGTCGAGAAGGTCATTGACGAGCTTGCCGACGTCGAGGAGATCCTCGCGGCGTTGCGCGCCACACTCGGCATCCGAGCATCGAACGTCCGTGCGCGAATAAAGCTCAAGCGCAAAGAGCGCGGCGGCTTTGAAGGGCGCGTATACCTCGAAGATCAGTGAAGCTGGGGGGGCGTGCGCCCCCTTTTCCTTTCGTGAACTCAAGCTATGGTTATCGACATGGCCAGGAACTGCATCACAAGAACACGCCCGAGCGAAAGCTCGGGCGTGTTCGGTTCACACGGATGAGGCGCCGACGCGCTAATTGTCGCCGTGGCCATTGCCATTACCGTTGTCACTGCCATTCGGGTTGAACGGATTGAGCCAGCCGTGGAACAGCCCCTCTGCCGATGAGGATGCGGCTGTTGCGGATGAAGAAGAGGATAGCGCGGAGCCGTTTTGTTCCTGTTCCTGCTGCTGTTCTGGCACCTGTTGCTGTATGCCGGTGCCGCCGGTAAGGCCCTCGCCGCCGCAGCGGCGCTCGAAGAAGCCGCGGGTCAGCGGGCCGACCGTGCCGCCTGAGGTGGACGAGGCAATACCTTCCTGTTCCTGGAAACGCGCGAGCGCGCGGGACGTGAGCTGGCCGAAGTAGCCCGTCGGGTTCACGCTGAATCCGAGCGAGGGATCGCCCGCGAGCATCTGCTGGAGCTGCGTCACGTCTTCGCCGCGCGAGCCCTCACCGAGGTCGCGCGAGAAGGTCATGCAGGCCGCATTGCCGACCTGGCCCGGCGGAACGAAGCCGATTGGCGGCGTCGTCGCGGAGGAAGTACTGCTTGCTGCCGCGCCCGAGATGAGCTGTGCGATCTGCTGCTGCAGTGCGCGTATCTGGGCCATGAGCGCTTGTATCTGCTGCTGCACGGTCGAGCCGGTCGCATTGACTATGACGGTCGCGGTAGCGGTCGCGGTACCCTGAGGATTGATTGCCGAGAGCGTGTACGTGGTCGTCACGCTCGGAGTGACCGTGATCGAGGTGCTCGTTATCGCTCCGATCCCCTGATCGAGCGAGGTCGAGCTCGCATTACTTACTGCCCAAGAAAGAACGGAGCTCTGCCCCGCCGCGATGGCAGAAGGCGTCCCGATAAACGACGAAATCGAGGGCAGCGGCTGCGCGATCGTAGCCGAGCAGACGCTCGTCGCGACCGAAGATGACGCATCGGTGCCCTGAATGGTCGTCGCGTACGTCCCGGGCGCGTAGGTTTTGACGTCAATCATCGAGGTGCTGCCGTCGCTCCAGAGGAACGAGACCGGCGCGACGCCGCCGGTGCTCGTGGCCGTCCACGTGACAGTAGAACCGGACGCCGCTCCGGTACACGACACGGCCAAGGTGTCGGCGCTTGCCACCCCCGCCGATGCGGCGAGGAGCAAGAGCGCAGCGGATACATTGATTAATTGGTATTTCATACGATACGAAATTACTAATAAGATGCCGACGCGATGGTCTGCGAGCATGATGACCCAAGACCTCAATCAGCATACCATGGAAGACGGACGCCGCTTAAGATACTTACAAGGAATCAGCGTGCGCTCCTGCGCGCTTATACGATAGCGACGGCGTATCGCGTTCGGGCGTGCGGATATCAATGCTAAAATCGGTATTGCGTACCATGGGACACGCGCGTATACGGACCACGGGGTTCACCCTGATCGATGTCATCGTGTCGATCAGCGTCTTCACGATGGTCGCGATGGCGATCTTCGATGTCGTGCAGGCGGATCTTCGCGGGGTAAGCGCGTACCGCGACCAGAGCGTGGTCGCGGCGCTCGCAGACCGTTACCTTGAGCTCGTGCGCAACCTTCCCTACTCCGAGGTCGGCACGGTGAACGGCAATCCGTCCGGCGTCCTTCCCGACCAGCCTAATGCGCTCCAGACGACCTTCGGAGGCATTCCCTATGAGATCTACTACGTCGTAAACTACGTCGACGATCCGGCGGACGGCACCGCGCTCGCGGGCACCGATCCCGCACCCAACGACTACAAGCAGGTCAAGATCTACGTAAAGAACATGGCGAGCGGCACTATCGTACCGTTCGTCACCTCGATCGTGCCGAAAGGACTCGAGGGGCTTGCGAGCGGGGGGGCACTCTCGATACAGGTAATCGATTCGGTCGGTGACCCCGTCCCGAACGCGACCGTGGCGATCACGAACGGTTCCACCACTCCCGCCATCAACCTCACCCGTACGACCGATAGTAATGGCGACTGGGTCGAGGTCGGATTACCCAATAGCGCCAACAGTTACCACATCGTCGCGACGAAGAGCGGCTACTCGAGCGACCAGACCTATCCCATCACCGCGCAGAATCCAAACCCTGTGAAGCCAGACGCCACTATCAGCAATGGTCAGGTCACGCAAGTCAGTTTTTCCATCGACAAAAACAGCAGTCTCACCATCAACGGGCTCGATCAGACCTGCCAGCCGTTGAGCGGGATCGGTATCGAGATCACCGGCACGAAACTCATCGGGACCTCGCCAAACATACTCAAGTACGACTCCACATTCACCACGAACGGCGCGGGACAGATCGTACTCAACCCGCTCGAGTGGGATACGTACACGCCATCGATCACATCGTCGAGCTATATGATCTATGGATCTTCACCCATTCAACAGATCACCGTCTTCCCGAACACGTCACTTGCCTCGACTTTAATCCTCGGTCCGAGGACCGCGAATAGCTTGCTCGTCATCGTGAAAGACGCGACGACCGGCAACCCGATCGAAGGAGCAGCGGTCGAACTCTCCAACGCGGGGCTGAGCTACGATGCCACCAAATACACGGCGGGCAGCACGCTCTACCAAGACGACTGGTCCGGCGGACCCGGTTCGAACGACTTCTCCTCGTCCACGGCATCCATGTACTACTCCGATGACGGCAATATCGACGTTTCGACCTTGCCGACCGGCGTGCGCCTGCGCGATGTCTTTGGATCCTACCAGACGTCGGGCATGCTGACGTCCTCATCGTTCGACACTGGCACCGCCTCGACCTCGTACACGACGCTCTCGTGGTCGCCGCCATCGCAAAGCGCTTCGACCACGCTCATGTTCCAACTCGCCGCGAATAATGATGATGCGACATGGAATTTCGTGGGGCCCGACGGCACCGCCTCGACGTACTTCTCGACGCCTGGACAGACCGTTCCTTCGTCGCTCAACAACAACCGCTACCTGCGCTATCGGGCGTTCCTCGCGACGCAAAGTACCTCGACCACGCCGGTCTTGAGCAACGTCTCGGTCAACTACGTCGCCGGCTGCTTTTCACCCGGCCAGGCGATGTTCGCCGGCTTGCAGTCCAACAGCAACTACACGATCACGGTAAGCATGAACGGGTACGCGACCTCGACAATCGGCAACGCCAACATCAGCGGCTACAATGTACTGCAAGTGCAACTTTCACCATAATGACGTATGCCGCGCTCTAGAACGAATATGGGAAGGATCGCCGGATTCACCCTTATCGAAATGCTGGTCACCATCGCGGTCTACGGGCTCGTGATCATCGCGGCGGCGGATCTCCTGCGTCTGCTTCTCGTGAATACCGGCCAACAGGCGCTCTCGATCAATGCGCTCGACGCCGCGCGCAAAACGGAGAGCGACTTCACCGATGCCTTACGCGATGCGTCGTACGGCGTTGACGGCTCATACCCTGTCATTCAGGCGAGCTCTTCGCAGATCATCTTCTTCTCCCCTTTCGGTTACGGCTCCTCAGTCGTCCGCATCCGCTACTTCGTTTCCGGCACGACGCTGTATCGGGGCATCACGCAACCGAGCGGCAGCGCCTACAATCTCGCCACCGAAGCGGTGACCCCGGTCCTGCAGAACCTGAGCGCGACGACGACCCAGGTCTTCCAGTACTACAGCGGAACGTACGCGGGCACGTCCTCGCCGCTTGCGCAGCCGGTCAACCTCAACAGCGTGACGTACGTGCAGATGAGCCTCCTCGTGCCGCTCGATGAGGTGCGCAACTCGACGAGCACGTTCCTCGTGACGACGGGCGCCTCGATACGCAACCTGAAGACCAACCTCGGCAATTGAGTATGTTCTCACGCAAGAACGATGCTGCCGGCGAGATCATGATCCTGACGCTCTTGCTCGTGTCGCTGCTGTCCCTCATGGCGATACCATTCTTGAACGTGGCGCTCAAGGAACTCGACGTCGCGCGCACCAGGGTAGACCGCGAGGAGGCGCTGCAAATAGCCGAAGCGGGCATCGACTACTACCAGTGGCACCTCGCGCACTTCCCCACCGACTATCAAGACGGCACGACAACACCGGGACCCTACGTACACGCCTATACCGACCTCGATACACAACAGACGATCGGACAGTACAGTCTTAGCATTACGCCGCCTTCGAGCGGTTCGACCATCGTCACGATTAAATCCACCGGCTCGACCGTTGACGATCCGGCAGTGAAGCGCACGGTCACGGTGAAATACGGCATTCCCTCGCTCGCGCTCTACTCTTTTTTGAGCAACGACGTCATCTGGATCGGCAGCGGCGAGAACGTAAGCGGACAGATGCAATCGAACGGCGGCGTCCGTTTCGACGGCACGACCAACGCGCCGGTACTATCCGCGAAATCGACCTACACCTGCTCCTCGTCGCAAGGATCACCGTGCCCGCACACCGAGAACGGCGTCTGGGGCGCCGGCAACAGCAGTTTTTGGCAATACCCGGTGCCCTCGGTCGACTTCAGTTCGCTCACCGCCAATCTTGCGACCCTGAAGTCGAGCGCGCAAACCGCCGGCATCTACCTTTCGCCGTCCAATGCCGACGGCTACTCGCTCGTGTTCAACGGGAATGGCACGGTGAGCGTGTACAAGGTGACGAGTCTGCAGCGTGAGCCGACCGGCTGGGACGTGAACGGCAACGCGCAGAATCAGAGCACCGATTACAACAGGCGGACGCTTCAGTTCACGAAAGCGATCCCTAGCAACGGCGTCATCTACATCGAGGACAACGTATGGATCGAGGGCACGGTAAATGGACGCGTCATGGTTGCGGCAGCGGTCTTGCCCTATAACGCGAACACCGCGCCGACGATCTACATCCCCAACAACATCCTCTACGCCGCGAAGGATGGGACCGACGTGCTCGGATTGCTCGCGCAGAACAACATCGTCGTCACCTACGGTGCGCCGAGCACGCTCGAGGTCGACGCCGCACTTGTCGCGCAGAACGGCAGCGCGGAGTTTTTTTATTACCCCAATGATATCAAAAACAGCATCACGGTCTTCGGTTCGATCATGACCTACGGCCAGTGGACGTGGACGTGGGTCGACCAGTACAATAACGTGGTCTCCGGCTACGAAATCACGAATGACGATTACGACAGCAATTTGATCTATGGGCCGCCGCCGAGTTTCCCCATTTCCTCCGCCGGATATAGACAGATAAGCTGGACGAGCGATTGACGCATGAAAAAGATATTCATGATCGCGAGCGTGGGTATGGTTGCGGGCGTCGCGCTTTGCGCGACGCCCGCGAACGCGGTCATGCGCGTGCCCGTGCAAGCGCAACACGCGCTTCAACCGCTTCCCCAAAACATACGGCCGAGCATCTCGACCAACGTCTCCGGCTCGCCATCGCCCTTCCCTGCGCCTGCCGATGCCGGTACGAGCGCTCCTGTCGGCCAGTCGCCCGCCGCTGCCGCGACATCGGCACCTGCGCAACCGCGGGCATCGCGATCAAGCACGCAAGGCACCTGGTGGCTCTGGGCGTTGCTTATCGTTCTCGTCGGCTACCTCATCGTCGATCTCCGCTCCAAACGAGCGGATGAATTGCGCGCAGACTGAACGAACGGGCGGCCGCAAAGGATCGGAACGTACGATCGCGCGTAAGCATGCGCTGGCTCGTGCGTCTCTGTGCACATAAGCCCGCGTAAAGCCTCATGACCTTGGGCCCGCGGGCTTTGTGCTTTCAGGGGGCAGCGCTAGTATGGGTACCACCTCTCGATCGAACGCATCGGTAAGCAATACTCCCGTCGCACGTCTCGTTCATGCAGAGGATACTGTGATGACATCGGGCCCCGAGCAGGCATTCCTTAAAGCGTTCGAGTCACACGCCGACGCGCTCTTCCGGCATGCACTGTACCGCGTGAGTGATCGCGAAAAGGCGTACGACCTCACGCAGGAGACGTACCTCAAGGCGTGGGAGTTCATCGCCGAAGGCGGCGAGGTGAAGCACTACAAGAGCTTCCTCTACCGCATCCTGCACAACCTCATCATCGACGAGTACCGCAAGAAGAAGTCGGTCTCGCTCGACGAGCTGCTCGAAGACGAAGCGGCCGCGCCCGCGCTCGAAGCGCGGCTCGCGGAAGGGAGCGCGGTCGAAGCGGAGGAGGCGCTCGACGAGTCCACGCTCATCGAGCAAGTGCGCGCGCGTATCGCCGACCTCCCCGTGGACTACCGCATCGCGCTCACCCTGCGCTTCGTGGACGGCCTTTCGCCAAAAGAGATCGCGGAAGCGATCGACGCCTCCGAGAACGTCGTGTCGGTGCGCATCCATCGCGGTATCCAAAAATTACGTATCCTGTGCGACCTATGAAAAAAGATCTCCCTTACTACATAGGAAAGACCCGGGGCGACACGCCACTCACGCCCGAGGAGCGTGTGCGCATGCGTCGCACGATTCACACGTACCTGGCGATGAAGCCTTTGCGCATACCGACGCGAAACGCGGAGCGCGCACGACTGCTTCCCACGTTCTTCTACTCGCCGCGCGCCATCGCGGCTGTGCTCGTGGCGGCAGTCTTCGCCTCCGGCACCGGCATCTCATATGCGGCCGAGGGTGCGTTGCCGGGCGACCTGCTCTACCCGGTGAAAACGTACGTCAACGAGCCGATCCAGGGCGCGCTCGCGGTCTCCGCTTCCGCCAAGGCAACGTGGGCGGCCAGCGTCGCGAGCGAACGGCTCCAGGAAGCGACGGTGCTCGCGGCTGAAGGCCGGCTCTCCACCTCGACCCAGGCACAGATCCAGCGCAACTTCATCGCGCACACGGAACTTGCGGTCGCGAGCCTGGCGCAGGTCGCGAGCACGAGCCCCGAGCAGAGCGATGCGGCGGCGATGCGCTTCGAAGCCCAGCTCTCCGCGTATCAAGACATGCTTGCACAGGTCGGCACGGGCACGTCGACGGCCGCGCTTCAGAATTCGATCGTGCTCGCGCGGCAGGACGCGGCGGCCGTGCGCACGCTCGCGGAAACACGCATGGACGATGGCTTGCGCGAGCACGCGATAGCCGCGTCATTCGCGCGCGCTGCGGCTATCCAGCAGCTCGCCAGCTCCGTACGATCCGCGAACGAAGCGTCCAACGCGCTCGCCTCCTCTTCGGCAGAGAGCATCGCGATCCAACTCGAAAGCGCGAGCACGTCCATCTCCTCAGGCAACGACCTGCTCGATCAACATGCCATACCGCAAGCGCTCGGTGCCTACCAACGAGCGCTGGACGCCGCTTCGCGCCTCGATGCCTACCTCCAGGCGAGCGCGGCAATTCATGCACGCACCGGCCTCATGGTCGGCGAGCAGGAGCAAGCGGGCTCAATGCCGGCAACGACCACCTCGAACGCCTCTGACAACAGCAGTGCGCTCGGGCATGCTCGCCGCGATGCGCATATCTCAAACTCGCCTCACAACGGCGTTACGTCATCCGCTGCGGCGCCGGACGGCTCGACCGAACAAGCATCAACGGCCGCGAGCGCGACGAGCGCGCCATCATCAAACAGCGCGAACGAGAATACCGATGAAGTGGTGCCCGCTCACGATCATGCGTCGATCACCTCTCCGACATTGCCGCTCTCGCTCCCCCTCCAGGACGATCAATAATGTTCCGACGACGTTACTCCGCTACGGCCCATGCCGGCTGTATGCTGTCTCGCGACAATCTCCTGTTTATGACAGCGATTTTAATCGCTTCGCAAATGCCGTAGAGCGATGCGGTATAGAGAAGATCCGAGAGGAGCATGCTGCCCAAGAACGGCAGTCCCATCGCGTAGGCCTCAAGCAAGCCCCCGAAGCTCTTGGCATACCATGGTGAGAAGGCCCAGACAGCGGCGTTGGTCGTAAGGAAAAAGAGGAGTGATGCGGTCGCGGCCGTGCCGAGAAGCGTGGGCAAACCGCGCTTTGCGCCAAACCAGCTCATCGCCGCGATGAGCGCAAAGGAAAGGTACACGGTGGCGAGCACGCGCCCATCATAGAACCCGATGAATAGGTCCGACGCGAGCATAGCCGCAACGGGAATGACGATGGACCATGTGCGGCCGAGGTAACGGCTGCCCATGAGCGTGATAGCCGTGAGCGGCGTCGCGTCCGGTAGGTGCGGCACGAGGCGGCCAAGCACGCCGAAGGCGATGAGCGCGGCGGCGGCGAGGACTCTTTTACTGAACGTCATACGGAAGTGGCAGTATACATCAATACTGCGGCGCTCGCTCATCTTCACCGGCGTCCTTTGCGGCAACGCGCGCGAGCACATAGAGGAAACTCGAAAGGCGGTTGAGATAGGCTTTGGTCGGTGCGGAGAGCGACACTTCGCTCCGAATGATGGCGCGTTCGACCCGGCGCGACATCGCGCGCGCGTAGTCGAGCATGCCGGAGAAAGCGGTCGCGCCCGGCACGATGAACGAGTGCGGATTCGCTATCTGCGCCTCGAGTTCGGCGATGTGCGCTTCGAGCTTCTCGACATCTGCCTGCGTGAGCGACTTGTCCGCACCCGCGAGCTCTGCCTGCACGACGAAGAGGCGCTCCTGTACCTCGCGTAAAAGCGGCGCCGCGAGCGGCGCCGCTTCGAATTTCTCTTTGAGCCCGTACGCGCGGCAGAATCCGAGGAACGAGTTGAGTTCGTCGCTCATGCCGAGCGCCTCGAAGACGGGCGCCGCCTTCGTCTGGCGATCTTTGGTCCCGAAAAGGCCGGAGGTACCGGTATCGCCTTTTCGGGTATAGAGCATAAGCGGCTACGCCGTGGTCGTTTCCGTTGGAACCACTTCTATCTCACAGACGCCGCCGGCGCACGCGAGTTCGCGCTTCTGCTCGGTCTCGTCGGAGATCTCGTACATGACGAGCTTCGAGTAGTCGATGTCGGGGAACGACGCCTTAAGCTCGTCGTAGCGTTTCTTGTCGATGGCCTCGTACGGCGCCAAGCGGTACACGTGGTCAAAACGCGGCAGGAACGAGAGCCCTCCAACGATGCCCCAATTCCTCTGGAGCCAATCGACGACGCCGATCCATTCATCCTCGCCGACGGAGATCGTCGCCGACGGATTATGTTCGGTGAAGTTCAACTTCACGCTCTTCCAGTACTCGAGCTGCTCGAGAGCGGTAAGGTCTTCCTTGAACTTCGATCCTTCCGGCGCCATGACGGGGAACTCGAGCACGTAGGTCGTTGCGCTCTCGGCCGACTGCCCTACCTCCGGGTAGTGCGGGATGCCCTGATCGCGCACCATCTTGAAAAGGGCGTCGGTCGCCGAGATGCGCACGCGGCGGATGTAATACTTGGAGTGGCGCGGGTGGATGCCGGAGGCGGTGTTGAAGGTCTGCGACACGGTTCCGGAGGGCTTGACCGCAGTGACGGCCATCGACGGCTTCACGCCGAAGCGTTTCGCGTAGGCGGCGTTGGTCTTGACGGCCGTGTCGCGCATGAGGCGCATGGTTTCCGGTTTGCGCGCCTCTTCGCTATCCCACTGGCCGGTGATCGAGACTCCCAGGAGCGCCTCGTCGCGGCAGTTCTTGGTCCATTCCTTCGAGATGTAGCGGAAATTGGTGAGCGTGGACTGGTACGTGCCGAGGATAGCGGCAAGCTTGGCTTTTTGTACGAGCTTCTCGCGCGTATCGCCGGAGCGCGCGATCACCTCGGAGAGATTGCAGAATTGCTTGGATTGCAAAATTATCTCGCCGCACGGATTGGTCCCGACCGAACCGGTGACGACGCCATCCTCGTCGGTAAGGTGGCGCTTCTTGAAGAACGAGAGGCGGCGCTTAGGCAGCGTGTTGTGCAAGGCGCCCCGGTTGAAGATGCCGCGCTCGCCGGAACCGCTCTTCATGAGCGCGACCCATTCCTCCATGAGTTCGACGTTGGTCGGCTGATGATCGTACACGGCGGAGTTATTGGCCACCATGCGATGCGGGTCGGTGAGGAAGAACTGTCCCTTCTTCGCGTCACGCAACTCAGTATCGTCGAGATCGGAGAGCGAGATCATCGCAGTGCGGCGTACGCCGCCAGCGACGACGCACTCCCCTATTTTGCAAATGATGTCGTGTGCGTCGATCGCGCGCAAGCGGCGGCCCTGACGGGCAAGGATGCGCTCGCGCGCGAAGGCGAGAAGTGAGCGGAGCGGCTCCGGACCGGAGGCCTTCCCGCCCATTACCTTGAGCCGCGAGCCGGCCGGGCGGATCTGCGAGAAATCGAACTCGATGTCCTTGCCCGCGTACCAGGTCTTGAGGCCGAGCGTGAGCGCATCGCACCAGCCTTCTTTCGAGTCGCCGATGACATGCTTCGGCAGTTTCGATCTGGTCTGCTTTTTGATCTGCGGCAGCTGTTCGATGTTCTGGCTCTCCACCGCGAAACCGACGCCGCAACCTTGCATCGAGAGGTACATGATCTCGGCGAAATCCTCGAGCTTCACCGGCGCAGTGAAGGTGCAGTTGTACACGCACGTGTTGCACTTGCGCGCCGCCTCGCCGGAGAACTGCATGGCGCGCATCGAGGGCATGACCTCCTGTCTGAGGATCGCCTCGCGCAATTCAGCGTACTCAACCTCGCGTAGCTTGTCGCCGAGATTCTCGCGCATGAAATTGACGTACCGATCGACCGTCTCGATCCACGTCTCGCGGCGATTCTCTTCCTCGATCCACCGCGCGTAGGTGCGCAGGTAGACGAATTCGCCGAGCGGATTGTCCTTGAAGTATGCCTTGCTCTCCTCCGCGAGCTGGCGAACGCGCTCCGGCACCACGCCGCGCTCGCGGCGCAGCTTCGTGCGCTGCGCGCGGTAGAGAATGTAGGCCTTGGCCGATGCCGGATACTTGAGGAACATGAGCTCCTGCTCGACGAGATCCTGCACTCCCTCGACGCTCGGGAGGAACGATTTATCCGCCGTCTTTTTCTCGATGATCGCCTTCTCAACGGCCTCGGCGACGCGCTCCGGCGCGCCGTGCCTCCACTCGTCGGCCGCAAGCATCGCTTTGCCGACCGCTGCCGCGATCTTCGCCTTGTCGAACGGGACGCGCGAGGCGTCGCGCTTCACGATGAGCGCTATCTCTGGCTTCTTTTGTCGCGGCATAGGGTCTTTGTAAGAGGTGAGCTTGTAAATAGCTTGTACATGGTACGCCCACCGGATTAAAACGATCTGTGGATAACGACGGGTTTCCAAAAATGCCCACGGTTATGCCGCATTGTGGAACGGCAAAGCACGCGGCTTGCTTGTTGGCAAGCTCGCTCGTTCCCGCGAGCTGTCTGGAGCGGGCACGCTATACCTCACCAGCCTAATTTCTGGTACAATCCCCCTCACAAAGCGATCGACACGTCGCCATGAACCTCACCTGCGCCACGTACAACATATTGCACGGCTACCACCGCGAGATGGTGCTGAATAACATCGCCTTCCTCATGGACAGCGGCGCCGATGTCATATGCCTTCAGGAAGTGGAAAAGCGCTTCGAACCGCATTTGCGCAAGTTCCTCGCGCAGCAAAAATACGTCGGGTGGCAGTGCCGCTGCGCGCACGTTGGTTTCGGGGGCAACGTCGCGCTCCTCTGGAAGAGCGGCAAATTGCGCCTGAAGCGCGCGCATGTCATCGCGCTGCCGAAGCTGCGCACGCCCTCCCGCTTGCAGCGTCTGCGCAAAATGACTGACCGCATCGACCGCGCGGCCTTGGTCGGCATCTTCGAGGCAAAGGATATCACTTTCCAGATCGCGAGCGCGCACGTCGCCTGGGAAGGCGGCAACGCGCACCGCATGCGGCAGCTGCGTTTCTTGCGCGAGCGTCTTGAGAAGGAACCGGCCGACGTGCGCATCGTGGCTGGCGATTTCAATACGCTCGCGCCCCGCGCCTTGGGCCGCGTGCACGAGAAACGCGTCCAGTTCACGCTCGGCGCGCACTACGTCAACGCGCACCCGAAGCTCAAGTGGAGCTACGACATCTCGCATGCTGACCCGAACGACGGTCTCGGCTTTTTGCCGCGCCTACACAAAGCCGGCGTGAAGTTCCGTACGCGACTCGATTATATCTTCGCCACCAACGTGAAGGTGGAGAAGAGCGCTATGCACGATCTTCCCGGTTCCGATCATCGTCCGCTCACGGCGACGCTCGTCCCGCTCCAACTCCCCCCCGTGCGCGTGGTACACTAATTGCATATGATGCCTGTCCCTGGATTCGGTCCCGGCCCGCTGCCATTCTCTCCTGTGGTACTCATCGTGCTGATCGCGTGGACGATTCTCTGGAAAGGACTCGCGCTCTGGCGCGCAGCGAAACGCGACGAGAAGACATGGTTCGTCGTGCTCCTCATCGTCAATACGCTCGGCATTTTAGAGATCGTCTACCTCTTCCTCGTCACTGGTGCAAAATTCTCCGATCTCAAGCCTGGCCCGTCGAAGGATGGCAGCGCCGCCCAGCGCTAACGCCGTTTGTGCTCTTTGCCGAGGAATTCCTGCAAGCGGCGCAGACCCTCTTGTATCTTTCCCGCATCGAGCGCGTAGCTGAAACGCACGCGTCCAGGCGCGCCGAACCACGCGCCGTCGTATGTGATGATGCCGTAGCGGTGGTAGAGGTCGCGCACCACCTTGCCGGAACCGCCGGCCGATGAGCCGAACTTCGGGAACACGTAGAACGCTCCTTCCGGGCTCCAGAGCTCAAGCCCGAGTTCGGTCATGCCCTCCACCATGAGATCGCGGCGCGAGCGCCACACTTCAAGGTTGTGCGCGATATAGCTCGCCGGCGCCGAGAGCGCAGCGAGCGCCATCATCTGTCCGACGATCGACGTGTTCATCGCGGTGTGCGTTTTCATTTCGATCACGTCCGCGACGAGCTCCTTGCGCTGCGAGTAGAGGTACCCGACTCGCAAGCCGCACATTGCGTACGTCTTCGAGAACGAATTGATGGTCACGACGCGCGAACCCTTGAGCAGGTAGTTGCCGCGCACATAGATGATATCCTTGTATACTTCGTCGGATAGCACGTAGACACCGAGCTTCTCGCAGAGTGCCTCTATTTTCCTGAGCGTTTCCACCTCTTGTACCGTACCGGTCGGGTTCGAAGGCGAATTGATGATGACCGCAGCGCACCCTTGCACGACTTTCGCAAAGTTGTCGTAGTCGATCTTGCCTTTCTTGAGGTCGTAATACACCGGGACCATGCCGGCGAGCCGCACGTTGTGCGGGTAGGAATAGTAGTACGGACGCGGGAGCACCACCTTGCCTATCGCGCCTTTCGGCAAACGCAGGCGGATAGCGCGCAGCGCAAGATCGATCGCTTCGGAGGCGCCGTTGGTGACGACGAACTGTTCAGACTTGGCTTTCGGATACTGGGTGGCGAGCGCGGCGCGCAGCGACTCCTCGCCCTGCACGAGCCCGTACTTGAACGAACTGTAGGTTTTCAGCACATCGAACGCCTGCGGCGGCGGCGGCAGATCGGGTTGGCCGGAGCCGAACGAGATGAGCTTCTCGTCGCCTTTGCCGATGAAAAACGAGGGGCCGGTGATCTCGCTCATGGCAACGCCGTTATAAGACCTTGCTAATGAGCGCGGTCAGAATAGACAGAACGAACGCGCCGAGGAGGGCCGCGACGAATCCGGAGACCGCGAAACCGGGCACGACCAGAGTCATTGCCCAAAAGAGGAACGCGTTCAGGAGGAACGAGAAGAGGCCGAGCGTAAGGAGCGTGATCGGAAGCGTGAAGAGCTTCAGGGCCGGGCGGATGACGACCACGATGACCGACCACGCGAGCGCGACCAGGAGCGTCGTTGTCCATCCCCCGCTCATCGAGACGCCCGGGACGAGCTTGACGGTGAGTATTACCGCCGCGACGGTTCCGAGGTAGCGCAAAAGCGTGTGCATGCCGCCATAGTACGTGTTTCCGCGCAACGCACAAGCCGTGGAAGCGTTACTCCCACGGCTTTTCGTCGTCCTCTGGCTCGTCGAGCGAATCCTCGTCCTCGTCCTCCTCTATCATTTCCTCGAGTGATTCGTCGGAGGGCGCACCGTCCAATTCCTCGTCATCTTTGTGCTTATCATCGTCATCGCGCATAGCAATGATCAGTTACCCGATAACACGCCCATCTTATAAAGATTGTGCGAGTGTGCAATATGCAAATGCGCGCAGGGTGTGCATAACGCACGGACGACATATAATCCGCACATGCGACCCGACGACCCGCTCGCCACACACTTCCGCCTCGCGCGGCCGCAACAGCTCGCGCTCGGCAAACTCGGCATCACGACTGTACGCGATCTTCTCTACCACTTTCCTTCCCGCTACGATCGGGGCGGCAGCGAATCCGCGATCAAAGGCCTTTCGCGCGGAGGCTCGGCGACCTTGTTCGGCACGATACACAAGCTCGACACGCGCCGCTCGTGGAAACGCCGCATCCCCGTGGGCGAAGGAGAGCTGCGCGACAGCTCTGGAGCGATCAAGATCATGTGGTTCCATCAGCCCTATCTCGCGAAGAAATTCTCCGAGGGGCAGTTCGTGAAAGCGGTCGGCGTGGTGAGCGGCTCGGGCGAGAAGCTCTACCTGGCGAATCCGCACGTAGAGCGCGCCGATCCCGCCGACGTCGGACTGCTCTCGCCGCGCGCCGAGGCGCCCGGCGCGCTCTTTGCGATATACCCGGAAAGCCGCGGCGTGTCGTCGCTTTGGTTCCGGCACGCGCTCGCGCGCGCCTTCGAGAAAGGCGCGCTCGATCACCTTGAGGATCCGATCTCTGCCGACGTGCTCGCTCGCTACCATCTCCCCTCGCTCGCTGAGGCGCTCGTACGCATCCACACGCCCGAGAAGCTCGCGCATGCGGAGGCCGCGCGCAAGCGCTTCGCCTTCGAGGAGATATTTACGCTCCGGGTGGCGCAGGCTCGCGAACGCGCCGAGAACGATGCGATGCCTTCTGCTGCGATACGCGACGGCGCGCGACTCGCCAACGAATTTCTCGCGCGTATCCCGTTCCCGCCGACCGGCGCGCAACGACGCGCGATAGAGGAAATATGCAACGACCTTGGGGAACCGCGCCCAATGGCGCGTCTCCTTGAAGGCGACGTGGGGAGCGGCAAGACGCTCGTCGCCGCCGCGACCGCCTACGCGGTAGTCAATTCCCGCCCATCTGGACGCGAGAGCGGCACGCTACAAGTCGCGTACATGGCTCCGACCGAGATTCTGGCCAAACAGCATTTTCGATCATTCATCGAATACTACCGGCACCTGCCGATATCCATCGCACTCCTCACTGGTTCCGGCTGCCAAAAGTTCCCCTCGAAGGTCTCGCCCGATGAACCGACCGACATCTCGCGCGCGCAGCTCCTCAAGTGGGTCGAGAGCGGCGAGATCGCGATGCTCGTGGGCACTCACGCGCTCATACAGAAAAGCGTGCGGTTCAAACATCTCGAGTACGCGATCGTCGACGAGCAGCATCGCTTCGGCACGCGACAGCGGGCTGCTCTTGCGCAGAAAAACTCCATAAAGGACGGTGGCCGCGCCGCCGCAGGCATCGCGGAACATCGCCCGCGGACGCCGCGCGTATTCAGCGATGTTCGCAAAGACGAGGTCGAACGATCTGGCGGATCAGGTTTCGCGATGCCTGCGGCGGCGCAGGCTGCTCCACACTTTCTTTCGATGACGGCGACGCCTATCCCCCGCACGCTCGCGCTCACCTTATACGGCGACCTCGATCTTTCGGTACTCGATGAGCTGCCGCAAGATCGCGCGCGCATCACCACGGCCATCGTCACGCCGAGCAAGCGCGATGAAGCGTACGAGAAAATACGCGCGCAGGTGCGCGAGGGACGGCAAGCCTACGTCATCTGCCCGCGCATTGAAGAGCCGGACCCGGCGAAAATAGGCGCACTCATCGCGAAATCGGCCAAGGCGGAGGTGGCGCGGCTCAAAAAAGACGTATTCTCAGAATTCGAGATGGGGCTCCTGCATGGCGCGATGCGGCCAGCCGAGAAAGACGCGGTGATGCGCCGCTTTGCGGACGGCGACATCGATATCCTCGTCGCCACCTCGGTCGTCGAAGTCGGGGTCAACGTGCCGAACGCGACCGTCATTCTGATAGAGGGTGCGGAGCGTTTCGGACTCTCCCAGCTCCACCAGCTACGCGGGCGCGTGCAGCGCTCATCACATCCGCCGTACTGCTTTCTTCTCGCCGAGAGCCGCGGCGAAGCGGCGCTTAAACGCTTGCGGATCTTGGAGAAAAGCGCGGACGGCTTCGCCCTTGCAGAAGCGGATCTGGAAACGCGCGGCACGGGCGATCTCTATGGCGTGAAGCAGTGGGGCGTCTCCGACATCGGCATGGAAGCGCTCAAGAATCCGAAGCTCATCAATGCCGCGCGCGAGGAAGCGCGCCGCATCGTCACTGCCGACCCTGCGCTCGAAACGTACCCTGCGCTCAAAGCGCGCGCCGCTTTCGCGGCGCGCGCTTTGCATGCCGAATGAGCGCGGTGCGCTCATTCGGTGCTCATCACTGCGAGAACGTGACTGAAACGGTGTTGGCCTGCGCGAGCGAAGGGCCGCGCTTGAGCGTGATCGTGTAGTGCGAGGTCGAGCCAGTGGCGCCGGTCGGATACGTGTGCGACTGTGTCGCCGTCGTTGCCGTCTGCGCGCACGAAGTGCCGCCGTCGTTCTGCGCCGCGTGTGCGGTGCCATCGCCCCAGTCGATATCGTAGCCGGTGCACGAGGTCGGCAGATCGAACTGCAGGTTGAACGATTGCGCGCTCGAACCGGTGCTCAAGCGCGGCGGCTGGTAGGTGTAGTTGGCCGCGACGCTCCCGACGGTGATCGGCACGGTACCGACGGTAACTGGAACGATGGTGCCGTTGCTCTGCTGCGTGAATATCTCGAGCTGCGCTTGGAAGCTGCCTGCCGCATTGTAGGCGTGAGTGATCGCAACGAGACTGCCGCTCTTGCATTGCGCCCCGGAGACGCCAGTGCCGCCGAGGTCGGTCCCGTCGCCGAAAACGACGTCGTACGCGCTCCCGACCGCGCAGGACACGTAGAATGTCGCGGTAAAGGGTGCGGTCCCCGAGGTCGAGAAGGCGGAGATCGTGCCGGTGGGCTGGCTATTCATCGATTGCGCCACCGTCCCGACGCCCATACCGTTCGCCGGCGCGGCCGGGCCCGATACCGAGACCTGCGCGCTCGTCTGGTGCCCGCCCGCAGCGAGCGTCACCTGGTAGACGCCGCCATAGATGTACGTGTGCTGGTAGGTCTTGCTTTGCTGGCTGCAGTTGCCCGAAGCGGTTTGTATCGCTTGCGGAGCGCTGCCATCGCCGAAATCAAGCGTGTATATCGCCGACGCGCACGAACCGCCCGTGTTGACGATCGCGGTCACGTTGACCGCGAGCGGGGCGCTTCCGGAAACGGGCGATACCTGAATGAACCCGCCGACGGGCGCGCCGCCAGGGCCGAGCGCGCAGGCGCTCGACATCGCCGCGCTTGTGCGCGAGCCGACGACGCCGTAGCCGGTCGTCGCTGGTGAGCCGGACGACACTATGCTGTGCTTCGCCTGCCAGCGCTGCACGGCCGCCTGCGTGAGCGGTCCGAAGTAACCGCTCACGACACCCTCGGGATAGACCGATGAGTCTTGCGCGAGGAACTGCTGGAGGTGCGTCACGTCGCTTCCGCTCATACCAAGCTTGAGCATGCGACCGAAGACCGGGCATGTCGCACCCGATGCGGTAGCGCCAACGCTACCGCCTGCGGCGTTCTGCGCTTCCAGCGCTTGCACCTGCGCGAGGAGCGCCTGCACCTGGGCGATGAGCTGCGCGTTGCTGCCGGTCGTCGCCGATTGCGTCGCGGCGGTCGTTTGAGGCGTGAGGTAGGTCGCGTTGGGATTCATCAGAACGTTGTTCACGACCGCATTGACGGTGACGGTGCCCGCCATGCTTGTGCCCGTTGTACCATACGCGGAGTGGTAACCGAACGTCCCCGGCTGATTGAAGGTCGCGGAAAATTGTCCGCCGGACTGTATCGGCCCCGAGTCGAAAAGGCCGGTGTTGGAAGTAATGCTCTGGGTCGAGCCGATCTGGTTGACCCAAAGCACCGAATCGCCCTGATTTATCACGACGGATGGCGGATTAAAGGCGTTGGGTGAGGTCATTATCACCGTTGCTTGAGCCGCGGCGGCGAATACCGGGCTCGCGAAGAGCGCGAGCGCGGACACGAACGCTGATAAACGGGCAAAGCGTGCTGTGTAGTGCATGGCGCAATTGTCGCACACGCCTGGAACGCCGCAACCGTTCAATTCACAGGACGTGGCGCGGATAGCACGATGCGAACGCGGAGCGTATAATCAGTTTCCCCGCCCTTAGCTCAGTTGGTTAGAGCATCGAGCTTATACCTCGAGGGTCCCTGGTTCGAGTCCAGGAGGGCGGACAAAATGAGCCTGGCCACTGCGCGCAGTGCCGAGTTCAAGCGAGGCCAGGGCACTACCGCACGACCTTGGCGACCGCAGGAGCAACGCGCTTGTCGAACATGTCGGGGACGATTCGCGCGGCAGTGGGGCGCTTCACGAGCGATGCGATCGCCCTGGCGGCTTTGAGCTTCATGTCGTCGGTTATCCTCGTCACCTTGTGGTCGAGCGCGCCACGGAAAATGCCGGGGAACGCGAGCGAGTTGTTGATCTGATTCGGGAAATCGCTGCGGCCGGTCGCGATAACTTTTGCGCCGCCCCTTTTCGCTTCGTCCGGCATAATTTCCGGCGTCGGATTCGCCATCGCGAACACGATCGGATCTTTGCGCATCGTCCTTACCATAGCCGCAGTCACCGTGGCGGGCTTCGAGACGCCGATGAAGAGGTCGGCGTCCTCGAGCGCGTCTGCAATGCTTCCTGCTTCATCGCCCGCAATGACGCCCGTATCCAGCAACGCTTGCTTGACCGGATTGAGGTACGCACGGCTGCGGCCGACGATCCCTTCGCTATCCACCGCGATGATGGCGATGCGCGGCGCGTACCGCTTCAAGAGCTTCATCACCGCAACACCTGCTGCGCCGACCCCGCTCACGACCGCCGTGCAATCATTGAGATCTTTCTTCACCACCTTCGCGGCGTTGATAAGTCCGGCCAAGACCACGATGGCGGTGCCGTGCTGGTCGTCGTGCATGACAGGAATGTCGAGTGCCTCTATGAGACGTTGTTCGATGTCGAAACATTTCGGCGCGGCGATGTCCTCGAGATTTATCCCGCCGAAACCGGGCGCTATCGCGATGACCGTCTCCACTATGTGATCCGGGTCTTGCGTCGAGAGCACGATCGGCACCGCATCCACACCGGCGAAAGTCTTGAAGAGCGCGCTCTTCCCTTCCATGACCGGCAGCGCGCCCAAGGGGCCGATGTTGCCGAGACCCAAGACCGCTGAGCCGTCGGAGACGACGGCGACCGTGCGGCCCTTCATCGTGTACGCGCGCGCTTCAGCGGGCCTGTTCGCGACGAACGTGGAGACCGCTGCCACGCCGGGCGTATAGATGAGCGCGAGATCGGCGCGACTTTTTACCTTCACCGCCGACTCGATGCGCAATTTCCCGGCGAGTTTCTTGTGGAGCGTGAGCGCTCGTTTGGAGATATCCTTTTTCGCCATGGACCGCAGTGTATACTGCCCGAATGAGCAACACAATCACTATCAAGAAACCGTTCGACTCGCACGTGCATTTCCGCCGTGGCGCGATCCTGCGTGCGGTCGTAAAAGAGACGACTCGTACGTTCGGCAAAGCCATCGTGATGCCCAACACCGACCCGCCGATCAATTCGCTCGACGCAGCCATCGACTACCGCAATGAGATCCTCGCGGCACCCGGGGCCGGCGATTTCGAGCCGCTCATGACCTATTACCTTACGAAGAGCCTCACGCCGCAGGAAATAGCGCGGGGCGCGGTCGGTGCCGAAGGTACGCGCATCTTCGGCGTGAAGTCGTACCCGTTCGGTGCGACAACGAACTCGCAATGGGGGTTCCGCGACATGTTCGAAGCAAAAGACGTGCTCAAGGAGATGGAGCGCGCGGACATTCCCCTCCTCCTGCACGGCGAGGTACATGTGAGCGACGACGGCGAAGAAGCGGACCCGTACGACGGCGAGAAACTGTTCATCACCGACGTGTTGCCGCGCCTACTTGACTCGTTCCCGAAACTAAAGATCTCGCTCGAACACCTCTCGACCGCGATCGCGGCGGACTTCATGGAACGGAACGGCGAGGCGGGACGACTTGTCGCAACGATCACGCCGCATCATCTGGTGTACGACCGCAGGCAAGCATTTTCCGGCGGCTACCGCACGCTCTTGCACTGCAAGCCGCTCGTGAAGCGCGCCGAAGATCGCGAGGCGGTGCGCGCGCTCGCCGCAAAAGGCCTCCCGTTCATCTCCGCTGGCACCGATAGTGCGCCGCATCCAGAGAACAAGAAGTTCTCGTCGTGCTCTGCCTTCGGCGTCTTCAATTCCCCCACGGCCGTGGAGCTGTATACGCAGGCGTTCGACGAGATGAACGCGCTCGACAAACTCGAGGAGTTTCTCTCGGTAAGCGGTCCGCGCTTTTTCGGCGTCGAGCCGAACGCGGAGACGATAACGCTCGAAAAGAAAGATTGGCAGGTGACCGAACCGATCGAAACCGACGAAGGCGTCAAGCTGTGGCCGGTCGGCCATGTACGGCACGGCATCGGCAACGAGACGATGCGCTGGCACGTGCGGTAGCGGCATCCACCTCGTGTCCGTCACCCCCCTGTGGGAAATCCCGCTTTTTCTCTTGCGTTCAAAATGCGATAAAATGGATGAATGGGGCATGGATCATCGACAAAGGGCTTCACCCTCATAGAACTCCTCGTCGTCATCGCCATCATCGGCCTCTTGGCATCGATCATCCTCGTGTCGCTCGGGAGCGCGCGCACGAAGAGCCGCGATGCGAAGCGCGCGGCCGACCTCAAGGATTTTGAGACCGCGCTTGAGCTCTACTACTCCGACAATGGGCACTATCCCTATACGAATAGCTGGACGAGTTTCGACAGCCCCCAATATTCATCTAATCCGATTTACAGCGGGCCGAACGGCACTGGATCCGCCTTGGGCACACTCACACAAGCGATGGCGCCGTACATAGGCGCCCTCGCCGACCCGCGCAACCTTGGCACCGATTCCGGCTACCTTTACATAAACATGGGTGGCGCGAATGACTATTGCATTCTCTTTTGGCGGACGCCTGAAAACCTCAACGATTTTCCATCGTACATGGTGCCGGCTACGCGTTGCACCGCATGGAATTCCTCGGGACAATGCACGAGCGGCGGCACCAACGCCATATTCTACGGTGTCGGTGCGTATGCGACCGGTTGCTAAGCGAGCGGCGCGTGTTCGATGCCCTCCTTTTTCTTCGGCGTGATGCCGTTCGCGATCAGTATTTTCTCGAACTCGTCGCGCTCTATGGTCTCTACTTCGACGAGCTTCCCCGCGATGGCGTCGAGCACCTTGCGGTGCTTCTTCAAGACCGCGTCGGCGCGCTTGTACGCGCCGTCGATGATGCGTTTCACTTCCGCGTCGATAACTGCCGCGGTCTCCTGCGACTGCTCGCCGCCCTCGACGCCGGCGCCGAAGAGCGTGCGGCCCTGCCCCGGCTCATAGACCATGGTGCCGATCTTCTCCGACATGCCATAGCGGGTCACCATGTCGCGCGCGAGCGCCGTCAAGACCTGCAAGTCGTTGCTCGCGCCGGTCGTGATGTCGTCGAAGACGGTCTTTTCGGCTATGTAGCCGCCAAGCGATACTGCGATGTCGTCAAGGAATTCCTTGCGCGACTGCATCTTCTTGTCCTCGAGCGGAAGCTTGAGCGTGTAACCGGCGGCACGGCCGCGCGAGATGATAGAAACCTTGTGCACCGGGTCGGCGTACTCCAAGACGGAAGCGACGAGCGCGTGCCCAGCCTCGTGATAGGCAGTGATGTGCTTCTCTTTCGGGTTCAAGACGTGCGAGCGGCGCTCGGGACCGAGCATGACCTTTTCGATCGAGCGAATGAGGTCGAACTGTGCGATCTCTTTCCTATTTTCACGCGCAGCGAGGATAGCGCCTTCGTTCATCAAATTCGCAAGATCGGCGCCGGAGAATCCGGGCGTGCGCTCCGCGATAACCGCGAAGTTGACGTCGGGGCCGAGCGGCTTCGATCGGGAGTGTGTGCGCAATATTTCCTCGCGATCGCGGCGATCGGGCAGATCAATGACGACGCGTCGGTCGAAACGGCCCGGACGCACCAGCGCCGGGTCGAGCACGTCTGGGCGATTGGTCGCCGCCATGACGATGACCTTTTCGCTCGGCTCGAATCCGTCCATCTCAACGAGTATTTGATTGAGTGTCTGCTCGCGCTCGTCGTTGCCGCCGCCTACGCCCGTGCCGCGCACGCGGCCGACCGCATCAATCTCATCGAGGAAAATGATCGCGGGAGAGCCGCGTTTGGCCGTCGTGAAGAGATCGCGCACGCGCGAAGCGCCCACGCCAACGAACATTTCCACGAACTCCGAGCCGGAGATGGAGAAGAACGGCACACCCGCCTCCCCCGCGACCGCGCGCGCGAGCAATGTCTTGCCGGTCCCCGGCGCGCCCATGAGAAGCACGCCTTTGGGGATACGCGCGCCGATCTGAATGAATTTCTTCGGGTTCTTGAGGAAATCGACGATCTCGGTGAGCTCTTCCTTGGCCTCGCGCGCACCGGCGACGTCCGCGAAAGTCACGCGCTGATTCTGATCCTCGGGCGAGGTGAGCCGCGCCAGCGATCGCCCGAAGGTGAAGGCCTGCATACCCGCGCCACGCATCTGCCGCGAGAGGTACCACACGAGCCCGAAAAGGAACAGGAGCGGCACAATAATAGGGATCAGCGTGAGCGCCCAGAAGCGCAGGCCGCCCTCGTCGCTCACGGTCATTTGCACGTGCGCGAGGGAGCTCGACGCGACGCCGTAATCGGAGAGCGTTTGCGTGAGCGGCGTGCCGGTCTCCTTGTGCGAGGTCTTCGTGCTCTTGTCAGAGTACGTGGCGGTAACGGTATCGCCAGAAACCTCGATCGAGGTGACCTTGCCCGCGTTGATGTCGCTCACGATCTGCGAGAGCGGCACCGATTCGCTCTGCTGCGAGAAATACTGCTGCACGAGCGAGTAGCCTGCGGAGAGCAGGAGGAAAATGATGAACGCGGCGACGAGCTGCACCCAGAGATTGGGACCTTTCCCCTGCGGCGCGCCACCCTCTTTCCGCTCGGATTGCTGTTTTTTCTGTTGCGGAGTCCTGACCATGGAAACCGCATTATACATGCGTCAAGCGCCAAACAAAAACGACTGCGCGTACGCAGTCGTTCTCCCGATTCCCGTCACTCGAATACGATCTTCATCGTAACGACCAGTGCCCGAAACTCTTTCGGGACGAGCCTGAGCAATTGGCTGCGCGCGAAGCATACGAGAACTCCTCGCAGTTGCACGCCACCGGGAAAAGAACTATCGGAAACGGTGACGCATGCGCCTTGCGCATGAGCGAGATCCTGTTGGGTCATACCGAACGTGACCGCGTTCTTATTCCCGAGATACTGGGATCCCCACCGTTTGACGCACTCCTCCATCGCGCCACCGATGATACGATCTCGCGCGACGCGCGCGGGCAGTCCGCTGAATATAATGAACATGGCCGCCTCCTTGCTTGGCGCACTATAGCCAATCGCGCGATTGTGAGTCAATATGATCGACATGGCGCTCATTGAGAACAGCCGCGTGGGGTTCGATTACATCATCCTCGAAGAGCTCGAGGCCGGTATCGAGCTGCACGGGTATGAGGTGAAGTCTTTGCGCGCGGGCCGCGGCTCGCTCAAGGGCGCGCGCGTGGTCGCGCGCGGCGGCGAAGCGTACCTGGTGGGCGCGAGCATTCCCGCCTGGCAAAAGGCAAACGCGCCCAAAAGCTATGATCCGGGACGCGCGCGCCGCCTGCTCCTTTCCAAGAAAGAGATCGCCAATGTTGCCTCGGCGGAAGGTCAGGGCGGCTTGACAATAGTGCCCGTTGAAGTGTATAATTCCAATCGGAACCTGAAACTCAAGCTCGCGATTGTCCGCGGTAAGAAAAAGGAGGATAAGCGTCAGAGCATTCGCGCGCGCGAAGAAAAACGGCGCATCGAAAGGACCTTGAAACACGCATAGCCTGTGGCACAGCCGTTCGCGAAAAAGGAAGTGAAGTGCTTTTTTCGGGGGTGACTGGCTTCGACAGGAAGACCGACTCATACGTGCGCGGGTAGAGCTGCGATAGCTCTATAATCCGTCGCAAAAACTCAAGTGCGAAAAACACTTACGGGGTACTTTCCCCGATTCAGCCTGCTTACGCTTTTGCCTAAGCGGCCGTCCTTTGAACCGATGCTTGCGTAGGTTCAGGTGGGCGTCACTTCATGCAAGCGCTGCTGTCGAGAAGCTCGAACGATAGCTAAGACAAGAGCTCGGGCGTGTGTGCTTTCGCTCGTCTTTGATGCACGCGCCCTAAACCTCAAGACGTTCTACACTCGTAGACACACGTATGCGTTTCTTTCTGGACCGGGGTTCGATTCCCCGCACCTCCAC
>JAJXVV010000001.1 GCA_021781955.1 bacterium | reverse complement strand
AGTTCGTAAGATCAGGCGTCGTGCTGATCTGGTTCGCCACCGTTGCTGTGATCGGCAGTGACGAGAGACGGATGTCCTCACCCGACTGCGACGCGTCGAGGTTGATGTTCGCGAACGTGAAGTTCTGCGAACCCTTCGCGATCTGCGTCGAGGCAGGCGACGCCGCCGCCGAGATGATCAGTTTCGGACCCTCAGCCGTCATCGTGGACATGCTGAACTGGCCCGCCGTGATCGTCACGTTGGAACCGGAGACCTGGCCCTGCGCGTTGGTCCAAGCGCTCGGCGTGGTCGAGAGCTGGTACGTCGCGCCGTTCGGCGTGTTGGAACCGACCGTACCCTTGATGGTGTACGTCATCGTCCCGACCGGGAACGTGACCGCCGTGCTGAACACGAGCTGCGTGTAGTTGGTGCCACTCGCGTCGACCGGACCGGCAACGACGTGGCCGTTACTGTCAACGATCGATACGCTCGTCAACTTGTCCGCAATCGTGGAGGATCCGATCGTGAACGTCATCGACTGAACCGTGACCGGCTCACCCGTGAAGTTCGTCGTGAATCCACCCAAGACCTGGTTCGGGACGTTGACCGCGATGTTCTGCGATCCGACCGAACCGGCATTGGAGACGGTCGAGAGCTGACCAGCCGTGACAGCGGTCATCGAGCCTTCGAACCACGGAGAGCCGCTCGTTGTGAAGCGAGTAGCGTCCGAAGACGAAGTCTGAGCCGCGTACGCGCTCGTCGAGTTCGGGGTCGGGGTGACGCCGTAGCCGTAGGTCTGGCCTACGAGGTAGACGTCGGACTGGCGGTAGATGTCGAACTCAACCGTGCGACCCGCCGAGTTGTTCCCGACGAGATCACCCTTGATGTAGACATCGATCGTCTGACCCTTCGGAACCAAGATGCCGCCCGGGAAGACCGAGCTGAAGTACTTGCCCGTCGAGTCGGCCGTGACCGGATAGCTCGTGCCATTGACGACCGTTACGAGGTTGCCGATGTCGGTCGATCCGACGGAACCGATCTGGTTCCAGGTGATCGAGTAGAGCTTCTGATCCTCAGCAGAACCCGCCGTGAGGCGGATGCCCGAGAACGTGAGACCGGTCGTGCCGATCGGCTCAGTGCGGTAGCTGTTCGGGTCGTACGACGAGACGTATGCCTGCGCCGTGCCGATGGTCAGCGTCGCGTTCACCGTCTGCTGCGCTCCCGTGATCGGGAGCGATCCGGTGACCGGAGCCGTCGTGTTGACACCGATGACCGAGATTGCGGCGACTTCGCCCGCATACGCCGCCTCATTCACAGCCATGTTGCCCGCGACCGTGTAGGTCATGGATTGGCCGGCCTGAAGCGTGAACGGAGAGCCGATGGTCGCCTGGTGGTTGGAGTCGAACGTGCGCGAGGTGCCGATCTGGAGACCGTTGGAGTCTACGAGAACGACGCCTGCGAACGCAGCGTCCTGAGCGAGACCGACGCGCTGCACCTGAATGCCGTTGACCGTCACCGCCGCACCGGAATTATTGGTGAGGGTGAAGGTCGTGAACGGAACGCGCGAGGCGTTCTGCGGTGCGAGCGAGTTGGCGGGCTGCGTGCCAGCCGTCACCGTGATGCCAGCGCCAGTGGCCGTGCCGGTCGTGCCGGTCGTGCCGCCAGTGGTGGTCCCGGTCGTGCTCGTGCACGAAGCGTTGGCTGCCGCGCGCGAGGACGGACCCCAGTACCCGGTGCCAGCCTTGAGGCCGACCGGGGTGAGAACCGTTGCCGCGTTTGCGTTCTGCCATTTGATGAGAGCCGCCTTGGTCGCGGGACCGAAGTGGGTGGTCTCATTGCCGGCAGAGCCAGCACCAGAAGCCGCGACGGTGAAACCTGCGCCGTTGAGGAACTTCTGGAGATTCATCACCTCGGTGCCGCTCGAACCCTGTTTGAGATTCTGGGTGAAGGTGAAGCATGCGCCGCCTGCGGTGGTCTTGGTAGAACCAGAACCGCCCTGCAGAGCAGCGATTTGTGCGAGGAGAGCCTGCACCTGCGCTTGGAGCGTCGAGAGCGTGTCAGCGTTTGCCGGCTTGGCAAAAGCGAACGCGAACCCGAGAACCAAGGTCGCAGCTACGAGGATCGTCGCAACATATTTTGTTGCTAATGATGTACTCATATATTACGTATTGACCTTTCATCCCGACTATAACGTCGGGACCACGCACGCTCTCTTTTCGACGAAGAGTGTACGTGTGGAGATGTCTTCTGCTAATGACTAACTAATAACTGAAGACAACTGATAAGCCGGCTTCGCCGTCTTTCCAACTTGCTTGCTCGAACATGAAAATTACTTTTCATGCTCTCGCCGCGCTGCGTCGGTAAACAGGAAGCGAAACCGATTTGCTAGCTCGCTCGTGAGAGCGAAGTTAGCAGCAAGAATGGAAGCCGCTCGAGGCGGATCGTGCGGGATTTTCTTTCGATACTGGACTATTTCTGGAAGACGGAAGAACTTCATGGAACTTACGTCCCGATGAAGACGGAAAACGATGGCGATGTACTCGCCGTGCCGTGCTCTATGTTTTATGTCAACGAACTACGCAACAAGGAGCGAGACGCCCTTTTGCGCACACCGACTCTCAGAGAGAATCGTCGCACAATTATATACTAGGACCTGCCCCGCAGTTGAGTGCGTCACTCTTTCATTTGTGGATAACTTGTGCGCGAAAAACGAGCATTCTATTCGCTTCTCGCGCCCGCGTTATCGGGGTCACAATAGCGCGAAAGCGGTATTTCCGTCAACGCAAGAAACGTGTCGTGATACATGATCCTCTGCGCCGCGCATCCTACCTTGGTCTTCGGCTCACGCGATGACAGAGTAGCGGCTCCAACGCTTATCCCCCGATCGCTTCACTTTGCCCGCTGTAATAAGCTCCACGAGGTCACGCTGGATCATTTTGGTGCTGTATTCAGGGAGGCTCGCAGCGATATCGGCAATACCAACCTCACCTGACGAGCGCAAGACATCAAGGACATTTTGCTTACGAACGTCTGATGAATGTGTTGGAGACATTGTATCGGACATATCTGCCTTGTCCTTTACATTGCGTGTGTCCTTTACGACGTCCTTTATACTCGTCGATTGTATGTCGACTAGGTCGCTCTTGGAAAACGACACGCTGTCTGCAAGCGACGATTGTTGTGCGGAAGCAAGGAATGCTCCGAGCTCGTCTATCGCTTCGATGAGAACGCCTGCGTTCTGTACGGAAACATACCCCGCTATAGCAAGCATCCTTACGAGAGATATCAAATATCTTGCCGAGGCCCGGAGATCAGATGCTTGAGCAGAAGATGGAGCGCGCAACTCATTCCGAACATTGAGCGAATCTTGCAGAAGCCTGATCGAAGCCTCGCGGGTCTGGGATCGAAGCTGCTCCGTCGCTGGTATATGATTGGTCGCAAGGAACGTGGCAGCTGATATGCGCTCAGCTCTCCGATACAATCGGTCAGACGGCTGACTTGAAGGGAGTCCGAGCCGAGCTGGGGTTTTCTCAAAAAACCTCGTCAAGCGCGATATTCTTGAGTCTTGTTTGTCGTCCATTGTATGTCCTATATATGTACCATAGGTAATGTCCTATGAAGTACGATGTATTGGACGCCGGCAGTATATAAAGGACGCTGAGTTCGCGCAACCTTGAGACCAGGTCCCTTGCGCCGCTACGCGACGACCGCATCAGTACGACTTTTTCAAGGACATGCGTGGTATGATGGGCGCGATGGCAGCAAAAAAACGCCGTAACAGAGCGAAGGATACGGAAGATAACGGCATGATCGAACGCAGCGTGAGCAGCGAGGCTTTGCGAGGCGTGTGGGCGGTGCTTCTGATAGTGCTTGGCGGTTTCTTGGTGCTCGCCGAAGCGGACAGAGGCGGACGGGTCGGAACGTATACATACGACTTCTTTTCGTGGCTCCTCGGAGTCGGCTACTTGCTCCTGCCGCTTTCGCTCATGATGCTTTCTATCGTCATCTTCCGCTCCTTTGAAAAACGATTCAGTTGGATACACGCTCTCAGCATCGCGGTCTTTCTCCTTTCCGCACTCGGACTCGTCGCGCTCGCCTTCCCCGGGCACGGCGGCATCGTGGGGGCGGGGATCGCCAACTTGCTCGTCGCCGCAGTGGATACGACCGCGACCGCGATATTCCTCATCGCGTTCATCATCATCTCGCTCATCATCGCGTTCGACACAGACTTGGGCGCGCTCTTCGCCATACTCAAGGAGCGCTTTGCGAGTACCACGCCAGACGAGAATCCTGCGGACGACATTGAGGATGCGCCCGTGGTCGGGCTGCCTGCCGAGGGACACGAGGAGCCTGAGACCGAAGCGCCGGAAGAAGAGCCGGAAGCGGAAAAAATGCCCGCAAAAGGCATCGTGAGCAAGTTCTTCGAAAAAGCGACGCCAGAAACGAACGGGTTCCCTATCGCCGCCGCTATCGACAGCCCGTACGTGCCGCCGCCGGTGTCGCTCCTCGCCAAGAACAAAGGCAAGCCCGAGGTCGGCGACGTGAAGGCGAACATGAACATCATCAAGCGCACGCTCCAAAACTTCGGCATTCAGGTCGAGATGGACGAGGCGTCTATCGGACCAACCGTGACGCGCTACGCGATGAAACCGGCCGAGGGCGTGCGACTCTCGAAGATCATCGCGCTCCAGAGCAACCTGGAGCTCGCGCTCGCCGCCTCCCCAGTCCGCATCGAGGCCCCTATCCCCGGCAAATCGCTGGTCGGCATCGAGGTGCCCAACATCGCACGAACGACGCTCGGCCTCGCGCCACTCATCGCCGACGAAGGCTTCGCCGGTTCCGACAAGCCGCTTTTGATCGCACTCGGCCGTTCCATCACCGGAGCGCCGCATTTCGCCGATCTCGCGCGCATGCCGCACATGCTCGTCGCGGGCGCGACCGGCGCCGGCAAATCCGTCACCATACACGACTTCATCGTCTCGCTCCTCTACCGCTGCGGACCCGAGCAACTGCGCTTCATCATGGTGGACCCGAAGCGGGTCGAGCTCACACTCTACAACTCAATCCCCCACCTGCTTACGCCGGTCATCACCGATCCGAAGAAAGCCATCCTCGCGATCAAGTGGCTCGCGAAGGAAATGGAACGCCGTTACGGCATCCTCGAAGCGGAGACTGTTCGAGACATCTCCTCGTATCATAAGAACGTGGTCGCACCGGCGGTGGAGAAAGCGCGCGGCAGCGGCAGCGATGAACCGCTCCCCGAAGCGATGCCCTACATCGTGGTCGTCATCGACGAACTCGCCGATATCATGTCTATGTACCCCCGCGAACTCGAGGCGGGTATCGTGCGCCTGGCGCAGATGAGCCGCGCGGTCGGCATCCACCTCATCCTCTCGACGCAGCGCCCGTCGGTGAAGGTCATCACCGGCCTCATCAAGGCCAACATCCCCGCGCGCGTGGCACTCCAGGTCGCGAGCGGCATCGACTCGCGGACGATACTCGACGCGCAGGGCGCGGAGAAGTTGCTCGGCGCCGGCGACATGCTCTTTCTCTCGGGGGAGATGTCGAAGCCGCGTCGTCTCCAAGCATCGTACATATCGGAGAAAGAGGTTAAGGACGTGGTCGCCGCGATCGTGCGCAACAACGGCTCCGAGATGCCGAGCGAGATAGACTTCACTGAAAAAGGCATCCCGAGCAACGACCCCATTTTCGCCTCGATGGAGAGCATGAGCGACGACGAAGAGGACGAGCTCTATGCGGAAGCGAAGAAAACGGTGCTTGAAGCGGGCAAGGCCTCGACCTCTTACCTGCAGCGCAAGCTCGGCGTGGGGTACGCGCGCGCCGCCAAGCTCATCGACATGCTCGAAGAGCGCGGCGTGGTGGGCCCGGCCGACGGCGCGAAACCGCGCGACATTATCGGCTCGGGCGACGCCGACGAGCTCGCCAAAGAACCCGGAGGGGAAGACGAGGAACTCTAGCCTATGCTCCCCTATCGCGACAGCATGCTGACGAGGATCGTCCTCATCATATTCTTCCTGCTCGTGCTGGGGTACGCCTACTTCGAGGCGCGCGGCTTTTTGCTCGGCCCCTCCATTTCTATCGCAGGCAGCGTGAGCACGGTGCACGATCCCTTCGTGCACATCACCGGTACCGCACAGCGTATCTCGTCGCTCTCAATGAACGGGCAGCCGATACCGGTGACCGAGAGCGGCGCGTTCGACCAGCCGTACGTCCTCGCGCCCGGGGTCAACCGCATCGTCTTCGACGCCAAGGACACCTATGGCCGCACGAGCAGGCAGGTGGTGGAGATCGTCTACGAACCCCCGTCAGCCGCCGCCATCATCGCCTCCACGACCGGCGCAACAACGACCCCGACATCCACCCTGCCGATAGCGCCCTAGCGGCGCTCGGGTATACTTCCCTCTACGACCCCGTTATCCCTAATACACAAACCTATGGCACTGACGAAAAAGAAAGAGAGGGTAGCAGCGAAGACGATCGGCGGGAGTGATCAGGATATCGACCGCGCGCTCGCGCAGATAAAGACGAAGTTCGGCGACGAGGCGATCATGAAGCTCGGCGACACGCCGAAGGTGGACGTCAACGCCATCCCCACCGGCTCGATCGGCGTGGACTGGGCGCTCGGCATCGGCGGCCTGCCGCGTGGCCGCATCATCGAGATATTCGGTCCCGAATCTTCCGGCAAGACAACGCTCTCGCTCCACGCGGTAGCGGAAGCGCAGAAGAAAGGCGGCATCTGCGCTTTCATCGACGCGGAGCACGCACTCGACCCCGAGTACGCCAAAAAGCTCGGCGTCGACATCAATTCCCTCCTCGTCTCGCAGCCGGACACCGGTGAGCAAGCGCTTGAAATAGTCGAATCGCTCGTGAGGAGCGGCAAGATCGATATCATCGTCATCGACTCGGTCGCCGCGCTCACGCCGAAAGACGAGATCGAGGGCGACATGGGAGCGCAGCACGTCGGCAAACAGGCACGCTTGATGAGTCAAGCGCTCCGCAAGCTCACGGCCATCGTCTCGAAAACAAAGACCGTCGTCATCTTCATCAACCAGATCCGCATGCAGATCGGCATCATGTTCGGCAATCCGGAAACGACCCCGGGCGGCAAAGCGCTCAAGTTCTACACCTCGGTGCGCATCGACATCCGCCGCATCGCGCAAATCAAGAAGGGCGACGAGATCATGGGCGGCCGCCATCGCGTGAAGATCGTGAAAAACAAGGTGGCCGCGCCGTTCCGGCAGACGGAGTTCGACATGCTCTACGGCGAGGGCATCTCGCGCGAGGGCGAAGCGCTCGCGCTCGGCGAGAAGATGGGGCTCGTGCAAAAATCATCCGCTGGCGCGTACGCCATTGGCGAGACGAAACTCGGCCGCGGCTACGATGCCGCACGCACGTTCCTGCGCGAGAACAAGCCCGTGCTCAATCAGCTGCTCAAAGACATCCGCAAAGGCCTGCAGGAAGGCGGTCTGCACAAGATCGCGGCTTCCGCCGACCTGTGACGCCCATGACCATCCGCAAGGCGACCGAAGCTGACCTCCCCGCTCTCGAGGAGATCGTTGCCCTCTATCCGGACAAACTGATGCAATCGCACCTCCCCCGTCCCGACGAGTTCTTCGTTGCGGAGATCGGAGGCGGCATCGTGGCCTGCTGCGCGCTCGAGGTGTATTCAGAACGGCTCGCCGAGGTGCGCTCGCTCGCCGTGCGCGCCGATCATCAGGGCAAGGGCATCGCGACCGCGCTCGTCGACGCATGCATCAAAGAAGCGCGGCGTCGCAACATCTACGAGGTCCTCACCATCACAGGCGCGAGCGGCCTCTTCGAGAAGCACGGCTTCGGCACGTTCCACAACGAGAAGTACGCGCTCATCAAGATCCTCCGGTAAGCCAGCGGGTTGGACAAAGCGGCGTTTTTGAATACAATGCCGCCATATGTTGAACTACAATGAAGTGAAGCCCGGCGTCGCGGTCCTCGTCGAGGGCGAACCGTATGTCTGCACCTGGAATAACATCATGCAGAAACAGCAGCGCCGCCCGGTCAACCAGACAAAGCTGCGCCACCTCATCCGTGGCAACTCCATCGAACACTCGTTCCAGCAGTCCGACAAGCTGCAGGAAGCCGAGATCGAGACGAAAGCAGCCGTGTTCGTGTTCCACGACACGCGCAAGAACGAATGGGTCTTCCATCAGACAAGCGACAAATCGAAGCGTTTTACGGTCGCCGACGAACTCATCGGCGAGGCCGGGCAGTTCCTCAAACCCGACATGAACGTGGAAACGCTCTCCTTCCAGGGCAACATGTTCCGCGTGAAAGTCCCCATCAAAGTCGAGCTCAAAGTGACCGAAGCGCCGCCTGACGTGCGCGGCAACACGGCGCAGGGCGGCTCCAAAGTGGTCACGCTTGAAACGGGCGCCACCCTCACCGTCCCCATGTTCGTGAAGGAGGGCGACGTGCTGCGCATCAACACCGACAGCGGCGAATACGTCGAGCGCGTGTAGGGGGCGGTATACTACGCCCATGCCGGCCCGAGGCGTGAACGGTCCCCTCGTATGAAGCTCGGGATCGATCTCGTGCACATTCCCCGCATCGAGACGCTCCTGCGCGACGCGGCACACGTGGCGGCCGTATTCTCGCCCGAGGAGATGGCCGCTGACGTTCACACGATGGCGGGACGATTCGCTGCGAAGGAAGCGTATTTCAAAGCGTCCGGCGCAAAGGGCGATTGGCGCTCCGTGCAGGTCTTACGCCGCGAGACCGGCGAACCATACCTTGTATGCCCGGATGGAGCGCGCGCGCGTCTCAGCATCAGCCACGACGGCGACTACGCCATAGCAGTCGTGCTCATCGAGTAGTATGCGGCGCATAGAAACACTTACGGACCTCGTCGAGACGTTCCCTTCCCGGAGCGGTACCGCGCTCATCTATCACAACGGTTTCCGCACGTTCCGCTACTCATACCAAGAGCTGTATGAGCTCGTACGCGCCTGCGCGGGCTACTACGAGCGCCGCGGCATTCGCGCAGGCGAGCGCGTCGCCGTTTGGGGATACGCCCGCCCGGAGTGGGTCATCGCCTTTCTCGGCGCGATGTACGCGGGCATCGTGCCGGTGCCGATAGACATCCAAGCGACCAGCGCGACCGCCCGCGCGGTGTTCAAGCACGCGGATGTCAAACTGCTCGTGCGCGCCGCCGCGCGCGCGGTCGGAGCTATCGATATCCCCACTATCGAACTCGAGGACCTCGAGTTACTCATCGCGAACGCCCCGAAAGGCGCGCCGCATGCGGCGAACCCGCATGACATGGCCGAGATCGTCTACACCTCCGGTACGACCGGCGACCCGAAAGGCGTCGCGCTCTCGCACGAGAACCTCATAGCCAACGTGCGCGCGGTCGTCGAGCATCTGCGCGTGACCAAGCGCGATTCGATCTTCACGCTCCTGCCCCTCAGCCACCTCTTCGGTCAAACCTGCGGCATGACGGCGCCGCTTTCCGCCGGCATGACAATCGTTATCCCGAACACCCTCACCGCACACTCGCTCTTTTCAACGCTCGCCCGCGAGCGGGTGACCATCATTCTCGTCGTGCCGCGCATGCTCCAGGGCATACGCTCCGGCATCGAAGCGATGTTGCGCGACACGCGGCGCGGTCGGCTCCTCTCGGCGCTCCCCGCTCCTCTGCGCGCGTTCGCGATACGACGGCGATTCGGACGCGCGCTACGGCTCTTCGTATCCGGCGGCGCGGCGCTCGATCGCGAAACCGCCCGGTATTTCAAACGCTTGAAACTCCCGGTCATCGCGGGCTACGGCCTCACCGAGACCTCGCCGGTCTTGACCGCCGAACGCGAGGGCGAAGGCGACGGCACGAGCGCGGGCGTGCCGCTCATAAGCGCCGAGGTGCGGCTCGCGGCGGACGGAGAAATCGTCGCGCGCGGCCCGAGCGTCTTCCGCGGCTATTACCGCGATACCGCGAAGACCGCCGAAGCCTTCAGCGGGGGCTACTTCCTCACCGGCGACCTCGGCGAATTCGATACGTCCGGCACGCTCTACATCAAGGGGCGCAAGAAAGAGACCATCGTGACCGCCGCCGGGATCAACGTCTATCCCGACGACCTCGAACCCGTACTCAACGCAATAGCAGGCGTCAAAGAATCATGCGTAGTCGGACTGCCGAGGGAAGAAGGCGAAGAGGTGCATGCGGTGATACTTCCCCTGCGCGACGAGCTCGACCTGCACACCGTCATGCGAAAGGCGAACGAGCATCTCAACTCGAGCCAACAGATACGTTCCATCTCACGCTGGCGCGATAGCGAATTCCCGAAAACCTCGACCATGAAGATTAAGCGCGCTCAGGTACGCGCGGCGCTCGCCTTGGCGAGCGCCGCGCCGATGCCGGACCTCTTAAGTACTTCAAAGCTCAAAGTACTCCTCGGGCGCGTGCTCGGCATCGCGCCAGAAACCATCGCCGATAGCGCGCTCCTCTATCCCGACCTCAAGCTCGACTCCATCGGCCGCATCGAAATTTCCTCGCTCATCACGCAGGAGTACTTCTTCGAATTTGACGAAGACCTCATCGACCAGCGCACGACCGTCGCCGATCTTGAACGGCTCATCGCGACGCGCGCGCGCTCCGCGCCTCGATTCCCGCTGCCGCGTTGGCCGCATTACCGCTTCATGATCGCGGCTCGCTTCCTCGGCATGGAGCTCATCAACGCGAACCTCTCCCGGCTTTTCTTCCGCGTCCAGGTGCGCGGTGCCAAGAACCTCGCAAGGCTTCGCGGACCGGTCATATTCGTCGCCAATCACGTGAGCTACGCCGATCACGGCGCGATCTTCCGCGCGCTCCCGTGGCGCTTCCGCTACCGGCTCGCCGCGCCCGCGTACGCTGAGTTCTTCTTCATGCCCAAGGACAAGCCGCTCTTGCTGCGCGCCTGGAAACGGTTCGCCTACTACTGGAGCGCGGCGACAATGGCGATCTTCCCGACCTCGCAGTCGTTCAGTTCGAAGCGCGCGCTCGAACACGCGGGCGCACTCATCGATCAGGGCGAGAGCTTGCTCATTTTCCCGGAGGCAGAGCGCACGCGCACGCCGCGCATGCTGCCCTTCCACAAGGGAGCGGCCATACTCGTGAAGAATCTCCGCGTGCCGGTCGTGCCGATCGGCCACCGCGGACTCGAGTACGTGTACCCGCGCGGCGCGGCGCTTCCCCGTTTCGGAACCGCAGTCGTGACGATAGGAAAACCGATTACGTTCGGTACGGGGTCGGTCGAGGAAATAACCTCAGCGCTCGAGCGAGAGGTCGAGCGGTTACGACGCGCTGCGTAACGCTACTTCTGGATGTAGGGCAAGAGGCCCATGAAGCGCGCGCGCTTCACCGCCGCTTCTACCGCGCGCTGCTGCTTGGCGGTAAGCCCGCTGCGGTTGCGGCTCACGATGCGCCCGTGCGGGTTGATGAACTGCTTCAAAAGGTCGACGTCTTTGTAATCGACGTGTCGGATGTCGTTCTGCGTAAGGATGTTGTTGGACATAGCGCGTGATTAAAATGGTATATCGTCGGGATTGATATCTTCTTTCGGATATTCGATGCCGGATCCGCTTGCTGAGCCGGCGTCCTCTGGCATCTCGCCGCCATCTTCATGACGGCGAACCCCTCCCGAAGAAGCAGTACTGCGGGGTCCGAACTGCACGCGCTCCGCGACGATCTCAGTGCGGTATTTCTTCTCGCCGTCTTTGCCCTCCCAACTGCGGGTCTGAATGCGCCCCTCGATGAATACGGAACTGCCCTTCTTGAGGTACTGGCTCACGACATCCGCCTGACGCCCGAACACGACGATATTGTGGAAATCGGCCTGCTCTTGCTTCTTGCCATCGCGGTCGCGGTAGACGCGGTTGGTCGCTACGCCGAACGAGCACACGTTCATGCCGGAGGGCATGGCGCGCATCTCCGGGTCGCGGGTCAGGTTGCCGAAAATAAACGCTTTGTTGAGGTACATAGCTTACTCGATCGTGAGGTCCTTGAGTGCCTTCTCGAGGTCTTCCTCGGAAACAGGGACGGCAGCCGGCTCTTCGCGACGCGTGACCGCCTTGAGCGTGTCGGTGCGCTTCACTTCACGCAAGGTCGGCGCCTTGAATTTGGCGCGTGTGTCCTCGCGTACCGTGCGGAAGACGATGAAGCGTACGAAATCCGCGCTGCGCTTCAGCGCGGCCTCGAGCACGCGTGCGCCCTCGGTAGATGATTCGAACTTGAGCCAGCCGAAGTGGCCGCGATCGTACTCGACATTCTTCTCGCCTTCACGCACCTCCATCGGATACGCCAAACGCATCAAGGCCGGCGCTCCCTCAGCGATGAACGAACCGCCCGCTTTCTCGATGATGCTGCGGACGCCCCCGAGTATCTTCTCGATATCATCTTCCTTCACGGTCGGCTTGATGTGATAGCCGACCTCATAGACGCGCGGCAAAGCCGTCTCCTCGGCGGTATCAACGACTGCTTGCTTCACTTCTGCCATACGTCGGGGCACTGTACCAAAAAGGTCTCGCGAGGGCAAGTCACGCACGCCGCCATCGTATGAGCGACTCAACGGCAGGCCCGAGGAGCAGCTATGCGAGACTTCTGGCGCGGCATGCCCTTCGAGCTCATATGCCGAACCGAGACAGCGGACGGCTACTTCGCGACGCTTCGTTTCTAGATGCGGAAGACGCGCCGAGCGTTCTCAAGAAGACGGGCGGCAACCACTTCGGGGTCGCCGCCGCGTATGTGCGCGATGCGCTCAACGATGAGCGGTATGTACGAGGATTCATTGCGCTTGCCGCGGTGCGGCACTGGCGTCACGTACGGCGCGTCCGTCTCGGAGAGCAGCCTATCGAGCGGCGCGTTGCGGATCACCTCGTCGTAATCGTGCGTGAAAGTGACAACGCCGGTAAAGGAAAGGGTGAAGCCGATGTCGAGGAACTTCTGCGCCGTCTCCCAACTGCCCGCGAAGAAGTGAACGTCGCCCGCCCCCTTGGCGTGCGCCTTCACGAGCTCGAGCGCGTCGAGGTACGCGTCCTGGCTCCCCTGCGATGGCCGCACGTGCAGCATGAGCGGCACGCCGAGAGCGTTTGCGAGCTCTATTTGCTCGATGAACGCTTTTTGCTGGATGTCTTTGGTCGTCGGGTCAACGCGGTAGTAATCGAGCCCGCACTCGCCCACCGCAATGACTTTGCCGCGCGCGGCGAGCGCTCCGTACGCGGCGGAATCGAAGACCTCGCCGCGCGAGGTGAACTCCTTATTGCCCGCTCCGAGTTCCTGCTCGTCATGGTACGAGCTTGTCGTGTGGATCGGGTGTAGGCCGATGGTCGCCCATACATGGTCGTATCGCTGCGCGAGGTCGACGGCCGCCTTTGAGGTGTCAAATTGCGTGCCGACGACGTTCATTCCCACGCCGGCTTCGACGGCACGCCGCACGACCTCGTCGCGATCGGTCGCATACGCGACGAAATTGGCGTGCGTGTGCGCATCGAAGTATTTCATGGCTACTCTTTACGGGGAAAAAGATTCGCGGGTTTTTTGTTCTCGATGATCGCATCTTTTATCGCGTCGCTCGTTTCCGGCATGACTGGTTGCAGCATGCGGGCGATCGCGTAAAGCTCATTCAGATATGCTCGGAGCATCGCTCTCCCCTCCTCGAGATCTTCTTTCACGACCTTGAACGGCTGCTCGCTGGTGAGCCTCGCATCAAGCGCGCTGATGCGATCCCCTAGGATGTCCGCGGCCGCCTTGAAATCGTAGGCATCGAGCGCGCTCGCGTACTCAGGCGAGAACGTGTTGGAAGCGGGCCGCTCGATCGGCTTTTCAAGGTGCCTCTCCGCAAGCGTGAGTATGCGCGCCGCGAGATTGCCCATGCCGTTCGCGAGATCCGCATTGTACGCCTCCTTGAGGCGCTCAATGGTGAGGTCGGAATCCTCGAACGGGTGGATGTGGCGCGCGAGGAAGTAACGCAGCGCGTCGGTGCCGTACTCGGCGGCAATAGCCAAAGGATCAATGACGTTGCCGAGACTCTTGCTCATCTTTTGTCCGCCCGAGGTAATGAAACCGTGATAAAAGACTTGGTCGGTCGTTTTGATGTCGGCCGACATGAGCATTGCCTGCCACAGGATACTCTGAAAACGCACTTGGTCCTTGCCCGCGAGCTGCAGCGTCTCGCCGTTCTTCCAGAATTTGTCGAAGTCGCCGCCGACCGATTCATTGGGCCATCCGAGCGTCGAGATGTAATTGGTGAGCGCGTCGAACCACACGTACATGACCTGCGAGTCGTCGCCCGGCACCGGAATACCCCAGGGCAAGCGAGACTTCTCGCGCGAGATCGAGAAATCCTCGAGGCCTGATTGGACGAATTTCAGCGCTTCGAGCCGCCGCCACTCGGGTACGATGACGCCCTCGCGAGCGAGATATTTCTCGAGCCGCGCCTGGTAGTTCGACAACTTGAAAAAATAATTCTCCTCCTCGATCTCCTGCGGGGCGAGGTTCGGGTGATTGGGACAGCGGCCGTCGACCAAATCGCCTTCCTTGAGGAACATCTCATCGCCCACGCAATAGAGCCCCCTGTACTTTTTCTTGTAGATATCTCCGGAGGCTTCGCAGCGGCGCCAGAGCTCCTGCGTCGCCGCCACGTGGCGCGGATCGGTCGTGCGAACGAAATGGAGGTCGTCAGAGAGGCCGAGCGTCTCCTTGAGCTTGCGGAACTTCGCCGCGTACTCGTCAGTATACGTTTGCGGATCCTTCCCCTCCTCGTTGGCGCGCTGCCATATCTTTTGCCCGTGCTCGTCGGTGCCGGTGTTGAAGAACACCTCGTCGCCTTGAAGCGCGCGGTAACGCGCGAGGATATCCGCCTGCACGAGCTCAAGCGCAAAGCCGACGTGCGGATCGGCGTTCACGTACGGCAGCGTCGTCGTGATGTAGCGGGCCTTGCTCATGCGCCGCCGTGCGCGTGTCCGCCCAAACGGCCGGCCTTGAGGTCGTGCGCAAGCTCCTGCAGGAGCGCGGCGATCGGCACCGAGAGAATGACGCCGAGGAAGCCCGCGAGCTCGCTCCCGGCGATGAGCGCGAGGATGACGAGGAGCGGCGGCACGCCGACGACCCTCGTCACGACGAGCGGGTAGATAAGGTGGTTCTCGAACTGCTGCGCAACGACGTAAAGCCCGATCGTAAGCACTCCGAGCGTGAGTCCGCCATCGACAAACGCGATGATGACCGCAGGCACCGCCGAGAGCGTCGGCCCGAAGACCGGGATGATCTCGAAGCACGCCGCGATGACCGCGAGCATAAGGCTGTAGCGTACGCCGAGTATCGTGAGCCCGAGATACACCAAGACGCCGATGATGAGCGCCAGCAGCAGCTGCCCTTGCAGCCAGAGGCCGATCTTGCGCTGCGAGCGCCGCCAGAGATCGAGCGCGTAGGCTTGCTGGCGCTTCGGCACGACAACGCGCAGGAAGTCGTCGACGCCGGTGCCGATGACCGCGAAATAGAAGGAGAAGACGATAATGAGGAGGAGCGAGAAGAAACCGCCGAAGAAGGCGCTCGCCGCGCCGAACACGTTGCCGAAGAGCGACGTGAAATCGAGCATGTGCCGCACCGCGACCATGATGTTGTCGACCGGCAAAAGCGTCGTTGCCGGCACGCCGATGATGCGCGCGTACGCGTCGAACGCGCCCGTGCGCGTGAACGCGTCGAGGTAGCTGGGGATGCCCGCAACGAACGTCGCGAAATCCTCGAGTATCGAGGGCAGGAAAAAGTAGAAAAGGCCGAAGAAGACCGAGAAGGTGGCGAGATAGAGACCTATGACGGCGAGCGCACGCGGCACTTTGCGTCGCACCATCTTGTCGATGAACGGCTCGATGGCCGAGGCGATCACGATTGCGACCATGACGTCGAGCACGACGTCGCGCAGCATGAAAAGAAGCCACGCGCCCGCGAGCACGATGACGGCCTTGATGATCGTGCCAGTCGTTATCGAAATGGTCACCTTGCGGTCGTCGTCCATGGCCGCATCCTAGCACAGTGCATTCAAACGGCCACTCGTGCAATCATCTCCGCGAGGGCGACGCGCTCCTGCCGTCCGGTATCACGATCACGGAGCGTGACGGTATCCTTGAGTTCCGGTTTTTCGCCGAGGGTATCGAAATCTACCGTAATGCAATACGGCGTACCGATCTCGTCTTGGCGGCGGTAGCGTTTGCCGATGTTGCCATTGTCGTCCCACATGACCTGCGGCACGCTCTTTTTGAGCATCGCGTACACCTCACGCGCCTTCGCGACGAGCTCCGGCTTGTTCTTGAGAAGCGGGAAGACGGCCGCTTTTATCGGCGCGACGGCAGGATTGAACTTGAGGTACGTGCGCGATTCCCCGCCGAGATCGTCTTCGGCGTACGCCGCGCTCAAAAGCGCGAGCACGGTGCGATCGACGCCGAACGACGGCTCGATGACATGCGGCAAAAAACGCTCTTTGCTGGACTCGTCGAGGTACGTGAGGTCAGCGCCGCTCGCCTGCGCGTGCGCCTTCAGGTCGAAGTCGGTGCGATACGCGAGGCCGTAGAGTTCCTTGCGGCCGAACGGGAAATCGAACTCGAAGTCTATCGTGCGCTTGCTGTAGTGCGCGCGATCCTCCGGCGCGACCTCGATCTCGTGGACGAGCGAGCGCGGAATGCCGACCGCTTCGTTGAACGCGTGCACCTGTTCCCGCCACTCCTCGAACGCGGCCTCCCACTCGCCCGGACGGACGAAATATTCTATCTCCATCTGCTCGAACTCGCGCGAGCGGAACACGAAGTCGCGCGGCGCGATCTCGTTGCGGAACGCCTTCCCTATTTGCGCGATACCGAAAGGCAGCTTGGGATGGAGCGAATCGACGACATTCTTGAAATTGGCGAAGATGCCGCCCGCCGTTTCCGGCCGCAGGTACGAGAGCGCGCCGTCGGCCGCTCCCACCTGGGTCGAGAACATCATGTTGAACTGTCGCACCTCGCCGAACGAACCTCCGCATTCGGGGCACGTGTCGCCGACCTGATCCGCGCGGAATCGGCGCTTGCATTTCGTGCACTCGACGAGCGGGTCGGCGAAACCGGCAACGTGCCCGCTCGCCTTCCACGCCTCCGGATTCATGATGATGGCCGCATCGACGCCGCACATGTCTTCGCGCTCCTGCACAAACATTCGCCACCAGAGTTGCTTGATGTTGTTCTTGAGCTCGATGCCGTACGGACCATAGTCCCAAAAACCCGAGAAGCCGCCGTAGATCTCGGAGCCGGGGTAGATAAAGCCGCGGCGCTTCGCGAGCGAGACGATCTTCTCCATTCGGTCCTCCGGCATGGCGCTACTTTACCACGTCCGCATTAGCCGCCGAAAAGCCCGTATCCGTGCCGACCACGACCGCGTTGCTCGTCTTCGCAACCTGGAGGAGATTGGTGGTCACGTCCGATGATGTCGTGCGCTTGATGGCAGCGCCGGTGGAGCTATCGATGCCCGTGAACGTGATCTGCTGCAGGAGCGGTGGCTGCTGGCCGATCTGGCTCGTTGAGGGCGTAAAGCCTATGTCTATCGCCATCTGACGCGACGGCGTGCCATTGAGCCCCGCCCCGGGGTTGATCGTGCCAAGATCCCACGTCACGGTGCCGCGCACCTGATCGAAGGATACTTTCTCGGTATTGGGACTGTAGATACCGACCCAACGAACATAGGGCGGCAACGAGGCCGTGACCTGCCCGTTGGTTATCTGGTTGGTCGAGTTGGTGAGCGTGAAGAGTATCGCGTAATTGGTCTCGCTGCCGGCTTTGGGCGGTATAGGACCGCTCGTGCCGAACGGATTGGTGTAGTAGAGACCCTGCGCCGCGAGCTGCAGGTCGCTCGCGATCGCGATCTCCTGGCTCACTGCCGATTGCAGGTTCTCGGGTACGCCGCTCTCCGACAAGCGGTTGCCCGCGACATTCACCGATATATCGAGATGCGGACTCGTTGTCGACGCGAGCTGACCGCTCGTCGGCACCTGGAACGAGAACGAAACGGTGCCTTTCGCTCCGGGCGCGATGGTCGCGAGGTCCGGATCGGTCGACTTGTCCCATAAGACGACATTTTGTGTCGAACGGTAGAAACCATTGGTCGCTTTCACGGTCGTGCCGTCAATTTGGAGACCCGTGAGCTGCGCGACGATAGCGGCGCTCGTGATCGGGGTCGAGAGGTTATTCTGCCAACCGATCGTGACGGTCACGCTATCGCCTGGCGAGAGAACGACGGTGCCCGGAGAACCGTTGACCACGCTCGTGAGATCGAGGAACGGCTGCGTAATGGTCGTCGTGTACGCAAGATCGGCGAGCTGCGTGCTGATCGTGGAAGAAGCGGAGTCGACCCGCGTGCCGGCGTCGAAGCGAAAGACGCGCTGGTCGCCTTTCGTGCCGGTGAGCGTGCCGTTGATGGTCACGATCTTTTTGTCGCCGGGGTTGAGGTCGCCGATCGCCCAGATGCCGTTCTGCGTCGGCGCGGGCACCGAGGAGTTGAACTTGAAGCCGAATGGATACGTCGCGCTCAAAAGCACGTCCTTGACCGGCGCGTCGGTGTTGGAAGATACCGTCACCGCGAGTTGCACCGGCTGGCCGGATATCGCTTCCGAGTTGCCGTCGACGGAGATGCCGAGCGGCGCCGAACTGAAGGTCACCGTGTAATCGGTATTGGCAGTGAATATCGCGCTCGAACCGCCGATGTGGTAGTCGAGTTCGACCTTGATATCGGCGGTCTGCCCCGCAGTGCCGGAAAGCACTGCAGAGACGGTCCCCTGTCGCACGCCGCCGCTCTCGATCGTGCCGAGCGGGATGCGCTGATTCGTGAGCGACGTTACGTAGTCGGCTGGCGAGCGCGTGCCGTCTGGGTACGTAATGACAAGGTCGGCGAGTTCGATGGGCACCTTGTTCCGATTGCCGACCGATATCTGGAACTCGGCGGGCGCGCCTCCCTCTACCTGCGGCGGGCCAGAAATGGCGATATCGATATTGGACGACGAGGCGTCGCCACTCCCCGGACCGAAGAAAAAGTAGTACCCGAAGAACGCGAGCGAGGCCAAGAAGAACACGAGCGCTGCCGCGAGCAGCCACCAGAGCGCCGCACGCACGATGCCGATCGCGCGCGGCGCGACGATAGTTTGCGGCGAACCCGCATCCGCCTCTCGTACGAAATCCTCCGGCACCTGAGCGCCCTCGGCATCGAGCTCGCGCCGCGGCTTGTCTTGGAGATTCTCTGAGAGGGCGCGCGAGTACATCGCGCGGCGCAGACGCTCTATCTTCTCCGCATCATGCTCGGAGCCTTCCATGGCCGTAATTCTACCACTGCTTACACGTGTAAAAGATAGACGTTGGTATCCCGTTTCTCAAAACCCAGACTCTGGTACAACGCATTCGCGGCGACGCGGCTCGGATTACTGGTAAGGTCGAGCCTGGTGACGCCAGCCTTCCGGGATTCGTCGATCACCAGTTCCATGATCGTGCGCCCCAGGCCTTTGCTCCGGTACGAATCGAGCACCACGATATTTTCGACAAACCCAAGAGCTTCACCGAATTTTGGCGCCATAAATACCATGCCCATGCCGACGACCTTGCTTCCGTCACGCGCAACGATAAAAATAGTGCGCGTGTCGTTAATCGCGCGTTCTACATCCTCTTTGGTGCCGTTCCAATCGCCCGGCGAGCGCCTCAGTTGCGAGAGGAGCGCGGCGATATCCTCAAGAGCGATGCCCTGCGGCGTCGTGATCCGTCCGACGGTGACCATGCTATCAGCCTACCTTAGAGTTGCGTTTCCGCAATCGCCTTGTTGATGGATACGAGCAACTTGTCCTTGAGCGTCTCCGCCTCGAGGAGCGACTCCCCGGTGTAAGCGGTGTGGGTAAAGAGCGCGGTGGAGAGCGCTTCCGTGGATAGGTATCCGAGCGCGTAGAGCACGCGCGCGACGCACACGACCTCTATCGTGCCGGCAATCGACTGGTCCCCCGCCGTGCGCAGCGCTTCGTGCGCCTCGGAAAGCGCGGCAAAGAGGTAGTCGTTGCGCTCGGTCCCCTGCACGAGGCGGAGCGCCAGCGATGCGATGCGCGCGAACGCGGCAGTGCCGGCATCGCCGCCGCCAAGCGTTGCGGCGGCGCTCGCGCCCGCCGCGCGCCAGCCGTGCTTCCCTTTTACGAGCGCCACCATGGCGCGCGAGCAGTGCTGAAGCGCGTACCGCATCTTCGAAGATTCGCGCCTCACCGCGCTCGCGCGGGCACGTACGAGTCCGAAATCCTGCGTGTAGAGCGTGTACACGCGATCCGCTTCGCCTCGCTCGCGGCTTCCCAAGACCAGCGCCTCGGTTTGGTACTTCTGGTACATGCACTAGGTAAGTTCGATGGTCGTGTGCGTGGCCTTTTGGATAGCGTCGAGCTCCCGCTCGATGACCGCGCGCTTTTCGGGCGAAACGCTCGCCTCGTAGATCGTCGGCTCGCCGGGCTTCAATTTCTGCGCCTTGCGGTACGCCTGCACCTCGCGCACGAAATCGCGCACGACGCCTTCCGCTTTGAGCGCTTCGGTCATGCTCGTATCGAGCGCCACCGCATCGCTTTTCTTCTCGACTTTCTTCACGTTCACCTCGTCAGCGATGATATCGAGATACTCCTGCGAAAGCGCCGAGCTCGCCGGAACGGTGAGGAGCGCGAGCGGCTGACGCACTTTAATACCGGCCTTATCGCGCGCCTCGAGCGCCTGCGTCACGATAAGCCGAGCCGCTTTCATGTCAGTGAGTACGTCATCTTTTTTCCCGAGTAATTTCCCGAACCAAGAGCTTTTTTTTCGAGTAGCGGGCCATGCCGCAAGATGCACGCTCTCCGCATCGTCCGCGCCACGGACGGCCTGGAAGAGGTGTTCGGCGTAGAACGGCATCCCGGGCGCCATGAGGAGCGCGGTAGTGTAGAGCACATGGCGCAGCGTCGCGAGCGCGGCTTGCTTGCCGCTCCCCTCTCCCTTGAAGCGATCGCGCGAGCGGCGCAGGTACCACACCGACAGGTCGTCGATGAACGCGGCGAGCGGCCGCATCGCGGCATCGAGCTGGTAGCGCTCGAAGCTACGGGTCATTTCTTCCGTCAGCTCTTCGAGCCGAGCGAGTATCCAGCGATCGAGCACGTGTGCGCTCGCGGCACCGCGCGATGCGCCATCATCGTAGAGCTTGAGGAACGAAAGCACGTTGTTGAGACGACCGAGGTGCTTCTTCACGATCTCGTCCACCAGGCGCTCATCGAAATTCTTGCTCTCGCCCGGCGCGTTGACCGTGTACATGAAGTATCGCAGCGCGTCGACGCCGTACTTATCGATGGCGACCTGCGGCACAACAACGTTGCCGATCGACTTCGACATCTTCTTGCCTTTCGAGTCGAGGATGTGGCCGAGACAGATAGCGTTGTTGAACGCGCGGCCGCGGCCCATGAGACAGCCGACCGCGTGCAGCGTGTAGAACCAGCCGCGGGTCTGGTCGATCGCTTCGCAGATGTAATCGGCGGGGTAGCGCGGCTCGTTCGTCGCAAAAGGATAGTGGTCCTGCGCGAACGGCATCGCGCCGGAATCGAACCACACGTCGAGCACCTCCGGCACGCGTCGCATGACTCCGCCACACGCACAATCAATGGTGTACGTGTCGACGAAGGGTCGGTGCAGATCGAGGTTGTCCGGCACGCGCTCGCGCGATCGCTCCTTGAGCTCTTGCATGCTCCCGAGCACGGTGAACTGCTTGCAGGTCCCGCACTCCCAAAACGGCAGCGGCGTACCCCAGTAACGATTCCGCGATATCGCCCAATCCTTGAGGTCTTTGAGCCACTCGCCGAAACGGCCGTCGCGGATGTGCTCCGGTTCCCAATGTATCTTTTGGTTCTCGCGAATGAGGTCTTGTTTGAGCGACGACATGCGGATGTACCACGAGTCGCGCGCATAATAGAGGAGCGGCGTCTTGCAGCGCCAACAGAAGGGGTACGTGTGCTCGATCGTTTCATGCTTGTAGAGAAGACCGCGCGCGCGAAGGTCTTCCATGATCGGACCGTCGGCCTTCTTCACGAAGAGCCCCGCAAAGGGGCCCGCATGGTGCGAGAACGTGCCGTCCTCGTTGACCACGTGGTGCTTCGGAAGCCCGAGCCTCGAACCAAGCTCGAAGTCGTCAGCCCCATACATGACCGCGGTGTGCACGATGCCCGTCCCATCTTCAGTGGAAACGAATTCGGCCGCATACACCTGATACGCCTTCTCGAACGCGGTACGCTGCGACGCGGGCGCCGTGTCCCTGAGGAAGGGGTAGAGCGGTTCGTACGCCATGCCCACGAGCTCGCTCCCCTTCTTCTCGGCAATGACGCGCGCATCGGGCAAGACCGCCGCGAGCCGCGCTTTGGCGAGCCAGAGCATGTCGCGGCCTTCGCGCACTTTTACGTACTCGATGTCCGCGCCGACCGCGAGCGCGACGTTGCCCGGCAAGGTCCACGGCGTCGTCGTCCACGCGAGGATGTACTCGTCGGACTTGTCGGCGACCTTGAACTTCACGTACACAGCCGGGTCCTTCGCCTCGGCGTATCCCTGCGCGACCTCGTGCGAAGAGAGAGCGGTCCCGCAGCGCGGGCACCACGGCACGACCTTGTAGTCCTTCTCGATGAGCGAGCGACTGTGCGCGGTCTTCAGAATATTCCACACCGATTCAATGTAGTCATTGTCGAACGTGAAATACGCGTCGTGATTCCAGAACGCGATGCGATCGGAGAACGTCTGCCACTCGTCGATGTAGCGCAGCACGCTCTCCTTGCACTTGGCGTTGAACTTGGCGATGCCGTACGCTTCGATGTCTTTTTTGCTTTTGCTGCCGATCTCTTTCTCGACTTCGAGCTCGACGGGCAGCCCGTGCGTGTCCCAGCCGCCCTTGCGGCGCGCATGGTAGCCGCACATGACGCGATAGCGGAGGATGGCGTCCTTGAACGCTCGGCTCTCGAGGTGGTGGATGCCAGGGCGACCGTTGGCGGTCGGCGGACCCTCGTAGAAAACGAACTCGCCCTTCTGGCTCTTTTTCTCGAGCGTTTTTTGGAAAATGCCGCGTTCCCGCCAGAAAGTCTGTATCGCTTCTTCGCGCAGCGCGACCTCGCTCTTTACGGGACCAGAGCCGGGGGCTGTATGCGAATGCGGTGTATCCGACATGCGCAAAACTATAGCACTTCGGCCATAAAATCACAGCGCGGGAGCACGCCCGACCTTTCGACGTCTGGCCTCGATGATCTCGATCGAGCTCGTCGGGCAAGACGCGTTCCCCCGGATACGTCACAAACCGCCAAGAGGTATGCGAAAAGAAAACCTGCCACGGAATCATCCGCAGCAGGTTCCGAAAGAACGACCGCGTGCTCTAAAAACCGTCGAGCGCGTCGCAGAGCTTGTCAAAACACTTGGGAAAGTCTGGTTCCGTATGCGTTTTGTTTCCGATCACGATCTCGAATGTGCCGCCTGCCGCTTGTGATACGCTCGCGAAAACCTTACCGCCTGTTTGCAAGATGCGGACCGTCCTATCCTCGTCTGGGCCGCACTTCGCGTACAAGCCTTTCATTTCTGCGAGCAGCTGGAATTGCCGTGCTTTTTTCGGATCCATTCGAACCTCCGTTTCTGTGAAAGCTTACGCCGCCGTTTGAAGAACGGGGAGCATTTCAATGAGTGGCGTTGGCGGGCAGAGTTCCGATCTTTCTTCTTGTGTCAGCGTCCACTTTACCTACTCCCTTCACTGCGGTTTCTCGATGAGCGGATACCAGATATACACACCACATCCAAGAAAAATTTCACCTCGCCGATAGGCGCGATGCGTCGCGCTTCCGTTTCTTCGCCCAGTAGTCCTCAACGAGTCCGAGGTGGCCGAGGCGCGCGCGGATGGCCGACGGCTTGCGGCCGAAATGTTTGGCGATGTCCTTGTGGGCCGTGCCATCGGCGAACAATCGGCGCAATGTTTCGTCGTCCTCCTTGTTCCACGCTTTACCCGCGTTCGGGTGCTTCGCCTTCAGTTCATCGAGTGTCCGTTTGGGCACATTGATGTGCCCGCCCGAGGTCGGTGGCGGCTCCTTCGCCTCGATAGCGCGCAAGAAATTCCGGTGGAGCTTGTCCTTCTCGGCCCGTGGCAATGCGGCGAACTTGTTGCGGGCGGTCTCGGAATACGCGCGGAAATGCCGGTCGGCTGCGGCGACCGTGGGGTGCAATTCGAGCGCACGTTCGTTGAGACCTTCGAGGTAGAGGCCTTCGAGCGAGCGCACGCGCGAGAGCGCTACATAGCCCTGGCCGTACTCAAAGGCTTGCGAAAGATCGATAACCGCCGCGTCGAGCGAGAGCCCCTGGCTCTTGTGCACGGTAATGGCCCAAGCGAGGCGCAGTGGCACTTGGGTGAGCCGCGCGAGCAGTCTCGAACCATCTTGTATGGACCATTCCGCCTGCTCGACCTCTATCGTACGGCCGTCACGCGTACGAACAATCGGCGCGCCGAGCGCGGAGAAGCCGGTCACCTCGGCGAGCGTGCCGTTCACATAGCCCGCATCGAAATTATTACGGGTGAACATGACCGCAGCGCCCTCCTTGAGCTCGAGCGCCTCCGGCGAAAGACATTGCGCCTTGAGCGGTTCGACCAACTGTTTGGGGCCGCGGGCAGTCATCGAGAACACGTGGAGCGGCGTCGAAAGCTTGCCGAGCGCCTGCGCGTTGATGCGATCCACGTTCTCATTGTGCGTAAAAAGCCTGGCCGCGCCCGTGGCGGGAGCGTCGGCCTGCATGCGCGACCGCAAACGCGCGCGATGTCGCGGCGTGAGCGTGCCGTGCCGCATCGCGGAGAGGAGATCGAGGAATTCAGCGTCCTCTTGCCGATGTTGTTCCGCAAGGTAACAGATGATGGGGCGCGCCTCCTTCCACGCGCGCGAGGTGAACGCGAACTCGAGCCGTTCCCCTTTCGAGACCGGCGGCAACTGGAAAAAATCTCCGACGAAGACGACCTGCAAGCCCCCGAAGGGCTCCTCCGGCATGAGCGGCCGACGACGCAGCGTGCGCAATACGCGATCGACCGAGTCGAGCGTGCACGCGTCGAGCATCGAGATCTCGTCGATGATGAGTGCTTTCGCGGCGACGATGCGCCGCGCGACCTTCTCTTTGCTCCGGATAAGCTCGATATCGTAGTCGGATACGTCGCGCTTTACCCCGATGCCGCTCCAGGAATGGATGGTCATGCCGCCCAGATGCGAGGCCGCGATGCCGGTCGAGGCGGTAACGGCGACCTCGACGCCGCGCTCGCGCAACCACTGTACGTAGCGGTCGATCGTGTGCGTCTTGCCGGCGCCCGGCTCGCCCGTGAGGAATACGTTGAGGCCGGTCTTGAGAATTTCGAGCGCTTCGTCCTGCCGCATCGCGAAAGTGTATCACCTACATCTTCTCCGGCGCAGGAATCCCAAGTACCCAAAGTCCGTTCTTGAGCGTGCGACGCACCGCTTCGGTAAGCGCGACCTTGTGCGCCGCCGCCGGGGTGCCGTCCACGATCTGCTCCTGCGCGTACCAGCTATTGAACGCTGAGGCGATCTCGAGCAGGTAGGTGGTCACGAGGTGCGGCTCAAGTTCCGAAGCTGAGTACTCGACTATTTCAGGAAAGCGCTGGATCAGCCGCGCGAGATGGCTTGGCTCTACTCCTCCGCTCGCCCTTGGTTCGACGCTCTGCTCCTGTGCTTTCGCCGCTACCGCACACGCGCGTGCGTGCGCATACTGCAGGTACGGTCCGGAGTCGCCCTCAAGCGATAGCGCGCGTTCGCGATCGAAGATGATGTCCTTGTGCGATGCCTGCCGCAGCACCTGATACTTGATGGCCGCGACCGCGATCTGCTCCGAGAGCTTTCCGATATCGTCCGCGCGACTCTCCGCCGCGCGCTCTTTGGCGGTCGCCTGCAATTCGTTGAGCAATGATTCGCCCGTTATCACGTCGCCGGTGCGCGACGACATCTTGCCGCTCGCGAACCGCATCATGCCGTGCGGCACATGATGAATATGCTTCGCGACATCGGGCATGAATTCTTTCATCGCCGCAACGACGACCGCGAAGTAGTCCGACTGCTCGTGCGCGGTCACCGTTATCGACTCGTCGGCAGGCCACGCCTCCAGCTTCAACTCGGCGAGGCCAAGCTCTTTCGCTTCGTACGTCGGCAGCCCTTTCGAGGTGACGAACACGCGTGTGTGCAGACCGGCCTTCTCGCCCTTGTACACGATCGCGCCGTCGCTTTTCTCGAACACTTCTGGGTGCGCTTGCACGAGCGCGATGCCGCGCGGGCCTGTTTCGCTCTCAAAAAAGTAGCGGTCGAATCTCGTCCCGAGCGTACGATACAGCTCTTCGAAATGCTCAAGCGACGCGGCACGACCTGCGGCATACAATTCGTTTATCGCAGTATCGGAGCGGTCATAGACTTTCGCGTTGATAGCGTCGACGTCCGCTTCCGCCGCAGGGTCGTTCTCGTACGCTTGCGCGCCGATCGCATACGCGCGGCCAAGCTGCGACGGATCATGCGGGTCCGCATTCAGCTTTCGTATTCCCCAAATCGCTTTCGCGACGTGCGGACCCACGTCGCCCTGATAGTTGGCGCGCTTCACATCGGCACCGGAATATTCAAGCAGGCGCGAAATGGACTCTCCTATCGCGTTGCTCATGAGATGGCCGATGTGGAACTCCTTGAACGGATTGGGGTCGGTGTACTCGACCATTATTCTAATATCTTTCAGCGCAATGTTGCTCCCCCATTTCTCATCGCTGCGTGCCTGTTCTATGGATGCGGCGATGGTTTCTGGCGCCAAGTAGAAGTTGATGAACCCGGGTCCGGCAATCTCAATTTTTGATATGCCCTCGATCGCACCGAACGCCGCAACGAGCTTCGCCGCGAGAGTACTTGGCGATGCTTTTGCGTCCTTAGCATACTGTAAACCAACATTGGACGAATAGTCACCGTGAGCGAGTTCAGCGGGATGCTCAAGTGTCGGAATGTGGATCAACGGCATATCGAGACCCACATCACGCAGCGCATTTTCGAGCGCTTCCCGCAATCGCCATCGGATATCCATGCGAGACATAGTACCGCGCGGCGCACCTAATACAAAAGCGGCCGCGTATGACGCGGCCGCTTTTCTTTTTCCTTATTTGCGAGAATTACATTTCTGCGTCGATGCCCATAGAACGCGCAGTGCCGGCGATGACCTTCTTCGCTTTCTCGAGATCCGGCGTGTTGAGGTCCTCCATTTTTTCCTGCGCGAGCTCCGTAAGCTGCTGCTTGGAGAGTTTGGCGACCTTGTTCTGCGGCTTGGTGGATCCTTTCTCGATGCCGAGCTTCTTCAAGATAGCGCGCGAGGCCGGCGGCTTCTTCACGATGAACGTGAACGAGCGATCCTTGTAGACGGTGAGCACCACCGGCAACGTGTTGCCCATCAGGGGACGCGTCTGATCGTTGAACTGCTTCACGAACTCGCCGATGTTGACTCCCGCAGGACCGAGCGCGGTACCCACTGGCGGCGCCGGCGTCGCGGCACCTGCCGCAATCTGCAATTTGATCATCTTGGTGATTTCTTTTGCCATACGTAGAGATAGATTACCGGTTAAAGATGTTGGGGTAAAGGTTAGACTCGCTGCACTTGGTCAGCCTCGAGCTCGACCGGAGTTTCGCGGCCGAACATCGGGACTAATACCTTAACCTTTCCGCGCTCTTCGTCAATCTCCCCCACCTTTCCCTCGAGATCTTTGAAGGGGCCGTCGACGATGATGACCGCGTCGCCCTCGCCGAGATCGATGGCGTGGCGCACGGTGTCGCCGCCGGCGCGCTTGAGGATCTTGTCCACCTCATCCTGCGAAAGCGGCACTGCCTGATTGGCGGTTCCGACAAACCCGGTAACTTGCGGCGTGTTGCGCACGACGCTCCACGCGTCGTCGGACGCGATCATGTCCACAAGCACGTAGCCGGGAAAAGTCTTCTCGCGCACCTCGGTCTTGCGGCCATTCTTTATTTTAATCTTCTTCTCGACCGGCACGACCACCTGGAAGACCTTGTCTTTCATGCCGAACGAATCGATGCGCTGCTTGAGATTGCGCGCGACCGCATCCTCGTAGCCCGAGTACGTGTGCACCGCATACCACTGTCGTTCTGAACCGTGCGTTTGTTTCATATGGTTTATTTGGTATTCGTTGAACCCCCTTGCGACGAGTTCGTCGAGGGAGCGGTCGGAACGATCTGGATCGGCGCGCCTTGGATCAGCGGAGCGTTCGAGCTTCCGGTCGTGTTGCCCGTGCTCGATACGGGCAGCGTGGCAGGCGCGCTCGCGCCCTGCGGCATCGCGGAGATGAGGCGCGTGAGGCCGGTCGTGAAGATGAAGTCGAAGAGGCCGAGGTAGACGGCGACGCCGATCGAGATCGCTGCGACGAGGACCGTGTAGACGATGGTCTGTGTTTGGGTCGGCCACGCGACATGCCGGAGTTCGGCGCGGGTCTCTTTGAGGTACTGTCCGATGCCTGCCATACGATATCACTCTAAATTAGCCATTTTAAAACCGCCTCGCGGCGGTGATGGAGAGCATCGTACTCCGCTTCGGCCGGAAGTCAAGCGCCCCTCAAATACAGAGGACGGTCCTCTGTAAAAATCTGTGGATAACCAACACCGCTTACTCTATTTCGTACGTGATGGTCACCGTGGAGGTGATCTTGTTTTGGCCGGCGGGAATCGCGGGCGAGGGCGCGATTGCTGACGAGCCGGCTGCCATGCTCATCGCCTTGGCGTAGTAGATCGGCCCGCCACCGCCCTCGCTGTAACCAACGATGGGGCCAAGGCGCACGCCGAGCTCTTTGGCGAGCTCCTGCGCTTTGTTCTGCGCGTCGGTGATCGCTTTGGTGCGCGCCTGAATGGTGAGCGCGTCTTGATTGGAGACGGCGAGCGAAAGCCCGCTCACGCTGGTCGCGCCCTTGCTGCCGACGCCGGTGAGGATGTCCCCCGCTTTGGTGAGGTCGTGCACTTTTACCGAGACCGTCTGCGACACGTCGTAGCCGGTGATGACCTGCTTGCCCGGCGGGCAGGATATGGTGCTAGGTACCACCACGGAATTCGCGCTGCCAGAAACGCTCGCGCTCGCGCCGTTGTACATGAGCGGCTGCGGCGCACACACGCCGCCTTGGTAGTCGTAGTGCGGGGAAATGCTGTAGTCGATCGTTTGAATGTCGGTGTCGGCGATGCCCTGCCCCTTGAGGTAGCCGATAATGGCGTTGCTCGCGTTCGCTGCGGCGGTCTGCGCACCCGTCACGTCCTTCGCGTTCTCGGTCACCGCGTAGGTAAAGGTGGCCGTGTCCGGAATGGCGAAGATGTCACCCTCGCCGGACACGGAGACGGTGTTGGTCGGCGCGATGCCGGCACCGATGTAGGCAAGCCCCTTGATCTGCCCAATCGTGAGGCTGACGAGGAACACGCCGAGCATGATGAGCGCGAAGATCGCAGCCTGCTCGATCCGCCGCGGCGGAACGATATGCAATTCCTTTTTCTCGATATCCATAGAACGCTAACGAGATGTGGGTCTGGTAATGCTTAGGGAAAGTATACACCCCTAACTGGGGGCCCGCGCTAGATCGACATGTCCGCGTTGATCTGCGCGACGGAAGACTGTATCGCCATCTGGGTGCCGACCCAGGCGAGCCAGATGCTGAGGACGGTCGAGAGGATGAGGAGCGTCCAGGCGACGACGCCGATCGCGTGCTCGGTGTCGTCGGCCGATTTGTAGTAGCGATGCCCGCGCCACTGCCCTATCGTAATGAAAAGCAACATCGGCAAAGCGACGCTGTGCGCGTACACGAGCGTCTGCGCGAGCGGCGTCGTAGGCAGCGGCGCGGGCTTGAGCGAGGTGCCACAATTCGGGCAGAAGTAGAAGGTCGGCTCGACCGGTCGATGGCATGTGGGACAGGTCGCTGGAACAGATGCCATTTGCAAGTTCGAATCAAGCGCGTCCATGCTCGTAGTGTACCAGACCGCGTCAGCGGCGAAACCCGCCTTCGCGCGTCATGCGGCGGTATTCGTGGTACACGAGCCACACGAGCAGGATATCGAAGATGTCGAGCAGGAGGAGCGGAATGGAATGCGTGCCGATGAACTTGATGGTCTGATACGCGATGAAGAGCGCGAAGACCGCGAGCGCGGCCGGGTAAGCCCAGCGGGAGCGGCGCAGGAGCCCGATCACAACGACCACTTTGATGACGCCGTGCGCGAGCAGGTAGAGCGCGCCGTAGGTCTGCACTTGCGGCGAGAGCGTGCCAGCGAGCGCCTGGATGTGCGTCGCAATGAAATCGTTGGGGTCCTCAATGATCTCGGTTTGCACGAGCGACTGCACAAGGTTGGGTATATTCACGAAAAAGAGCGCGATGCCTACGACAATCTCCAAAAGCGCGTCCAGCCCCTTCAGAATGACGCTGATCTCGAAAAGCTCGTACAGCCCACGTTCGACCTTCGGCTCTCTCGCCTCCATATGCTATTTCGCGGGAACCGTCCCGCCAAAGAAAAGGGCCCGGGTGTCCGGGAAAAAACGCTCGGCGAGCACGAAGATGGTATACGTGATGAAGTAGGCGGAGGCGACATCGATCGAATAGTGCAGGTGACCCAAAAGCACGATGACCGCCATGACGACCGACCAGGTGAGGAAGAATACGCGCACCGTGCGTTGCCGCCAGAACATGAGCGCGAGCAAGAACGGCGTACCGACATGCCCCGAGAAGAACAGGTCGCCGCCGAACAGGAAATGACGCGTGAGCCCGCTCCAATTCTCGTCGGGCGGCAGCGACGGGTAGGGGCCGATGTGCGTGAGCGAGATGAACCCCGAGCGGATAATGAAGAAGAGCGTGAGCGCGTTGAGCGAGAACGGGATGCGTTTCGGATCGTACAACAGTACGGCGACCACACTCGTAATGAGGAGCAGGGTCGCAACCGCGAACACGCCGTCGAGGTTCACGGTGGGCGTATTGGAGAGGACGATGTCGGTGACGGGGTTGCTCGCACGCTCAGTCGCGTAGGCGATCGCGTAGAACGAGATGACGACCGCCGCACAAAAGCCGAGCATGGCGACCGCAAGATCGCTCACGAAGCCTCGCCGGGAAAAGGCCGCGCTATACCGCGCAGCGAATTCGCGTACGAATGATCCACGGGCGGGCGATTGGTCGGAAGCGTTCATGGCAGAGGGATGCAAGGTAGTATACTATCGGAACATGGTCCCGTCGTCACACCTGGCAGCGCTCATCCTGCAGTACCGCTACGCCGCGCTCGTCCCGCTCGCGTTCATTACGCAACCGGCCGTCGCGCTCCTGACCGGCGTCCTCATCCGTTACGGCTACTTCGATCTCCTCCCCGCCTACCTCGCAGTCGTCAGCGGCGCCGTCCTTGGCGATATCATGTGGTACTACATCGGCTACCATTTCGGCGACCGCTTCGCGCGCCGCTTCGGCCGCTACTTCGGCATGACCGAAGCGAAGATCGAGACGGTCAAGCACATATTCAACCGCCACGACAGCCGCATCCTCATCCTCTCCAAAGTGACGAACGGCCTCGGCCTTGCCGTTGTCACGCTCTTCACCGCCGGCCTGTCGCGCATTTCGTTCTCACGCTACGTGCTCTTCAACGCGATCGGCGAAGGCATCTGGACGGGATCGCTCATTGGCATCGGCATCCTCTTCAGCCAGCTCTACGACCAGGTCAACGGCGTCCTCGGCAAGCTGTCAGTGCTCGGACTCTTCGTCCTGGCCACGGCGGCCTTTATCGCCTTCGTGCGCTATCTCTACGCCCGGTTCGTCCAGGAAGACCTCTAGACAAGCCGCGTAGCCCACTGCGTGGTATACTAGGCTCAATGAAATTGAGCGTGGTCATCCCCGCGTATAACGAGGAGAAACGCGTCGCTCGATGCGTCGAGGCGGTGCGTGCCGATCTCGCCCGCACCCCCGTCGTGGCGGAGATCATCGTCGTGAACAATGCGTCGACCGACCGCACCAAGGAGATCGCTTCCGCGCTCCCCGGCGTGCGCGTCGTCGACGAACCGCTCAAGGGACTCTCGCGCGCGCGCGAAGCGGGTTTCCGCGCCTCCGGCGGCGAGCTCATCGCCAACATCGACGCCGACACCCTCATGCCCCGCGGCTGGATCGCTCGCGTGCTCAAGGAATTCGACCGCAACGACCGGCTGGTCGCGCTGAGCGGCCCCTTCATCTACTACGACCTTCCGTGGTCGCAACGCGCGTTCACCCGCTTGTCGTACGCGATCGGCTACATCGGATACTTCGTGAACCGCTTCATTTTGCGCAAAGGATCGCTCTTGCAGGGAGGCAACTACGTCGTGCGGCGCGGCGCGCTGGAGATGATCGGCGGATACAACGTCGATATCAAGTTCTTCGGCGAGGACGTCGACATCGCAAAGCGGCTCAATCCGCTCGGCGACATCAAATGGACGTTCGATCTCCCCATGTACTCTTCGGGCCGGCGCTTCGCGCACGAGGGCATCGTGCGCGTCGAGCTCTTCTACGGCTTCAGCTACCTCTGGGGCATGCTCACCCGCAAACCGCTCGTCGTACGCCAGATCGACGTGCGTTCGGAGTAGCGATGACGACGCGGCGCCTCTATGAAAGTCAGCTTCGTCATTCCCGCCTACAACGAAGAGAAACTCATCGGCAATTGCATCGAGTCGGCGCTGCGCGAGATCGCGCGCAGCGGCTACGAGTGCGAGATCATCGTCGCCGATAACGATTCCACCGACCGCACGAAAGATGTCGCGGGCAGCTACCCGGGCGTGCGCGTCGTCGAGGAGCGCCGCAAAGGATCGAACCGCGCACGCGAAGCCGGCTTTCGCGCCTCTTCGGGCGAATTGAGCGCGAACATCGACGCGGACACCATCGTTCCCGAAGGCTGGCTCACGGCCGCCGTGCGCATCCTCGACGGCGACCCGCGCATCGTCGCTGTCTCCGGTCCCTTCATCTACTACGACCTCCCGCTCTGGCAGCGCGCGCTCGTTCGCGTATTCCTCTCGACCTACCTGCCGATGAACCTGCTCATGCAGTACGTGCTGCGCACCGGAGCGGTCATGCAGGGCGGTAACTTCGTCGTGCGGCACAGCGCGCTTGAGAAGATCGGCGGCCACAACACGGCGATCGAATTCTACGGCGACGACACCGACACCGCGCGGCGCCTCGCGAAAGTCGGTCGCGTGAAGTGGACCTTCGCGCTCCCCATGTACACGTCTGGCCGCCGCCTTATCGAAGAAGGCATGTTCACGGCCGGCTTCCGCTATACGATCAACTTTTTCTCCATGATATTTCTCGGCAAGCCGTTCACATTGAAGCACACGGACATTCGCGCCGGCTCGGCATGAGCGCGACGCATCCGTCTAATGCGACCCACGCGAGGATACTACAAGAGTGGAAAATCTGGGCGATCGCCGGGAATCGAACCCGGATTGAGAGCTCCACAAGCTCCAGTGTTGACCGTTACACCACGATCGCCATCGAACCGTAGTTATAGCAAAAAAAGCCGCCGCGCGATATCAGCGCATCACATCTAAGAGTGGATAGGCGCCCGGCGAGGTATCGACCGTGAAGTATACGCGGCCGATGATCTGGCCGTAGCTCGTCTCGATATTCACCCGCCAGCGGCCCGGCGTGAGGTTGGAATCATACGTGTAGCCGCGATACCCCCCTTCGCTCCCGCCGACGATATCGTACGGAATGTCGGCGACCGTCACCCATGCGCCCTGTCCGGCGTCGTAGCGCTGCCACTCGTTGACGATCGTCGTCGTAAGGCCGGTCGGCGCGAAGATCGCGCTGTATACGTATGCGGTCCCGCCCGCGGCGGTATGGAAGGTCGTCGAGTACGAGAAGAGCGACAGGATCGGCGCGTACCACCACCCCTGCTCGGCGCCGAGGTGTATGTCGGCACCCTCAAGCGCGAACGAGTGATAGACGCCTGCGTTCTTGAGCGCCAGAGGCAATGTCGGGAAAAATCCGCCGAAGTACAGCGCGTTGAGCACGAAGAACACGCCGACGACGACGGGCCACACACGCGCGCGCTCGCGGCGCACGGTCTCAGGTACGAGCACGGCGAGGAGCGCGAATAACGCCGCGAACGTAACCAGGCTCGTTACTCCGGCGCTCACAAACATCATCGGCCCTATCGCATGGAAGACGACCGGCAAAAAGAAAATGAGGAACGAGAAGAGTGTGAAGTAGTAAATCCCCATTTGGAACGGCAGTCGCGTGTAGAACCGCAGGAAGCGTTCGTTGCCTATCAACAGCATCGCAACGACGATGACGAAAAGCCAGCTCGCCGCAAAACCCGCGCTCCGGCTGTAAAGCGACAGGAAACCGGAAAGGAGGCCACCGATACTGAACTGCATCACGACCGGCACGAGCGGAGCCGCGCGCAGCACCGATGGTTCCGTTATCCGCCCGGTCTCGACGAGATGGATCAGCGCAATCGCTATCGCCGCGACGGCAAGATAGGTCAGCAGGAGCGCATTTGTTTGCCAAAGGTCGACTCGACGCGTGAGGAAAAGATTGTCGGCAATGAAGCCTGCGATGAGCGACAGAGGTGAAATAAAACGCTCGTACCAGTGCACGAGTTCCTCTACGTTCTTCGGCAATCGGGGCCGCGGCATATCGGTATCATACCCGTGTCAGGGACGGGAGCCTGATCTGAAAGTGCGCAGGGGGAGACTCGAACTCCCATGCCCTTGCGGGCGCTACCACCTCAAGGTAGTACGTCTACCAATTTCGCCACCTGCGCGCACGCGCCATTGTATGCGCTATTCTGTTTTCTCGCCAGCCTCCGCTGCGGGAACCGTGGCCTCCGTTTCAGCGGGTTCGCCGGAACTCATCTCGATGTTCACGAGCTTCGAGCGGCGGAGCTGCCGGCGCGCTTCGCGCGAAACCTTCTCGCGGATGTAGTAGAGCTTGGCGCGGCGCACGCGAGAACGCTTGGTGATCTCGATGTTGTCGATCATCGGCGAGTAGAGCGGGAATATCTTCTCGACCCCCACGCCCGAGGCGACACGGCGGACCGTGAAGGTCGCACCTGCCTCCGCTCCATGCTTGCGCGCGAGGACGAGGCCTTCGAACGCCTGGAGACGGAATTTTCCCTTCCCTTCCTCGATCTTCTGCCACACACGCACCGTATCCCCCACCCGAAGGTCGAGTTCTTTGCGCTGCGCGATATTGACCGGCGAAATTGCGACTGCCATACGTCGCGGGACTATAGCATCCTTGCAGCGGGAACACAACTTTGCGCAAAGCGCTGCTGCCGAGACACGTACGAAGCGCAATTGTGAGGAGCTCTCGATTAGCTAATGCCTGATAAACCCCCGGCATTGTGATGACATGCAAATGAAGAGCCGTCAATGCGGAGGGGGTGGGATTCGAACCCACGGTGCCTTGCGACACTCCTGTTTTCAAGACAGGTGCGTTAGACCACTCCGCCACCCCTCCCCGTGCCCCCAGTTGTACCACGCGCAGGGCGCGAGAGCATCACGCGAGGGAGTACAATGATACATCATGCCTTCTGCACGCAGTACAGTGCGCTGGAGCGCCTATGAGCACGAGCGGATCGAGCGCAGCGGCGATTGGTTTTGGGCGCTCGGCATCATCGCCGCGTGCGCCGCGCTCGTCAGCATCCTTTTCCACGATGTGCTCTTCGCCATCTTGATCGTGCTCGCCGCGACGACGCTCGCGCTCCATGCCCGTACGCAGCCGGAGCCCGTCGAGTTCGAGCTCTCCCATCGCGGCATCCGCACGGGCGACACGATGCACCGGTACGAGGAGATCATTTCATTCTGGGTCGAGGACCGCGGCATCGAGCGACCGCTTCTGCTCGTGGACACGACGAAGTTCATGGCGCCCAACCTCATCATCCCGCTCGAGGGCGTCGATCCGCATGACGTGCGCGAGTACCTGCAAGCACGCGAAGTAAAAGAAGTGCCGATGAAGGAACCCGTCGCGCACAAGGTGCTAGAGTTCTTCGGCTTGTAGACATCGCTACTGGACCGACACGGTCGTCGACGCCGAGAGCGAGCCGCCCGCATAGGTGGTGCAATCGAGCGCATAGGATTCCGTGGTCGCCGCCGCGAGCGTCTGCGCGGTACCATTGGCGCTCGTGTTGCTCGAATTCTGTTGCGTGAAAGTCGCGTCGTCGGGCGACGAGATGACGCACGACTGGATGCCGCTCGTGATCCATCCCAACTGCGACGTGCCTCCGGCGCTGATGGTCGCCGGATTTGCGACGAGCGTGATCGTCGGCTGCTCGATCTGTATCGAGCATTGCGCACCGGCCGTTGCCGAACCGGCCACGCAGGTGAGGCCGTAGGTGACGGTGTTATTGCCCGCAGGCGGCTTAGCGATGATGACGGTCGTGGTCCCGCTCTGGCCGGAAGCGGTGAACCCAGTGCTCGTGGCGGTGCCTGCCGCGCAGGAGTAGGCAATCGCGACATTCATCCCCACGTCGGCGAGCTGAGGCTGACAAGATATCTGCGGGCCAAGCTGCGAGGCGGTCGACCCGCCGCACTGCCAGTTGACGATACAGTTGCCGGAGTAGGTCGGCTGCCACGAACCGCCCGAGCACTGCGAAGGGTCGGGCTGCTGCGGCTGCATCGAGCACTGTGACTGGGTTGAGGGCATGCACGCGGTCGGCATGTACGACATTTGCGGCGAGTACATGTATCCGCCGTACATCTGCGCGTTGTACGGATTCATCTGCATCTGGTTGTACTGCTGCATTTGCATATACTGCTGCATCTGCATTTGATAGTTATACTGCTGCATTTGCTGCTGGTATTGCTGCTGCTGCTGGGCGTAGATGTTTGGATCGGTCGAACACATCTGCGCGGGCGCAGCCTGCATCATCGACGCTTGCGGCATCATCATGCTCATTGCCAAACCGCGCCCAAGTCCGTTCAGTAGACCGCTCAAAGCGCCGCTAGCGCCAGCGCCGCCGAAGGTACCGCCTGAATTGTAAGGATTCTGAGCGTTCGCAGGACCAGCGGCTGGTCCAGGACTCGAGGGGGCACAGCCAGCGTCGTTGTTCGTTTGCCCCGCTGGACATGGGCCCTGGAACCCGCCTGCGGAAGAAAGGGGTACCGCCGCTTTCTCCAATTGCTGCATCTCTTGATTTAATTGCTGTTGTTGTTGTTGAATCTGCATATTCGCCCCCGCAGCGTTCACGTCACACATACCCGGGGCGCTGCTCGGCGCGCACGATGACGACAAACCTGCAGCATTGGCTATTTGCTGGTTGATGCTGACGGTCGAACAGGTTGGGCAGGTTTTCACCGCATTATTGAGTGCGTTCTGCGCGTCCTGGTTCGCCACCTGCTGGTCCTGCACCATGTCCTGCAAATTATTCTGCATGGTCGGCGGCAGGCTGCCGAAGTTGATCGAAGACGCGACGCTCGGGCTTGCAGCCCACTGGCTGAGCGATTGCCCGCCCAAGACCGCGGCGGCAGTCGCCGTGCAATTTTTTCCGCTGGCATCGCAGTAGGTCACCTGGCACGTACCCACTTTGTTGTTTGCAGACGTATCCGTATTTACGCTTGAATGGATCGTTCCTGATAGTGCCGACCCCAACCACACCTGGGTCTTTTCGCCGACACACTTATACGCCTTCGGATCTTTTTTGGGATCGCTGCCCGCCTGCTGATCTTTTTGCACTACCGGGTTAGTGCTGTCGAACATCGCGCCGACGCACTTGTTCGATTCGATCGTGTACCCGCCTTGGTCGATCTGCTGCACCAGCGGATGATTAGGATCGGGTTGGTCCGCGCCCGCAGCGGCGGCGTTGTTCTGCTGGGTTGTGCACTCGGTTGATTCTTGACCTTGCGCTTGCTTGGTTTGTTGTGCAATGCTCAAAACATTTTGGCTTGGTGTAAGACCTGTGGTGATGGGCAAACCGCCGTACAGATTGGAGCCTTCAGGACTTGCCGCCGTAGCGGTTTGGGAGACCGACGTCGGGCCGACGGCTTGCAGGAAGAGGCCGGTCGCGCCCAAGACGGCGACCAAGACGAGTGCGGCGAGAATTGAGAGTTCGCCGCGATCGAGCGGTCGGAAACCTTGCAGCTTCATGCAGCCATCATCGCACACGTTTGCACTCAACTCTCCCGAACGTGTGGACAATCATTCTTACAGAGGACCGTCCTCTGTGTTCGCAGCACTCGAAGAAATGCCAAATCTGTAGTATCCTCTGGAGGTTTCCAGAGCCCTCGTCGTTCAATGGATAGGACGCATCCTTGCGGAGGATGTAATGTAGGTTCGATTCCTGCCGAGGGCACCCAAAAAGTACAAAGGTCAGTTTCAGGAAGATTTTGTGTTGCCTCGCCCGGGTGGGTGCGCTATCGTGAGGGTACGCCAAGCGCGCTTAGCTCAGCGGTAGAGCAGTGCTTTTACACAGCAAAGGTCGGGGGTTCGAATCCCTCAGCGCGCACACGTGTGCAGCGAGTAACGCAACAGGCGTGATCATGCTTCATGGGGGCGGCTGTCCGGCCACCCTTGTTTTTGTATTTTGGGGAATACGGATTACCCCGCGAAATGGATCGCGAGGTAGAGGACGGCCATGCCGAGCCCGGTCATCGCGGTCGTGAGAAATTTTGGGTGCTGGTGGTAGCTTTCGGGTATGAGGTCGGAGGCGCCGATGTAGAGGAAGAAGCCCGCGAACATCGCGAGCAAAAGACCGAGCGAATCCTCCGAAACCGCGAAAAAGAGCGTCACCACGACGCCGAGCACCGGCGCGGTCGCGTCGACGACGAGCCAGCGCAAAGCTTCCTTATACTTGCCGCCGTGCCGCACGACCACATTGACCGTATTGATGCCATCGCTGAAATCGTGCGCGAGCACGGCCGCAGCGACGATGGCGCCGACCGCTGCGGAGACCTGGAACGCCAGCCCGATCCCGAGCCCGTCGAGGAACGAGTGGATCGAGAGCGAGCCGGCGCGTACGTTGCCGCGCGTCTCGGCGGCATGCCCGTGCTCTTCGTCGCCGTGGTTGTGGAGCAAAATGACGCGATCGAGTACAAGGTAGAGGAGAAAACCGAGCGCGGTGAAGGCGACGACGGTCGAGAGCGCGTGCATTTTGCCGGCAAGATTAAGCGCCTCGGGCATGAGGTCGAAAAAGGCAACCGCGATAACGGCACCGGCGCTGAAGCCGAGGATGACGTGCAGCCGGTCGCTCAGCTTGAGCGCGAGCGAGCCGCCGAGCATCGTTGCGCAAAAGGCGGCGAAACCGAGCAAAAGAGGGATCATAGCGACAAACTGAACTCTACAGAAACGCGCTGTATTTGCAATAGTGCCTGCGTGTATACTGGTGCGGATGCAACAACATACGTATACCGGTATCGTCCAAAAAGGCGAGAAACGCGGGAGCGCGCTCGGGTTCCCGACGATAAACATTCCGCTTGAGAATCCGGCACTTTCTGGTATTTACGCCGCACGCGTGAAGGTTGACAAGGAAGAATTCGACGCGGTCTGTTATGCCGATGAGCGCCGCCGCCTGCTTGAAGCGCACCTCCTGGACTTCTCCGCCGATCTTTATGGATGGAACGTGGTGGTGACGCTCCTCAAGAGGTTGCGCGAAGGGAAACGCTTCGCCGATGACGAGGCGCTCAAGAAAGCCATCGCGAAGGACCTTTCTGCGGCACGAGCATACTTCGCGCGCGTGCGCTAGAATACGCTCCATGCAAAAGACCATCGCCCTTTGGGGGCCACTGCTCGTTTTTGTCGCTGCGGCGCTCTGGGCGACCGACGCGCCGTTCCGCGTCCACCTCACGCAAGGACTCGCCTCGACCTTCATCGTGCTCGGTGAACATCTTGTCTCCTGCGTCGTCGCGGTGCCCATTCTCCTCTACAACTGGGGCGATCTCAAAAAGATATCGGGCCGCGAGTGGCTCGCCATTCTCTTCATCGGCGTGTGCGGCTCGGCCCTCGCCGCGGTCGCGTTCACGGAATCGTTCCACTACGTCAATCCGTCGGTCTCCATTCTGCTCCAGAAGGTGCAGCCGCTGATCGCGATCGTGCTCGCATGGGTGCTTTTGGGCGAGCCGCTCCACAAGAATTTCTGGACATGGACCCTGCTCGCGCTCTTCGGCGCGTACCTCGTGAGCTTCCCGTCGCTCGTCCCGCAGACCTACGCGGGAGAAACTTTCAATCCCGACCTTATGGGCGCCGCGCTCGCGCTCGCGGCGGCCACGCTTTGGGGTGCTTCGACCGTCTTCGGCAAGTATGTGCTGCGCGATACTGCGTTCCAGACGCTCACGTCGCTGCGGTTCGTCGTCGGGCTCATGTTCCTCGTGCTCTTGAACGCTGCGCAAGGCACGTTCCCGGCCGCCAGCACGATCACCGAGACCGACGTGCTCTTCATCGTCATCATCGCATTCACTTCCGGCGTTTTTTCGCTCTTCCTCTACTACTATGGACTTCAATTCACCCGCGCGTCGATCGCGACCATCGCCGAACTCGGCTTTCCGCTCGCGGCTGTCTTCGTCAACGCCTACTTTATCCCGGGCAACCAAGTCTCTGGCGCGTACCTCGGACTCTACGTCGGCCAATGGGTCGGCACGGCGCTCCTCCTCATCGCGATGTTCATGCTCTCGCGCGTCAACCGCGAAGTCCTTGCCGAAGAAACCCGATCGTAGCGCGGGGCGCTAAATGCGTGTACGCTTCAGGCTATGCGCATCATGGTCTTCGGAACGTTCGACATGATCCATCCCGGGCACGAGGACTTCTTCCGGCAGGCACGCTCGATCGGCCCCGAGCCGCACCTCATTGTGTCGGTGGCGCGGGACAGCGCCGCGTCGCGGCACCGCGGTTTCCGCCCGCGGTACGACGAAGCCGCGCGCCTGGCCGACATCGCGGCACATCCCCTGGTCGACGAAGCGGTCTTGGGCGACGAGGTCGGCTACCTGTCGCACGTCATGGCGGCCAAACCGGACATCATCGCGCTCGGCTACGACCAGCACGGTGAGTACGTGGACGATCTGGAGCGCGACCTCGCGGCCGCAGGCGTCACCTGTAGGGTCGTTCGCCTTGCGCCGTTCAAGCCCGAGATCTATAAAACATCGAAGCTCTATGGCGGAAGGAACGGATGAACAGGTCGCGGTACGCGTGCAACAAGGAGAGAGCGATCTCTTCGGCGTGCTGATCGAGCGCTACCAGGCGAAACTTTCGCGCTACGCGCGCAAGTTCCTCTTCGACCTCGACGATGCGGCCGATGTCGTGCAAGACGTCTTCATCAAGGCGTACGAGAACATCCAAAGCTTCGACCCCTCGCGCAAGTTCTCACCATGGATCTACCGCATCGCGCACAACGAATTCGTGAACGCGCTCAAGAAGCGCACGGCGAGCCGCACGATCTTTGCTTTCGATCTCGACACGCTCGTACCGCACCTGGCAGCGCCTGAAACGGCCGACAGCGCCGCGCTCGAACGCGATCTGCGGGCGACCCTCGAGAAACACCTGGAGAAGCTGGGCGCGAAATACCGCGAACCGGTCATTTTGTATTACCTTGAGGGGATGGACTACCGAGAGATATCCGAAGTGCTCCACATTCCCGTCTCGACCGTCGGCGTCCGGCTCGCGCGCGCCCGTACGGCGCTGCAGCGTTTCTCCGCATCGCACACAGATCTCGTATGAATGAACATGAACCGCTCGAAATAAGGATCATGAACGCCATAAAGAAAGGCGAGGTGCGCATGCGCCCGCGATGGCACTTCGCGCTCCTCACCACGCTCACGGTGAGCGGGGTGGTGATCGTGGGCCTCACCTTGCTGTACGCGACCTCCCTCGCGGTATTCCTTCTTCGCGACTCAGGAGCGTTGTTCGCGACCGATTTCGGCCAGCGCGGCTGGTTCGAATTGCTCCGCATGCTGCCGTGGTTCTTGTTCCTCTTCATTCTTGTCTTCGTTGTCGCGCTCGAGGTACTGGTCCGGCGTTTCGCGTTTGTATACAAGAAGCCGCTGCTCACCTCGAGCCTCGCCATCCTCACGTTCATCGTTGTGGCGGGCGTGTTCATCTCGCTGACGCCTCTGCATCGAGGGTTCATGTTCTCCGCGCGGCATGGGCAATTGCCGGCGCCGTTCGAAATGCTGTTCGCGCCTCCGCCGCCTCCCGATCTCTACCGCGGCACTATCGTGGACGTTGGTCCCAGCACGTTCACCCTCTCGGACGAAGGTCGGGTGGGGACGACCACGTTCGTGATAACCCCGCGTACGCGCTTGCCGTACGGGAGCAACTTCAAGGTGGGCGAGCGTGTCGTCGTTATCGGCGACACGAACGCGAGCGGCACCGTGCGGGCCTTCGGGGTGCGGGAGATCGATGAGTACGCATCGCCGTGATCCGCGATGAAAGAAATCTTAAAGGCGCGCTGTAGTAGCTAGTGCAATCGGCCAGAGCAAGACCCCGCTCCGGCCGTTTTGCATATCAGGGCTTTCCGGGCGATACTCTTTTCATGAAGTACCTCGGCATCGACTACGGAAGCAAGCGGATGGGGGTCGCTATTTCCGATGAACGTGGCGTTATCGCGTTCCCGCGAATGGTATTGCCCAACGACGCGGCGCTCATGCGAGCGCTCGCTCGATTGATAACCGACGAAAAGGTCGGCCACGTCGTCGTCGGGGACGCGCGCGCGCTGTCCGGCGCGGAGAATCCGGTGACGCAAGAGGCGGATGCCTTTGCAGAGTCTCTCGCGCGGGAAAGCGGCGTACCGCTTTCCCGCGCCTTCGAGGCATGGAGCTCGATTGAGGCCTCCCGCTATGCCCCCGAAGGCAAAGGCCACGACGACGCTGCTGCCGCCGCCATCATTCTCCAGCGATTTCTCGATGTGCGGGCGAGGGCGTAGAATGACCGGTATGCAAGACGCCATGAAAGAACAGGTGCCCTACGCTGATTTCTCGAAGCTCGACATACGCATCGGAACCGTGCTTGCTGCCGAGCTCGTGCCGGAGACCGACAAGCTCATCAAATGTACGATCGATTTCGGAGAACTGGGGCATCGTACGATCGTTTCCGGTATCGCGCAGTGGAAATCGCCGGACGAACTCGTCGGCAAGCAGCTCCCGTACGTCGTCAATCTTGTGCCGCGCATGCTGCGCGGCATCGAAAGCCAGGGCATGTTGCTCGCGGCAAGCGATGGGAACGGCGTCGCGCTCCTGAAATCAGAACGCCCGCTCCCTCCAGGCACGCCGCTGCGCTGAGAACCCGCTCGAGGCCGCGCAATCGCGGTATACTGTTGCCATGAGTTCGTCGATGCAAACTGCGCTCGGCGGGTACGCGCGCAGCGTCTCGGACGCCCTGTCGCACGCGTTCCCCACGCCCTCGTATCTTTTGCCGCCCTCCGCAGGCGTCGATATCTCCGACGCATCCATCAAATGGCTCGTGCTTGAGCGCGCGTCATATGGGCGAGGGCTCCGAGTCGCGCTCTTCGGCGAGGAGCCGCTCGCGCCGGGCATCGTCGAGAATGGCGTCATCAAGGATCCGGCCGCGCTCGCCGAGGCCTTACGCAAAATGCGCGAGAACCTGGGCGGCATCGCATGCGCGCATGCGGCGCTGCCTGAGGAGCCGGCGTACATTTTTGAGATGCGAGTGCCGAAAGGGACGCCGCGCGATCAGGTAATGAAACTCATCGAATTCGAGTTCGAGGGGCGCGTACCGATATCGCCCGATATCTCGGTCTTCGACTACGACAGTATCGAGTATGATGAAAAGGATATGCAGATCGGGGTGTCGGTCTTCCCGCGCGACCTCGCGAAAAGCTACGCCGACGTATTCGCTACCGCCGGCATGACGCTCTTGTCGCTCGAGATAGAATCGCGCTCGATCGCGCGCACCATTTGCGACAACGGAGATCCGCTCATTACGCTTCTCGTCGACTTCGGGCGCGCCCGAAGCGGTTTCGCCGTTCTCAAGAACGGCATTCCCATTTTCTCGTCGACCGTCGAAGTGGGCGGCAACGCAATCGATAAGGCCCTGCAAGAGAAGCTCGGTCTTTCGGTAGCGCAGGCGACCCACCTCAAGAACGAAGAGGGGCTCTATCCCGAAGACGGCAACAAGACACCGGGCATGGAGATGATGGTCGCGACCGCCTCCGCACTCGGCGACGAGGTCGCGCGCCACTTTCACTACTGGGACACGCGGCGCAATGATCGCGGCGATCGCATGACGCCGGTGTCGCGCGTTGTGTTGGTCGGCGGCAGCTCCAATTTGAGCGGACTCACCGATTACATCGCGGGCCGGGTCCAAGCGCCAACGTACCGGGGCGACGTCTGGCGCCGCGTATGCGATTACAACGAGTACATTCCGCCGATCGACCGGCGCACGTCGCTCCAGTACGCGACCGCGATCGGACTGGCATTGCGCGCGTTCATATGAGCAACGTCCTCCCGAACAGTTCGCAAAAAGCGGTATGGCACGAGTACCGCGCACGTTTCGTACTGGTCGGCTCGATCGTCGCGAGTCTCGTCGCGCTCGTCGCGCTCGTCGCGCTCGTACCAAGCTACCTGGCACTTCGGGTCGACGAAGGGTCGCTCGTTCCGGCCACCTCGACGCCGAGCGCCGCGCAAGACGGCATCGCGATGGCGCATCTGAAAGTGCTCGTCACCACGCTCTCGCCGCTCGCGGCAAGCTCATCGCCGGTGGATGCTATGACCGCAGCGCTCGCGAACAAGCCGGCGGGTATCGTGATCACGCACTTGACGTACACTGCCGGCTCGCCCGCTTCGCTCGTACTTTCGGGCACGGCTTCCGACACACAAACGTTGAACGCGTACCAAATGGCGCTCAGAGCGAATTCACGGTTCACCGCGGCCTCCGTCCCCATCGATCAGCTCGCTGGCGCGGGGAATGGACAGTTCACGCTCACGGTGAGTGGCACGTACTGAACATATGCAACACGCTTCGCGTATTCGCGCTTGGGGAGCACTGGTGATCGCTCTCGCTCTGTGGGCCATGGTCGCCCTCTTCGCGACCTGGATTAGTAATGATGAAAATATGCTCGTTACACAATTGCAAGCCGCGCAGCGTGCCGCAATCCTGCAAAGCTCATCCGAGCAAACGCACGCGGTCCTGCTCGCGACCGAGAACGACCGCGCCTCGCTCGATCAACTGATTTCAGTAGACGTCGTTTCAGTGGCGACGCTCTTACAGAAGGCTGGTACGGCATCCGGCGTTGCCGTGAAGATCGACAGCGCAACCCCTAGCATGAGCGCCGAGACCCCTTCCGGCGCCACGTTCCAAACCATCGACTTCGCGCTTGAGGCCGACGGCAGTTTCGCCTCCCTCATGCATGCTCTGCAGCTTTTCGCCACTTTGCCGATCCCGTCGTCGATCGGGCAAGTCGACCTGCAGGTCGCCAACGTCCTGCCGACCGCATCGGGCGCTCCGCATAACGGCTCGTGGCACATGACCGTCCTGGTGCACGTCATTACTAATGGCGCGCCTTCTTCATGAACTATCTTACCGGCACATGGACACGGATTCGCGAACAATACGCGGCGCGGAGAACGCCTGAAGGCGTACGCCCCCTCGCGATGCTTTACTGGCGGATCCTGCTCTCATTCGTGCTTATCGTCGTGATCGGCGCGCTCTGGTATGGCGTGTCGAGCGTGATCAGCGTCGCCAAGACGCTCGCGGGCGCGACGAACACCGTTTCTCTACCTGCGCCGAGCGTCGATCCCGCGACCGTGCAAGCGCTTGTACAGCAATTCGAGACTCGGCAATCGCAGTTCGAGACCTTGAGCACTGAGCCCGTGCCGGCCATACCCGACCCGAGTCGGTAAGAGGAGTTCTCGTGAAAACGCAGGTAATGCGCTATTCTGATCCTGTTCCCTTCGGCTCCCGTAGCTCAATGGATAGAGCAAGGCTCTTCTAAGGCCGTGATGTGGGTTCGATTCCTGCCGGGAGCATCCAAAAAGTACAAATCTCTTTCATCGCGGCCCGATCGTGTCGGCGCGAGCATGAACCCTGCCGGATATGCCTGTGCGCATCGCACTCGCAGGAACCGGCCAGGAATAAATTATTTTCTTGAGTTGCGTTTGCAGCGCTCGCGTGATGCTCCATGGATGGGGGCTGGTGCCGTACCCCGGGAAGAAGCATGCGAGAACACTGGCCGATACTTCCTCTCGGCCGGTGTTCTTTGGATTTTGTTATTTCGACAGCGCAGCGATACGCTTGACGAGCTTCGATTTGATGCGGGCTGCCGTATTCTTATGCATCGTGTGCCCCTTCACTGCCTTGTCGATCGCCTGCTGAAGCTCGGGCAGCTTGCTCGCGGCATCTTTCTTCTTTGCGCTGATAGCCTTCATCATGCCCTTCACCGCGTCCTTGGCTGCCTTCTTGCGCCGCGCGTTATACACCGCGCGGCGGAGCGCGACACGTTGGGCTTTCTTCGCAGAAGACGTATTGGCCATAACGGGCGGATAGTACACGAAATGCGTGTTGTTCGCAACCGAGGTACTATACGGGCATGATCGGACATCTGGAAGGGGTCGTGCATAGCGCGCACGCGGGCGCAACCATTATCTCGATCGGCGGCGTTGGCTACAAGGTAGCCACCACGCGCGAAACGCTTGCCTCGCTCAAGCCAGGCGCCTCTGCGTCGCTCTGGACGCACCTTGCGGTGCGCGAAGATGCGCTCGATCTGTATGGATTCTCCATGCAGGAGGAGTTGCACTTCTTCGAGTTATTGCTCACCGTACCGGGCATCGGCCCAAAATCAGCGCTCGCGACCCTCGACACCGCTTCAATCGGCACGCTGCGCGCAGCGATCGCTGCAGGGAACGCGGGATACCTCACCAACGTCTCCGGCATCGGCAAGAAGACCGCCGCGAAGATCGTACTCGAACTGAAAGACAAGGTCGGCGCGCCCGATCAGCAAAGCGCGTCGCTCAAGGGCGATGAGGAGGCGCTTGAGGCGATGCGCGCGCTCGGTTATTCGCAAGCGGAGGCGCGCGAAGCGCTGAAAAAAGTCCCTGCGACCATCGAGGGCAGCTCGGCCCGCTTGCGCGAAGCGCTTCGCGTCTTGGGATCTTCAGACTCCTGACATGTCCTCGCTCAAGAACACCGTTCGTTCCGCCGTTCCCCTACCGCTTCTCTCAGCCTACCATTTCTGCCTCGCCTACCTCGGCGCATGGCGCTACGGCTTCCCCTCTCGCACATTGACGGTCATCGGCATTACCGGCACCAACGGCAAATCGTCGACCGTCGAGTTCATCAACGCTATTCTCGAGGAAGCCGGGCGCAAAACCGCGCTCTCGAGCTCGGTGCGCGTGAAGGTCGCCGGCGGCTCGCACGCCGCGACCGGCCGTTCGATGCCGGGCCGCTTTTTTATCCAACGCTTTCTGCGCGAGGCGGTCGATGCAGGCTGCACGATAGCGCTCATTGAGATGACGTCGGAGGGGGCGGCGCAGCACCGCCATCGCGGCATCGAACTCGACGCGCTCGTCTTCTTGAACCTCGCGCCAGAGCACATCGAATCGCACGGCTCGTACGAGGCGTACGCGGACGCGAAGTACGCGCTCGGCCTCTCACTCGTTCGCTCGTCGAAGCGGCCGCGCATCATGGTCGCGAACGCCGCCGATGCGCAGGGCGCGCGCTATCTCGCGCTCCCGGTCGAGAAAACGATCGGGTTCCTCGTGCCGGAAGGCGCACGGGGCGGGGCGCTTCACTTCGGCGGCATCGATATCGACGTACACCTGCCCGGCATCTTTTATGTGCAGAACGCGCTTGCGGCGGCCGAACTCGCGCGCGCGATGGGCATCGCGCCAGAGACCATCAAACGCGGCATTGAGCGCGTGCGCGCCATACCCGGCCGTATGCAGCCGATAGAAGCGGGACAGAAATTCCAAGTCATCGTCGACTATGCGCTTACGCCAGACGCGCTTCAGCTTTTGTACAAGACCTTTGCGGACAAGAAAAAGATAGCGGTGTTCGGATCGGCCGGCGGCGGCCGCGACAAATGGAAGCGGCCGATCTTGGGCGAGGTCGCCGACCGCTACTGCGAATCGATCATCCTCACCAACGACATCGCCTACGACGAGAACCCGCAGGCGATCATCGCGGACATCGCGCGCGGCATGAAGATCAAACGACCGGAGATCATTGCTGATCGCCGCGCCGCGATACGCCGCGCGCTGGAGCTCGCCGAGCAGCACGAACGCCCCGAGGAGGTCGCCGTACTCATCACCGGCATGGGCATCGATACCGAGATAACGAACGATCATGGGTCGAAAGTGCCATGGAACGACCCCGATGTCGCCCGCGAGGAGGTTGAGCTTCTCGTCGCGCGGTATACTTAGATATGTCTTCGCACGGCAGCGGCGGGAAAATACGGACGATCCTCGTCACGGTACTCATACTGCTCGGGCTCGGGCTGCTCTTTTACTGGTTCGTGACCGGTGGGCCGCAAAAAGCGTGGCAAGCGGGCGGGTACTTCACGAACCCGGTCGGCGCGATCTTCGACAGCGGGACGACCACGTCGACCGGCATCACGCTCCCCTGGCAGATAACCGCGCCGCGCGGGCCGGACATCTCCGGCTACGTGACCGCGGCAGAACAAAATGCCGGCTTGGGCGGTTCGTCACCGGGCAACTGGCCCGGGTCATCGTCGTCGAATCTCGCGCAATACGGCACTCCCTCTCCCTATGCCGGCGAAGTGACGATAACGGGCAACAACGTGGCCGCCTCCGACCCCTCTCAGGAATACATCGAGATACGGGCATCTTCCGACGCGCCGTCACCCGTGACGATCAGCGGCTGGGTGCTGCAAAGCGCAGTCTCAGGCACATACGCGGTCATTCCGCAGGCGGCAGACCCGTTCATCGGCGGCATCGTCAACACCGTGCGGCCCGTCACGCTCCCGCCGGGCGGGAGCGCCATCATCACGACCGCCGCATCGCCCGTCGGCGTCTCGCTCCGCGAGAACAACTGCACCGGGTACTTGAACCAGCTTCAGTCCTTCTCCCCTCGACTCGCGAGCTCGTGCCCCGCTCCGAACGAAGTGCTCCCGCAGACCGCTGGCAACCTCCGCCTGTATGGCAATGCATGTTTCGATTACCTCAACACGCTCCCGAGCTGCTACTTTCCCGGAGCGAATTTGCCGTCCGATATCTCAAAAGTGTGCGGCTCGTACCTGGCGACCAGTCTCTCCTACAATGGGTGCGTTCAAATGTATCAGTCGCGGAGCGGCTTCGCGCTTCCCGCATGGCGGCTCTACTTCGGGCTCACGCACAAGCTCTGGAATACTTCGCACGACGTCATCCGCCTGCTCGACGACCAGGAGCGCGTCGTTGACGTGCTGAGCTACTGAGCAGCACGCGAGGACTGCGGGAGGACGGGGACGCGCAGAGCCGCGCCCCTCAACTTCACCTTACCGAAAACAAAATTATCCCTGCGGCGACGGAGACGTTGAGCGATTCTTTGCGGCCGCGCATCGGTATCTCCAGGACAGCATCGCAGATCGAGAGCATGCGCCCCGGGACGCCGTCCACCTCGCTGCCGAGAATGAAAAGCGTGGGTTTCCCCAGTTCGAACGAACGGTAGTCGATAGAATCGGCGTGCTGCTCTATCGCGGCGACATGCCACCCTTCGGCACGCAGTGCGCGCGCAACCGTATACGGCGACCTCACGTACTCCCACGGCACGTAAGCTTCGGCTCCTAGCGCTACCTTCGCGATATCTTTCTGCGGTCGCCCGAAACGGTCGCTCGGCGCCGGCGTCACGCCGGTGAGGTATATCTTCTCCACGCCCGCCGCGTCCGCCGTGCGGAAAATAGACCCCACATTGTGCGCGCTGCGAACGTCGTGCAGCAGTACTGCAATTTTTCGTCCCATGGGGTACACTATGCTCATGCTTTCCATCTTCCCGCAACTCTTTTTCCTGACGCCGCTTGCCATTGCGCTGCTGCGCGTTGCCGCCGGCGTGGTGTTCCTGTGCGCAGCCTGGATGCTCGTGAAAGGGCGCGCTGAGTTGTCGCAAATCACGTTCATCGTGATCGGCAGCGGCTCATGGATACCACTCCTCGCCGCGGCCGTCAACCTGGGTCTCGGCGTACTGCTCGTCGTTGGATTCTACACGCAAGCTGCGGCCATCGTGGGTGCGCTGCTTTCGCTCAAAGCGCTCGTGTGGCACCGCCGCTACCCGCGTTTCTTCCCGCTCGGTGGCACCGCCTACGCGCTGATCGCCGTCATCTCTCTCGCGCTCATCGCGACCGGCGCAGGCGCGTTCGCCTTCGACCTGCCTCTGTAAGACCTCTGCGATTCCTCACGCTTTGCGCACGATGCAAAACGGCGTCATTTCGTCAGACTGCCCCATCGGATTATCGCGGAAGAGCTTGCCGATGAAAGATTCCGTGACGGTGCGCGTCGATTTTCCCAAGCTGAACGCGCCGCGATAGTTGGCGTCGAGCACGATCGTCTCGCAGCCGAGTTTCGACTTCACACGTTTCGCGAAGCCGCTCGGATCGCGGGGCGCGAGCTTGGCAGAGTGCGCATACTCGAGGATGAGGAACGACATCGGCAAGTCGACCGACTTCGCCTGCTTGCCGCAGAGGTAGTAGAACGCGCCACGGATGCCCAAAGGGCGCGTGAGCGCGGATACTGCCGCCGCGAAAAAAGCGCGCGGGTAGCCGGCTTCTTCGATGAAAAGCTGCATCGCGAGCGCGGTGCCATGGCCGAAGCCGCGGAAATCCTCGGTGCCGTAGAAGTTGCTCACATTGCGTGCGAAGAGGCGCGCGAGCCAGGTCGGTTTGATGACGCTCATGTCGACGACCCGCTGCTGAGCGATGCACAGCGCCTTCTCGCTCACGAAAAGCATATCGCCCGGCTTGAGGTGCGGTCCCGCATATTCTTCGATGAGGGGCAGGAGGTCATCGTCGACCATCGTAATGAGACGCGTTTTCACGAGCAGGCGATCATAGCGCCCGCCATCGACCTCGATGGGTTTGTTGACCGGCGCCGTATCAGGCGACGATGGCCGCGCGACGTTGACGGACGCGAGCTGTTCCGCCGACATCTTCTCGCCCCGGAAGAGCGCGAAGAGCGTTTCCTCCGCGCGTCGGATCTCGTCGTGCGTTTGTCCGATCTTCGCGCGCGCGCGCAACAACTCCGTCGCCTCCATGTAGAGGATGTGCGCCTCATCGAGGCGGTCGGCTGGCACTATCGTGGCGATATCGACGCCATCACCGATCGCTTTCAACTCAACGGAGCCGTCCGGGCGCGGCGCGTAGGTAATGGTGAGCCCCGTCTGCTCCTGCATGTCCGCGTACGTGAGCGGCTTTTCAATGGTGGATCTCATAGGCGCTTTTCTGGCGTAACGCGCATTAGCATAACATCTCGTTTGTCCGCCCAGCAGGGATCGAACCTGCGACCATCTCCTTAAAAGGGAGCTGCTCTACCGACTGAGCTATGGGCGGTAAGGAGGAGCGAAATGAAAGCGAGTTTTCATTCCCTCCGACTGCCCCGTCCATATGAATATATGGGCGGTGGTATTCCCCCGCCAGGAGCGGGGCGAATGTTGAGAATATAGCGCGATTTCGCTACGGATGAAAGAAGAATGCGGCGGCCATGATGGCATAGGCGGCCAGAAGCTGCGCGCCTTCGAGCCAGTTGCTCTCGCCGTCGGCGATGACGAAATAGACGATGACCACCGACAACACCATCGCGGCGAGCTCGAAGGCGTTGAACACGAGGCTCATCGGCTGCCCGACGAGCACGCTCGCGAGCACCAGGAGCGGCGCGACGAACATGCTGATCTGTGTCGCCGAGCCGATGGATATCTGGAGCGAAAGGTCCATGCGATTCTTGCGGGCGGTCGTGAGCGCGGAAACGTGCTCGGCCGCGTTGCCGACGATAGCGACGAAAATGACGCCGATGAAAAGCTGGGTCCAGCCGAGGTCGGACACGAGCGGTCGGATCGAGTTCACCAAAATATCGCTCATGACCGCGACCGAAAGCGTCGCGGCCGTGAGGACCGTAAGCGCCCGAGCCACGCCCCACCGCGCTTCGTACTTCCCCACTTCCTCGAGGTAGAGATGCTTGTGCGTGCGCAGCGAGAACCACAGGCCGGCTGCGTACACGATGAGCAGGACGAGCGAGACGAGCACGCTCAGCGATTCGACGACATTCGGCGCGGCATCGGGAACCGTGCTTGAGAAAAGCGCGGGCATGACGAGTGCGATGACCGCGAGAAAAAGCGCTGAGGCGCTCGCGAGCATCGCGGTCCTGTTGAATGTCTGCTTCTCCCGCCTCCAGCCGCCGAGGAACATTGAGAACCCGAGCACGAGCAGCAAGTTGCCAATGATGGAGCCGGTGATCGACGCTTTCACCACCTCGATGAGCCCGGCGCTTAAGCCGAGCACGCCGATGATGAGCTCGGTCGCGTTGCCGAAGGTCGCGTTCAAGAGCCCGCCGATCGCGGGCGAGCTGCGCGCAGCGAGCTCTTCGGTCGCTTCGCCGATGTACTTGGCGAGCGGCACGATGGCGAACGCGGAGAGGAAGAAGAGGTACGCAGGCGCGATCCCCGCAAGCTGCGCGCCGAGCGTGATCGGCACGAACGCGAGCAGCATGAGGAACACCGTTTCCATGTATCGGCAGGATACCACACTGCAACGAAGGGGGCCGAGACGCTAGCGTTCAGCCGCCTTGCGCGCCTCCTCAAGCCGCTCGAGGGCGATGACGAACGCGGCGCGGCGCAAGTCGGTCTTGAGCTTACGAGCTTTTTCCCAAATGTGCTTCGATTCGCGGGTGAGAAGCGTGTGCAATTTTTCGTGCACCGCTTTCTCGCTCCAGCGCTCCCCTTTCAGATTCTGCTCCCACTCGAAGGTGGACACGACCACGCCGCCGGAGTTGGCGAGGATGTCGGGTATGACGTGAATGCCTTTCTTGAAGAGAATGTCGTCGGCCTCCGGAGAGGTCGGGCCGTTCGCGAGCTCGAGCACGGCTTTCGCGCGGATATGTGGAGCGTTTTGGTGCGTGATCTGATTTTCGAGCGCTGCGGGAATGAGCACATCGCACGGCAGCTCGAGCAGCTCGTTGTTGGACACCTGCTTCGCGTCGGGGAACCCGGCGAGCGACCCGTGCTCTTTCTTGTAGCGTTCGACCGCATGCGGGTCGAGCCCCCCGGGCGCGTAGACGCCGCTCTTTGAGTCTGACATCGCGACCACCGTATGCCCCGCCCTGGTAAAAATGTGTGCCGCGTTGGCGCCGACGTTGCCCATGCCCTGGATGGCGACCGAGATCTTTTTCGGAAGCTTGAGCTCGTCGTGCAGCGCTTGGAACACGTAAAATCCGCCCGCACCGGTCGCCTCGCCACGGCCCTCGGAACCGCCGTAATCGATCGGTTTGCCGGTGAAGGTGGCATTGCGCTTGTCGCCCGTGAGCTTTTGGTACTCGTCGGCCATCCAACGCATGATCTCGGGCGTCGTGTTCACGTCGGGCGCAGGAACATCGCGCTCGGGACCCAAGACCGGGTACAGCGCACGGACTAGTCCGCGCGAGAGCTCCTCAAGCTCGCGTTTGGAGAGCTTTTTCGGATCGACAGCGATCCCGCCCTTGCCTCCGCCCATCGGGATATTCGCGACCGCGCACTTGAGCGTCATCCAGAACGCGAGCGCTTTCACCTCGTTGAGATCGGCGTCGTGATGGTAGCGGATGCCGCCTTTGTAGGGCCCGCGCAGGCTCGAGTACTGCACGCGGTACCCTTCGAAGATGCGGGCCGAGCCATCGTCCATGCGAACCGGTATCGCGACAGTAATCTGACGCTCGGGCTCGGAAAGTCGCGCGCGCAATTCTTCGGATATGTCCTGCACCGCCAGCGCGCGCGAGAACTGGAGCTGCGATTGTTCAAAGGGGTTCATATGCCGGTGATACACCGGCTTGAGTCGCTTCTTTCACGCGCCGAGCGCGCTACGAAGAGATGTTGACCGTGACGTAGTTGGTGATGGGGTTGCCGGAAGAATCGGTGCACGAGATGGTGAAGGTGGTCGCGCCTGTGAGCGGCACCGTGGCTGCTCCGCCGGAGAGCGTGTTCTCGTTGAACTGGCCGTCAGGCGAGGCCACATTGCACTGGGTCACGCCCTGGGTCGCCCAATACACTTCGGTACGCGTGTCGAGCGGCACGGAGGCGGGAACGGCCCAAACCTGGACAACGGCTGGCACGGACGAGGTCGCGGCCGTGGTCGCCGCCGCAGGAGCGGCCGGTTTCGGCGTACTCGCGGGCGTTTGCTGGAGTTGGACCTGGGGCGCGGGCGGCGCGCCTACCTGGTAGCCGTTGGAGGAGCAGAGGTTGTCGAAGAAGCTCGAAGGAATGAGCGCGGAGACGAAACTGTTGGCCCACGGACGCGACTGACACAACGACGCCGCGATGCCCTGCGGCTTGCCGTTGCTGAACGAATCGCCGCCATAAAAGCCGGCGATGGTCGAGTTATTGGGCAGGTTGAGCAAGCTGCCGACGATGGTCGCTCCGTTGGTGGTGAAGAGGATGTTTCCCGACTGGCTCTGCGGCCCGAGGACCGCAGGCGTGCCGAGACCGGACGTCGTGCTCGCGGTCGTCGTCCCTTGGACCGTCGTGAGCGACGTGCTCGGGGTCGCGTTGGTATTCGTGTTGACGTTGTTGTTGGTGATGGTGACCGGCGATCCAGTGCTCGTGGCGTTCGACGAATTGCAGGTGCCAAGGAGCTGGCTCAGCGCGTCACAGGTGCTCCCGGTGGTGCCCGTCGCGAGAGTGCTGGCTGGAGAATTGCTGGTCGTCGAGGGCGAATACATCGCGCAGGGGTTGGAGAGTTGCGAAATATCGGACGTCTGGAAGTACGAACCGGTGCAACCGGTCGTGCCGGCGGTCGTGTACGGCATCGAGCCCGCTGCTGACCCGCTCCCGCCTCCCGGCTGCCCTTGCATGAGTTTGCCGAGAAGCATGCCCAAGACCGTGCCGAGTCCGCTGAGACTGGAGGAGTCAAGCAATCCGCCGCTGTTGCCGGCGCCGCCACTTGAGCTCTTCCCTTGACACTCCATCGCCGGATAGGTGCAGGTGCCGGTCGTCGTAAGGCTGCTCGTGACGTCGGTACAGACGGTCGCCTGACACTTTGCGATTGCTTGTTGAACCACCGCCGCGTTCCCGGTCGCCTGCGCTTGTTGGATTAGGTTGGTGCACGTCGATTTACAGTACGCGTCGGCCGCGACTCCGACCGCATACGCCGACAGTGGCACTGCTAAAGTAATCGACGCGATGATAAACGCGGCGACAAAACGCAGGTAGTTCATGCAGAAAATAGTATCATATTCCGGAGAGCGCAAACCGCTCCAGTGCATAATCCAGCTCCTCGCCCCGGCGGCGGGCTTCGTGCGGGAGCGCGGCAAGCGCCTCCACGAGGCGCTTGCCGCGCTCCCTATCAGCCGCCTTCCGAGGCTTCAGCACCATCTGTTTTGCCGCCCAAAAGAGCGAGCCGTGGAGCATTTCCGGCGCCTTGCCGCCCAAGAGCTCCCGCTCGAGGACGAGCCAGAGGTCTTTCTTCGACCCCGCGCGCAGCGCGTTCGCGAGCGCGAAAAAATTATCGTCGTGCGCCGCTTTGTTCATCGGTAGATCGAATACCTCGGTCTTCTGCGTGTATTTTTCGAAACGCTTCCGGGTCGCCGCGTCCAGCTTGTCCTCAAGCACACAAAAGGTATCCGGCGAATCGCCGAGCACGTCGATCGAGCGCTCGAGAAAGACGCGCATGTCTTCGTTGGCTAAGATGCCTTCCAAGAGCACGAGATGCTTGCTGCCAAAAAGTCCGCCGCCCCGCAAGGCGGCCTCGAGGTCCTGGACGCCGCTCGCATCGTTGATGCGCAACTCTTCCGCGCCCTTGCCGAGCTTGCGCGCCGCTTCGCGTGCTTTCGTTTTGTCAGTGCCGAGCAAGAGGTAGAGCATAGGGATTCAGCGCTTGAGCTGTTCCATGTCGCCCCATCGCTCCCCCACCTCGACCTCGGCAATGATTGGCACGCCGGAGAGCTTATCGTTGGGCACCGCGTGCTCCATCACGTCACGTATCGCACGCGCCGCCTCGTGGGCGATCGTGCTGTCGAGCTCATACACGAGTTCGTCGTGCACCTGCAGCACGAGATGCACTCGCTCACGCCACCCCCTCTCCTCGATGAGCGCGTCAGCGCGCACCATCGCGAGCTTGATGACATCGGCTTGCGTCCCCTGTATCGGCGCGTTGATCGCCATCCGCTCGGCCTGCGCGCGCAGATTCGGGAGCGACGACTTGAACCCGCTGAAATAGCGCCGCCGTCCGAAGAGCGTTTCAGTGTAGCCGTGTTTTGCGGCATCGCGTTTCGTGCGCTCGACGTAGTCACGCAACTTCGGGAACCGCTCGAAGTAGCGCTCGAGGAACTCCGCTGCGTCGGCGCGAGAGACGTTCGGTCCGAGCGTGGCGCGCAACGCATTGACGCCCATGCCGTAGAGAATGCCGAAGTTGACGACCTTCGCGCGGCGACGCATCTCGTGATCCACCTTGTCTTGAGACACGCCGAACACTTCGGCGGCCACCACTGCATGGATGTCCGCGCCGCGCACGAACGAGGCGATGAGCTTTTCGTCGCCGGAGAGCGCCGCCGCGATGCGTAGCTCTATCTGCGAGTAGTCGAGCGCTGCGAGCACGGAGCCGGGCTGCGCGACGAACGCGTCGCGGATACGCCGCCCGTACTCGGTCTTGATGGGAATGTTCTGCAAATTCGGGTCTTGGCTCGACATGCGGCCAGTCGTCGTACCCGCCTGCATGAACTTCGCGCGGAGCCTGCCATCGCCACCGACGAGCGCGGGCATCTTATTCACGTACGACGAAAGGAGCTTTTGCAGTTCGCGGTACGCGAGCACGTCGGCGACGACAGAATGCGCTCCGGCGAACTTCGCGAGCTCTTCCTCGCGCGTCGTGCGCGCGCCGGTCGCGGTGCGCTTCTGCTTTTCCGGCTGAAGCTTGAGCTCATCGTAGAGCACGACCGCGAGCTGCTTGGGCGAATTGATGTTGAACTCGTGCCCCGCCTGCCGGTAGATACGCGCCGCGATCACGCTCAACTCCGTGCCGTACTCACGCGAAAGCGTCTGGAGCCGTGCGGTATCGATCGCTATACCGGTCTCATTCATGCGCGCGATGATTGGAATAAGCGGCTTCTCTATCTCGTCAAAAACGCGCTGGAGATGGCCGGTTCTCTCGAGTTCGGCAAGTACCGTCGCGTGCGCTTTCGCGAGGTCCTTGGTCTTCGCGTACTCTTCGATTTCCATGAGAGAGGGCGCGGTCATGTCGGAGTGGAGAAGCCACAGCGCGATGGACGTTTCCGCGAGAGTCTGCGGATCGACGGGTGCGTCATCGGGCTCCGAGTTCTCGCCGCGAGGGTCTGCGTCTTTGTGCCCCTTCCCCGTGAGCGCCGCGAGCCGATCCCTGAGCGAGTGGAACTCAAGCTTATCGCAGAGCGCTCCGATGCCCTCGGCATGATCGCTGAGTCGCCACGGGTGATCTGGCAGATCGAAGGAGACGGGCGCATCGCGCCGGATGGTCGCGAGATCTTTCGAGAAAATCGCATCTTTCTCGCCTTCCGCGAGCAGCAGGGCCGTGCGCGGTCGCACCCCGTTCTTCGTGAGCGCGTCGGGATCATTTTTGAGGGTACGGTAGATTTCCTCGATCGAACCGAACTTTTGAATGAGCTCGGTCGCGGTCTTCTCACCGATGCCTTTGATACCCTTGATATTGTCCGACGGGTCGCCGCGCATCCCCTTGTAGTCGGTCACGTGTTCCGGACCAAATCCGTAGCGCTCTTTGACCGCCGCCTCGTCGAAGAACTTCATGTTGGAGATGCCGGTGAGCAAGCGATACACCGTGACCTTGCCGTCATCGATAAGCTGCAGCATGTCCATGTCGCCGGTGACGATAATGGTGAAGAGGTCGCGCTGCTGCTTGGCCTGCTCGGCGATCGTGCCGATGATATCGTCGGCCTCATACCCCGCTTTATCGATGACCGGGATGCCGAACGCGTCAAAAACTTCCGGCATCCGCTTCAGCTGCTCGATCAAAAACTCGTCTGTTTTCGCGCGCGTCGCTTTGTAGTCCTCATATGTCTCATGCCGGTGCGTTTTCTCGGCGCGATCGCGCGTAGCGACGATGTAGTCCGGCTTGAGGTCGGCTATCGTCTTGAGAAGCATGGAGGCGAGCCCGTAGAGCGCGCCGGTCGGCGCTCCGTCGCTCGACGTGAGGTCGGGTATCGCGTGGTAGGCGCGGTGCGCGATCGCGTTGGAATCGAGAAGCAATAACGTCTTCTTGCGCGCTGCCATCACCCACGATGATACGCCCTCTGCTCGCAATGTCGAACGAGAAAGAGAGTGCCCCGCTGAGACTCAGGCTCAGCGGGATCATCGAGAACGTAATTGGCGTCAGGCTGTCCGATCGGGGCGTGTCCGTAGCGTTTCTCGATCTTGAGCTTGTTCCCGCTTCTCGCGTATGGTCCGCGCGTCGCCTTCGATATCGAAGCGGAGCCGGATAGCGCTTTGCGGAATGGCAGCGGCAACTTTTTCCGGCCACTCGAGCACGATGAGATTACCCGCGTCAGCGATCATCTCGTTCCAGCCCAAAACCTCGAGCTGAGGTGCGTCCTCCAAGCGATACGCGTCAATGTGGACGAGCCGGGCGAACGCCTGGCCGGTGAGCGCATATGCCTTCTCGATGACGAAGGTGGGGCTCGTCACCTGCCCGGCCACCCCGAACGCGTGCGCCAGCGTCTGCACAAACGTCGTCTTCCCCGCCCCAAGCTCTCCCGACAGCGTCACGACCGTCGCGCCGCTCTCGCGCGGCGAGAGCGTGCGGGCGAACCGCACAGCTTCGGCCTCAAACTCGGCGAGCGACCGCACCTGCATGCGCGCATCGTAGCAAGTTGGATACAGCCAGCAACCTGTGGCAGGGGGCCTCCTAGGCGAGCTGGTGTTCGGTACTAAACCGTTCGTGGTTTGCGCTGTCGCGCTCCGCCGTTTTCTGCGGAGCGTTTTGTTTTTGCGATACAATGGAGGGAATGGCGATGCAGTTCAATGACAAGAAATCGCAGGAGCGGTTGAGCGAGCTCCGCGCGCGCGAAGAAGAGCAGCTCGCGGAGATGCTCTCGCACAAGTATGGCGTCGAGTACGTCGACCTCACCTCAAGATCGATCGACACCGACGCGCTTCGCCTCGTCGACGAGAAGCGGGCCCGTCCGGCCGAAGTCGCCGCCTTCCATAAGGTCAATAAGGACGTGTTCCTCGCGATGCGCGCGCCGGAGCGGCCCGATGCGCTCCAGGCCCTGGCCGACCTCGAGCGCTTGGGCTATCGTCCGCACCGCTTCATCGTCTCGAAGGCCTCGCTTGAGCATGCATGGGACCGCTATCGCGACATTTCATACGCGACCGAGACCGAGGCAGGCGTCCTCACGCTCTCCAACGAGACCATCCAAGAGATGCTCGGCAAGCTGCGAACGCTCGCCGATGTGAAAGCCGAGATCGGGTCGCATGCGGGCTCGAAAGACACACATCGCATCTCGCGCGTGCTCGAAATCATGATGAGCGGCGCACTCGCGCTCAGTGCCTCAGACATCCACCTGGAACCTGAGGACGCGGGCGTCCGTATGCGCTACCGCCTCGACGGCGTTTTGGTCGAAGCCACCATGTTCGATCCGCCCACGTACGCGCTCGTCTCCTCCCGCATCAAGCTGCTCTCGGGCCTCAAGCTCAACATCAAGAACGCCGCGCAGGACGGCCGCTTCTCTATCGTGGTCAATCAAAAAGAGATCGAAATACGTACCTCCGTGCTTCCCGGCTCCTATGCGGAGACCATCGTCATGCGCGTGCTCGATCCGACGACAATATCGCTCCCCATGGACGCGCTCGGATTCGACAAATACCTCATGGAGATTTTCGATCATGAAATCGCGAAGCCGAACGGCATGATACTCAACACCGGTCCGACCGGCTCCGGAAAAACAACGACGCTCTACGCCTTCCTCTCGCACGTCGCCTCGCCGCAGATCAAGGTCATCACTATCGAGGACCCGATCGAGTACCACCTCGCCGGCATCGTCCAGACGCAAGTCTCGAAGGACTACACGTTCGCCTCCGGTTTGCGCAGCACCTTGCGCCAAGACCCGGACGTCATCATGGTCGGCGAGATCCGCGATGCCGAAGTCGCCTCGACGGCCGTGCACGCCTCGCTCACCGGCCACCTCGTGTTCTCCACGCTCCACACCAATGACGCCGCCGGCACCTTCCCTCGCCTGATAGATATGGGAGTCAACGCCGATATTTTGGGCGCTTCAGTGACCGTGGCGATGGCGCAGCGCCTCGTGCGCCGCTTGTGCCCGCACTGCCGCATGCCGACGCCGATCGATGACGCCTCGCGCAAGCTTATGGAGCCGCTTCTCCGCGCCATTCCGCACGCCGACGAGCTGCCGGCCAATCGCGACATCATGTGGCTGCCCAAAGGCTGCGAGAAATGCGGCGGCTTGGGCTACAAGGGCCGCATCGCGGTCGTCGAGGTGATACTCATGGACCACGCGATAGAGGAGTGCGTGCGCCACACCTCCTCCGAGCGTGAGATATGGGCGGCGGCAAAGCACCAGAATATCCGCCGCATGGCGCAGGACGGCGCGGTGAAGGTCTTGCAAGGCGTCACCGCGCTCGAGGAGCTCGGCCGCGTGGTCGACCTCACGGACAACGTGACGCTCGAGACGATCACGTGAACACGTGGGAAACACCGCTCTCAAAACATATCCGGGAAGGCGCGGCACGAAGTTTTACACCACAAACCCCCGTTGCGCGGGGGTAATGAGATGCTATCGTGGCCGCTAGGAGTAGGTGCGCAGTACCGGGCAATGCTTTTGTAGAAAAGTTGCGACATGATCCTGAGGATAGAGATAGCATCGCCGTCTCGTCCTTGGAGAAGCCACCATTGCCCGGTACTGTGCGCCTGCAGACTCCCTGAGCGAAGAGTCCGCATGCGGCGGAACCAACTGGAGGAGAGTATAGCATATTAAAATGAGTTGTCAAGCCATTTTCTGAGCCTTCGCGCCTCCATTCTTGGCAGCCGCCGAGCCTCGTATGACCAACAAAGATCAAAAACATATAGAAAAAACGCCTCGTTCGCTCGACGCAGCGCTGCGTCCTGCCGACTGGCGCGAGTACGTCGGCCAAACCGGCATCAAAGAGAATCTCCGCATCCTCCTCACGGCCGCCAAAGGCCGCAATCACCAGCCCGAGCACGTGCTTTTGTACGGCCCGCCTGGCCTGGGCAAGACGACACTCGCGAATTTGATGACTAAAGAGATCGGGGCCTCCATGCGCTCGACCTCCGGCCCCGCCATCGAGCGCGTCGGCGACCTCGCGAGCATCCTCACCAACCTCTCGCCCGGCGACGTGCTCTTCATCGATGAGATCCATCGCCTCAACCGCACCATCGAAGAGGTGCTCTACCCGGCGATGGAGGCGGGCGTGCTCGACATAGTCATCGGCAAAGGCCCTGCCGCGCGCACGGTGCAGCTTGAACTGCCGCCCTTCACGCTGATCGCCGCCACGACGCGCATTTCGATGCTTTCCGCGCCGCTGCGCTCGCGTTTTTCGGGCGGCACGTTCCGCCTCAACTACTACACCGACGAGGAGATAGCGGAAATACTCAAACGTTCCGCCGACATTCTAGGAATAGCCGTCGACGGCGCGACGCTCATGGAAATAGCGCGCCGCTCGCGCGCCACGCCGCGCACCGCCAACTACTTACTGAAGCGCGCGCGCGACTTCGCCGACGTGAACGACGAACAGCTCGACCTCAAGACCGTGAAAAAGGCGCTCGCGCTTTTGGAGATAGATGAACTCGGCCTCAATCAAACCGATCGCGACATCCTCACGGTGGTCGTGGAAAAATTCGGCGGCGGCCCGGTGGGGCTCAAGACCATCGCGGCAGCTCTTTCGGAAGAAGAAGCGACCATCGAAGAGGTGAACGAGCCCTATCTCATGCAGATCGGGCTCTTGGAGCGCACCCCCCGCGGCCGCGCCGTCACGAAAAAAGGCCATTCTCACATCGGCGCTGACCTGCCCCACACGCAGGAAAAGCTTTTATGATTTTTGGTCATTTCTTATAATGATCCTCGCACAACCAGCCGCCGCATTCGGCGCACTCGAGGGAGAAGAGCGCGTAGCGGCCGCTGCCTGAAAGCGCGATGCCGCCCGAGACGAGCATGAGGTAGAGTTCGAGTTCGTGCGGATGGTAGCCGGCGCCGATGCCGCCGGTCACGAAAATGGCGACCAGCATTTCGATTGCGAAAGCGGCGGCGAAGAAGCGCGTCGCGATGCCCAGGATGAGCGCGAGCCCGCCAATCACTTCGAGCCACGCGATGAAGATGCCCGTGCCCGCGCCTAAGCCCATGTGGAGGAACATGCCCTCGACGCCGGGAATGTTGCTGACCTTGCTCCAGCCGTGCATGAAAAAGACCAGGCCGGTGCCGACGCGGATGAGCAACAGACCGACATGATGATTTTTAAAGTATCTGCTCGTGCGATTAATGAACGACTTCATACATGAAGGTGATCTATTAACGACCCCTCCCCCGCAGTATAGCAACATGGGGATAACGCGCTTGTGTGCGATTTGTTGTGCAAGAATACGCGTAGCGCACGGTATCGAAAACGCCTCCCCAAAAGGGAGGCGTTTTCGTTTCGGCCATTTTGGATCTACGGCAGGCGCGGTCGCGCGCTTCGATACGATCTCTACGCGCGAGCCCGAAAGCGATGCATGTGGCCTCGCTCCCGCACCAATCCCACCACTTCTGGCCGACTGCTCCCGCAGTGTCTCCCGACATTCGTCGGGACAGACTCACGGAGCGACCGCTTCCTCCTCGCGCTTGCGCGCGATTCGCTGGCGATGCTGACGCACGGTAAGGCGCATCAGACCCTTGATGGTACGGCATTCCTCATGAACGCCGCGTGCTCGTCGGGCAGCGAAACCGTGGATTTCTCGTGCGAATAACGGTGGATACCTATGTGGATAACTTGTGCGCGAATCTGTGTCTTTGCATTATTTTCTTATTCCCTATACCCTGGAGGCTAAGCACGCAGATGGATTATGTCAGGTCATAATAAGTGGGCACAAATAAAGCGGCAGAAAGGCGCGGCGGATGCCGCCAAAAGCAACCTCTGGGGCAAGCTCGGCAAGCGCATCTCGGTCGAGAGCAAAAAAGCTGGCGGCGACGTCAACTCGCCAACGCTTCGAACCGTCATTGAGACGGCGAAGAAAGCGAACATGCCCAAAGACACGATCGAGCGCGCGGTCGCCAAAGGCATCGCGGCCGATGCGGCAGCGCTCGAGGCCGTCACCTACGAAACCTATGGTCCCGGCGGCTCCGCCATCATTATCGAGGCGTTGACCGACAGCCGAAATCGAACCGCGCAGGAGATCAAACACCTGCTCTCCGAGCAGGGGCTTTCGCTCGCCTCCCCCGGCTCGGCGCTCTGGGCATTCGAAAAAACGGCGGAGGGATGGGAGGCCAAAACCACCGTACCGCTTTCGAGCGACGACAACGACAAACTCATGCAGATCTTGCAGAAAATCGACGACCACGACGACGTCGAGAGCGTTCACGCGAACGCGGAATGAGCGCGGTACAATGCCGAGCATGAAAGTGCTCGCGATCGATCCTGGATACGGCCGCTGCGGGGTGGCGGTGGTCGAGAAAACGAACGGCAGGGATAGGCTCGTGCATTCTGATTGCATCGAAACATCCGCGAAAGACGACTTTCCGGAGCGCCTCGCGGCCGTCACCGACGCGTGCGTGCGGCTCATTGAGACATATGGGCCGAACGCGCTCGCGATGGAACGTCTCTTTTTCCAAAAGAATCAAAAGACCGCGATGCGCGTCGCCGAGGTGCGCGGCGCGCTCTTGAACGTCGCCGCGCAGGCGAATCTCCCGGTGTTCGAATACACGCCTGGACAGATCAAAAGCGCCGCAGCCGGCTTCGGCTCGGCCGATAAGCGTGCGGTCGCCAAAATGCTGCATGCGCTATTGAGCATTGAGAAACGCGGCATGCTCGACGACGAGTACGACGCGATCGCGGTCGGCGTGACATGTCTCGCGTATGAGCGGTAGGAGAAAGCCGAGAGAAGCGCTATACTGCGATTCAACATGAAATCGCTGCGAAAAATGCGGCGCAGGGTCCCCGCGTGGCTTGAGGTCAGCTTGCTCGTGATTGGAGCGATCGTCTTCCTCATTCTCGGGGCAACCGTGCTCTGGGCGACATTCACGCCGATACCGGCCATCAACAACTTCGAGAACCGCCAGGTCGCACAATCGACCAAGATCTACGATCGCACCGGCAACATCGTTCTTTACGACATGAGCGGCAGCGTACGGCGCACCTCGGTCCCGCTCAACGAGATAAGCTCCTACGTTCAGGAGGCGACCATCGCGACCGAGGACGACACCTTCTATACCAATGCCGGTTTCCGTCCGCTTTCCTTTTTGCGCGCGGCATTCATCGATCTCTTTACACACTCCTATGCGCAAGGTGGTTCGACCATCACGCAGCAAGTCGTAAAGAACGCGCTCTTGACGCAGGACAAAACTATCCCCCGCAAGATAGAGGAGATCATCCTCGCGCTCCGCCTCACGCAAACGTATTCGAAGAACGACATCCTCAATGCCTACCTTAATGAAACGCCGTACGGCGGCACTATCTACGGCGTACAGGAGGCGAGCCAAGCCTTTTTCGGGGTCGATGCCAAGGATCTCGATCTCGCGCAATCCGCCTACATTGCCGCGCTGCCGCAGGCACCTACCTACTATTCACCCTACGGTAACCATAGATCCGATCTCGACGCGCGCAAGAACTACATTCTGGGTCGCATGAAAGACCTCGGTTTCATCACGCAGGACGAGTACAACCAGGCCATCGGCGAGCAAGTGCAGTTCAAGCCGCCGAGTAATGCCGGGATCAAAGCCCCGCACTTCGTCTTTTACGTCCTCGACTATCTCGAACAAAAGTATGGGACCGATGCGGTCGAAAACGGAGGACTGCGCGTCATCACGACACTCGACTACGATCTCCAGCAGAAAGCGGAAGCGACAGTCGCGAAGTGGGGCGATAAAATGCAGCAAGATTTCAATGCGAGCAATGAGGGCATTGTCGCCATCGACCCGAAGACCGGTCAGATCCTCGCGATGGTCGGATCGCGCGACTACTTCAACAACGCGATCGATGGACAGGTTAATGTGACGCTTGCGTTGCGGCAACCGGGCTCGTCGTTCAAGCCGTTCGTGTACGCGACCGCCCTCGAGAAAGGCTACACGCCGGACACGGTCGTCTTCGACCTGCCGACCCAATTCTCCACCGCCTGTTCTCCGCAAGATACGACAAACAGTACGCCGCCCTGTTACGCGCCCGTCAATTTTAACGGCAAGTTCAAGGGGCCAATGAGCTTCCGCGACGCGCTCGCGCAATCGGAGAATGTCCCGGCCGTCAAAGTGCTTTACCTGGCCGGCATCAACGATTCGCTCGCGACCGCGCAATCACTCGGCATCACCACCCTCGGCGACCCGAGCAAATACGGCCTCACGCTCGTTTTAGGCGGCGGCGAGGTAAACCTTCTCGAGATGACCGGCGCCTATGCCGTGTTCGCCAACGACGGCGTGAAGAATCCGCCGACCGGCGTTCTTCAGGTGACCGATAATACCGGCAAGGTGCTCGAGAGCTACCAACAACAGCCCCAGCAGGTACTCGATCGGCAAATCGCGCGGCAGATCAATGACATGCTCTCCGATAACACCGCGCGCGAGCCTGATTTCGGACTGGAGAGCCCGCTCCAGTTCGATGGCTACGACGTTGCTGATAAAACCGGAACGACCAACGACTTCCGCGACGTGTGGGTCTTAGGCTATACGCCATCAATCGCGGTTGGTGCGTGGGCCGGCAACAATGACAACACGCCGATGGCGAAGAAGATCTCCGCGTTCATCATCGCGCCGATGTGGCACGACTTCATGATGCAGGCGCTCCAGAAATATTCCTCCCCTACCGATACCTTCCCGCCTCCCGCGCCAAACCCCAACCTCGCTTCCCTGCCGCCGGTCTTGACCGGGAACTGGAACACCGACCCCGCGCAAGGCGTGCACAGCATCCTCTACTGGATCAACAAAAATAACCCGCTCGGCGGCCAACCAACCAACCCTGAGAGCGATCCGCAGTTCACTTACTGGGAATACCCCGTGAAACTCTGGGCGGAGGAGAACCCTGGCCTGACCACGGGAGCCGGGCTCAACTCACCAATCAACACCCCCTCGCAATCCGCGTCGCCCACTCAAGCGCCAGTCGCGCAACCAGATATTCATATTACTTCGCCGCAAGCGGGCGCCATCATCCCGATTGGGACGACCATCATCCTCAAATCGACCCAAACATCGAATGCGCCTATCACTACCATCTCCTACTACCTGAACGGGTCGCTCATCGGCTCCACCGCTTCACCCTATGAAATTCCTTTCACACCTCGATCACCGGGCGCCATGACCTTGCGCGCGGTCGGTTTCCATCCTGATGGCTCAACAAGTGTCGCTAGTGTGACCTTCGCGGTCCAATAATTACCGATTGAGCGGCATCACCAGGTAGGTGAACGATGCGTCCGACGCGCCTCGCATCACGAGAGGTTTCCCCGCGCCGGAGAAGCCGAGGGTGATGGAGTCAGCCTCGATCGAAGCGAGACAGTCGCCAAGATAGCCTATGTGGAAATTAATATCGATATCCTCACCCGTGAGCGCGGCATCGATCACGTCCGACATCTCACCAACCTCAGTATTGTGTGCGGTCGCGCTAAAAACCTTCCGTTTTGGGTACACATGAAGCCCGACGTGTTGATCGGACCCAGCGAACACCCGCGCCTTACGCAGCATGTCCGCGAATTCACCCTTAAGGAGTGTGGCTTCCGTCATGAAACTCTTCGGTAGGATCTCTTTGTAGTTTGGGAAATTACCCTCAATAACACGGGAGACGTATGACACACCATCGGCGCGCACCACCACCTGTGAATCCCCTGCGAACATGGATACCGTCTCCGCAACGACATATTCGAGTATACGCGCAAGCTCCTGGGCATGTTTAAGTGGTATCAAAAGTTCGACCGAACCCTTCCCATGCATGGGAATGGCCTTTTCAGCCAACCGGAACGAATCGGTCGCGACCGAGAGCATCGAGCTCGCATTCATGGAAATGAAGATGCTGCCGAGCTCTGGCCGAACCATGGATGGGGATGCCGCGTAGGAAACCGACTGTATGATTTTGATTAGCTCTTGTTTGGGAATACTAACACCACCTTCTTCTGTTGTTTTTAGGAGTAATGGGAACTCGTCGTGAGGTACCGCCTTTATGAGGGTTTTTGTTTTTTTTGTGTTTATCGCGAGATTCCCCTCTTCAACCGAGCACTCGACCATCTCCCCAGAAATAGACCTGAGTGTTTGCGATAAGATAGCGGCCGGTACCGCCACCACACCATCCACACCAACATCTCCCGGTATAACGATCTCTAAACCGGACTCAAGATTCGTCGCTTTCACGCGAACATTATTTTTACGTGCCTCGATGAGAATACAGGAAAGTATTGGAAGTGATTCCTTCTTGCCCACCACTCGCTCCGCGAGGAGTACCGCACCAAGGAGTTTTTCAACCCGGATCTTCATCTTCATAGTGGATATCTTTTTTATTAAAAATCCTATTATTACTATTAGGGGTGTTGATAGTGTGGAGAAGTTGATTTTAGGTTGAAGAATGATGTTTTTTTTGCGGGTGGTGTGTGTGGAAATGTTCTTGATGAAGTATTGGCGAGTGTGTGGACAGTGATTTTTTTGCTGGTTCGGTTGTTTTATTGATACACATACTCACATTCTACTAAGTGAGTATCCACATCTTATGCATGGATAATGGTGCGGATATAATCAAGCTCTTGTTCGAGCGACGGGTTTGATTTCACTTCCTCTTTTATTTTTTCACATGAGTGGATGACGGTTGTGTGGTCTCTGCCTCCGAGTTTCTCGCCGATCGTCGGGTACGACACATTAAATTCCTCTCGCAGGATATACATGATGATTTGGCGCGGCTTCACCACCTCCTTTTTTCTCGTTTTTTCGTAGATGCTCTTTTCTGCGATCTCGTAGTATTGCGCGATACGACGCACTACCTCATCAATCGAAACCCCCCTGTTCGGCTTGATGTTGTGTTTGATAAGGGTGCGGACGTCGGCGTGCGAGACCCCGCGGCCTTTGAGTTGTGATTTACAGACGATCATATTAAGCACGCCCTCGATCTCCCTGATGTTGCCGCGTAAGTTTTCGGCAATGTACGTGATTATGTCCTCCGGGAGCGAGAAGCCGTGGCTTTCAAGTTTCGCCCGAATGATCGAGAGGCGCGATTCAAGGTCCGGTTCCGGTATTTCGGCGATCATACCAGAGGCGAAGCGTCCCTTAAGGCGTTCCTCGAGCCCCGGAAGAAGCGCGGGGTGTTTATCGGAGGAGAACACGATCTGTTTGTTGTTATCGCGCATCACATTGAAGAGGTGAAAGAGTTCTTCCTGGGTCTTTTCCGTGTTCGCGATGAATTGGACATCATCCATGATGAGCACGTCGTACTGGCGGTACTGATCCTTGAAGTTGTTTGCGTGTCCGGCGCGCACCGCATTGATGTAGTCTACGGAAAACCGCTCGGAGGTCACGTAGAGCACCTTCTTGTTGGTGCGGGTCTTCTTGAAGTAGTTGCCGATCGCCTGAATGAGGTGTGTTTTGCCTCGTCCCGTCGCTCCATAAATGAAAAGCGGATTGTACATAAGGCCGGGACGTTCAAGGACCGCCTGTGCCGCCGCATGCGCGAGCTCATTAAAAGGGCCGACGACGAAAGTGTCGAATGTGTAGCGCGGGTTCAGATTATCCCGTTTATCTATATAGAGCGAACCGAGGTCGAGGGACGCGTTCTCGGGAATGGGTTCGCGGACCGGTTTGCGCTCAGTGGGTATGGCGGTGCGGTGGACCGAGTATTCGACGGTACGGATAGTGTCGTCGAGGGAGCGCAGCGCGCGCAAAATAAGCTTGTGGTGTTTGTCCATAAGCCACTCCTTCACGATCTTCGACGGTACGGCTATCTGCACTGTTCCGCCGTTGTGGCTCGTGATGTCGGTGTTCTTGAACCAGGTTCGGAACGAAGCCTGTGAAGTGCCGAGCTCGATCTGTACGAGGGCGTTCTGCCACAACTCTCTATTGCTCATCGTCGTCATCGTCATACGGAGCGAAAATTCATACGGAGTTCCCCATTATACGCGCGCCGCCATACAAGGGAAGTGTTCGAAGTGCATGCCGCGTGAGTGTATAAGGTGTGGATAGTGTGGGGATTGGCGGCGAGCATTAGTCGCTCTTGTGCCTGAGCGGAAAATAGGTATAGTTGTGCGCATGAAACGCACGTGGCAGCCAAAGAAACGCAAGCGAGCCCGCACGCACGGTTTTTTGAAGCGTAGCGCTTCCCCCACCGGGCGCCGCGTGCTCCAGCGCCGCCGCCGCAAGGGCCGCGCGAAACTCTCGGTGTAGCGATGGCACATTCCCAACGCCTCTCAAGCGATGATTTCAAGTCACTGCAACCGCTGAGACGGGTGTATGGTGCGCACTTCTCTCTCTCGGTCGCCCGATGTGGGGACGGCATTAAGTGGGCATGCGTTGTATCAAAAAAGGCCTCCGCAAAAGCGGTTTCGCGTAATCTCGTGAAGAGGCGAGCCCGCGCAGTGCTCGCTCCGCTCCTGCAGAATAGCCGCGCGCCGATCGCACTCATCTTCCATGCGAAGCGAAGCGCCGCTGATGCGTCGTTCGCGGCGCTCAAGGAAGATCTGCGGTCGCTTGCCGAGCGGTCCGGCGTCGTTGGCGCCAAGGGTGACAGCGCGCTACAATAACACGGCATGCTTTCGGCCTTGTTTTCGACGCTTATCTACAACCCGCTCTACAACGGGCTCGTTTTTTTGGTCGGCATCCTCCCCTATCATGATATGGGGCTCGCGGTGGTAGCGCTCACTGTCGTTGTGCGCGTCATTCTCTACCCGCTTTCACGTCGGGCAGTCGAAGCGCAATTGGCGATGAAGAAGATCGCGCCGGAGGTCGAGGAAGTGAAGAAAAAATACAAGAAGAACTCGCCGGAGCAAAGCCAGGCGGTTTTTGCGCTCTATAAAGAGCGCGGCATACACCCGTTCGCGAGCTTCGGCCTCGTGCTCATACAGTTCCCCATTCTGATCGCGCTCTACTGGGTCTTTTACCGGAGTGGGTTTCCCGACGTGCACGCAAATCTGCTCTATTCGTTCGTTCACGTGCCAGCGTCTATAAACATGCATTTCTTGGGGCTCATCGACATGAGCGCGCGCAGCGCGCTCCTTGCGCTCCTTGCGGCGGCGACGCAGTTCACCTACACGAGGCTCTCCATGGGGCCGCGCGAGAAAGTTCCGGAATCGACCCCGGTGGAGGCCTCGCTCTCGGGGGACATGGCGAGGAGCTTCGATCTTCAGGCTCGCTACGTCCTGCCCGCGATGATCGGAGTCATCGGCTATACCGTTGCCGCGGCCGCGCCGCTCTATTGGGTCACGAGCAATGTTTTCATGATCGGGCAAGAACTCCTCGCAGGGAGGCGTTTTCGGCCGAAACAGTAAGCGTTCTGCGCGTTTTTTGGAACCTGGGACGCTCTGTGGTAGAGTCACTCCATGAATTCTCCTGAGGCTATCATCAAAGAACTGCTCGATTCCAGCGGCATGGCGTACTCCTCCGTCGAGAAGGAGGTGTTAGCTGGTCAGGAGATATACTCGATACGGACCGATGACGCGCGGACCCTCATCGGAGGCCACGGCGACACCATTCATGCGATAGACTTGCTCGTGAAAAAGATATATGAGCGACGCAACCCGCCTCCCGAAGGAGCGGATGCGGACGAGAAGCATGGCGGGGCGCTGTTCCTCGTTGACGTCAACGACTATCGGACGAAGCAGATCAAAGAACTACAGACCAAAGCATTCATGATGGCGGAGCGGGCGCGCTCGTTCCAGTACGACGTCGAGCTCTCCCCCATGACCGCGTACGAGCGCCTCATCGTCCATACGACGCTTCACGACGCGCCTCACATCAAGACCGAATCGCAGGGCGAAGGCCGCAACCGGCGGGTCGTCATCAAGTACGCTGCGGACTAAGCGCAGCGGATATTGTCGAGCACGTGTTACTGCGACTGTGTTTGCGGAGGCGTGATGGTCTTGAGCGCGCTCAGGCTGACGATGTCAGGGTTGATCTGGTAGAGAATGAGCCAGATGCCCAAGAGGAGCAGAAGGCCAATCGTGACGTCGCTCATGATCTGTTTTGCTTGGCTTTTCTTGTTCCAGAGGTCCGAACCCATGTAGAGATATCCGGCGTACACGAGCCGCAGTACGGCGCCTATGGCGCCGATCGCGATGGCGAATTTGAAGAGCGAGTTGATGAACGAGCTCAGGTCCCCTTGCGAACTATAGAGGTTGCTTAGTGCGCCAGAGGGCGTGCATGCGAGCTGCACGAAACCGCTTGCTGTCGTGCAGTTCTGCTGCGCGAGCGCGAGCATTGGCGCGAGCGTCGCGCTTAGCAGTACGAGACCGAGTACGGTGTTCACGCGAGAGAAGTTCCGCATACGATGTTATCGGCCGAGCCGCAGGACCCAGAGCGAAAGGTCGGATGCGTTGATGAAGCCGAAGTACGAACCGCTGCCGTCGACCGACGGTTCGTCGACGTCGAGCGCCGCGCTTGAGCTCGGTGCGAATATTTGGGCGGCTTTTCCGGAGGATGTGTCGATACTCCACATGGCATCGGCGCTGTGCGCCTCGCCACGGTACCATGCGTCGAGGAAGTCCGCTCCAGGCGTCGTCTGCGGTGCGCCGCAGTAGACGGTCGGGCTGTTCGGCGCCCACGCGCACTTATCGGCGAGCGTCGCGAGCGGGAGTTGGAGCGGCGTGCTGCTCCCCGCAGGCCGAACATAGAGCGAGAGCGCGCCGTTCTGCGAGGTGCTGTAGAGAAGCGCGGCCGAGCCGGATTGAGGGATCGCGGTGAGTCCGGGAAGCGGATCGATGAGCGGTGTTTGCGCCCCGTTCCTGAGCACGTAGCTGTAGCCGAGCACGGAATCGGCCGCGTTTTGCTCGAGTACGATACGTCCGTCGGGGAGCCACCATGCGCGCCAGCCAGGTACGCCGGAGCTGAACACTTGCTTCGGCTTCGATCCGTCCCACCCGGAAATGACGCCGACGACCCCGCTTCCCTTGTCGATGAGCGAGAAGACGTTGTTCGATGATGGGTCGGCCGCGAGCGCTTCGATGTTGGCGGCGAACGAGGTGCCGGTGAGCGCCGACGATGTCCCGACGCCGTAGAGCCCCGCGAACGTCGTTATGTTCCCCCCATTGTCGATGGAGCGTTCCGCGACCCGGTCGGGAGGGGCGAACTGCGCCTCATATATTTTTGGAGAGAGCGTATTGGTGAGGCGGACGATGGTGCCGGTCGTGAGGTTCGCCTCGAACACGTAGCCGGTGGCCCGCTCGACATAGCGCACGACCATGCCGTCGGTTGATGAGGCGAACGCAAAACCAGCGATCGGCGCGGTCGTCACGTGCCATAATTGCGGCGGCTGTGCGCTCCCGCCCGTTCCCGTGCTTGTGCTCGCGCTCATGGTGCTGAATCCGCCGCTCGTGCCCTGCGTCGTTCCAAAGGGGGCTGGTGCGCCAAGCCCGAGATCGGTGCTCAGCGCTTGGTTCTTGATGCTCTGCGCGTGCAAGAACAGGTACCAACCGGCGAGCGCGCCGAGGACGATCACAAGGATCGCGATCAGGAGGTACTGGACGAATTTTTGCACGTTCATACGCATCGTGTTCAGTGCGGACTGGCGAATGGGCTGGTCGTGCTGCCGCCCCCGGAGCCGCTGCCGGAGCCGTTCGCTGAGAGGGTGATGTTCCAGGTGCCGCTCGGTTCGAGGTAGAAGTTTCCAGAATGCGTGAGGTCGAGCGCGATGGCCGCTTGTCCGCTGGAATTGTTCGCGTTCACGGTTATCTCGTTCGGATCCGAAGGGCTCACGTCAACGGTGTTGCCGTTGACGCTCCAGCGGTAGGCGAGCTGCCGGTCCGCAGTGCTCTGTGCCTGCATGAAGTACGGTATGGCAGCGAACGTCACTTCGTTCTCGCCGATGGTCGAGAGGGGCGAGAGCGCGTTATTGAACAGGATGCCGTACAGCGGATGATCCTCGTAGAGGTCGAGTACCGGGTTTGTGGTCGGGAGCGACACCGTCGCTTCGCCCGAAAGCGAACCGTCCGATGAGACCGCGGTCACGGTCACGGTATTGTTGCCGTACACGTGTTCGATCGGTATGACCGCCAGCGATCGCCCGGCTCCCGAGAGCGCGCCGAGCACTTGGCCGTCCTTTTTCCAGGTGAACGTGATCGATGATACCGGGATGGTGCTGCCATCAGCGCGCACGAACGTAGGGACGGCCTGAACGAGGAGATCGGTGCCCGCGCTCGGAAATGCGCGGCCACGGAAGAAGGGCGGCACGTATGAGTCCGAGCTCACCAGGAGGTCGAGCGTTGTCGGTGCGATGGTCGCCTGCGCGGAGTAGGTGCCGCCGCCTTGCGTCGCGACGTCGACCTCGATCGGAACCACGCTTCCAAGCGCGCCCGCCGTCAGGGTTGCGGTGTTCGCGCCGACTCCCTGCGCGATGATGTTTCCGCCCGCGTGCCAGACGATGGAACTGCCCTGGAGGTCGATGCCGACGCCTTGCGCGGTGAGGAGCACCTGCTGTCCTGGGCGCGGGCTCTGCGGTGAAAGCGCGATGGAGAGATTCGTGCCGAACCCGCTCGCCGTGAGGAGTTGCGCGCTCGCGAGCGTCGGCGCGGCAGAAAGGAAAAGCGTGAGCAAGGCGAACGTGAACGGGTATCTCATACAGAGGCAAAAGGTGAAGCGCCGATCGGCTGGGTGTCCTCCCCCGGAGCGGAGTGCGCAGCAGCCGTTGGAACGCTTTCCGGCTCGGCATTCGCCAGTTCCTGCTTCGCTTTTTTGATGGCGAGGATCTGGGACGGATCGGACGTGATGATCTGATCCTCGGTGTACGAAGCGATGACCTTGATGGCGACATGCTTTAGTCCCGCGAAGAAGATCCCCTCCCCCACATCGCTCTCAAGGAGCAGGTACTTCTCTTCGTCGGAGAGCTTGAAGGTGGATTGCACGAGGTCGACCGAGGTCGGCGACTGGCGCAAGAGCATCTGGATCGATGAGTTGGTGATCATCGGCACGCCGTACGGTGAATTGAGGAAGTCGGACACGTCCTGCGTTATCGTCGATATCCCGAGGTAGTACTTGCGGCCGCGTTTCGCGATTCCGAAGAGGAACGATGCTGTGTCCTCGGAACGCATCATCCACCACGCCTCGTCGATGACGAGGAGTCGCTTGCGCAGCTCTTTGCGCACCGCGTTCCAGATGTGGTGCGTGATGATGTACATGGCGACCGGCTTGAGGTCGTCTTCCATATCGCGCACCGAGAAAACGACGAGCTTCTTGTTCATGTCCACATTCGTCGGCCGGTTCATGAAGCCCGACCACGTGCCCTTGGTGTACTTCGAGAGTCGCTGCACGAGCGATTCGCTCCCCTCCATGCCAGAGAGCACGAGCTCGAAGTCGGAAAGGAGCGGGGGCTCGACCGCAGCGAAGTTGACGTCGGCGGTGATGTCCTTGAGCGCGTATGTTTCCGTGATGGCCTTGTCGATGATGGCGTCTTCTTCGGGTGTGAGGCCTCCGAGCATGATGCGGAAGAGTCCGACAAGCGTGATGATGTTGTTGCGAAGCACGTCCGAGGGGCTCTCGTCCTCGCGCGGAATGGGAAGGTCGAAGGGGTTGATATGGTGCTCCGAAGAAAGCGAGATGTTGAAGTAGCGGCCGCCGACCATCTCCGCCAAGTATTCGTATTCGCGTTCGGGGTCTATGACGATGACCTCGGTGTCGAACATGAGTGAGCGAAGGATCTCGAGTTTCGTCGTGTAGCTTTTGCCGGCGCCTGACTTAGCGAAGGTCACAGAGTTGTAGTTCTCAAGCGAGAATCGATCGAAGAGGATGAGCGAGGAATTGTGGCGGTTGATGCCGTAGAGGATGCCGCGATCAGAGGTGAGGTCGAAGGATATGAACGGGAAAATGGAGGAGAGCGGCGCGGAATTGAGTTTCGTGTGCACATCGAGCTCATCGTTCCCGAGCGGCAAGACCGAGCGGAAGCCCTGCTCTTGCTGGAAGAGCGCGGGGCGGATGTAAACGAGGCGGGATTCGAGAATGGAACGCACCTCGGTCTCTACTTTGTCGATTTCCTCCCGCGTGTTGCCGTAGATCGTGAGGTAGAGTCCCACGTCGAACATGCGTTCCTGCGCTTGCTGGAGGTTGTCGCGCAGCTGTTCGAGATCTTGGTAGGCGGTGTCGAGCATCGGATCGCGCACCATCCCCTTCTGCTCGCGCTGCGAGATCTGGCTCTGCACCTCGGCGACCTTCTTCTGGAACTTGCGGAGCATCTCGTTGGTATCCATCGGGTGGACGAAAATAGATATGTCGATGATCTTGTCCATGTTGATGATGGGCGCGAACCATCCGGTGGTGAGGAATCGCGGGTAGGAAATGACGAAAAAGGTGCGGGCGATACGCTCGCCCAAGTCGAGCTCGCGCGGGTTGACTTTCAGCGCGTGCGGCGCGATGACGTCTTGCAGATCGAGCACGCCCGACTTGTATATCTCTTCGGGCAGCACGGGCAGCATCGGCGGGTTCGCGTCTGTTTTCTTGCCGAACGGAAGGAAATCGCTGAGCGCCATACGTAAAGTGCCGTACGCAGTGTCCGGTACGTCCTCACATTGTATCGTGTTTTTCCGCGCGGCAGGTGCGAGATGTCCCCGCCTACTGACTATCGAGCGGCATCGGTTTCCCCTCCTCGCCGGGATTGAACATTTTGTAGAGCAGTTCGATCGCCTCTTCAGTACCGAGCTGCACGGTGCGCACGCCGGTGCGCACCAGGCCTTGCTGCACGATAGAGATGCGCTGCTCGAGCTGGGAAGTCTGTTCTTCGAACGTGCGGTTCGCGTCCTCGGGATTCTGCGGTTTACCGCCGAACGGCAAGAGCGAGAGCGGCCCTTTTTGCGCGGAAGCGAGAGCCGGCGAGTATGGAACGACCACGAAGAAATTCTTGGTCATGATATTGGCAGCTTCCGTGAAGCTTTTCACGAACTCGATATATTCGCGTATTTGGGTGCGCATGAGGTCATCGAGCTGGTTCTTGTACGCGACCTCGAGCGTGGCAACATAGGGGCGTATGTCGAGCATGCGAGACTGCACGAATATCTGGCAGGAGAAGTCGAGCGAATTGAGGAAGTTCTGGAACTGTACGATGAACGCGGTCTGCTCATCCTCGCTTTTGAGGGCGAAGTTGAGCGATGAGGCGAGCAGTATCGCCCGCAGGCCGCCGTCTTTGAGCACCACGATGCCGTCGCGCACTTCCGAGACCGGCAAAAAGTCTTGGGTGGAACGACTCGAGGCGCGCGCGGTGTTTTGGGCAGGGGGCATACGTTCTTGATCAGTGCCCGAGCGCTTCGCGCGCGGTGCGCATCGGCTCGACGAGGCGATCTTGCGTGCGCGCTAGCCGCTTCTCGTCCTCGCCGGCGACCCCGGCCGCGATACGTTCCTTGATGTCGAGGCTCCACGCGAGCTCGTGGAGGCGGCTCTCCGAGAGGTGCGGCACGTATACGCTCGAGGCGAGCGGCGAAGCTTTGATCATTTCCGGAAGCCGTTTCACCTTGCGCGTGTTGTCCCAGAGGTAGAGCTTGCCGTGCATGAAGAAGAAAAAAGCGTGCTCGACCGCGATAATGAGCGGACGGCCGTTGAACTGGAAGAACGCGAGCCCTGCCGCGAATCCGACGATGATCGCAATCAAGGGGCTTGCGAGATAGACGGGCAATAGGCGCCAGAGCAAATAGCTCGCGCCCAAGCCGCCGCCGATGTAGATAAACTGCTTGAACGTGAGCGGGCCGAAGATTTTGTCCTCGACCTCAATGAACTGCGGCACCTGGAACTGCATGCGCCTATTATATCAGCGTCCACTCACTGCGGCGTCTCGCGATAGGGGTCGTCGTGGATGTTCTTGCGCGCGGTCGAGCTCTCCCCCGACGCGTATGCCTGCGAGATCTGCGCGCGTTCGGCTTTCTGCTCGGGCGGCGGAGGCGGCGGCGTCGCCGGCGCGACCGCCGCCGCGCGTTCTGCGGCGAGCGCCTGCGTCCGCGCGGCCTCGACATCGCTTTCCGCCGCAGCCTTCGCGTCGGGATTGTTGAGCGCGCGCTCGAGTTCTTCGCGGATCGGCTCGAAGACTATTGTGGAGATGTCCTCGGCAAGCGCCTTGGCGTCTTCCGCAGGCACGCCGACCTCGTTCTTGATGTTTTGTTCGAGGTTCTCGATGGGTTGGATGCCGAGCAAGGTCAGCATGACCTCGTTCTCGAGCAATTGCCATTGATCGAGGTGGAGCTTGTGGGTATTCGCGAGGTCGCGCAGGTGTTTCTGCACGTCGGCGGATGTGATGGCGTTCTGCACCACCGGCGGCAGCCCCTTGAACTGCTCCGCTAATTGCTGGTCAACGCTCTGTTCTTGCGGTCCCATACTATTTTCCCTGTTCAGCTGCCGGAGCGGCAGGCTTTTCTGTGGCCTTAGTCGCCTCTTCGATTGTCTTCAGAACGCTCGATTTTTCGGCACTCGACTTATACCGACCTCGAACTTCCTTCGCGACGAGCTCCCTTTCCATCGGATTTCGCAAAACACCATGCCTTACGCCTGAGGCGATATTCTGGACGGTCTGCCGAGCCGCGTTGATCGATGCGTCACCGGCCTGCTTTATGAGTTCTTTCGATTCGGCCGAATCTTTACTGAATCTTTTGACTTGGCTGTCGAGATCGTCGAGCGCATCCGTCGCCTTCTTCAAACTAGAGGCATACTTGGCGTCTATGGCGGCCAGATCGGGTTGGATGCGTCGCTGTTCTTCTTCGATGTTCTTCTTTACCTGCTCGATCTTCGCTTTCTCTTGGTACATCTCACTTTCGTGCCGAGCTTTTATTCGCATGATCTCATTGGCCCCTGCGTTGCGATCTGCCGCGTCTCTTAGTTCGTTCGCGCGTCTTGCCTCAGCCGCGTTCGGCGCGGACTGCGCTGCCTTGAGGTCTTCACTCAATTTCTGGATGCCGTCTTTCAGGCCTTCTTTTTCTTGTTCCGCCGCATTGCGGATAGCGTCGACCTGATTCTTCGCATCATCCCGTCGCGCGTCCGCCTCTTTCCGGGCACGTTCACGCTCTTCGCGCACTTTGCTCTCTGTTTGTTTACGAATATCACCTTCATTAACCCCGGCGGCCGCAGCGCGAGTTTGCTTTTCGATCGCGTCAGCATCAGCTTTGACGCGGTCAGCATAGCTCTTCGCTCCCTTTGAGCTCGCCCCTGTCGCAAACCCGGAGACGCCCGCCGCCTTCATTGCTTGTTGTGCGGCCCCGGTATTCATGAGGTTGAACTTGCTGCTCGCGATAGCGCCACCACGGGCGGCGTTCTTCAGGCGGCCCGCTGCGCGTTTCTCGTATCCAGCAGCGAGGTCACCAAATTTCTTGGCGTACCGCGCATCGCCTCGATTAAGGGCAGCTTGTTCTTGCATCCTGGCACGCATCGCTCTGTCACGGTCAGATTGCGCCTGAGCGGTCTGACTCTTTTGGTACCCGTACCCGGCCCAGCCAGCGGTTTGGCGCAGTGCGAAGCCGGCCATGCGGGAGCCGAGCGTGAGCGGCAATACCGTCGCCATCGCGGCGAAGTCGAATCCGCTGACCTTGTTTGCCGCCATGCTCGCGACACGGAACGATATGAACAGAAGACCAAGCGTAATGAGGTACACGAAGAGCGCGCTCATGTCGGCACCGTTCGTGGGATTCGTGGTGAGGTCGCCCAAGGTACCTACTTTGCTGCGCATGGCGTAGGCGACGTCGAGCGTCATCCAGAGCAACAGGAGAAGGATGGGGCCGAGCGTCGCGGCCCAAATGAACGATCGGGTCCATGTGTCCCAGCCCAACTTGCTGTGCCCCCATTTGGGAATAAGGTATGAGGCGAACGCTACTGAGGAGGTGGCGAGCAAGAAAATGAGGATGATCGCGCGCGAGATGAGCAAGAACGAACCGTACAAAAGCACGAGAGCCGCACCGAGGAAGAGCACTGCGGTGAGTAGGCCGTGCACGAACATCACACCGACGCCGTTTCGCTCTTCCGCGAGAATAACAAGCGCTCGTGTCGCATCGGTGATACCGGTCACGCCCATAATCCCGACGAACGCGCCCGCGATGCCGGAATCGGCATACCCGTTGAACGGATTGACGCCGCTCTGGCCGACGGTGTTGTTGCCGTTCACGTCGTTGAGCGCATCATTGGCGCTACGCCCCGTGCTCGCGGAATAGATTTGCAATGAAAGGTAATTGGACGCATCGATTGCCATTTTGGAGAACAGGAGGCTGAAGTTGATGAGTACCGCGACGATAAGCACGCGGGCGATGAGCTTTTTCTGTCCGAATTCTTCTAGGCCGAGAATGATGGATATCGCGATGAAAGTGAAGATGCCAATGATGAGGATGTTGGCGATGTCGCGGAATGCGGCCCAGGCGGATTCTACCGCCGGCCCCGCTTTGCCATATATCGAAGTGGCGAACAAGATCACGGTGTTGTCCATGAGCCAGTTGAAGAGGAAGCCGGCGAGCGCAAGCAACCATGCTGCAATAGAGATAAAGAGCGCGGCTACGCTGGCGACAATGTCGTACCAAATACATTCCCAGCCGCTCAAGAGAATTGAGCCGTCGTAGCATGAAGACAGCTGTCGTTTTGCTACTTCTCCCTTCAAGGTATGAGTACAGCCTTGAGCATACAAAGTGTTTGCGTCCGCAACGTTCGTTGCGGAAGGGCCAGGAGTGTTATCGCCCGGCATAAAACACTGCTGACCCTGATCGTTGAACATAATATAATTACAACCATTTACGTCTTGTCCGAGAATGCAGAATTTCTGCAGGTCGGTAGTCGTAAGCGTGTCCGCCGAAGCGAATGTCGGTAGCATTGCGGCCGCACTCAAGACAAACACGAGCATCAACAGCCCCTTTTTTAATGAAAAATAACTCATAACTATTGTTTCCACTTCTGCTGCCATGCGGTGATGGTCGCGGGGTTGCTCGTGTTGCACCAGCCGTTGCCGGGGTTCGTCGTGCCGTCCCACGGGATGTTGCTCGAGCCGTCGGTACCGAGACCGCCCCACGTGTTGGCGGTGTTCGATAGGAGCGTCTGCATCTGATCGGATACCGCGCTCTGCTGGGATTGCGCCGTCCTCACCTGGTTTTGGGAGTGTACGATACCCCCGCCCGCGACCGGGACGCCCGTCTGGGCATATTGCGCTTCAGAAGAGGAGGCGACAAGCTGATCGGCCAGCGCCGAGGCAATGTTCTGCGAGCTCATATTGCCGGAGGCCATGGCTTGAGCGAGGTCGTTTATGTACTGCAGTCCCGCCTGCGATTGCGCCATCGAGGTCGTTGCGGCCGCTGCGGCCGGGGCTATCTGCGAGTTGATGACCGCATCGGAGAACGCGGTCGAAGTGGCGACCTTGAGCGTGACGCTGCTCGAGGCGGTGCAGGTGTTATTGGCCGAGAGCTGGCTCGAGCACGCCTGCGCGATTATCTGGGTCCAGCATTGGCTCTCGGCGCTGCGCAGCGACCCTTCGCTCTGCTGGAGCGAGGAGGCGATGCTGCTGATCGAGTTCAGGAACTGGTTCTCGCTCTGCAGCAAGCCATTGAGGTTTTGCAGCACGGCATTCGCGACGACGTTGCTGAGACCGGACGATGATTGCTGCGCGATGGCGGCGAGGTACGAGGGCCCGCCGTTCGATTGCCCGAGCCCGGCGAGACCGCCTGCGCTGCCGATGACCTGCGTGGTCACGGCCGCATAGAGCTGGCCGATCATCTGGCCGATGTCGTTGGCGTTCTGGAGCTGCTGGACGGGGCTTTGGAGCACCTGGTTGAACGACGAGTATACGATCGATGCCGGGGTTATGACGTTGCCGTTCTGATCGACGCGCGGATAAAATCCCCTACCCCAATTCCAGTTGTTCTGCTGGTACTGGATCGCGGCCGCGATGTCGTTTGCGGCGAGCTGTCTCGCTGTCGTGTAGGCGAACATCGGGTCGCATTGCGGCGTGCCATCGGCGAGGTAGAGATTACTGAACGAGAAAGGCGTTTGGCCGTTCTGCCAGGCGTTGAGGTCCCCTGAGTACGGACATTTCAAAGAATCTCCCATGCCGCTTCCCGTCTCGAACTCGTAGTCTTGGGCGAGCGCTCGCGTCACCGATTGCTGCATGCTGCTGTTCAGGTTCGAAAGAGGTCCATTTTGGATGAACGCGAGGAAGGTCGGGTCGCTCGCGCCGAGCAGCAGCTCGTTCCCCTGGTTCTGCACGTACTGCGGATTGCCGTTGCGGCCGGTTTGGATGTAGTTGTACTGCTGGTTGAGCAATTGCGCGGTCGCCGCTTCGCGCATGCGATCGATGACCTCTCGCAGCACACACTCCTTGTAGACGAGCGTGCCGGTGTTGAGCTCGACCGCCGCGTCGGCGACCGGCACGTACGCGCCCCCCTGTGCCGACATGGCGCCCACCGACATCGCGTAGGAGCCGTTCTGATTGCAGTCGAAAATGCCCTGGCGCTGGTACTGGTATGTGCCGGTCGCTCCGGCTCCCCCGCTCGAGCCTCCGCCGCCCGAGGTGTCGGTAGGCGTGCCGGCCGTGCTTTGCTGCGCAGCCGCGATGAGCGGAAGCGCGATCAAGGCGGCGGCGAGTATGTGCGCGAGGCGTTTCATTGCGAGGGAAGCTTGCTCTTGTAGTAGAGTGTGAGGTTGTTGAAAGAGGTGAGCATATCTTGCTCGGCTTGATTGTAGCCTGAGAGGAGTGCGGCGGAGGCGAACGGGTCGTTGGCGTGTGCGGCGAGCGCATCGAGTGTTGCAGCGAATTCCTCCATCGCGTTCAAGATCGCTATATGGTACGAAACCGCGTCTTGCGGTACGACGACCAGTGCGGTCGAGCTCGCGGCTTGGCGGTAGAGATCGGCGACATGGCGCAGCTTCACGAGGTAGGCGGGGTCTTTGGTCATGACATAGTCGCCGAATATCTGATACTCCGGCTCGGAATTTTTCATAAGCGGCGCGAGCGATACGCGCAGATCGGCGCGGTACCGGAGCATGCGTGTGTACGAAGTGTTGCTATCGGTCTTGATGGTGCTCGCGGTGAACGACGGGTAGGAAACGCCGGCCGCGACATAGGGCGCCAAGCTCGCGCTGACCTGCTGCGCGGTCGCCGTCGAGTAACCACCGACGGTTTGCATGCGCGCGTAGGCGCTCTCGAGCTGCTGCATGACCGCAGGGCCGATTTGTGACAGCGGGTCGGTCGAGGAAGCTTGCGCGGCAGCGTCGAACATGCTCGACGCTGCCGCGCTTACCGGCGTCGGCGCGCTATAGCCAGTGGGTGCCGATGACGCGATGCTCTCTGTCGCAAGCGCTGGTGCGGCGGTGTTCGCCTTACTTGCGGTGAGCGAGCGGTCCACCTCCCACCCGACGACCGCCAGGAGCACGAGCACTGAGAGCGCGGCCGTCACGAATATTGGAGAGAAGCCGCGACCGCGCTCATGTCCAAAAGGCCACACGCTCCTATGTGCGCGCTTGTTCACATCGCTCAGTATAGCGCAGACACAGGCGTTTTTTGGGCGCAACGGACGGCTGAACGGGGGACAGTCGTTCAAGCGCTCAGAGGCCGGCAGTGTTGGTGAAGGTGAAGACGCTGCCCGGGTCGTCCGGCGAGAACGTGACGCCTTCGGAAACGAAGAGCTGCGCCAGCGCGACGTACTTGGTGACGAACGCATTGACCGCGTCGTCGTAGGTGTTGATGGCGGCGAGGTATGCCTGATCGCTCTGTGCTTGCGGGACGAGCGCGAGCTTGCTGCCGATGTCCTGGTAACTCTTGCCGAGCGCCTCGTTGTCGCTCGCCGCTTGGGCGGGCACGGAGTCGAGCGCGAGGATCGCGTTGCCGACCGCCGAAAGTCCTCGCCCAAGCTGCTCAACCGCGGCCGCTTTGTCCGCGTTCGTGCGGTCCTGCGCCTGATCGGTCAGGATTTGTGTGCTGTTCGCGTGCTGCTGTTCGAATGATTGGATGATGGAACCAATGTTGTTGCCGTACTCGTAGAGCGACCGCTGGGGCGCGCTGCGCTGTGGCGCACTGCTCGTGCTGACGAGCCCGGTCGGGACGAAGGAATAGGCGGAGGACTGTGTCGTACCAGACGGCGCGGCGGAAGCCTTGGGCGCGTTCTCGTTGGTGAGCATCGCGATGAATGCATCGTACGTCGGTTGATCGAATGCGCCGCTCACTCCGTCATTCGCCGTGCTGGTCTGCGAGGGTCGGAGCGAAGGGAGCGCGTAGCTGTACGGCGGCTGCGACTGCACGGGCGTCTGCAAGTTTTGTGGAGCAGGACTTGCTGAAGAGTACGATGGATTGAGCACGGTGCCACCGCCGCCCCAGGCGATCGGTTGTGAGGAGGAGAGCGATGCGGGAGCGCCGCGAGCCGCGAGCCCTGCCCCGATCAGGGCAAGCACGCATACGGCGGCGAACGCAAAGAGGTACGGATGCGTATAGAGCCAGCCGATACGCGGTCTCGTCTCACCTTCAGGCCGTTGCGCCGCATCAGGGTCCATGGGTGTAAGGGTAGCGTGCGTGACGCGTCGTGTATAGTCGCTCTATGCGCGGGCGCGGTGGATTAGTTGTCAACGCAGCGACCGCGCGCGTCTCGCGGGCGCGATATACTGACCGGATGAACCGCCTCTATCATACTGCCGCGACGCTCACCGTGCTCGCGCTCATCGTGCCGACAACGGCGCTCGCATTTCCCTTCGGCGGACAGGTCTCGACCGTCAAGCCTTGCTACAACCGGGCCATATTCGCGCAGGTCGGACCGCCGCGCGGTGGCGCTTACATCTGGACGCCGTCGACGAAGACGTATGAGTTCGGCGCGCCGTCGTTCTCCGGCCAGTGGCTCCTGGGGCTCGCGAGCGCGCCGTACTTCTGCGTCGTATCAATCATGCCGGTCGACGTGTGGTCGGGCATCGCCATCGACATGATGGGTTCGAGCGGCGGCGGTTCGTACAGCAATCTGTTGCATGCTGCGCCCGCGACGACCGCGGCGCCGCCGCAGATAAAGGCCGGCGGCGGGAGCTCAGGAGGCGGCGGAGCGAGCGGTTCGTACTAGCTGCGCACCAATTGCTTCGTGAGCTCGCGCCACTGCCCGAGCGGCACATCCTCAGCGCGGACCTTTTCTGAAAGCGCGCATGCGGCGAGCGCTGCGCGCGCGGCATCTTTGCCGAACGCGACCGCGAGATTGTTCGCGAGGAATTTGCGTTTCGAAGCGAATCCTGCGCGGACGACGGTAAAAAAGTCCTGCTCGGTGATGTCATCGAAAAAAGCCCGAGAGACCTCCTCGATAAGGAGGATCGCGGAATCCACTTGCGGCGGCGGCGAGAAATTGCCGCGCGAGACCTTCGCGACGACGCGCGGTTTCCCGTACGCTTTCACCGAAAGAGAAAGGATGCTCTCTTTACCGTCGCGCGCGACGACGCGCTCGGCGACCTCTTTTTGTACGAGCAGCGCGAGTACGTCTGGTTGGCGTTCGGCCTCCAGGAAAAGGCGGATGATCTCTCCTGTTATGTAGTATGGAATGTTGGCTGCGACCACGTATGGCCCTGAACTCGGCTTGAAGTCGCGCACGTCCCCCTCGATGAGCGTGAGTGCGCCGGATGCGATTTCCGGCGCGAATACCCCGCGCAAACGCGTGACGAGTGCCTCATCTTTTTCTATCGCGACGACGTGCGCACCGGTCGCGAGCAGCTCTTTCGTGAGCGCGCCCTTACCGGGGCCGACCTCGACGACGGTCTCTCCCGGCTGCGGAGCGGCCGCGCGCGCCAAGGCGCGCGCGGCCCAGAGCCCCGTCAAAAAATGCTGTCCGAGCCTCGCGCCGCGCCCCATACTCATTCGATGATATCCTCGCGTTCGGTCTCGCGCGACGGGGCATTCATGAGCCGCTCATCGATGTCCTCGAAGAATTCCGACGGGAGCGCATTTTCACGGGAACCGTATTTCATGCGTTCGCGCGCGTACGAGAGGAAGAGCCGCTTCCCTGCCCGCGTGACCGCCACGTAAAAAAGCCGCCGCTCCTCTTCGGGATCGCGTTCGGCATCGGCCGAGCTTTCGCGCAGCGACGGGAATAGCCCCTGTTCGAGGCCGGCCACGAAGACCGCGTCGAACTCGAGCCCTTTCGAGGCATGCACCGTCATGAGCGCGACACGATCGTCGTTATCGCGCGATCCAGCGATCCGCACGGGCAGCTCATCCTGGTCGCTTTGGAGCGCGGCTTCTTCGAGCAGTCGCTCGATGCCCTCGGGCGGGGAGAGGTCGTCGTACTTCGTGGCGAAGTTGACGAGCTCGCGCACGTTGCCAATCCGCTCCTCCCCTTCCTCCGGATCTTTTCGCAGCCACGGTTCGATGCCGCTCGATTCGATGCAGAAGCGGAGCGCTTCGGAGGCGGGCACGGTCTCGGCCGCGCGCTTCATCGCTTCGAGCGTCGTTCGGAACGCGGTCACCTTGGCGCCTACGGCGCCCGTCAGTTCCTCGCCGCGCAGCATCTTCTCAAGGGTCGTCTTGCCGATGCCGCGTGGCGGCGTTGCGATGATTCTGGCGAGATCGGCGTTACTTTTCGGGTTGAGAGCAGCGCGCAGGTACGAGAGCACGTCCTTCACCTCTTTGCGCTCGAAGAAGCGGACGCCGAGCACGCGATACGGCACGCCGAGGTGCAAACAGGCTTCCTCGAGCACGCGCGATTGGAAGTTCTCGCGGTAGAGGACCGCGATCTCGCCGGGCGTGGTGCCTTCCTCGATGAGCCGCATGATGCTGTGCGCGACGAACCACGCCTCATCGAGTTCGTTCTGCGCGCCATACACGACGATAGGGTCGCCGGTCTCGTTCTCAGTGAAAAGGTGTTTTTCTTTGCGGCGCACGTTCTTTGCGATGACCGAATTAGCCGCCGAGAGGATGGTGCGCGTCGAGCGGTAATTCTGTTCGAGCACGACTACCTTGGTGCCCGGGAACGCGACCTCGAAGCCGAGCAGGTGCTCGATGTCGGCGCCGCGCCAGCTATAAATGTTCTGATCGGTGTCGCCGACGACGCAGAGATTGCGCCGTTCCCCTGCCAAGAGCCGGGCGATCTCGTACTGCGAGCGATTGGTGTCCTGATATTCGTCGATGGTCAAGTACCGCCACCGATCCTGCAAGAGCGAGCGCACGGCGGATTTCTCCTCCAAGAGGCGGAGCGTGCGCAGCAAGAGGTCGTCGAAATCGAGCGCGCCCTGCTTGCGGAGCTCCTGTTCGTAAAGGTCCCAGGTGCGGGCGACGAGCTGCTGTCGGTAGCTTTGAGCCCGTGCCGCGTACTCGGCTCCCGAGACGCCGTCCCCTTTTTGCCGAGAGATGGCGGCCAAGATGCCCTTGGGCGCCTGGTCGGAGCCGAGCGTTGCGAGGATACCCTTGATCGCCCGTATGCTGTCATCGCGGTCCCAGATACTGAACGCGCGCGGAATGCCTGCCTCTTGGTGGAATTCACGCAGTATCCGCACGCCGAGCGAATGGAAGGTCGTGAGAAGGGGCATGCTGCCGCGGCCCGTGAGGAGCTTACGCACCCGCTCTCGCATCTCGCCCGCTGCCTTATTGGTAAAAGTGAGCGCGAGAATGTGATGGGCTGACACGCCGGACTCAACAAGTTGCGCAATGCGGTGAGTTATGGTCTTAGTCTTGCCTGCACCCGCACCAGCGACGATGAGGAGCGGCCCCTCAGTATGAAGGACAGCCTCTTTTTGTGGCTTATTTAAGCCCTCTAAGTGTTGCACCGGCGTATGATAGCACATTGGCAAAGAAGCTTGACACACCGGCTATTCACCCGTCCCATCTAAAGGCCGTTGACTCGTTTATCCCCATAAAGGTAAAGTGAGCCAAGCGGTACCTATATCCTTCCGGCTCTTGCAAAAAAGCAAGCATTAGAGCCATATTTCAGGCACTCGGCCGTACCGTGGCTTACTTTAGGCTTATTTTAGATTCACCTCATCAACCTCACGCGGGCGAGCGTTCGCGCCACAGGAAATATAGATCAGCTCGGTCCGCGCATGCGGGCCGCGTATATGCTGCTGCGCGAGCAGTTACGCTGATATCGCTTTTCCTCGTGCTTGGCGTCCTGCTCCCCTCCACTGCTCGCGCCTCCGTCCTCGATACGTTCTTCAGTTCGATACAAAGGGCGATCGATGCGGGCAGCTTCACGATTGATGCGTCGGCGACCGGTAATTTGCAGACGATGAATATTCTTGAGCCGGCCATGAACTTGAACCCGGCACCGGCGACCGGAGGCGGGGGCATCACGATCGCGGATAATTCCGCTCTCGTCCCCGAGGAGGGGCCATCGGGTACCATAGCCGATATCGAGAAGCCGAAGGTCGCCACGGTGAGCACGTATATCGTGCGCTCGGGCGACACGGTCTTGTCGATCGCGCAGCTCTTCGGCGTCTCGAAAGGAACGATCCTCTCGGCGAATGACCTCACGCCTCAGGGCACGCTCCAGATCGGGCAGAAACTCATCATCCTTCCCGTCACAGGGATCGATTACACGGTACAGAAAGGCGACACGGTCGAAAGCATTGCCAAGAAGCTCGGCGGCGATGCGGCCGAGATAACCGCGTACAACGACCTCGTGGACACGACCCTTGTCCCAGGTACGGTCATTATTGTTCCGAACGCGGAAGCGTCCGCGCCGATACCGACCGAGAGCCCGTCACGGACGACATCCAGGTCGCATCTCGTGTCCGGAGGCAGATCAAGGGGGCTGACCGGCCCGTCGACGATCTTCGCTAATAACCCGCGCGAACCCGCGCACAATGTCGGCGCTCCTGGCACGCTCGCGCAGACCTCGTATTACATTCCGCCCTTGGCGCACTACGTGCGCACGCAGGGCATCCACGGCTACAACGCGGTCGACCTCGCCGCCCCGATCGGCACGCCCATCGTCGCATCGGCATCCGGCGATGTCGTCGTCGCCAAGGAAGGCGGCTGGAACGGCGGGTACGGCAACTACGTCGTCATCAGCCATGACAACGGGTCGCAAACGCTCTACGCGCACATGTCGAAGGTCGCGACCTACGACGGCGCGCGCGTCGTGCAGGGGCAGGTCATCGGGTATGTCGGCGAAACGGGCGAAGCGACCGGCCCGCATGTCCACTTTGAAATTCGTAACGGCATCCGTAACCCATTCTAATCACCCTCCGCGCATGCTCGGCGAGCTTATGTCGCGGACCCTCGTGCTCGCCCGCCTTGTCCGGCGCTACCCGCGTTTGTTCTAGCAGGGCCGCCTTCGTTCATCGTGGTAGACTGGGGCGCGTGCCAAAGATAACGCTGGACGTCATCGTCGATCTCCAGTACGGAGATTGCGGCAAAGGCAAGGTCGCCCACCATCTCGCCCGCACCAACGCGTACACGCACGTGTTGCGTTACAACGGTGGCGCCAACGCGGGCCACACCATCTTCCACGAGGGGAGGAAATTCGTTACCCACCAGATACCGGCGGGAGTCTTTTTCGGCATCGCGAGCATTATCGGTTCAGGTTGCGTGCTCGATCCCGAACAATTCTTTGCCGAGCTCGCGATGCTGGAAGCAGGCGGCATTGACCCGAAGGGAAAGGTGTTCGTCGCGAAGAACGCGCACGTCATCACGCAGGCGCACAAAGAAGAAGACAGGCAAAAGGGCGGCGCGATCGGCACGACCGGCTGTGGTAACGGCCCGGCGTACCGCGACAAGTACGGTCGGACGGGAGTGCGCGCGCAGGACGTGCCCGATCTCGCGCCATACCTCATCGACCTTTATGACGAATGGTTCACCTCGAGCGGCGATATTTCCATCCTTGCGGAAGGCGCGCAAGGCTTTGGCCTCGACATTGATTGGGGCGACTACCCGTTCGTCACATCATCGCATGTCACCTCGGCAGGCGCGCTCCTCAATGGTTTGCCGCCGCAGTCGCTGCGCGACGTGTGGGGCGTTGCGAAAGTGTACGAAACGTACGTGGGCGCCAAGCCGTTCCAGCCGGAGGGCGCGATATTCGACCGGATCGGCGATCTTGGCGAGGAGTTTGGCGCGACCACGGGTCGCCGCCGCAAGATCAATTGGATGCATCTGCGGACGCTTGAGCAAGCCGTGCGCATGAACGGTGTCACGCACCTCGTCCTCAACAAGCTCGACGTGTTGCGGCGAGCGGGCCAATGGGCGGTCATCGATGATGGCAAGGTCGTCGACTTTCCCGCCGAGCAAGCCTTCGTCTCGTTCGTCCGCGATCGCCTCGCCTCGTTCGGCATCAAACGAGAGAATATGTTTTTCTCGGAATCGAAGGAGATGATCTGAGCCGATCACGTCGGCCAGACTTCCCGTGCGCGGTACTGCAGCGCTTCGAGCATGTGCGCGGGCTCTATGGCGTCGCTCTCTGCGAGGTCGGCGATGGTGCGGGCGAGCTTGATCGTGCGGTGGTAGCCGCGAGGCGAGAGATTCATCGAGCGGGCGGCTTGTTGGAGCGTTGCCTCGGCTTCATCGGAGAGGTTTGGCAGGGCGGATTCGATGTGCTTGGCGCGCATGTGCGAATTGAGCGTTATCGTATGTGCCGCAAAGCGCGCTCGCTGCCGCTCGCGCGCCGTTTTCACCTGCTCGCGCGCCCAAAGCGTCGCGCCGCCCTTGCCTTTCGCCCTCTGCGCCAAGCTCTCCGGCGGCATCTCGCCCACGTGTACCCAGAGATCGATGCGATCGGCAATCGGCCCCGAGAGCTTGCGGCGATACTTCTCAACGGCGTGCGGCATGCATTGGCAGCGCTTCGTCCCCCAAAAGCCGCATGGGCAGGGATTGAGTGCGGCGATGAACATAAAATTCGCAGGATACACGATCGAACCTCGCGCGCGCGCGATCGAGACGACGTGCTCTTCGAGCGGCTCGCGCAGCGCATTGATGACGTCGCGATGGAACTCGGGAAATTCATCCGCGAAGAGGACGCCGCGGTGCGCGAGCGTCGCCTCGCCTGGGCGGATACCCGCAGAGCCGCCGCCGATGAGCGCAGCGTAGCTCGAGGTGTGGTGCGGCGAGCGGAAGGGCGGTCGCACGACCGCGCCGGTGTGTAACACGCCCGAGAGCGAGTGGATGGTCGTAACCTCTATCATCTCATCTTCAGAAAGATCGGGGAGAATGGATGTGGCGGCGCGTGCCAGGAGCGTTTTTCCGGTGCCGGGCGGGCCGTAGAGGGCGATGTTGTGGCCGCCTGCTGCGGCGATGACGAGGCCGCGCTTGGCGCTCTCCTGGCCGCGAATATCGTCGAGCGCGCTGTCGTCCTCGGCGTATGCCTGTCGCGGCAGTGAGCGCGCATGCACAGGCGCGTCATTGGTCTCAAGCTGGCGGATGACATCTTGCAGGGAAACGACCGAATGCACCGCAATCCCCGATATGAGCGACGCCTCGTCGGCATTTTCGGCCGGCACGTACATGTCGCTGAATCCCTCCTCGCGCGCTGCGCGCACGATGGCGAGCGTCCCGAGAATTGGGCGCACCGCGCCGTCGAGCGCGAGCTCGCCTGCAAAAAGCTTTCCTGCCGGATCGAACGCGACCTGCTCCGATGCGAGCAAGAATGAGAGCGAAAGCGGCAGGTCGAACACCGCGCCCTCTTTCTTGAGCGCGGCGGGCGCGAGCGACAGCACGATCTTTTTGTTGGAGCGTTTGGGAGATTCGTATTCATAGGCCGTGCTCTCGCCCGGCGGTTCGGTGTTCTTTATCGCCGCCGCGAGACGATCCTTCGCTTCCTCGACCGATTTGTCCGGAAGGCCGACGATGGTAAAGGCGTGCAGCCCTTTCACGATGTCGCACTCGACCGACACGATCGTTGCTTTCGGCAGCATCGGCTGCGCGCCAAAGACGCGCGCGAAGCCCGACTCGATGGCCTGGCGTGACCCCATAGTGCGATCATTGTAGCAGAACGGCCGGCCCAAGGACGGCCGCATCGCGTCGCGGCTGTGCAAATCGCCTACGAGTGCTCAACGCATGCTTTGGCGGCGGGATTGGCTTCGAGACGATCGAACGGTATCGGTTCGCTGCAGAGTTCACAGATGCCGTACATCCCGTGCTTCATGCGCTCAAGCGCCGCTTCGATCTCCTTGCGGCGCTCGTTGAGCTCCGCGACGAATGGCACGTTCACGCCGAGCTCTTCGATATTGCCCGCCGCGTCCGTAAAATCCGCCTCCTCCCCTTCGCTCTCAGACGAGCCTTGCCAGTTACCGTTAGCCTGCTTGCCGTGCGTCGCGAGCTCCTCGTCGAGAGCGTCTTTTTCCGCCTCGAGCGCGCCGCGCAGCTCGTCGAGTTCAGCTTCAGTGAGCACCCCTTCCGCCGCCGCTTTCTTTCCCATGCCGTCAGTATACCCCGCGCACTTTATTGTCGACAACCGGTACCGCGTTAAAGTTCCCGCGCGGCCTGAAGGCGACTCAAGACTTCCGAGAAGCTGTATGGGCTCTGCGCGATGATGAGGATCTGTTGCGACGGGAACGAGTAGTAGAGCTTGACGGTGCCGTGGTCGTCCTCGAGGGCGCGCACATCGTAGTTGCGGATGGTGAGGTCCTGGAATGTGCGGCTGGTCGGCAGGCCGTTCTGATTGAGCCTGGTCGCAGGCACTGCCGCGTAGATGGGCGCCAGGTCCGCGTTCATGGTCGGTTCCCACGCGAGCATGCCCGCGAAGGCGTGATCGTACGAAGTGACGGGAATGACGAGCACCGGAACGTTCGTGTCGACCGAGTGCACGCCGAAGAAGAACGTATTGGAAAGTGCGCGCACGAGTTCGTCTGGCGGGTGCGCGCCGATCGCCTGCATGAATTCGGCGAACGTCGCGGGGCGCGTTCGTGTCGTGCCGCCCGGAGTCGTCGTGCTCGTCGTTGGAATGAGTTGCGTGATGGATCCGAGCGCGCCCTGGGAAGTCTCCAGGGCCGTCGCGAGCGACTGTTTCAGCGATGTCGGCGTCTGGCCATCGATAGAGAATGAAACGGAGTTCTCCGCGAAAAGCAGCGAGCCATTCTGTACAACGGGCGGCGCTGCCGCGCGGCCCAGTATCGAATCGTATACGAAAAAGAGCGCGCCCGCGCCGACGAACGCGAGCAACGCAGCCGAAAGCAGGATCGTACGCGCGTAGTGACCTTCGGCGTGAACCGGCATGTCGGCATTTTCGGTCTGCTGTTTTTCCCTCGCGCGGCGCTCCTCCTCAAGTGATACGGCACGCACGAGCGACATCTTTTGCTCTCGTACCACCGCCTGCAGGTCGTCCTTAAGCGTGTGCACCGACGCGACGGGCGAGAGCGAGTCGTCCTCCGTCTGCACGGCGGCCCCGGCGGAAGACTGCGCATCGCGCGACATCACCGGTATCGCGGGACTCGCATTGGCCGCATCGGTCGGCTCGGTCGTCGCGCGCGGCGCTCCCGAAAGCGTATCGAATATGGTTGCTTTGTTCTCGATCGGCTTCCCTGCGGACGGCGTGCGGCGTTCGGGCAGCTTCACCTCCTCGAGGATCTGGGCGATGTCGCCGCTCAGTCCGTGCTCGGAAGGCGGAGGCGGAACCGCGAACGAGCGCAGGGGCGCGAAGTTCTCGCGCTCCGGCAGCGCTGAAGCATCATTGGCCGGAATCGTTGCCGGCGTGTCGGAAATGCCCACGGGAACAGGCGGCTTGCTAGATGTGTCTGCGCGGACCTCTTTCTCGTCTGCCATGTGATTCTCCACCACCCTGATCCGGCGTCAGGCCATGCTGTTCTGCCCAATGCGGATCGGCGGCTTTGATAGAGAGATTATAGCGTCCTTTTTCATCGATCTCCTTCAGAACGACCGGCACGACGTCGCCGACGTGCAGCGCATCGGAAATGTTGCCGATACGGAACGGCGCGACCTCGGAGACGTGGACGAGGCCGTCCTGGTTGGGGCCGATCTTCACGAAGGCGCCGAAGTCCATCATGCGGACGACGGGACCTTCGAAACGATCGCCCACCTCGTACTCGCGCGTGAGGTCGGTGATTTCCTTGAGCGCCGCTTCGGCAGCGCCCATCTTGCCGGTGATGAATATCGTGCCATCCTCTTCGATGGTGATGTCCTCGGCACCGGTCTTTTCGCGGATACCGTTGATCGTCTTACCGCCGGGGCCGATAACGAGGCCGATCTGGTCGACTTTCACCTTCGTGCTGAGGATTTTCGGCGCGCGCGGTGAGATGTCGGCGCGGGGTGCCGGGAGCGCGTCCATAATGACCTCAAGTATCTGGAGGCGCGCTTTCTTCGCTTGGGCGAACGCTTCGGCGAGCACTTTGAGCGGGACGCCATCCACTTTCACGTCCATCTGCACGCCGGTCACGCCGTCTTTGGTCCCGGCGACCTTGAAGTCCATGTCGCCGTGGTGGTCTTCGGGCCCCTGGATGTCGGTGAGGACCTTGTAGACGCCAGCTTTCGAGTCGGACATCATGCCCATCGCGATGCCTGCGACCGGTTTCGTGATGGGGACGCCAGCGTCCATGAGCGCGAGCGTCCCCGCGCACACGCTCGCCATCGAGGTCGAGCCGTTCGAGGCGAGGCAATCGGCGACGATGCGGATGGTGTAAGGGAACGCCTCTTTCGCTGGCAGCACGGCGCGTAGGGATTTTTCCGCGAGCGCGCCATGGCCGATCATGCGGCGGTTCATGCCGCCGACGCGTCCCGTTTCCCCTACCGAGAAAGGCGGGAAGTTATAGTGGAGCATGAAAGTCTTCTTTTTGTCCTGGAATTCAATGGTGTCGAGGAGCTGCGCGTCGCCCGGGCCGCCCAAGGTGAGCGCTGCCAATACGTGCGTCTCTCCTCGGTAGAAGAGACCAGTGCCGTGGATGATTGGCGATATGCCGCCGGCCTGTGCGTAGAGCGGACGTATCTCGTCGAGCGCGCGGCCATCCACGCGCTTGCCCTCATGAATGGCGAGGTCGTGCACATACGCATCCATGCGGAACTCGAAGTAGCCGTCGGTGATCTGCGGCTTCAGTTCGGGGAACTTGAGCGTCGTTTCTGCGAGCCATTCGTTCTTGAGAGCGCCCATCTCTTTTTTGTCGATGCGGCCGCCGGTCGCTCGCAGTCTCGGCACGATGAGTTCGTCGAAGGCGGGCGGCAGCTCCGACGTGTCGGTCGGGGCAATGAAAGCCGCTTTTTCGACGCCGCGCTCTTTCACGATCATCTTCTGCCATGCCTGGATCTTCTCGATCTCCTCGCTCGCCTTCGCGAGCGCTTTGTTGAGTGTGTCCTCGCCCACCTCGCGCGCGTTGACCTCGATCATATTGACCATGCCGTCCTTGCCGGAGACCGTGAGGTCCATGCGCGCCTTCGGCGGCAGCTCGTCCTGGCGCTGGCCGTAGGTCGGGTTGACGATGAGCTCGTCGCTGCCGTCCTCGAGCCCGATGCGTATCGCCGAGACGGGGCCGTTCCACGGGATGTTGGAAGTTGCGATCGCGAGCGACGCGGCGTTGACCGCGAGGATGTCGGTGTCGTAGTCCTCGATCGAGAGCACGGTGATGATGACCTGTACGTCGCGCTTCAAGCCCTTTGGGAAGAGTGGACGGATGGTGCGATCGACGATGCGGCCGGAAAGCACGGCCTCATCGGACGGACGCCCTTCACGACGCATGAAGCGCGAGCCCAAGATGGCGCCCACCGCATAGAATTTCTCCTCGTACTCGACCGAGAGCGGGAAATAATCTTTATCGGAATCCTTGCTGCCCATGACGACGGTCGCGAAGACCGCGCTGTTGCCGTAGCGCAAGAGGACCGAGCCGTTGGTCTGGTCGGCCCAGTCATTGAACTCCGCAGTCATCGTTTTGCCCGCGAGCTCAAGCGAGTATTCTTTTTTCTGCATTCTACTGTTGGGTGACGCCCGGATTTCAGCCCCACCCCTCGATTTCCTCGGGGCAAGCTGCCTATCCGATCGCCACGGTTATCTTGTATGCACGAACTGTAACAGAAAAGCGCCGCGCGGCAAAGCCGCGCGGCGCTCGTAGCGTAGCGAACTACTCATCATCCTCCACGATCGAATCTTTCGGCGCGGAGACCGCGACGTCGCGGGGGGATGAGGACGGGCTGCGGCCGCGCGAAGCGCGGCCGCCCCCGCGATAGTTCATGAGGTAGCGGCGCGGGTCTTGATCGAGGTCGAGGAAGTCATCGGCCGCCTCTTTGAGCTTGAGCGAGGAGGAGCGGCCGAACGAGACCACCTCCACCTGGCAGCCGCCATGGTTCTGGAGGTAGCGCACGAGCGGCACGAAATCGCCGTCCCCCGTGAGGAGGATGACCGTGTCGAGCCGAGGCGAGGCGGTAATGGCGTCGACCGCGAGCCCAACGTCCCAGTCGGCTTTTTTGGCGCCGCCCGAGAAGATCTGGAGCTCCTTAAGGCGCATTTCAACGCCGACTTTGGCGAGCGCGTCGAAAAAGCCTTTCTCCTCGCCGCTTTCGGTGGTGACGGCGTACGCGAGCGCACGCACGAGGCGGCGTCCGGCGACGGCGTCCTTGAGCACGTTGCCGAAATTGACCCGAGCGTGATAGATGTTCTTCGCGCTGTGATAGAGGTTCTGTGTGTCGATGAAGACGCCGACCCGCTGTTCAGAGTGTTTGATAATAGACATAAAAATGGAACTTAGCCACGACGGATTAGCCGTTCGTGAATTTATTAAATCCCGCTAATCGGGATTATAGCTTACAAAACGATGCCGCTCCTACTTCTTGAGGCCGAGCTTCTTGATGAGCGTTGCGTACTGGCGCTTATTGGTCGACTCGAGGTACTTGAGATGCTTGCGGCGATCGGCGACGAGGCCCAGGAGACCGCGGCGGCTATGTTTATCCTTGCGGTTCTTGTCCAAATGGGCCGAAAGCTCTTCAATGCGGCGCGTGAGTATCGCGACCTGCGCCTCAGGCGATCCGGTGTCGGCATCGTGGCGGCTGGCCATGGCGATGGCGTTCGCTTTCTTTCGCTTGGTAAGCATGAGCGCGATGATATCACATTACTTAGGAAAGCGCAAGAACCCGGCCGCTAGGAACGGCCGGGTCAAGAGAGCGAGTCGCGTCTAATCGTTATTTCGCGGTCGTACCGGTCGAGGGAGTCGCGGTCGACGGGGTCGAAGTTCCGGCGGTCACTTTTACGAGCTGCACGTCGAAAACGAGGGTCGAATTGGCTGGGATGATGACCTTGCCGGTCGAGTCCTTCACGTCCTGAGAGCCGTAGCCGAGCTCAGGCGGGATCGCAAGGAGACGTTCGCCGCCGACTTTCATGCCGTTGACGCCGATCTGAAAGCCAGGAATGAGGCCCTGCGAGCCAAGGACGAACGTGAGCGGCTGGTTGTTGTGTGCCGCAGAGGAGTCGAACACCGTACCATCAGGCAGCTTGCCGACGTAGAGGACGGATATCGTGTCGCCCGGCTGCGCCTGGGCGCCGGTACCTACTTTCACGTCTTGTCCCTGCACTTGCGGCGTGGTCGAAGCGGTACTGGGCGCTTGCGCCTGCTGTTGCTGCGATTGCGGAGCTGGCGTGCTGCCACCCATGGATTTCGCGACAAAATAACCACCCGCAAGCACTATAATAACAGCAATGATAAGACCTACGATTATTTTCGTATTCATACGTCCCATCATACTCTCGCCCGCCTCGGGCGCAAAGCCGCACCCTGTGCATAACGCGTAAGTGTATCCGGGCAGGCGAGCCGATTGGGCACAAGGCACGTTGAGGAATACAATCCATGGTATGGAACCACTTGCATCGGCCATCCGTCCGCGTTCGCTCGATGAGTTCGTAGGGCAAGAACATCTCATCGGGGCGGGCAAGCCATTGCGAGTGGCGGTAGAGAAGAAGGAGTTGCTCTCACTCATCTTATGGGGTCCGCCGGGGAGCGGCAAGACGACGCTCGCGCGTATCTACGCCTCTGCGCTCGGCGCGGAGTCCCACGAACTCTCGGCAGTTGACGCGAGCAAAGAGGATATCAAGAAAATCATCGGAAGTCCTGCAGAACCCAGAGGACGGTCCTCTGGGTCCCCCACGCTCGGATTCGAGAAGCCGAAGGTTCTCTTCGTAGACGAGATCCACCGCTTCAACAAGGCGCAGCAGGATTTTCTGCTCCCCTTCGTCGAGCGCGGCGGCCTCACGCTCATCGGCGCGACCACCGAAAACCCTTCGTTCGAAATCATCGCTCCCCTCCTGTCACGCTGCCGCGTTTTCGTGCTCAATGGACACACCGACGACGACATGGCGAAGATCATCGCCCGCACGAAGATCAAGGTGCCGAAAGACGCGCGTAGCTGGCTCGTGCGCATGGCAGTCGGCGATGCGCGTCAAGCCATCACCGTGCTCGAGACCGCAAACAAACTCTACGGCAAGGCCACGCTTGGCACGCTCAAAGAGGCGGTGCAATCGAGGTACCTTCGCTATGACAAGAAAGGCGAAGAGCACCACAACACGATATCTGCGTTCATCAAAAGCTTGCGGGCAAGCCAGCCTGATGCGGCGCTCTATTATTTGGCGCGCATGGTAGGCGCGGGTGAAGATCCGCTCTTTATCGCTCGGCGCATGGTTATATTCGCGAGCGAGGATATCGGCCTGGCGCAGCCGACCGCGCTCGTCGTTGCCAACGCGGTCTTCCGCGCGTGCGAGACGGTCGGCTACCCCGAAGCGCAGATCAACCTCGCGCACGGCGCGGCTTACCTCGCTACCTGCAAGAAGAGCCGCGAGAGCTACGACGCCTATTTTGAGGCGCTCGCCGACGCGCTGAAGCACGGCAACCTCCCCATCCCGATGAAAGTCCGCAACGCACCCACGAAGCTCATGAAGGAGCTCGGATATCACAAAGGTTATGAGCTGTACGACAAAGAGTCGTATTTGCCGGACAAGCTCAAGAAGAAAAAATATTTGAAATAGATTTTGCTATACTGCTCCGATGAAGATAACCAAGCTCGGACATTGCGCGCTGGTTGTGGAATTAGATGGCGTCAAGCTGCTTACTGACCCAGGCACGTACACCGTAAAAGAGCAGGCCGGATTGACCGATCTCGACGCGATACTCATTACCCATGAGCATGCGGACCACCTCCATGTCGAGTCGGTCGAGCGGCTGCTCAAGGACAATCCCGGCGCGGAGGTCATTTCCAATGCGAGCGTCGCGAAGATCCTTGCCGAGAAAGGCGTCAAGACGACCATCGTGGGCGACGGGCAGTCGATCGCCGTGAAGGGCGTCTCAATTGAAGGGTTTGGAAAGGACCACGCACCCATCTATGAGGAGTTCGGCCTCGTCGAGAACACCGGCTATCTTGTGGCGGGCACGTTCTACTTCCCCGGCGATAATTTCCACCATCCGCGCAAGTCCGTCGATATCCTCGCGCTCCCGATTGCCGGGCCGTGGATGAAAGTGTCGATGGCGATTGATTTCGCGAAGATCGTGAAGGCGCGTACCGCGTTCGGCGTACACGACGGCATGATCATGCCGCCATCGCGCGGTCTTATGTACCGGATGCTCTCGATGTTCGTACCGGAGACAACGTTCGTGGAGCTCAAGGACGGGGAGGCGCGCGAATTCTGAATCTGATACGTCGCACAATATCGTGCGGTACAATTAACCCATGGCGGCCGACCTCAAAGCGTTGAAAACGCAGTTCCTCGAGTATCTTGAGATAGAAAAAGGCCGCAGCGTCAAGACTGTCGAGAACTACGACCGTTATCTCACGCGATTCCTCGCCCGCTCCAAGGTCACCTCGCCGCAAAAACTCACCGAGCCAATGGTGCGCGAGTTCCGCCTGTGGCTCAATCGGCAGCCCGGCACTGCGGGCGGCATGAAGAGAAAGACACAGAACTACTACCTCATTGCATTGCGCGCGTTCCTCAAATATCTGCGCAAACAAGGCATCGAGTCGCTCTCTCCGGAGCGCATCGAGCTTGCCAAGGTGGGCGGACGCGACCTCGATCTCATCACTGCCAACGAACTTGAGCGCCTCATGGCCATGCCGAAAGGCGATGATCTGATATCGCTTCGCGACAAAGCGATGCTCGAGCTCCTTTTCTCGACCGGCCTGCGCGTCTCAGAGCTTTGCTCGCTCAATGCGGACCTCGATCTCTCGCGCGACGAATTTTCCGTGCGCGGCAAGGGCGATAAGGTGCGCGTCGTCTTCATCTCCCCTTCAGCGAAAGCTTCCATCAGCGCATATCTCAAGGCGCGCGGCGACATGAGCGAGGCTCTCTTCGTATCGTACGGTCTCGGCGGGCCGAAAGGTAAGGATCTTTCGCGCATTACGCCGCGCTCGGTAGAGCGGCTCGTGAAGCGTTACGCGATCAAGGCAGGCATCACTCGCAAGGTGACCCCGCACGTCATTCGACACAGTTTCGCGACCGATCTCCTCGAAAACGGCGCCGACCTGCGCTCAGTGCAGGCGCTCCTCGGCCATGCCAATATCGCGACCACGCAGGTGTACACGCATGTTACCGACAAACACCTGCGCGAGGTGCACAGGGCGTTCCACGGAAAGCGGCGGCAGTAAATATAACGTTCGTAAGCTTTGCCGGCGTGGAACGAAAGGGCTGCCCGATGCGCATGGTGACATGCGCTCGCCCGCATGAGCAGTATCATCCTCGCATGAGGATCTTTCAGCGAAGCCATGTGCTATCGTTCTGTCATGAAACTCGTGTCGTGGAATGTGAATGGCATACGGAGCATCCACAAGAAAGGCACGCTCGCGGAGCTCGTGCGCACGATGAAACCGGATGTCCTCTGTCTGCAGGAGACAAAGGCGCAGGAGCACCAATCCGAGGTCGACTTTCCTGAATACGAGGAATACTGGAACTCATCGAAAGGACGCAAGGGGTATGCTGGCACGGCCATATTCTCAAAAGTCCAGCCTTTGAGCCTTATATTCGGCTTCCCCGACGAAATCCTGAAGAAGTTCCACCTGAAAGACGGTTACGGCGACCCCAACGAAGAGGGCCGAGTCATTGCGGCAGAATACGAGCATTTCTTTCTCGTCACCGTTTACACGCCCAACTCGAAAGGAGACTTAAGCCGCTTGTCGCTGCGGTATAAGCATTGGGATCCGGCATTCCTCGAATTTTGCAAACTGCTCGAGCAGACAAAGCCGGTCGTCTTCTGCGGCGATCTCAACGTGGCGCACACGCCTGACGACCTCGCGAACCCGAAGGCAAATGAGGGGGAGCATGGCTACACGAAAGAAGAGCGCGAAGGAATAGTCGCGATCATTGACGCTGGTTTCGTCGACTCATTTCGCTTGTTCACGAAAGGAAACGGACACTACACATGGTGGAGTCATTTCGCCAACGCCCGGGCGCGCAATATCGGATGGCGCATAGATTACTTTTTCGTGAGCAGGGCGCTCAGGAGCAGAGTGAAGGCAGCTCGCATCCATGCTGATTTCGGGGGTTCCGATCACTGTCCGATCTCATTAGATATTGATCTATAGCCACATTTTGTACATTCTCCCTATAAAGGACAAGTTATCAACAGGGACGTCCTTTACAGTGTCCAATAGCGGTGTATCCTCTTTGTAAGGGTCGCGGCAACCCTTGTACATTGAGAGACATCGTTGATTCCCATCAACGAGATCATACCGGCAATGGACTTTCACCACATGTTTTTGTCACGGGCGCCTCTGCGACCCGATTGAAACAAGAAGTCATTGTCACTGAACTCGTGTTCTTTCGGGATGAACGAGCCTCACCAAAAAGTCGCCTGACGCAGGCGGCCCAAATCTACGAAAGAGAAAAACGTAGACTCAGGCCACCCCGTCAGGCGATTTTTCTTTTGATTAATCTGATGGTTTGCAATCAGTTCACGTGGTGTTTCTTGCGCAGTTTTTGCACGGCTGCGTTGTCCTCCTCCCCTTTGCGCTCCTTGCCGGCCTCGCCAAGCTTGCGAAGGTCTTCTTCCGAACCGCTCATGAGCTCTTGTGTCCTTTTTGCGAGGTATTCAGCCGTATTTCTGGCAGGGTCGTCCAACACTTCCTCCAAAAGCGCGTGTAGTATCCAGCCGATGCGGGGTCCCGGCCGCTCCCCGAGCTCCATCAGCTTCTTCCCGTCAATCTTGAGCATACCGACCGAGATCGGGTCACGCATCGCCTCGTCCACCATCGACATGTATTTGCGTAGGCGGAAAGGATGCTCTTTTGGCCGGCCGGTGCCGATGCGATCGCATACTCGTAGGTTGAGGAGGTCGTTGATGCGGTCCTTCCCCACTCGTGCGATGACGCGGCGCACTGCCGAGAGTGTCACCACGTCCGGATCGGAGAAGAACATGTGCGTGCGGACGAGCGTCGAGACGCGCTCGATCGTCTCCTTCGGGAATTTAAGGTCGCTCAGTATTTTTTTCGCCATCTTTGCCGAGATGACGTCGTGGCCGTGGAAGGTCCAGTCCTCTTTCTCGTCCGACCAGAGCCTCGTACGCGGCTTGCCGACGTCGTGTAAGAGTGCCGCGAGGCGCACGTCGAGCGACCAGCCTTTGTCGGCCGCATGCTGGAGGCTGCGCATGAGATGTTCGAAAACGTCGAACGAGTGTGCTTGGTTCTGTGCGCAGCCTATCCCCTCCTGGAGTTCGGGGATGATGTATGCGAGAACGCCCAATTTGTGCGCGATATAGAGCGCTTGCATCGGACGGTCGCTCATGAGGATGCGGACGAGTTCATCGCGCACGCGCTCGCGCGATATTTTCTCCAGCTGGCTCGCCTGCGCGACGATACCGGCCATCGTATCGCCGTCGAGCACGAAATCGAGTTCCGCAGAGAGTCGGATGGCGCGTAGCATGCGTAGCGCATCCTCCTGGAAACGTTCTTGTGCATAGCCGACGGCGCGGATGCGGCGCGCGGCGATGTCTTCCTTGCCGCCATGCTCGTCGATGAGCATGCCGGTGAGCGGGTCGTACGCGATCGCGTTGATGGTGAAGTCGCGGCGCTTGAGATCCTCCGAGAGACTCTCGCCGAATGTCACGGAATCGGGGTGGCGCGCATTCGAGTACTTCCCTTCGATGCGATATGGCGTTACCTCCACCACCTTTATGCGCGGATCGTCGGATCCGGTCACGACGCCGACCGTACCGTACTCATTCTCGTAGAACGTGTTCTCGAAGAGGCCCTGTATCTGCTCCGGGGACGCGTTTGTCGTGATGTCCCAGTCTTTGGGCGCGCGGCCGAGCATAAGATCGCGCACGCAGCCGCCCACGAGATACGCTTGGAAACTGGCCTCATAGAGAGTGCGGCAAATCGCGAGTATCTCGCCCGGTACTGGAAGCGGCGTTTTCATTGGGGTCATTGTAGCGTATGATTGTTGCCTGCTCCCGTGGTGAAATGGATATCACAACAGTCTTCGGAACTGTCGTTCCAGGTTCGAATCCTGGCGGGAGCACAGCAGTCAGCGGCCCGCTCATGCGTCCATGGTGCCTCGAACATCAGGTACAGAGAAAACATGGCTAATTCACCTGCGGATATTTTCCGGCTTACTTTCTAGGCATTTTGAACGGTATTGTAGTCGTTGGATACGTGTGAATAACCGCGCGGCGGCGTGCGCGGGTTGGTACAATGAACGCCGTGATTCCAAGGCACTCGATACGCACATACGTCGCGCTTCTTCTCCTCGTTGTCGCTATTGCGGCGATATTCTACGCGGTCGTTGCCGCCGGGACGCGCTTCATCGGCCGCGAGCCTGCGCCCGCAACGGATGCGCGACAGGTTGCCAATGGCTTGTCCCCCGGACCATTCGTGGCGGAACACGGGACGGCTGCGCTCAAAGGAACATCGCTGGCGCTGATTGTCTCGTACGCTGGACAAGGTTTTTTGCCGCAAACGGCGACCATCAAGGCAGGTGACACTGTTCGTTTTATCAACAATTCCACAACGCCGCTCGCGCTTTCTCTTCAAGGAGCGCCGACGCTCCAGCCAGGCGAGTACTGGCAAACCGATTTCGCGCAGATTGGAACCGTCTCGTTCTCCAACGGCTCGAGCGGCTCGCGTGGTACGATAACGATCAAATAAACATCGCGGTCTATGATCCGGCGTTCGTTACTTGCGCTTCCGTTCGTTTGCTTGGCGACTCCACTCATCGCGTTCGCGAATCTCGCCTGCACCTTGAGCGCGGCTCCGATGTCGGGCGCATCCAGCCAAAGCGCGACGCTTACGTGGTCGTCGACCGGCAATCCGATCGATTTCACGATTGATTCGACCGATCCGGCGATTCCGTATCTTGGCGATTTTCCGACCGCGGGCTCAACGACCGTGCCGTTATCGCAAACCACGGTCGTTTACACCGGCACCGTCTACGCGTGTCCGAGCGGGTACGCGTTGGCGGCGGATCGCTCGACATGCACTTCCTCGAGCGGCGGCACGCAAAGCCAGACCTTCAGTGCGACCGGCGCGGATCAGACGTTTACCGTGCCACAAGGGATTACTTCCGTGAGGGTGGAGCTAACGGGTGCCGGAGGCGCCGGGGCCCAGGGGCAAGTGGTAGCGGATTCTATCACCGGAATCAGGTATGTTTCGGGCGGCGGCGGCAATGGCGGCTACACGCAAGGGATTTTGGCGGTTACTCCCGGGCAGGTGTTGACAGTGATCGCAGGAAAAGCGGGCAGCGGTGTGGGCGGCGGATACGGAGGAGGGGCAAACGGAGCAAGCAAGTTATTATCGACCGGATATGGCGGCGGCGGTCGCAGCGCGATCGTCGTTGGTGGTGCCGATGTAATGACGGCTGGCGGCGGAGGGGGCGGAGCGGGTAGCGGAACCGGCGGTTTTGGAGGGGGGCTTTCCGGTGGCGACGCGCTCTCGTCCTGCAGTCCGGGCGGAGGAGCCTCGCAGACGAGCGGCGGTATTGCCTATGCTGAAATGCTTGCCGGTGCCAACGGCACTATGTTGCACGGCGGCGCCGGGTACGGCGGATTCCTCGGATTTGCGGGCGGCGCGGGCGGCGGCGGAGGCCTGTACGGCGGCGCGGGCGGCGGCGGCGGCGCATGGTGCTCGGCGGATTCGGTCGTTGCGGGCGGCGGCGGCGGCGGCGGTTCGGGCTACTGTAACGGCACTGGCGTATCGAGCTGCACCACGACGACGGGCGGAGGGTCCCCGTCGAATATCGACGGATCGGTCGTCATCAGTTGGGGCGGCGATCTGACTGCTCCTCAAACCGCGATGTGTTCCGCCACCGTCGGCGGAAACGGTTCAAACTCCTGCACCCCGCAGGTCGACTCCTCGGGCAATTCCATCCTCATCTGCCAAGCCGACGGCAATCTCGCCAACTCCTGCGGCACCGAAACGAGCTGTGGCGGCAACGGCTGCTCCACCGCCACCAACCAGTGCAATGCGAGCTGCCAGCTCCCCGACCTCTGCAAAACCGATGGCAGCCTCTACAACGCCTGCACGGGCGCGCTCGATATGACCTGTGTCGCCGGTTGCACTCAGAGCGGCAAGTGCATCCAGACCGGGTGCGTGTCAACCGGCCTCTGCGAGTCGGACGGCAACATCCACGACAGCTGTACCGGTGCAATCGAGCAGAGCTGCCAGTACGGCTGCTCCGCCACGACCAATCTCTGCAATACGAAGCTCCCCGGGCAGATACTTCGTTTCAGCGTCGCGCCGACTTTGGTCACCAAAGGCACGCAGGTCAAGGTGTCGTGGAACGTGGCGAGCATGAGGACCTGCATCGTTACAAACAGCGCCGACGCGCTTCAGTGGACCGGACTCGTGGGAACGAGCCAAGTATCGAACCCCATCGAAAGACAGACGGTGTTCACACTCTCATGCACCGATCCGATCAATCCGGCCCTTTCGCAGAGTCAGACGGTCAATATCGTACCCGTGTTCAAAGAGAATTGAGCCGCGTCCGCGCGACATCCACCGCGTTACCCTCGCGAAATTAATCGGGCAGTCCACCCGCGATCCACCGGCGACGTCGCACAACTCCCTTTTCACGAACCACCTCTGCAGGTTTCCACTCAGCAACGCATCGCGGTATCGGCCGACCTCGACTGATTTCGAGGCCTCACGGCTTGATATTGTGGCTGCTGACTCGTGTGCCCCCTCACGGTACCGCACCCCCACCAGTGAGGCAACACAAGGATTTTCTGGGGGCCCTCAATCGTACATCGCCAATGCCTCGCGGTCGGTGGTGGATGTTGGGAAATCGACGAGGTTTGGATTGTTCGGTTTTAGAGTGCTTTTGAGGATTCCAGCAAGCCCCGTAAGGACATTTCGGGAATCCGAGGCCGTTTCCGTCGATGCAACGCGGTTGCGAACCGAAAAGCCAAACAATGCCAAAATTTTGGAGTTTTGGCAGCTAGACAATTACACGGAATGAGACACGGCAGGGCGTCCTAGATGTGTAGTTTCCCGCAGTCTCAGGCTGACTCATGCATCGAGCAGCGTTCGGAAGATTGGGTTTTTGTCGCGCCAGAGGTAGAAGGTCTTGCGGGAGATCCTGGAGGCGCGACAGGCTTCCGACACCTCGCTTCCCGCCCTCTCGAACGAGAGGAGGAAGGAGAGCAGCTTCACGAGCGTCCGCAGCTGCGGTCCCTCCAGCTTCCCCATGCGCTCGAGACGGGCGCGATTTGCTTCCTGCTGCCGCTGCATCCGGTATGCATACCGCTCGGGCAGGCGCTCGTCTTCGGACGTCACCTTGTCGGCGAGCAGGGTGAGGTACACGAGGCAAGCGTTGCAATTGCCATTCCCGACCCATCTCTCCAAGCTGGCGAGATCCTTTTCTCCCAGCGGCAGGATGACGATCTGGTGCCGCGCGAAGGCGCGGAAGAGGCGGAGGTAGTCGTCTGAGGGGACTTCGCCTTCGTACACGAGAATGAACAGCGTATTCGGCTCTTCGCGGACCGCTATGATGACCGACTCCAGATCAGTGTCGTCGATATGCTGATCCGCCCCTTTCTTCACCAGGACCTCCACAGCACTCGGCTCTGCAATGAGCTGTTCTTTCAGCAACAGGGCGAGCGGCGACTCGCCAGCATTGCGAAACAGCAGCCGATCATACTTCCCGAACGGCGTCTTGCGGATGCCTCGGGCGGGGCGGCGGGCGAAGTGGTATAGAAAGAGGGTGGTGAAGACGATGTGGGCGCGGCTTGCGAGCGGAGACATGCTCGGATTGTACACGTCCAGGGAGGCGGTCGCACAACCTCCTTTTCACGAACCATCCCTGCAGGTTCTCGACCAGCAACGCATCGCGGTATCGAACCGATCTCGACTGATTTCGGGGCTTCACGGTTGGATATTCTGGCTGCTGACGTTTGTGCGGGTACGGAGAATCGAACTCCGATCTCTACCTTGGCAAGGTAGCGTTCTACCATTAAACCATGCCCGCGTGCTGCACGTACCGAGGGATTATACCCGGAGCTGCGCGCAGCGGCAATCGCTGAACTACTTTCTCACCGACGGGGGCGTGATGATCGCCGTCTTTTCCTCGAGTAAGAGGAGCTGCGTCACCTTCGGGTGGTTCCAGAAGGCCGCAAGCAATCCAAGGATCGAGATAAGGAACGCAAGGAGCGGCATCCACAGTGCTGCGCGGCATGAGATCGAGAAGTACCAGAAACCGAGCAGGAGGACGAGTGCCGCAAGAATAATGGTCGCGAGGCGCTCAGGCGTCCTCGCCCACGTCCAGCTGAGTGGAAACTCGAGCCAGAGGAGACCGCCGACCAAGACCGCGTACAGCACAAGCAGCATGAGCCACGTCCGATACGCGACCGCATCAGACGAGCACAGCGGCTTGATGGTGAGCGGCGTGGCAATGCCGGCAGCGACACCTATTGCCGCGCTCGCCTGCGAGGCTCCGGTCGTCGGGGTCGCCCCGATGTGGCCTGTCGGCGACGCGGCCGCTGGGCGCTGGCGGTCAGTTGTTGCCGTCGGGTAGGCCGGAGCGGCGCTCTGGCTGACAGCCGGCACGACGTTCGAGGCACCGGCGCTGAAGTCGATGGCGACGACCGCAGCGCAGACCGGCGCGCCGGGGCGTGCCGAAAGCAACGTGACCACGGTCGGTACTGTCTGACCAACTGGCGTCGAATTAATATCCACATGGACGCGCACGCCGCCAGAGGGGTCCGCATAGCGAGTAATGAAGTTGAGCGGTTCGGTCACCTTCCCTACCGAAGCCAACACCGCAACGTAGGAAGGATCAGAGACCGTGAATTCAAAAGAGTTGAGACCGTCGCTGTACACGTACGGTGTCACGCTGGTAATAGTGATCGGTGCGCAGCTACTCCCTCCTGGAGGTAAGAGCTGTGCTGTCTGGCTTTGCACTTGTAGAGCGAACGCACTCGTCGGGAGCATGAAGAACGCAAAAAGAGCCAAGCCCGCGCACGCGGAAAGGAGCGACTTGTAATAAGAAACCCTTTCATGTTCCATACATGGCCACCGTAGTATGTGGCCTGCCTATACGTCAAGGCGCGTTTCGTGTTGTAAAGCATGACGATTCTGAGCCGATAGGTCCGCAGAATGTTGGCAGAAACAAACTCTCAAAGTCGATAATTCAAGAGACAAAGAGCCCTGCTCTTCATCCCAAATTCGCCGTGCTCGATACAAATGACCGCAAACGATGTGTGGAAAAGTCTGTGGATACTGTGGATAAAGGACATGTTTAAAAGGACGCATGTAATACGTGTCCATATGCGGATATTACGGCTCATCAAATGATTGAGATCATCATTCCCACCAATGAAGTACAAGAACCATGTTTCTTAGAAACATGGTTCACGTGAAATGCGCCAAGTAAGTCTGTATAATTCACAGATGGAGAATTCAAAGCGGAAGGAGATTGGGAGGATTGGTGAAAGTGCGGCAGCGCGATTCATTGAGAGAAAAGGATTTGTCATCATTGAGAGGAATTACCGTAAACCGTGGGGTGAGATCGACATAATTGCAGAAAAAGCCGGGGTTGTCCGATTCATTGAGGTGAAGACATTGTCTGGCCTGCCGCCAGGATACAATGGTTCACGTGAGACGTCGGGATACCGACCGGAAGAGCAGATACATCAGGCAAAATTGAGAAAGATAGCGAGGACTGCTCAATCATACATGGCTCAGAATGAGGACAGCAGGGAATTCCAAATAGATGCGGTCGGCGTATATCTCGACACGACCAAAAGAGTTGCCCATTGCCGGCTTTTTGAGCAGATTTTGTAAGGGACATGATAAAGGACATTAAATGTCCTTTAGATTCAAGCGTATTCCCAAAGAAAATCGTGCAGGTTCTTGAAAAGTAAAGCTATATCCCTGTTCTCAATGACGATCCCCGATAGGTCCCTTAGTCCTATGAGAGCTATTTTATCCGCAAATACAAGCACATCAACGTTACACGTGAACCACGGAGGGAGCCTTTTATGGGACTTATTCCCTTCATTTTTAGCCCGTATTTCCTCGATCTTCTTATAGAATTTGTCGTTCACGAGTAAGTCACGGCTTTTGAGGCCGCGTTGGTTGATCCGTTTGTCGAATTCCTCGTAATCACCCTCGGTGAAATTCTCGAGGAAAGCTGCGGCAGGGAAGATTGAGTAGACATCACCAGATGTTTTGAAAAGATCTTCATAAATAGTCCTGATCTCGTGCTTCCCCTCGAAGTAGCTGATCTTCGGTTTATTCATGGCTGTCTCGTGCATATCGGTCATCTCATACACGCTCTGTTCGAGCAGCGCAGTCTTTCTCTTGAAATCAGAAAGGATGCGCTTAGGCTCTGTGGCGGTATACATCATGCGCTTACCGACCGGTATTCTTCGTATGAAGCCGCGTGCTAAAAGCTGGTCGAGATGTTCGTAGCAGGTCGCGCGCTTGATCCCCGATGATCGCGCGAGATATGCAATGGTCATCCGCTGCTGGCCAAGAAGCGTGATGTAGATCGTCGCTTCCTTCTCGGAAAGCCCGATGTCTCGCAGGACGTGGAATGGGTGCGGTCGGCTCACGGTGGCCATATTACCACGTTATTTAGGAAGTGTCGGCTAATCCGACACATATAGCATTGTTATAATTACATATCGGCTATAAACAATGCGGTAGGATTTTTATGTGCCGGATTCGACGACACATGGCTATTTTGATGATTATTCCGAAAGTCGATCCGTTTGTTCTTTGGCGCGCCCCGCGAAAGCCGGGCGCGCGCTCGTGTGCTAGATTAGTGCTTACGGGCCGTCGTATAGTGGTAGTACGCGTGCTTTGGGAGCACGTAGTCCCAGTTCGATTCTGGGCGGCCCGATGGGGATCGTAAGAGGTTAGTAGGAAAGCTGCGCGATGTAGAGCTTCAAAAGGCCTGGTGCGACCATCGCGTTGAAATTCTTTGCGGTAGAAGCAGGGTCAGTTTGAAGCCATTCGGGGAGATCGTAGCCGCTCTGCGCAGCGAGATCACGACTAATGTACGAAAGCGAGAGCGCGTGGAGGTCGCGGGCTGCAGTCGTGGCACCTTCGCTTGTCGTCACGATGAGTCCCACGAGCCGGTCCCATGCGTTGACGACCGCGCCGCCCGAAGAACCGCTCTGTGCCTCGATGATGCCGCCCAACGAGAGAACATCGATCGAGCTTGAAGAGAATGTGAGCAGTCTTCCTATCGTGGTCACTGAAGATGCGGGGTAGAGATCGTTCTCTGCCGCCATGCCGCCAAGGAATTCGGCCGGGTAGCTCGCCACCAGTACCTGGTCTCCCTGGAACGCAATGCCTTCACGCGTGTCGGGTTGCAGGAAGGGGAATGGCGCAGGGAGCGATCCGCCCGAAAGCGAACCCGTGATATAGAGCAGTCCGTAGTCGTGCTCTCCGGTGCCTTGCGGGTGCTGCGCGTTTATCTCGCCTACGTGCGTTTGTACCCACACGGGTGGTATATAGAGTACCTCGGCGCTCCAGAGGGCGTGCGCCGGTGCGCCGGCACGGATGGCGCACTGGAGGTCCACTTTCGGGCTTTGCGAGAGGAGGACATATTGCGCGACGTGCGCGTTTGTGAGGACGATGCCGCGCGGATCAATGATGACGCCGGAACCGGAAATGGGGGAGAACGAACCGCCGCCGCGCGGCATGCAGAGGATGTTGACGAGCGCGGCGCGGGCATCGGTATTGAGGTCGCTTATGGAGGCGCGGGGCGCGGAATAGGGGCTCTCAAGGCGGGCGACTTGCGAAGACGATGACGCGATGCCGGCCGATGCGGCAGCCCGAGCGGTCGTTCCAGGTCGGATATTGGCCTTTTCCTTTCTATCGGACCGCTTCGCGGAAATGGGCGACGAAGCGACTGCGCTTGATGTCGCTAAGGTCGCGAGCGATGGCGGAGATGGTTCGGCGGCGGCGGCGATCTGCGTGGCGGGAGTTGCGGCGATCGGCGCTGGGACCGCAGGCTGCGAGGAGGATGGCAGGTCGTACGAAACGGCGGCGCCCAACGCCACAAGTGCAATGAAAACGAGCAGGAAGACTCGCTGCTGCTTGGTCATCGAGAAACTATACGCGTCTATTCCTCTTTCGCAAAAAACGGAGTATTCTTTCGGAGTTGCCCAAAAAGCGGGATTAGTTTAATGGTAAAACATCAGTTTTCCAAACTGAGGTCGCGGGTTCGATTCCCGCATCCCGCAACGAGGTCCGAGCGATGGATAACGCATCGCTCGCGGGGCGCGGTATAGCTAATGGACTCTACCAGACAAAACAAAACCGCCCCCACTCTTTGGGGGCGGTTTTGCAAGAAAACTACTTAATCGCGTCCTTCAAGGTCTTGGAAGCGCGGAACTTCGGCACTTTCATCGCCTTGATCTGAATGGTCGCGCCCGTGCGGGGGTTCCTGCCCATGCGGCCGGCGCGGGTCTTCGCCTGGAAGATGCCCAAGCCCGCGATCGAGACCTCCTCGCCTTTCTTGAGACAATCGGTGATGGTGTCGATGATCGCCTCGACCGCGCGCTCCGCGTCGGCCTTGGTCGAGCCGACGGTTGCCGCCACCTTCTCCACCAGATCCATTTTATTTGCCATGATATTGATAGTTACGATAAATAATGCGCACACGTACTATGCTGGCCCCGACCATTGCCTTAAGCGGCAGGCAAGCCACTACATGACCATTTTGAGCCGTATTTTCCGGCTGTCAATTGACAATATCCTGATATCCACAGGTGTTTTATGGCTGAGTTCTAGCGAGCGTATTCGATGACCCTCGTTTCTCGAATGACGGATACCTTGATCTCGCCCGGGTACTGGAGTTCTTTCTCTATCTTGTCAGCGATGTCGCGGGCAAGCTTACGGGCGTCGAGGTCGGTGATGTTCTCCGGTTTGACGATAACGCGCAGTTCGCGGCCTGCCGCGATGGCGTAGCTCTTCTCCACGCCCTGCTCCTTGTTGGCGATGGCCTCTAGGTCTTCCAGGCGCTTGATGTACTGCTCGACGGAGTCGCGACGAGCGCCGGGGCGCGCGCCGGAAATGGCATCGGCCACTTGCACGATCATGCTCTCCGGCGTTTCGTACGGGTACTCTTCATGGTGCGCTTGCATGGCCTTGATGACGGCCTCGTCCACGTTGAACTTCTGCAGGATACGACGACCGATTTCCACGTGTGTACCGGGAACTTCATGGTCGACGGCTTTGCCGATGTCATGGAAGAGCGCACCGGCGCGGGCAACGGCCGTATCAGCGCCGAGTTCCTCGGCGAGCATGCCGGCGAGATTGGCGACCTCGACCGAGTGGTCGAGCACGTTCTGTCCGTAGCTCGTGCGGAAGTAGAGGCGGCCCAAGATCATGAGGAGCTTCGGGTCCATGTTCTGGACCTTGGCGTTGTAGGCGGCTTCCGCGCCCTTCTTCTTGATGATGGTGTTTATCTCGGCCTCGGCCTTCTGCACCGATTCCTCAACCTTGGCGGGCTGGATGCGGCCGTCGATTATGAGATTTTCGAGCGCGATGCGCGCGATCTGACGGCGTATCGGGTCGTAGCTCGAGAGGGTGATGGTGCCTGGCGTATCGTCGACGATGACGTCGACGCCGGTCGCGCGCTCGAAGGCGCGGATATTGCGGCCTTCCTTGCCGATGATCTTGCCCTTGATCTCGTCGTTCGGCAGGGAAATGGTGGTGGCGAGAACATCGGAGACGACCGAATTGCCCAGGCGGTGCACGGCTGTCGTGAGGATCTCCTTGGCGCGCGCCTCGAGACGCTCATTGCCAGAAATCTCCAGTTTGCGCATGCGGCTCTCGATCGATTCTTCGTTCTGTTTCTCGACGGAGGCGATGAGGTCGCGCTTAGCTTCCTCAGCCGTGAGGCCCGCGACCTTCTCGAGTTTCTGTTGCTGCTCGATGACGAGCGATTCGGCCCTCTCTTTGGTGGCCTGCACTTCGGCGCTGCGTTTCTCGATCCCACTCACCTCGGAGTCGATGTTGACCTGGCGCTTGTCGAGCATCTCCTCCTTGCGGACAAGGCGATCCTCGGTTGCCTTGAGGTCGGCGATGCGGGACTTGAACTCGCGCTCAAGCTCAGTGCCGCGCTCCTTTGCTTTCTGTTCGGCCTCTTGCGTGATGGCTTTGGCCTTCTCTTCGGCGTCGAGCATCATCTTGCGGATCTGGAGTTCCATCGAGCCGCGCTTGCCCAAGAGGACGAGCATACGCAAAAAATAGCCGATAGCGATACCGACACCGCCCGAGAGGCCGAGGAGCAGTAATATTAATTTGAGTGACATACGCGAAGGTTGCCCTCCGCGTGAGCGTTAGATGCGCATCAAAAAAGCAAGCGTCTTAGCCTTGGATTTTAGACCCACATGCTGGAGCGACTCACGGGAAAGCATACGTTTGAAGTTCATAATTGTTGGGTACCTAGCTACTGTACCACACGATATGGTGAAGTGAAAATGAGGCGGGCTGCGGCACGTTCGTGCCGCAGCCCGCGTGTTACTTGAGTACTTTGTCGACGAGGCCGTACTTAAGCGCCTCTTCGGCGTCCATGAAGTAGTCGCGATCGACGTCCTTCTCTATCTTGTCGAGTTTCTGGCCGGTGTTCTTTGCCAGTATCTTGTTGAGCCGCTCGCGCAGGCGCAGGATGTGTCTGGCCGTTATCTCGATGTCGGCCGCCATGCCCTCGGCGCCGCCGGAGGGCTGGTGGATCATTATTTCCGCATTGGGGAGCGCATAACGCTTGCCCTTTTCGCCCGCGCTAAGCAGCACCGCTCCCATCGAGGCCGCCATGCCCACGCAGACGGTGGAGACAGGGGGCTGGATGTGGTTCATGGTATCGAGTATCGCGAGCCCGGCCGAGACGTGGCCGCCGGGGCTGTTGATATAGAAGGAGATATCCTTTTTCGGGTCCTCCGAGGCGAGGAAGAGGAACTGGGCGATGACCAGGTTGGCCACGTCGCCATCGATCGGGCCGCCGAGGAAGACGATGCGCTCCTTGAGCAACCGCGAGTAAATGTCGTACGCACGCTCTCCGAGAGAGCTTTTCTCGACCACCATCGGCACCAACATTTGTGATTTGGGAGTGTTCATATCCCGAGAGTGTACATAAATCAGCAAATGCGCGCAAATCATTCGATCTTGATCTCTATACGGCGCGTCGCGTGGGAGATGCTGAGTGCTCGTTTGCTGCGGCCGCGCGAGGAGGCGGTCGATTCCTTTGCGGGAACGGGACGTTCTGGTAGGGTGGCAATAGTCGCAACGAAATGGGATGAGTGAAATGTCGGTTCTCGTCGATCTTCCAGAAGCCGCGATCGAGCGGTACGTCAAAGAGTACGGGTATCCGGAGGTCGTTCTTGTGATCGCAGGACGCGGTCGGAAAGGCGCCGTGCCGGAGGCGGTTCGCTCGAGATCATTGGTCATGGAGCATGATCCAGCCGAAGATGTGGTGTCCGGCCGCATTCTTTGCGACCTGATCGTGTGCCACGACTCTCCGGTGAGCCATGATCTGGAGAGGCATCTCGCGCGGGGCGGCCGTCTGCTGACCGATCGTACGAGCGCGGATGCGGCGCTGCGGTCGGCACGCTTGAAGCTCGTCGGCTCGATGCGCGTCGCGCGACAACCGGGCCGCAATTCCTCCTTGATCTACAAGGAGGCCGCCTCGTCCTCGTGCATCGCGCATACGGCCGGTGCGCCGCTGTTCTACGTTTTTGAGAAGACTTGAGCGTGGAAACGGCGAGTGAATCTGTGGAGCGGCGCCCTCGGCGCCGCTTTTTCTATTGGATGGACTCGAGGAACTGCACGGTCGCGCCGTTCCTCATCGCGTGCGAGAGGTGCGCGCGGAGATTCTCTTCGGACACCTGCGGGTAGTGTTTCTTGGCGTGCTCAAGCTCGTGCGCGAGTTCTTCCGGCCTCGGCTCGATCTTCTCTTCGCGCGCGATCTGCCCTAAGATAAGGCGTACTTTTGCACGTTTGTCAGCTGCCGGCTCCCATTCCTTGCGCACCTCCTCACGCGTCTTCTTCATCTGCGCGAGATAGTTCTCGAATGTGGTGCTCATACGGGAAATGTCGTCGCGCATCTGGCCTTCCATCTCGTCGAGTTCGTAGGAGAGGAGTGAGCGCGGGTAGCGTACCGTCGAAGCATGTACGAGCTCATCGAGTATCTCGGCGCGTCGTTTCTCTTGCGCCTGGAGCTCTTTTTCGTTCTTGATGTTGATGCGGACTGCCTCGGAGAACTTCTCGACGCTCTCGTAGCCGAGCGACTGAACGAACAGGTCGTCGAGCGCGGGGAGGTCGGCCTCGGCGAGCGCGCGAGCTTCTTCGGCGGCCTTCTGCGGCTCGACGCCGGACTCGAGTTTGTCGATGCGGGCGCGTTCGCGTTTCAGATGCGTGAGCGCTTCGGCGTGCTCGGTGTCGGAAACGACCGCCTCTTCTTTCTTGCCGTTCACCTTTTTTGCCAGCTTCTTGTAGTCGCCGAGCTTGATCTCGGGCGAAAGCGCCGCGCGCGCTGTGAAATGCAGCGCTTTGCCGCTCTCAGGCGTGGCGGTCTCGACGCGCGGCGCTTCCACGATGAGCTGCTTTTCGGCGGCCAAGAGCTCGGGGAGTTCGTGCTCGATCGCATGTTGTGCCGCGTGGCGAAGCACGGCCTGCTCGCCGTAGATCTGGATAATGCGCTCGAGGGGAGCTTTGCCAGGACGGAAACCGTCGAGCGAGGCCTCGCGCTGCATTTCTTTGAGCGCCGCGTCGCGGTGGGTCGCGAGCACGTCGGCGGGGATATCGGCGTCGACGACCGCTTCCCACGCAGTGTCATCGCGCTCCACCCGCACGTTCTGTAGTTGATGGCTCATCGCGCGAGTCTACCTTACCGCGCGTTCGTCGTCGAGGTTGTGGAGATGACGAGGGTCGTTGTTGAGTTGTTGAGAGCCGCGATGGCGGCTGCTTGCGCGCGTCGCGCTTTTTGCGCGTTGATCTCGGCTTTCCAGAAGTAGAGCGCGCCAACGATGAGCAGAATGATGATGATGAACACGCCGATGAGCGCGCTCGTTGAGGAGTGTTGCACGGGCGACTCGCGATCCTCATCCGCGAGATCGGAGAAGAGCAGGCGATCCTCTTCCGGATTAGGCGTCGGCGCGATGAGCATACCCCACAGTATAGCGAGTGGCCGCATACGGCGGCCGCGTCGCATGCGTGGACAACTCGAACCCGTATCGGCGGTTCGCCCGGGGTCAATCGAGCTTGGGACGGTAGTCCTTCTCGTACCGCTCCATGCTCTCGCGGATGATCTTGAGGGCGCCTGGGACGTCGAGAAATTCGCCGACGACTCCAGTACCCGGCTTCTTGAGCGCTTTGTAGGTTTCCCAGAAGTGCTTCGTCTCCTTTTTGAAATGCGGGCCGAGATCGTCGATGTGCATGATGTGATCGACGCGCTTGTCGCTCGCGAGCACGCCAACGATCTTGTCGTCCACTTCACCCGCGTCGGTGAACGTCATGCCGCCGATGACCCGCACCTCCGCGAGCGACCCGGCTATGAGCGGTTCCGTGACGCCCATGATCTCGATGTCGAGCGGGTCGTTGTCGAGGTCCCAGGTCTGCGGGATGGCGCCGTAGGTGAAGGGGTAGGCCATCGAGGAGTAGCCGACGCGGTCGAGCTTGAGCTGTCCCGACTCGGTGATGAGTTCGTACTTGTTGATGGAGCCGGAGGAGACCTCGACGATGACGTTGATGACGTTGTTTTCTTCGTCAGCGATAGCCGGCAACGCGTGGAGAAGGTTGAGCATGTAGCGCGATGGTTTGTGATCGATGTTGGCCATAGTGAGAAAAGTGTAGCAAACGCAAGCGGTTTGTAAAACATTGACGAGCATATGGCGGCGGAGTAGGTTGGCAGACAGCCTGCTTTTCGCAGGATGCATAGCGTACGAACTCAGTCAAAGAAAGGAAGCGGTAATGGCGAAGGTGCTTATCATTGGCGCCGGCAATGTCGGCGGTGAGTTGAGGGTGCAGCTCCGCAGCCACGGGCACGAGGTGGTCGCACAGGTCGCGAGAAGCTCGCTGATGACCGGAGGCGCTGGGCACGTGAGCGTCGTTCCCGCGTTCGGCTCCGCGAGCGATATGCTGAATGCAGTCGCGCCATACGCCGGATCGGCGGAAGCGGTCATGCTGGCCATCCCGAACGCGAATAAGGGTGCCGACGAGCTCGCTTACATGCAGGCTTTCGCCAAGGACGGCAAGCATCTAGTCACGAGCGCGAAGGCTGCGCACGCCTTCCGCTGCAAGGATGTGCTCGCGCTCGGTCAACCGGTCGGGCGGCGCGCCACTGTCGGCGGCGGCACCGATATGCTCGAGGTGCTGCGTCGGCGGAAGCTCCGCCCTGAGAACGTTATCGTCGATGCGATCGTAAACGGCACGCTCAACAGCATTTGGAGCAGGATCCAGCAGGGCGGTTCTATCGCAGCTGCGGTACGCGAAGCTCAGCGGCTCGGCTATGCCGAGCCCGGCAGCGACGACATGATCGGCATCATAAACGGCGAGTTGGAGGATGTTGTCATGAAGGCGGCCATCATCTACAACGTGGCGCTTCGGGAAGCGTCTGAAGAGACGTCCACCCCCGACGATTTCCGCGTGGTTACGATCACCCACGACGACCTCATGCATCTTACCGGAAGGAACGCTCGATACCGGTTCATCCTTCGTTTCTCGTCGATACCTCACGCCAATGAGTTCGGCGGGTTCGCGCCAGGATCGATAGAAGCGCAAGCCGGTCGATGGACCATCAAGGGCGGATTCGTCGATGTCGGGTCCGAGACTCCATGGTTCGACTGGCTGCGCCAGGTCGACGGGGTCAACAATGGGTTCAACATCTACGACCCGTACGGTGAGGATACCGGCTACGCGCTCACGGGTCCGGGTGCCGGGCCCGTCGTGACCGCGAAGGCGATGGTCCGCGATCTGCATGATCTTCTTTGGCCCGTTTAGCGCGAGCGGACTGAGAACGAAACAAGCGGCGGCGCCCCTGGGGCGCCGCCGCGATTTTTTTTGTGAATGGGCGCAAGAGTTACGCGACGTCCTGTTCCGTATCCTCGCCGGGGTCGCCCTCCTGTTCCGCCTCAACCTTCTCGTCGGCGACATCGCGATCTTGCGCTTGCGGATCGAGGTTCTCCTCGCCCGCGTCCTCGGAATCGTCGCCGAGCGCGGTTTTCGTTTCTTCGAACGCATCCTCCTCTTGCGAAAGGTTCTCGACGTTGGTCGGCTGCGTCTCGATGGTGACGCCGCCTTCCTCGGTGCCTTCTACCTGCGAGCCGCCCGTCGAGCGGATATCCATCTTCCAGCCGGTCAGGCGTGCAGCGAGACGCACGTTCTGGCCGCCGCGGCCGATCGCGAGCGACTGCTGGTCCTCGGCGACGGTCACCGTCGCGCGGCCGCCCTCCTCATCGAGCTCTATCTCGAGGATCTGCGCGGGTTTGAGCGCCTCTTTGACGAACGTGGACGGCTCTTCGCTCCATTCGACGACATCGATCTTCTCGCCGCCGAGCTCGGAGGTGACGACCGCGACGCGCACGCCACGCTGACCGACCAGCGCGCCGACCGGATCGACGTGGTCGTCGGTCGATTGCACGGCGATCTTGGCGCGGCTTCCGGGTTCGCGGACAATACCTTTTACCTTGACGATGCCGCTCGCCATTTCCGGCACCTCAGCCTCGAATAGTTTCGTGAGGAAGTGCGGGTGCGAGCGGGAGAGGCGGATAAATGTGCCGCGCACGCCCTCGTCGACGCGCAAGAGGAGCGCGCGCACGCGTTCGCCCTGGCGGTAGCGCTCGCCGGGTATCTGTTCGTCATAGGGAAGGATGGCGGTTGCGCGGCCGAGATCGACGAAGAGGTTGCCGCGCTCGAAGCGCTGCACGTGGCCGGTCACGATCTCGCCTTCGCGCTCGCCGTACTCGGAGATGATGCTCGCGCGCTCCGCCTCGCGGATTTTCTGCATAATGACCTGTTTGGCGGCCTGGGCAGCGATGCGGCCGAAGTCCTCGTGCGTCTCGAGCGGGAAGGAGACCTCCTCGTCGAGCTGCGCGTCGCGTTTGATGCGGCGCGCGTCCTCAAGCATGATGTGCTGCTCGGGGTTGAATCGGGAGCGGTGATCCTCGGTGCTCGTCGGGTCTTCCTCCTCGCCGCGCACGAGCGTGTTGTCCACGACGATCTTCGCTTGGCGGAACTCAAGGTCGCCGGTTTGCGGGTCGAAAGTTGCACGGATAATCTGGCCGCGCTTGCCGTACTCGCGACGGTAGGCCGCGGCGAGCGCGGTCGCGAGCGCTTCCACGACGGAGTCGCGCGAGATACCGCGCTCCGCCTGGAGCTCATCGAGGGCAGAGTTGAGCGTTTTAAGGTCGAATAGTGCCATAGGGGTCTTGTTATGTTTCAATAAAAATTCCGGCGCGTGCCGGAACCAATGTCGATACTATAGTTGAACGATACAAAAAGTCAACGCGGGCCGCTCATGCTGGGCGACCCGCGTCTCGTTACATCTCCTCCCGCTGCACGCGCAAGGCGCCGAGCCGGAAGGGGTCGAACCTCTTTCCCGAGGAGTCCGGTTGAGCGAACACGAGCGCCTCGCGCGTTCGAGCATACGATATAATGAAAACGATATGTACATTAGCGACACCCACCTGAAGACTTTCCTCGCCGATGCGGGGCTCGTGTCCGCGAAGGCGTTCGACAAAGCCGCAGAAGAGGCGAAGGCGGAAGGGAAGAGCGTTGGCGAAGTGCTGACCGCGCACAACGACATCGGCGAGGACGAACTGCGCCGCACCTACGCCTACATCCTCGGTATCCCGTTCGTCGGGCTCGTCGATACCGCCATCCCATACGCGACGCTCTCGCTCATCCCGGAGCCGATCGCGCGCCGCAACAATATCATCGCGTACGCGCATAAGGGCGACGAACTCGAGGTGGCGATGCTCGACACCGACGATCTCGCTGCCATCGACTTCATCAAGAAGAAAACGCATCTGAAGATCCTGCCGCGCCTGACCGACGTGGCGAGCGTCAAGGCCGCGCTCAAACTCTATCAGCAAGGTCTCAAAGACAACCTGGGCGACGTCATCGCGCGTGAGACCGCCGCGCTTCAAGCGGAAGGCGCGGTCAAGTCGGAAGAAGCGGGCGAGAAGGAGCTGCGCGAAATGGCGGCGGGCGTGCCGGCGGTACGCATTGTCGATACGCTTTTGCGGCACGCCAACGCGCAGAACGCCTCCGACATCCATATCGAGCCGCTCGAGGATAGCCTCCTTATCCGCTACCGCATCGACGGCATCCTGCATGACGCGATGCAGCTCCCCAAACACGCGGCCGCAGCGATCACTGCGCGCATCAAGGTGCTGGCCAATATGCGGCTCGACGAACACCGCCTGCCGCAGGACGGTCGTTTCAGCGTCGAGGGCGGCGGCGAGAAGGTGTCGTTCCGCGTGTCCGTCCTACCGACCTATTACGGCGAGAAGATCGTCATGCGATTGCTCCGCGACAATATCTCCGGCTTCACGCTCGAGTCGATCGGATTCCACGGCATCGCGCTCGAGCGCATGCATGATGCGATGCGCAAAACGACCGGGCTTATCTTGGCTTGCGGCCCGACCGGCGCCGGCAAATCGACGACACTCTACACGCTCCTCGATATCGTCAACACGCCCGGCGTCAACATTTCCACTATCGAAGATCCGATCGAATATCAAATGGCGCGCGTCAATCAGACGCAGGTCCGGCCCGAGATCGGCTTCACCTTCGCGAGCGGTTTGCGCACGCTCGTGCGCCAGGACCCGGACATCATCATGGTCGGCGAGATCCGCGACAAGGAGACCGCGTCGCTCGCCATCAATGCGGCGCTGACCGGCCACCTCGTCTTCTCGACCTTGCACACCAACTCCGCTTCCGGCGCGATCCCCCGCCTCCTCGAAATGGGCGTGGAGCCGTTCTTGCTCGTGTCGACCTTACGCATCGCCGTCGGGCAGCGTCTCGTGCGCCGCCTTACCAACGATCATGAGACCTATGAACTTTCGCGCGATGAGCAAGCGCGACTCGAACAGACCATCAATCAGGGCGCGGTGCTGCGCGCGCTCAAGGAAGAGAAAACGATAGCGAAAGACGCAACCTGGAAGAACATCAAGTTCTCGCGACCGAAAGAGGGGAGAGGGTATGCTGGTCGCGTCGGCATCTACGAGGTGCTCCCCGTCTCGTCCGCTATCAAAGAGCTCATGATGAGGAACGCCACCGCCGATGACATCGACAAGCAGGCGCGCTCCGAGGGCATGCTCTCCATGAGCGAAGACGGCATTTTCAAAGCAGTGCAAGGCGTTACCACCATCGAGGAAGTGCTGCGCGTCATCACCGAGTGAACGCGCGGTATACTACGTGCATGCGATTCAGTTACACCGCCGAGAAAGCGGGCGGGGACACGTACCAGGGCGTTGCGGAGGCGAAGGATCGCTTTGAGCTCTACCAGGTCGTGCGCCGTGAAGGCGGGCGGCTAGTGAATGTCCGCGAAGAAGGTCGCAACAAATACCTCACGCTCAACTACTGGAACACCAAATTCGCCACGATTTCCGAACAGGAAAAAATACTCTTCACGCGCAATCTCGGCTCGATGCTGACCGCCGGATTACCGCTCTCTCGGGCGCTCGCCATCATCGAGCGGCAGAGTAAGAACGCGCGCTTGCGGGAGACCGTTACCGAGGTAGGCACCGCGATCAGGCACGGCGATCCGTTCCATGCCGCGCTCGCGAAGTACCCGCACGTGTTCTCCAAGCTCATGATTGCGATGGTGAAGGCGGGCGAGGAGGGCGGCGATCTGCCCGCCGCGCTCCTCGTCGTCTCCGAGCAGATGGAGCGTGCGTCCGATCTCAAGAAGAAGGTGCGCGGTGCGCTCATCTACCCCACGATCATCCTCTTCGCGATCGTGGTCATCGGGTACTTGATGATGACGAAAGTGGTGCCGACCTTGGCGAGCACTTTCAAGGAAATGAACGCAAGCCTGCCGCCAACGACGCAAGCTATCATCACGATAAGCGACATCCTCGTGAACTATACCGCTCTCGTCGCAGTAGTCGCGGCCGCGCTTGTCGCCGGTTTCGCCGCGCTGCTGCGCACGAAACAGGGCAAGTGGGCGAGCGAAATCGCGATCGTCTATATGCCCATCATCGGCGAGCTTGTGAAAGAGGTGAACGCGGCGCGCACCGCGCGCACCATGGCTTCGCTCCTCTCGGCCGGGGTCGACGTCGTGACAACGATCGACATCGCGTCGGAGGTCGTGCAAAACTCACTCTTCCAAGACGTGCTGCGAGAGGCGCATCGGAGTGTCGTCGCGGGCGAGGCGATCTCCCAAACCTTCGCGCGGCATGAGAACCTGTACCCAGCGTTCGTCGGCGAGATGATGGCGGTCGGCGAGGAAACGGGACAGACCGCGGATATGCTGAAGCGCCTCGCGATCTACTACGAGGATGAGGTCGATCGCAAGACGAAGGACATGTCCACGATCATCGAACCGTTCCTCATGCTCTTCATCGGTGCGGGGGTCGGCTTCTTCGCCGTGGCGATGATCACGCCGATCTACTCGCTCTCGCAGAACATGTAGCGCGCGCGGAAGTCGGCGCCCAGCTATGCTACAATCGCCGCATGAAATGCCTGGTGGTCGCGAATTGGAAAATGAATCCGGCGACATGGCGCGAAGCGAGGCAGCTTTTCGAGGCGATCAAGAAAGCCGCGGATCGTTCCGCGCACCTGAGTGTCGTCGTCGCGCCGCCGTCGCTCTACGTGCGCTCTCTGCGCGAGCGCTACCACGGGCGGCGCCTCGCCTTCGCGATTCAGCACGCGCGTGCCGAAACGCAGGGTGCGCACACGGGCGATGTATCGCTCATTCAGAGCAAGGATGCGGGCGTGCAGTACGCGATCGTCGGGCACGCAGAGCGCCGGGCGCAGGGTGAGACCGACGACGAAACAGGGGCGCAGGTCGGCGAAGCACTCTCGCTCAAGGTGACGCCCATCCTCTGCGTCGGCGAGGCGGAGCGTACGAGCGACGCGATGTACTTCGAGGTGGTGCGTCGACAGCTGCGCGCAGGCTTCGCGCAAGTGGACCCGTCGCATCTCCAGCGCGTCATCGTCGCGTACGAGCCGGTGTGGGCGATTGGCAAGCAATCGGCGATGCGCCCGCGCGACATGCACGAGATGGCCATTTTCATCAGGAAAACGCTTGTCGACCTGTCCATGCGGAACGGACCGCTCCCGACGAACAAGAAAGAGCCCACGGCCACGGCCATGGGCGTGCGGATCTTGTACGGCGGCTCAATAGACGAGCAGAACGCTCCCGCGATGCTCACGGAGGGCGACATCCAGGGATTTTTGGTCGGGCGTGCCAGTCAAGAAAGCGCCCGCATGCGTGCGCTCTTGCAAGCGCTCGACGCTGTCGCATGAGGTGCGTCGACACACTTTCCGAGGCCGAGCTGCGCGGCAAGCGCGTCCTCGTACGGAGCGATTTCAATCTTCCGCTCGGGAATGACGGCAAGGTCTCGGACACGTTCCGCGTGCGCCAGGGCTGGAAGACGATTGCGTACCTGGCGGCGCGCGGCGCGCGCGTCATCGTCATCTCGCATATCGGCCGCGATCCAGGGGAGAGCATCAAGCCGGTCGCTGACGCGATGAAGCGGTTCGGCCCGGTCGTGTTCGTGCCCGATCTCACGGGAGCCATGGCGCAGGACGCAGTCGCACATCTCAAGGATGGCGAGATCATGCTGCTGGAAAATCTCCGGCACGATGAACGAGAGACCAAGAATGTTCCGGCGCTTTCGCGCGAGCTCGCCGCATTGGCGGATCTGTACGTCGACGACGCGTTCGCGGCGGCGCATCGCGCCCACGCTTCCATCGTGGGCGTGCCGGCGCTTTTGCCTCATTACGCGGGGCTTCTCATGCGCGATGAAGTTGCCGCCATCGGCGCTGCACGTTCCCCGCAAGCGCCTTCCGTCGCGCTCTTGGGCGGGGCGAAGTTCGAGACCAAGTCGCCGCTCATCAAGCTCTTGCTCGAGCACTATGGCCATCTCTTTATCGCTGGCGCCTTGGCCAACGATATATTCAAGGCGCGCGGGTTGCCGGTCGGCCGGTCGCTCGTTTCGCAGGAGTTGCCCGACATATCCATTCTCGAGCACCCGCACCTGCTCGTGCCCGTCGACGTGACGACGGAGACCCCCGACGGCCAAGCGCGCGTGAAGAGGCCGGAAGAGGTGACCGATCGGGACAAGATCGTCGACATCGGGCCGGACACGGTCGCGATGCTCGCGACGCACTTGCTGCACGCGAAGTTCATTCTCTGGAACGGTCCGACCGGACTCTACGAGCGGGGATACACGCATTACACGGAGGCGGTCGCCGTGCTCGTTGCGGAAAGCGATGCGACGAAGGTCATCGGCGGCGGCGATACGATTGCCGCGCTCGAACATGCCAACGTCCCGAAAGAAAAACTCGGTTTCCTCTCGACCGGCGGCGGCGCCATGCTCGAATATCTTTTGCAGGGAACGCTGCCCGGCATCGATGCGCTCGCTTAGAGCGCGGCGCGGATCTTTTGCGCGATCGGCTCGGCCTCGCCTTCGTGATAGGCGCGCTGCGGCATGAGCTTGATGCCGTCGCCCTTGAAGCGCGGGATGAGGTGCACGTGCGGATGGAAGACGACCTGCCCCGCATGCTCGCGGTTGTTCATCGCGAGATTGATGCCGTCGCAGCCGACGGCTTTCTCGATCGCGATCGCGACCTTGCGCGCGGTCCCGGCGACCGCCGTCCAATCTTCGGGCGCGATGTCGAAGATGTTGTGCGAGTGCGCTTTCGGAATGACGAGCGTGTGGCCGATATTGACGGGGCGGATGTCGAGGAACGCGAGGGTCCGTTCATCCTCGTAAACCTTGAAGCTCGGCAACTCGCCGCGGACGATTTCGCAGAAGATGCAGTCGGTGCTCATGGCGGCAGTATACCGCGTGCACGCGAGCGGCGAAATGACGCGCGAATGCCCGGTGGTAGAATCGGCGAATGGAGATACCGGAACTCGTTCGTACGTTGCTCGCGTCGCGCGGCGTGACGCGCGAAGAGGATGTCGCCGCATTCCTCGCGCCCGACTACGCGCTGCATACGCACGACCCCTTTCTTTTGAGCGGAATGGACGTGGCGGTCGAGCGCCTCTTGGGAGCGCTCGACCGCGGCGAGCACATCGCCATCTATGCGGACTTCGACAGCGATGGCATTCCAGGTGCCGCGCTCTTGTGGGACCTTTTTCAGAGTATCGACTATGACAAAGTGGAGGTGTATCTGCCGCATCGCGATCGCGAGGGGTACGGGTTCCACGCCGAGGCGATCGAAGCGCTCGCCGCGCGCGGCGTATCGCTCATCATCACGGTCGACGTGGGCACGACCGCTGTCGACGCGGTACGGTTCGCGCGAGAGAGAGGCGTGGACGTCATCGTGACTGATCATCACGAGATACAGGACAGGCTGCCGGAGGCGGTCGCCGTGCTCAATCCGAAGTTGCCGCCGTACCCCTTCCCGCATCTGTGCGGCGCGGCGGTCGCGTACAAGCTCGCGCAGGCGACCTTGCGCGCGGGCAAAGCGCGCGGCGCTGAACGCTTCATGCGGGTGCGAGACGGCTGGGAGAAGTGGCTGCTCGATCTCGTCGCGATCGCGACCGTCGCCGACATGGTGCCCTTGGTCGGCGAGAATCGCGCGCTCGCGCATTGGGGTTTGCACGTGCTGCGCCGCTCGCGGCGCGCGGGCATTGATGCGTTGTGCGCAGCATTGCGTGTGCGCAAGCGCGAGCTCACGGAGGACGACATCGGCTTTTCCATCGCGCCGCGCGTGAACGCCGCGTCGCGCATGGATGATCCCGATCTCGCGTTCGCGCTCCTCACGACGAGTGACGCGCTAGAAGCGCGTCGCATCGCGTCGCAGCTCGAAGTGCTCAACGCGAAACGCAAGGGCGCGGTGGCGAGCGTCGTGCGCCAAGTCCGCAAGCTCGTGCGCGAGCGTTTCACCGACGCCGATCGCGTGATCGTGCTCGGCGATACCGGATGGAAGCCGGCGCTCTTGGGACTCGCCGCCAACTCGATCATGAACGAACGCGGCGGCGTCGTGTGCCTGTGGGGGCGCGACGCGCGCGATCGCCTGAAAGGTTCGTGCCGCTCCGACGGCAGCGTTTCGGTCGTCGAGTTGCTCGCGGCCGCAGGCGAGGCGCTCGAAGCGTACGGCGGACATCGCGCCTCAGGCGGGTTCAGCGTTTCGCACGAGCACGTGCATGAGCTGCAAGCGGCGCTGACGCGCGTTGTCGCACCCAGCGAGACTGTCGCATCCGAGGTCGCTGCGCCCGAGTACGATGCGCGCCTCTCCCTCCCCGAACTCTCTCGCGCCCTCTTTCAGCAAGTTACCTTACTCTCGCCGTTCGGCACCGGCAATCCGAAACCGGTCTTTTTCGTGCCGAGCGCGATCGTGACCTCCGTGCAGCGTTTCGGAAAAGAGAAAAACCACGTCGAGCTCTTGCTCGAGTGCCGCGTGAGCGGCGTGCGCTACCGCGCGTTCGATTTTTTCCGCGCACCGGAGGACCTCTCGCATGTTCCGGTGCAGGGCGCCGAGGTCGGCTTGCTCGCGACGCTCGAGCGTGACACGTACCGCGGCGGACTCGCGCTCCGCCTCATCGACGTGCTCTCGCGCGAGTAATGCCGCGTCTCCATTGCCCGCGCGTTGCGCGGCTGCTAGAGTGATGTGCATGCGAACTTTTTCGGCGATGGCGACGGTGCGTTTCGGCTGGGAGACGTTCGAGACGCGCCGCTGGTTTTTCGCCGGCATCGCCGTCATTACGACCGTCGCGAGCATGTTCGCCTCGGGCATCGGCGGCGCGTTCGGGCAGTACGGCGCGGCCTCGATCATCGGGAATGCGGTCAGCTTTTTCCTGAGTGCGTTCATCTCGCTCGGCATGACCGCGTTCTTCCTCGCCGCGCACGATGCGCCGGAACGCGTCGATAGCCGCGCGCTCTGGCACCCGCAGCAATTCTTGAGCTACGCGGTTGTGCAAGTGGTCACCGGCCTCGCGATCTTGCTCGGGCTCATCCTGCTCATCGTACCCGGCATCATCCTCGGGCTCATGTTCATGTTCGCGCCCTACCTCGTCGTGGATCGCGGTCTCGGACCGCTCGAAGCGATCGGCGAGAGCCGCCGCATCACGACCGGACATAAGTGGGAACTTCTCAAACTTTCTCTCCTCCTCGTGTTGGTGAATCTGCTCGGTTTCATCTGCCTCATCGTCGGGCTGTTTGTTTCGATACCGGTCACCATGTTCGCGATCGTGCACGCGTACCGCACGCTCTCCGCGCAAGCGGCCGCATCTGCTCCCGCACATGTCTAGCGTCGTCATACATACCGACGGCGGCGCACGCGGCAATCCCGGACCCGCAGCGGCTGCAGCGGTCGTTTCGCAGAACGGCACGGTCATCGCGGAAGTAAGAAAATATCTCGGCGACTCATGCACCAACAATTTCGCCGAGTACCAAGGACTCGCGCTCGGGCTCATGGAAACGCAGCGGCTCGGGCTCACGCAAGAGCCGATTGAAGTGCGCATGGATTCCGAGCTCGTCGTGAAGCAGATGCGCGGTCAGTACAAGGTGAAGGACGCAGCGCTTAAAGTGGAACATGCCACCGTGCGCGCGCTCTTGCAGCAGTTCGCGAATGTCCGTTTCACGCACGTCCCGCGCGAGCAGAACAAAGAGGCGGATAAGTTGGTGAATGAGGCGATCGATGCCGCGTCGAGGTGAACTTTCTTGCGCGAGGCTGCGCCGGGTGCTATATCGGAGCGAGTCCATAGGGAGTAGACGAGATGACACAGAAGATTCGGAACAGTGCCGCCGAACAAGCGTTCATCGACGGTTTCATCAAGGCCACCGGCCTTACCTCTGACGACGCGCTCAAGGAGGAAGTCGAGGTAGAGAAACGCAGATTTGCGAAGTTTGAGGAGATGGCCGGACAAATAGAGCGGCGCGGCAAGTTTCTCGGTTGGATGAATAAAAAACAACGCAAGCGTCTCGGCGCGTTGCGAACGAACATCATCAAGCTTCGCGGTCGCATCGCGGAGATGGAAAGGTCGTACGTGACGCCACGATTGCACGAGCTATATGGTCGACTGCTCGCCATCCCACGCGTCGAGTCGATCTCGGCCAGATCCGACATACTGATCGTCTTTACCGACCTTCTGTTCGGGAAGGACAAGAATCACCAATGGCATGTCGTTGGTCGTTTCAGGATAGTGTTCAACCTGAGAAAATCAATCCACCTGGATACAAGCCATCTGGATATCTGTTGGGAGAATTTGACGCATCCGCGTCCTGATTTGCAAGGTCCTCCGAATATCAACAGGCAAGGGTTAGTCTCCTGTTTTGGCGATGCGAGGGCACCTCTGGTAAGCGCTCTTCAGCGAGGGGATTGGGAAACTGTCGTCGCGATAGCCGTTCGGTACCCTGAATGCGCGGGCACGCATGATGCCATCAGGCTTTGGCCAGCCGCAAGGGATGAAGAAGTTCCGCCGTGGTACCTCGACATGTTCGGGGCGAACGGCAAGGAAGGGCTTGTGCCCGCGTTCGTAAAAACGCCCAATACAATTATGTACTAGATGCGCTGACGTGCATCGCAAAGGCGCCTCGCAAAGGCGCCTTTTCTTTTTGTTCGTGCTGGGGTAGGGTTGCCCACAGTTCAGCTCTAATCGGAGAAAAGAGTCATGACAGACCAGGCCATGTTCCAGCCGGACATGCTTCGCGGGAGGGCGATCAATGTGATCGGCGGCGGCTCGCTCGGCAGCGCGCTTTTCCAAAACCTCATACGGATGAACGTTTCACCGGAACTATGGGACACGGACGTCGTCGAGGCGCGTAATCGGTTCAACCAGCGCGTTTTCGAAGCCGATATCGGGATGAAGAAGACGTCTTCGCAAGCACGCATCGCCGACCTGATCGAGTGGGGAAGATCGGCGAACCTCGCGCTCCGCGACGAGAAAGTCGGTCCCGATACGAAACTGTCTGGCATCGTGCTCTCGGCCGTGGACTCCATGGCGGCTCGGCGCGACATATGGCAGGCGGTCAAGAACAACCCGAGCGTCTCGTTTTTTGCCGATGGTCGCGTCGGTCTCGACGGCGGGAAAGCCTACGGGCTTGATCCGAATAATGTCGAACACATTGCCCGGTACGAGGCTCCCATTCACTTGCACAAAGATCCTGCGAACGCGGTTGGCGCATGCAAAACGGAGTTTCCGCTGCCTGCCATTGCGGACATTGTTGCCGGGCATATGCTCATGCGGCTTGCGCGCTGGCTCCACTTGGAGCAAGGGTGCAACGATCCGTACGAGAATTTCGTCGGGTTCTATTTCGTTCCGCATCTCGTGCAAGTCACGGAGCGGTGGGACGCGGATGATGAGGAGACTGAGCAGAGTCTCTTGCAGCGCGCAAAGGCGTGGTTGACAGAACGCCGGTGGCCGCTATTCTGGAAGTAGCTAGCTCCTCCCGCGCGCTAGCCTCCGCTGTTCGCAGCGGGAAGCGGGATCTCGATCGTGGAGAATGATCATGTCGCGTCACGAGCACATCGACACGTCATCCGCCGAACCGGTGAATGTGACCGCTCTCGGTTCTGGTGCCGCCGCGCCCTCGGCTCCCGCCGGCGCTCCCGAAGGCACGGTTCGCGGCATTGCGCCCGAGAATGATCCGCGCATGCGCGCGTACCTTGACGGCTGACATTCTCGGCCGCGCTCAATAAAAAGAGCCGTCGGATATTCCGGCGGCTTTTCTTTTCGCCGCGATACAATGAGGAGCATGTCGGGGTCCGGGGTCTTTTGGGCGACCATCGTCGGTTTTCTGGCGGGCGTGTTCGTGCGCTCCTTTTTACCGCTCGGATGGGCGGCCGTTTCCTTTTGCGCGGCGGTCTCGGTCGCGTTTTTCGCGCTGGGTCGTCTCGATGCGCAGCGACGCTCGGCGTTCGTGTTCGCCGCGCTCGCGCTCTTCTCGCTCGGCGGCGGCATCGCGCGCATGCGCGCGGCTGCAGTGACCGGCGACCGGGCGCTCAATACGCGGATCGGCAAGAGCGTCGCGCTCGAGGGCATGGTCGTCGGCGAACCGGATGCGCGCGAGACGAGCACGATCATCATCGTGGCAGCGCGCTCGCTCAAGAGCGGCGCGAGTTCGACACCGGTCTCGGCTCGCGTGCTCGCGATACTGCCGGCGCACGCGCTCGTGCGCTACGGCGATCTGGTTGGTCTGTCCGGCACGCTCGAATTGCCGCAAGCGTTCGATACCGGTCTGGGCAGGCAGTTCAACTATCCGCAGTATCTCGCTGCGCAAGGCGTGTGGTACACGATCTCATTCGCGCGCATCGACACGCATGGCAACGCGGGCAATCCCGTGATCGCTACGGTGTACGGCATCGAGGAAGCGTTTGTCGCGGGCATACGCGCCGTGCTCCCGGAGCCCGAAGCGGGGCTCGCGAGCGGCATCACGGTAGGCGACAAGCGTTCCATTGGACCGGACCTCGCCACCGTATTCCAGCGCGATTCGCTCCTGCACATGATCGTTTTGTCCGGATATAACATCACGGTCGTGCTGAACTTCTTCGCATGGCTGTTGCAGCGCGCGCCACGGATCGCGCAGTTCGGCGGATCGGTCGGGATCGTAGTCTTTTTCATGCTTATGACCGGCGGCACGGGGAGTGCGATGCGCGCAGGGATCATGGCGCTCGTCGCGGTCCTTGCGCGCGCGACGCACCGCGTATACCTCGGCGAGCGAGCGCTCGCGGTGTCGGCTTTTCTCATGGTGCTGTGGGACCCGTTCACGCTCGCTTTTGATCCGAGCTTCCAGCTTTCCGCGCTCGCGACGTTCGGCCTTATCTTATTCGCGCCTCTTTTCTCCCGTTGGTACGCGCGGGTGCCGGAACGCTTCGGGGCGCGTGAGATACTCGCTTCGACCTCGGCGACGCAGCTCATGGTGTTGCCGCTCTTGCTCTACCAGAGCGGCACGCTCTCGCTCGTCTCGCTGCCGGCGAATTTGCTCGCGCTCTTTCCGGTGCCATTCGCGATGCTCTTCTCCTTCGTCGCGGCGCTCGGCGGCATGGCGTTCGGCACCTATGCCGCAGCGCTCGCGCTGCCCGCCTACCTGCTCTTGCGCTACATCATCGCGGTCGCCAGCGCGCTCGCGTCATTGCCCTTTGCCGTGGTGAACGTTCCGGCGTTCAATGCCTGGTGGATGGCTGCAGGATACGTGGCGCTCGCTCTCTTGTGGGTGAACACTCGTCCGTTCGTCGCGAAGGTGCCGGAAAGCAAAGCGCGGCCTTGAGGCCGCGCTTTGCAAAAACCTCGAATGGTTATCTTAGTTGGCACCGAACGAGCCCATGTGCGGCATGGGAGGCTTTCCGCCAGTCATCGGCGCCCTCGAGTTGTGGAACCAGCCGTACGCAGTTGCCGGGATAATCCAGTAGCAGGCGAGGACGAGAGTCGACCATGTCGCGAGGAATGGTCCGAAATTCGGGAGTATGGTGATGACGGAAGAAAGAGAACCCGTCTGTGCCATGACCCCGGCGATGCCGCTCACGAGCGCGGTCAAGACCGCAGTGAAAAAACCGATCACGCCGAAAGCAAGGCCGTCTTTCCATCCTTGCGCATCGTACCACAGGGCGATCAAGAGTACCGTGACGGCTGCGACGATCACGAACGTGATGTACTGCGGCGTGAAGAGTCCCGCCCCGCCCGAGGCCGGGATGAGCGACACCAAACCGGTGATGACGGTGTTGATGAGATAGTTGCCGATGAATGCTACTAAGATGGCTCGTTCTATTTTCATAAATAATGACTCCTATTGATTACCCCTAATACGGACAGCATAGCACAACTCTCATCGGCGCCACCCCTTTCTCCACAGAAGAGAAAGGCCGCCCGAAGGGCGGCCTTCACGATGGAAGATCGATAGGAAGTCGGTCAAATCCTCATGCGCTCGTCGACCAGGTCCTGGTGGACTTCGGCGAGCGTGGCCTGAAAGTGGGTCACGTCACCAATCGAGATGACAGCGACGATCTTGTCGCTATCGATCACAGGCACATGCCTGATGCGCCGCTGCATCATGAGGCGCTTCACGTCCGCGATCAGCGTATCGCTCGTGCAGGTCGCCAGATCTTTGGTCATGTAGCTGAAGACTTGCACGGCAGCGACGTTTCCCTTCCTTTCGGCAACGGCACGCACGAAATCGTGCTCAGTGAAAATGCCGATGAACGGCCGGCCCGGCCGATCCTCTACGATGAGGGAATGCACCTTTTCGTCGCACATTCTTTGCGCCGCGACGAACAGCATTTCGTGAGCTCCGATCGTGACAAGCGCGCGTTTTGCGTACTGATCGAGTATTTCGCGAACCAACGCTCTCATCCCAAACCCTCCGTTCATTGTTTGGCGACAGCCGCCAAACCAGTACCTCGCTCTCGGCGAAGCTCGCCTAGCTTATACCTGGTACGGCTCACCATCAAGCGAGCGTCTCGAATCGCTGCTCCGGCACACCCCAATTGAGGTTTTTGAAGAAAGCGTCGACGTATTTGCCACGACCTGCGGCGCCGTAGTCGAGGAGGTGGGCGTGTTCCCACACGTCGAGCGCGAGCACGATGGGGAGCGTCGCGAAGTGACCCTGGTGCTGTTCGCCGGTGAAGCCGACGAGGAACTGTTTCCCGGCAGGGTCCCAGTAGAGGAGCGACCAGCCCGGACCTCGCAAGCCGGCGACGGCGCGCACTTCGGCGATCGCATGCTCGGCTTTGCCATACTGCGCGGCGAGCGCTTTACCGAGCGCGGAGTTTTCATCGAGCGTTCTGGCGCCTTCCGCGAATTGCGGGAAGTAGATTTCGTGCAGGCGCATGCCGCCGAACTCGAACGAGCGGCGGCGCATAAGTTCCGCGACCGCCAAAGCGTTCTTCTCGGGCTCTTTCATGAGCTCGCCCGCGAGCGCGGTCATTGAATTGAAATTCTTGACGTAGCCTTCGTACAGCCCGATGTGCTGTTTCACTGATTCATCTGATATACCCTCGAGCGGGGGAAGGGTAAACGTCTTCGCTTCATACGTGTGCGGCATATGGGTCGAGTATACCACCGGCTTTCGTGAAGAGGATTTGGATTCTTTTAGCTCCGAACGGAGGAGAGAATGAAGTGAAATGTTCTTTCTTTGGCCCGATCTCGCATCGAGCCTCTTGTTCAGGACCCCAATTGATCGATCTCACTAGCAAAGCGCTCGCACGCCGGCCGTTAAACGGCAACGCCGCGTGCGGCGCATGATACCATGAGGCGATGCGCAAGAGTGTGCGCGTGCAGCTCGTCGCTGTCGCGATACTCGGGGTCCTTGCGGCGGCTCTGTGGTATGCGATAGCGCGGGAAGATCGGGGCGGGAAGCTCACCGTCTCTTTTTTGGCGGTTGGAAAAGGCGAAGCGATACTCATCGATATGCCCTCCGGCCGGCAAGTGCTCATCGACGGCGGGCCGGACGGCAGCGTGTTGCGGCAGCTCGGCGCGCTGATGGCGCCGTGGGATCGCTCGCTCGATCTCGTCATCGCAACCTCGGCGAACAAAGGCGACGTGTCCGGGCTCATCGACGTGCTGCAACGCTATCGGGTGGATACGGTGCTGCAAACGAGCGTCGAAGATTCGAGCGTGCCTTGGTACTCTTTTGAGAAAGGTGCTGCGGCGAGCGGCACGAGCATGCGTACCGCACGTCGCGGCCAAATCATTGATCTCGGCACGGGAGCGCAGCTCGAGGTCCTGTTTCCTGATCGGAATCTGCTCGCTTCGGGAGCGGGGGAGGGATGCGTCGTAACGCGGCTCGTGTACGGAAAAACAGCCTTCCTCTTTCCCTGCGACGCGACGACGGGCGTGCAAAATTATCTCGCGGCGCTTGATGGCAGCACGCTTCGCGCCGACGTGCTCACGGTGAGCGCGTCGCAAGCGAAAACGTTTTCCCCGATACTGCTCGGCTACGTGTCGCCGAAATACGTCGTTTATTCCGGTACGTGCGCAGCATCGAGTACGTTGCCTGCGTTTTCGAACGCAGAGACGCTCGATACGTGCGGCGGGACCGTGTCATTCGTTTCCGACGGGAAGATCGTTTCAGGCCATTGAGGGGCGGGAACCGAGCCTAGGAGACGATACCTGCCGCTTTGAGCGTTGCGTACGCGCCACGCTTTTTCATCGTTTTCAAACCCTTGGCAGAGACATTGACGGTGATCTTGCGGCCGAGCTCCGGAACAAAGAGCGTCTTCTTCTGCAAATTGACCTGGCGGCGGCGCTTGCCGGTCGGATTGAACTTGGTCGCACGGGTGCGGTTGGAATACCCGCCGCCCACCTGCGACTTCTTGCCGGTTATTTGACAGATACGTGCCATATGAGGGCGTTATGCTACCATTGTGGGGACTCATATGCAAATCGTATCAACCGCGCTCCTCGTGATAGTCGTCATCTTTTCTGCCATCGTGCATGAGGTGATGCACGGGGTCGCAGCCGACTACCTCGGCGACAAAACGGCGCGCTATGCCGGCCGCCTCACGCTCAATCCGATACCGCACATCGATCTCTTCGGCTCGATACTGCTCCCGCTCTTTTTCGCGCTCTCCGGTTCACCGATATTCTTTGGTTATGCGAAACCAGTGCCGTACAATCCTTACAATCTCCGTCCCGGCCGTTTCAGCGAGGCGATTGTCGCGGGTGCTGGACCCCTCTCCAATCTCATCATCGCGATCGTCTTCGGGCTCGTTATCCGCACGGGCTTGCTCGCGGGGGGCGAGAGCCTCCTCTTCCTCATTGTGGTGGTCAACATCATGCTCTGCTTCTTCAACCTCATTCCCATCCCGCCGCTCGATGGTTCGAAGGTTCTCGAGGCTTTTTTGCCGCGCTCGGCCCAGTACGCTTACGACTCGTGGCGCGCGCGCATGGAGATGAACCCGTTCATCGGCATGGTCGTCGTCGTGCTCCTCATCTACGCCTTCGGCGGGATTTGGGGCAATTTCGTGTACGGCCTTTCTTCCGTATTGACGGGGATGTAGGGCAGGATGCTTGCATCGCGGACCGATAGGTAGTAGATTGTGCGGGCGCGCAGTGCGCGCTTTTCACATGGCTACCATCAATCAGCTCACGCGCAAAGGACGCAGCAAGCGCGTCTATCGCAGCAAGACCATCGCGCTCGGGCGCGGTTTCAACACGCTCAAGAATCGCCCTTCCTTTTATCCGGCGCCTTTCAAGCGCGGCGTCTGCACTCGTGTCACGACGAAAACGCCTCGCAAACCGAACTCGGCTATCCGTAAGATCGCCCGTGTCCGCCTGACGAATGGCATGGAGGTCACCGCCTACATCCCGGGCGAAGGCCACAACCTTCAGGAGCACTCGGTCGTGCTCTTGCGCGGCGGTCGCGTGAAGGACATCGGTCTGCGCTACACCATCGTGCGCGGCAAGCTCGACACCTCCGGCATCGAGAAGCGCCGCCGCGGCCGTTCACTCTATGGCGCGAAGAAGCCGAAGAGCGGCAAATAATTTCTCTTATGCGTCGCCCTGTCAAAAACCGCAAGCAACCCTCGCCTGACGAGATCTACAACTCGTTCAAGGTCGCGAAGCTCATCAACTACGTGATGGAGCGCGGTAAGAAGGATACCGCTCGCAAGATCGTCTACAAGGTCATGGATGATCTGAAGAAGGACGGCGATCCGGTCGCGCTCCTCGAACAGGCGCTTGAGAACGCGTCACCCACCGTCGAGGTGCGCTCGCGCCGCGTCGGCGGCGCCAACTACCAGGTGCCGCGCGAGGTCAACCCGCAGCGTCGGCTCGCGCTCGGCATGCGTTGGATCGTCGATGCGGCCGAGGGTACCAAGGGCAAGCCGATGAACGAATCGCTCTTGGCCGAGCTCAAGGCCGCGATCAAGAACGAAGGCGCCGCCGTTTCCAAGAAAGAGACTACCCACCGCATGGCCGAGGCAAACAAAGCTTTCGCGCACTTCGCGTGGTAGTCGGGCTTCCCGCATGAACCAACTACCCGCCGCAGGGCGGGTTTTTGTCGTCAGCGCATCACCTGATACAATCCCGCGATGAACTTCTCAAAATTCTTCAGCAAGGCGCGCGCGGTGCCCGGGGCGGGGCAGGCGCTCGGCGGCATTGATCCGCAGACGGTGCAAAAGGAGCTTGAAGCGCGTGGCATCACGCAAGACCAGCTCGCCCAGTTTGCGAGTGAGATTCAGCAGATGCTCGCCGACGGGCGTTTGAGCAAGACAGATGTGCTCAAGCTCACGACCGGCACGCTGGATCCGGCCAAGATGCCTCCGGCGCTCGCCGAACTTGCACAGAAGGTGCTCGGCGCGTCCCTGCAGAAATGACGTTGCTGCTCATTGAGTAGTACACAGACAAGCGGCGCCCGGCCTTCAGGCCGGGCGCCGCGCTGCTATACTCTTCTTTATATGGGGTCACGTCTCGCGCAAGGATGCGCGGCGTTCGCTGTTTTAGCATTTACGTTCGCTCCGCTCGCAGCGGACGCCTCGTACCATTTTTCGAAATATCAGGGGAAGCCGCCGATACATTTGTACGGAAAGGCGTCGAGAACGCCACAAGGAATGACGCCGGACGAGATAAAGAAAGTGTACCATCTCCCGGGAAACGGCGGTGCGGGCACCATAGCCATCATCGGTGCGTACGACGACGCATCGATCGAAAGAGATCTCGCCGTGTTCAGCAAGCAGTTCGGTCTGCCCGCGTGCACGAGCGGAAACGGCTGCTTTGAGAAGCATAAGATGAGCTCCAAAATGTCTGGGAGCGGCGGTTGGGCGATGGAAGTCTCGCTCGACGTTGAGTGGGCGCACGCCATCGCGCCGCAGGCGAAGATCCTCCTCGTCGAAGCGACGAATCCTTCCGGGGCGAATCTTCTCAAGGCGGTCGATTATGCCGCTTCGCGCAAAGGCGTTGTTTCGGTCTCGATGAGCTGGGGCGGCGCGGAGTTTCCGGAGGAAACCTCGCTCGACCCGCATTTCAAGAGCGTCTCGGGCGCAGTATTCTTCGCCTCCTCCGGCGACGACGGCACCGGCGCGTCGTGGCCAGCCGCGTCGCCCGAAGTCATCGGCGTCGGCGGCACGCACGTGTCGCTCGCGTCGGGCGGCTCGTTCTTGTCTGAAACCGCATGGAGCGGCTCTGGCGGCGGTATTTCGGCCTATGAACAAGAGCCATCGTTCCAGTCCGACTACTCGATACCGAAGGCGGGCGGCATGCGCGCCATACCGGACGTGTCGTACGACGCCGATCCATCGTCTGGTTTTCCCGTCTATCGGCTCGGCACGTGGAAGAAGGTGGGTGGCACATCGGCGGGCTCACCGCAATGGGCGGCAATCGCCGCGCTTGGGGGAGGTGTCACGATCGCGCGGCTCTATGCGGACAAATCCAGCGGGAGTGTGGCGTCGTACTTTCGCGACATTACCTCTGGCGCAAATGGTGCATGCGGTTACCTCTGCACGGCGCGCAAACATTATGATTACGTAACCGGTTTGGGTTCGCCGCTCACCGCGGTGTTCTGACCCGCAGTATCCTTACGTCCCCGACTTTTTCGAATGGCGGTATAATCCACCGCGTATGTGTTGGTCGCCCGAGGCATCGGTCACGCTCGGGGTCGCAGGTGTCGCGACCGCCGTGTGCCTCGCGCGCAAAGAGGGGACGAAAGGCCTCGTTGCGCCGCTGGTGTACTTCTCGCTGATGGAGTTCCTGCAATTCTTCGGCTACCAGCACATCGATCAGTGCGATCTGCCCGTCAATCAATACATCACGATGCTGAGTTACGTGCATATCGCGTTCCAGCCGATATTTTTCAACATGCTTTACATTTATTCACGCGGTTCGCGGATACGGGCGGCGACGAAGCGCATCATCTACGCGGCCGCGACCGTCTTCTCGTTCCTCATGCTCGTCAAGGCGATACCGCTCATACCGGGGACCATGTGCACGATCGGACAGACGCTCTGCGGACCGGTGTGGTGCACGGTACGCGGTACGTGGCATATCGCGTGGAGCGTCCCGCTCTTCAACTCGCCCTTGCCCGGCGATCTCTTCATTTACTACGCGCTCGCGGTCTTCGTGTTACCGCTCTTCTACGGCGCATGGCGCGGCGTGCTCTTCGCGCTCGTAGGGCCGGTGCTCGCGTACGCGACGACACAGAATCCGCAAGAATGGCCCGCAGTGTGGTGCCTTTTCTCGGTGGCGCTCATTTTGCTCGGGCTCGCCGGCGACGCAATGCAGGAGAGGCTCTTCCCCGACGCGCTCTGGCACGCGCGCCGCAAGCGAGCTGCGAGGTCGTGAGCGGTTGCACATCCGTTCACTTTCCGTTACATTGTGCGCATCGCCGCAGGGCTTATCCGCCAGCAGGCGGATTATTTTGTAAGTAACCTATACCCATCACATGTCACGGGATTACCCATTGGAGAAAGTCCGCAACTTCGGCATCGTCGCGCACGTCGATGCCGGCAAGACGACCACCTCGGAGCGCATCCTCTACTACACCGGCATGTCGCACAAGATCGGCGAGGTCCACGAGGGCGACACCGTGACCGACTGGATGGAGCAGGAGCGCGAGCGCGGCATCACCATCACGGCCGCCGCAATTACGTGTTTCTGGAACCCTTCGTACATGGGTGCCGACACGAGCTTCAAGCACCGCTTCAACATCATCGACACCCCGGGGCACATCGACTTTACCTCAGAGGTGAAGCGTTCCATGCGCGTTCTCGACGGCGCGGTCGTCGTCTTTGACGGCGTCGCGGGCGTCGAGCCGCAAAGTGAGACCAACTGGCGCTACGCCGAAGAGGCGGAGGTGCCGCGCATCTGCTACATCAATAAGCTCGACCGCACGGGCGCGTCCTTTGAGAAATCGTACGCCTCCATCCTCGACCGTCTTTCCACGAAAGCGGTGCGCCTGCAGATACCGATGGGCGCGGAGGACCGGTTCGAGGGGGTTATCGACCTCCTCACCATGAAGGCGTACAAGTTCGAGGGCGAGATGGGCAAAGAGGTGAGAGCCTACGATATCCCTGATGAGTACAAGGCCGATGCCGAGAAGTACCGCCACGAACTCGTCGAGCGCATCGTCGAGGCGGACGACGCGGTCATGAACGACTACCTCGAGGGCAAGGAGATCCCGCTCGACACGCTCAAGAAAACGCTCCGCAAAGGCGTCATCGCCAACCAGATCTTCCCGGTGCTCACGGGCTCTTCGCTCAAAAACAAGGGCGTGCAACTCGTCCTCGACGCAGTCGTCGACTATTTGCCGAGCCCGCTCGACCTCCCGCCCGCCAAAGGCATCAATACCGACACCGGCGCGCAGGAAGAGCGCCACGCTTCCGACGCAGAACCTTTCGCGGCGCTCGTGTTCAAGCTGCAGGTGGACCCGTTCGTCGGTTCGCTCTCGTTCTTCCGAGTCTACTCAGGCACCTTCGAGGCGGGGCAGACCGCGTACAATTCCGCGAACAACAAGAAAGAGCGCGTCGGCCGCATCGTGCGATTGCAGGCCGATAAGCGCGAGGACGTGAAGACCGTCTACGCGGGCGAGATCGCCGCGTTCGTCGGCATGAAAGAGGTCAAGATCGGTCAGACCGTCTGCGATCAGGAACATCCCATCGCGCTCGAAAGCATCGTCTTTCCGGAACCGGTCGTGTCGATGCGCATCGAACCGAAGACCAAGGCCGATCAGGAGAAGATGGGTATCGCGCTCTCGCGCCTCTCCGACGAGGACCCGACCTTCCGCGTCAAGTCAGATCCGGAGACCGGCGAGACGATCATCTCCGGCATGGGCGAGCTGCACCTCGAGATCCTCGTCGACCGCATGAAGCGCGAGTTCAACGTCGAGGCCTCGACCGGCAAGCCGCAGGTCGCGTACCGCGAGACCATCCAGGGCACGTCCGACGTGGAGTACAAGCACATCAAGCAGACGGGCGGCCGCGGCCAGTACGGCCACGTGAAGATCCGCGTGAAGCCACTCGAGCCGGTCGTCGAGGGCGGGAAGATCAAGAATAACGTCGACCGCGAGGACCACTTCGAGTTCGTCAACAATATCAAGGGAGGCGTCATTCCGCAGGAGTACATTCCGGCTATCAAGAAAGGACTCAAGGAAGCGATGGACCGCGGCGTCCTGGCCGGTTTCCCGGTCGTCGACATCTCGGTCGACCTGTACGACGGCTCCTACCACGACGTCGATTCGTCCGAAATAGCATTCAAGCTCGCCGCGCTCAACGCGTTCCAGGACGCGATGCAGAAAGCGAAACCGGTCATTCTCGAGCCGATCATGAAGCTCGAGGTTGTCACGCCGGAGAAGTTCATGGGCGACGTAACCGGCATGATAAACGCCAAGCGCGGAAGCATCGAGGCGATGGGCGAGCGCGGCCAGGCACGCGTCATCACCGCCAAGGTACCGCTCTCGGAGCTCTTCGGCTTCACTACGCAACTGCGTTCCCTCACCGAGGGTCGCGGCGTGCCGAACCTCGAGTTCAGCCACTACGCGGTTGTGCCGCGCAACGTGCAGGAGGAGATCGTTGCGAGCCGCAAATAGCAGCTTGGACTGTTGTGGATAACCGCCGTTGTGTCGGCATGCACGGCATATAATGGAACGGCATGCACCCGCGCCACTCCATCCGCACATACGTTGCGTTCCTCGTGCTCGTCGCCGCAGTCGCCGCGGTTTTGTTCGTGCTCGTCGCCGCAGTCGGTGCTTTTTTGGTGAACCGACCGGTATCGCAACCGCTCCGCGCGCAGCAAACGAGAACATTGCCTCAAACACCCTTCACACCGGAGCACAGCACGCAAGCGCTCCAAGATAAGCCGTTCGCGCTCTTGGTTTCCTACACCGATCAGGGCTTTGTACCGGCCGTCGCGACCATCAGCACAGGGAGCACCATTCGTTTCTTCAACGCCTCATCTCGGCCGCTTTTGCTCTCGATCCCTGGAGCCCCCACGCTCCAGGCGGGCGATTTCTGGCAATATACGTTCGCGCAAGCCGGTACCACATCGTTCTCCGATGGTGCGCAGCAGAGCGCGACGATAACAGTCAAATGATATGCGCATGAACCAACGATCCATTCTCTCGCTGATTTCCGTGCTCGTGATCGCAATGCCGCTTGCCGCTCTGGCGGGTTCCCAAAATTACACCACTCCCGGCTCATATTCTTTCACCGTCCCGAGCTACGGCACCCTCACCGTCCAAGTGTGGGGCGCCGGACAGCACGGTGGCATCGGGACCATACTATATGGAGATCAGTACGCCACCCCCGGCGCGGGCTCTACGTTCAACAACACGCTCATCGCAGGCGGAGGAGGGACCGTTCCAGGCCAATACATCTCCGGCGGCTCCGCCTCAGGGGGGGACGTGAACACTCCTGGCAACATGCCCATCGAGGGTTATGGCAACATAACCGCCATAGGCGGTAGCGCACCCAATGGCGGTATCGGTGGGTTCAGTCCGAACATGACCGCAAACCCGAATGGGAACGGCGTGGCGCCGGGCGGCGGAGGCGGCTGTTCCGGCGGCATCTGGTGGCTTGTCGCCTGTTTCGGCGGTGGCTCCGGCGGCTATGTAGAAAAAACCTACAATACCGGTGATCTCACGGCGGGCGCATCCATCCCTGTTGTGGTGGGTGCTGGTGATACAAGCACACCGAACGCTTATGGGACTGGCTATGGTGGTAATGGTGCGGTGAACATAACGTGGACCGCGTCGACCTCGTCACCAAGCACAGGATCATTGTCCTGTTCGCTCGTTACGAATCCCACTGCCGCGTCGAGCAGTCAGACCCAGACGCTTTCATGGTCTTCGACCGGCCAGCCGAACGATTTCTTCATTCAAAGTATCGGTGACGTTAGCAATTCCGGTTCAGCGGTCGTGCCATCAGGCACTTACACGGGTACGGTGTATAGCTGCCCAACAGGCTCGACCTTGAGCGCGAACAGGACGCAATGTGTGATCGCGAATACCAGCAATGCAGGCTCCCAAACCTACACCACTCCCGGCTCATATTCTTTCACCGTCCCACAAGGAGGATACGGCACCCTCACCGTCCAAGCGTGGGGTGGCGGACAGCACAGCGCCATCGGATCCATACTATATGGCGATCAGTACGGCACCTTCGGCGGTAACTCTACGTTCAACGGCACGCTCATCGCAGGCGGGGGTGGGGGTGTTGGAGGTCAATACGTCTCCGGCGGTTCCGCCTCAGGGGGGGACGTGAACATTCCTGGCAATTTGCCTGATTGGAGCGTTGACCCGACCCACATAACCGCCGTCGGCGGTAGCGCACCCAATGGCGGTATCGGCGGGTACAGTCCGAACATGACCGCAAACCCGAATTGGAACGGCGTGGCGCCGGGCGGCGGAGGCGGCTGTTCCGGCGGCATCTGGTGGCTTGTCGCCTGTCTCGGCGGTGGCTCCGGCGGCTATGTAGAAAAAGCCTACAATGCCGGTGATCTCACGGCGGGCGCATCCATCCCTGTTGTGGTGGGTGCTGGTGGTCAAAACACGCCGATCGGAACGGGAGGTGGTGCTGGTGGTGATGGTGCGGTGAACATAACGTGGACCGCATCGAGCTCGTCACCAAACGCTACTCCCCAAACCGCCACCTGCTCCTCTGCCAGCTCCTCCAACACCTGCATTCCTCAAACCGACAGCAGCGGCAATGTAATCATGAGCTGCCAGGCCGACGGCAACATCGCCAACTCTTGCGGCACTGAAACGAGCTGCGGCGGATACGGCTGCTCCACGACGACCAACCAATGCAACCCGAACACCTGCACGCTCAGCGACACCTGCGGGGCCGACGGCAACCTCTACAATGCCTGCACCGGGACGCTCACGCAGGTCTGTGCTGCCGGCTGCAACCAGGCCGGCCAGTGCATATCTGCTCAGTGTGTACCCACGAACATCTGCGGGTCGGATGGCAACTTGCATAACAGCTGCACCAGCGCCATGACCAATTTTTGCCTGTTCGGCTGCTCCGGTTCCACCGACACATGCAATACGGTCCCGCCAGGGATCGTCGGCTCTTTCACCGTGAAGCCGACCCTGGTCAAAAAGGGCACCCAGGTCAAAGTGTCGTGGAGCACCTCCTACATGAAGACCTGCGCTGTTTCCAACACCGCCACCTCCGTCGTCTGGACCGAACTCTCAGCGACCGACACACTCTCGGACCCGATCCAAGGACAAACGACCTTCACGCTCTCGTGCACAGATCTGCTCAACGGTACGGCATCCTCACAGTCACAGGTGGTCAACGTCGTGCCGGCATTCAATGAGCTCTAGTGCTCTATCCACAGGGTTACACACGAAATCCACTCAAAACGCGCAGCGGGAGAGCGTTGACGCGCCGTGTTCATCTGCTACTATACGGTCACGCACGCTCTGTGCGTATTCTTTTGCCGGCTTATTCTCGTGCAGCGTAGCGAACTGCTTGTCCCGAGCTTGTCGAGGGGCGGAAAGCGAACATAAAGCAGCAAAAGAATTACCGGAGCACTCAAACGCGTTGGCAGCACAACATTAGCAGTGCCGCTTGTTAGTCACTCGCGGCGAATTACTAACAACTAGCAACGTATGGCAGAAGAATTCAATCGTTCGAAGCCGCACGTGAACGTCGGAACCATCGGTCACGTCGACCATGGCAAGACGACGCTCACGGCTGCGATCTTGAACGTCCTTTCGAAGGCCGGCAACGGCTACGGCGCGTCCGTGAAGGGCGTCGACGACATCGACAAGGCGCCGGAAGAGAAGGCGCGCGGTATTACCATCTCGCTCTCGCACTCCGAGTACGAGACCCCGAAGCGTCACTATGCGCACGTAGACGCGCCTGGCCACGCCGATTACATCAAGAACATGATCACGGGCGCCGCCCAAATGGACGGCGCGATCCTCGTGGTCGCAGCGACCGACGGCGTCATGCCGCAGACACGTGAGCACATCCTCCTTGCGAAGCAGGTGGGAGTACCGAAGATCGTCGTCTTCCTCAACAAGGTGGACATGGTCGAGGACAAGGACCTCGTCGACCTCGTCGAAGAGGAGGTGCGCGAATTGCTCGACAAGCAGGGCTTCGACGGCAAGCAGGCACCGGTCATCCGCGGCTCCGGTCTCAAGGCGCTTGAGAACCCGGCCCCGGGCAACGAGTGGAGCGACAAGGTCATGGAGCTCGTGAAAGCGCTCGATGAGTACATTCCCGAACCGCAGCGCGACCTCGACAAGCCGTTCCTCATGGCCATCGAAGACGTCTTTTCGATCGAAGGCCGCGGCACCGTGGTCACCGGCCGTATCGACCGAGGCATCGTGAAGGTGGGAGAGGAAGTCGAGATCATCGGCATCAAGGACACCGCCAAGACGACCGTCACTGGCGTCGAGATGTTCAACAAATCGCTCCAGCAGGGACAGGCCGGCGACAACGCGGGCGTGCTCTTGCGCGGTACGAAAAAGGACGACGTGCATCGCGGTCAGGTGCTCGCGAAGCCGGGTACGGTGACCCCGCACACGGAATTCGAGTCCGAGGTGTACATCCTCACCAAAGAGGAAGGAGGCCGTCACACGCCGTTCTTCTCCGGCTACAAGCCGCAGTTCTACATCCGCACCACCGATGTCACCGGCGAGGTGACCCTCAAGGAGGGCGTGGAGATGGTGATGCCGGGCGACACCGTGACCTTCAAGGTCAAGTTGCAGGGCCCGATCGCCATGGAAGAGCAGATGCGTTTCGCCATCCGCGAGGGTGGCAAGACCGTCGGCGCCGGCGTCGTGACGAAGATCGTCGCGTAGCCCTTCCCAACGAAGCATCGCAGCAAAACCCGCCGCAAGGCGGGTTTTGTGTTACGATGCTACTTGTTGACATCGTGTACCTTACGTGTACACATTCGCGCATGACCACCAAAGCGTGTCGGCCGCGTCTGTTCGCAGGCAGACAATGTCGCGGGATTCAAATGAATACACACATAGCGACAATCCTTCTCACAGCGGCATATTATGGATAATTACATTCAGTGGATACGAAGCAAGGTGGGCACTGCGCCCTTGATTCTGACCGCAGCGGCAGGAATTATTTTTAACGAAAGGAAGGAAGTGTTGCTCATACATCGTATCGAGAAGAAAGGTCAATGGGCATTGCCCGCAGGGTATCTCGAATTATACGAGACGCCGCAACAAGCAGCCGAGCGAGAGGTATTCGAAGAGACCGGGTTGATCGTTAAGGTGCATGAGTTACTTGGCGTGTATACGATGAAAGATACGTACGATAATGGGGACGAGGTGTGGATTGTTGGTCTGCCATTTATATGTAAGCCTCTTTCCGGAGAATTAAAAGCAGACGAAAAAGAGGTGTCTGAAGTTCGGTATTTTTCTCTTTCGCATTTACCTAAGAATTTGCGCGATCGTGACATATTGTCCGATCTAAAAAGAAGGACCCTCATATAGGGTCCCTCATCCTTTCGTTGCCATTGAGTTCCGAGAACACATCGCCGATTCCGGGCGCAAGGAACTTGTGCCACTGTGCTCCTTGCGACACAAGATTGCGCATTTCGGTCACGTGCAACTTCCATTGCGGTCGGACCGTAAAAAGCGAACGATTTAGAATCTGCGCTGTGGTTTGTTCGCGCAATAAATCCAAGGTCTCGTGTTTCTCAGCTTCTGGTTTGACGAAATCGTATTCCTCAGGCGGGAATTCTTCACTGAAGCTTTCGTCAAAGTAAGGAATTGGCGCCGCTACGCATTGAACGCGTTCCGTCAGGTTGGAATGGCGGATGCATTCGTTCCACATGCGCACTCGTTCATGAGCGGAAAACGGATTTCTAGCAGGGGTGTATGTTTGCAGAACTTCTTCTACGTACGAGTTCCATTTTGGGTCCAGCCATGCTGGTTTTGGAATTGCATACACAACACCGATGGTGACCAGTTCCCACTTCTGCAGGATCGTTCCAAGTGTTTCGAAGTGTGCGATTGACGGTGGTTGAAAACGACCATGGAAAAGAGCATGCTTACGCATCCGTACCTCCTTTGCCTACTCAGACTTCTTTGTAGCATGGAATCATTAGTGCTTACAAGCCGCAGTTCTACATCCGCACCACCGATGTCACCGGCGAGGTGACCCTCAAGGAGGGCGTGGAGATGGTGATGCCGGGCGACACCGTGACCTTCAAGGTCAAGTTGCAGGGCCCGATCGCCATGGAAGAGCAGATGCGTTTCGCCATCCGCGAGGGTGGCAAGACCGTCGGCGCCGGCGTCGTGACGAAGATCGTCGCGTAGCCCTTCCCAACGAAGCATCGCAGCAAAACCCGCCGCAAGGCGGGTTTTGTGTTTCTGCGAGGATATTTTCCCCAGAGGACGGTCCTCTGTGTTATCCACAGTTTTGTACAGAGGACCGTCCTCTGGGGGATCAGCTTTGAGGTCATGGCGGTTGACAGGCGGGTTGGATTTAACGATAGTAGGATTCGTAAATGATGTTCTTTTGCACTTTGCAATAAAGAAAGCGTGCAAAAAGAGGAGGCACAGATGCGCTGGATCATATGTTTTCTCGCTATGCTGCTGCTCACGGCAGTGCCGAGCGTAGTGCGTGCCGTCGAGTGCGGGCAGGTGCGTCTCGTGAGCCCCGATGAGGTGGAAGCGTATCAGATCGACGGTCGGATAAAGGCGTTTGGAAGCGAGATACGCGCGGTCGCTCACCTGCCAGACGCAGAAGTCAATGTGAACTCCGTACGTTGCATGGACAACGGATTAACCCCGAGCTATCAGGGGTTCATGAACTGGTCATTGCAAGGCCCGGAATCCACGTACGATGTTTTTGCCCAGCTCGATTACTTCCTGCAGACCGATGACGCGCAGATCCGGCGAGATGCCGATCGTCTCGGCTGCATGATCGCCGCGAATGTCGTGAAAGCGATCGAAGTGAACGATGCAAAAGCGGTTAAGTCTCCGCGCGTCGCCCGCTGCATGATCGCCGAGGCCACACGGCGCAATGATTACGAATACGAATGGTGGCTGCGACGTATCTCGCCACCTGCGTTGTTCCAGTCGATCGTCCGGAAATGAACGCCCATTCGCACACCAGACACAAAGGCGGCCGTACACGGCCGCCTTTTCATGCAAATGAAAAGCCGCGAAAGATCGGCTAACGGCAGCCGCCGAAGAGCGAGAGGAGGAGCGAGCACGAGGGTGCCGGAGCCGCGGCAGCCGCTTGCGGCTGCGGCATGAAGAAGTTCGTGATGAAGTTCCACGCATTCAGGATGAGTTTACCGATGCCGTCGCCGCTCAAGAGGTTCTGGCTGCCGGTTCCCGCCATGCCTGTGCCATTATCGCTCGCCACCTGCACGACCGGCACCGAGGTCTCGTTCTGGTACGCGTACGTGTACGAGGACGATGCGGTCTCGGCAGGGAGAATGGCCACTACCTTGCCCGGAAGCGGCAGGACCGGTACGCCGGGATACTGGATCGCGCCGCTCTGCGCGGCAGCATTGCCGCTGCTGGAAGCGCCGGGCGCGGCGGTCCCGCTATTGCCCGAGCTCACGACCTCTTGCATCGTGTTCACGATATCGGAAACGATCTGCCCCATCTGGGTAGCGGGCGAGGGAAGGGCGGTGGTCGAAGACGCGCCGGTCTGGTCGTTGGCGACCGCCTTGGTGAGCGCATCGACACGCGCTTGCGTCACCGAACGACTGCTCTGCAGCGACGCGAGCGCATTCGTGCAATCCTGGCCGCACAGACCTGCCGCATCGAGCATGTTGAGCGCCTGGATCTGCGCGTCGATCTCGTTGCGGTTGGACTGCGTCTGCGCGAGCGCGGCGGCGTCTTCGTACAGCGTGTTGCCGCCCGTCCAGCCTTTGGCGAGACCCGAGACGAGGGTACCCAGGCTCGGGGCGAGCAGATTTATTGGACTTGCGGTCGGCGTGTTCATCGTGCCGGACCCGGTTTGAGGCACGAGCTCTTGCGAGACGCTTGGGACAGGCGATAGGCCGGACGTTGCCTGGGTGACGGCGTACGTTGCGGGATTATCCGACGGAGGCAACATCGGAAGTATCTGCGGCGCTTGCGACGAGAGGTCGAGGAGGGAGGTGACGTTTGGCGTGTTGCCCTGTTGGTCGGCGGCACCGATGCCATTGATAGCGGCGTTCGGGTTCCCTGCGGGGCCGCCCTGCGCGGGTGTAGCGGCGAAGATATCGATCGGCTGCGAGATCTGCATGGTTCTCAGCGCGCCTTGCTGTCCTGGTTCGACGAGGAAGATGCTCGGGGTCTGCTGCTGTTGCGGGGACGCGGATTGCGGCTGGCTGAAGCCTGGCGTCTCGATGATGCGGGACGGGGCAGGTGTCGGCGAGACGATGGTGTTGACCACGTCGGAAACGGTCTGCACCGGCGTCGAGAGGAGTCCTGCCACGACGCCCGAGAAGAACGATGCGAAGGCGCCTCCACCGCTGGAATTTATGCCCGGCGCCGCGAATGAGTTGATCGATGAGTTCGCATTGGGAGAGCCGGATGGATACGATGGAGAGAACGAAGAGGAGGGGTTAGCGTAGGTATTCGGGACGCTGTATGAGCCAGGCGATGAAGCGGCCGGGCGAGACGCGCTCACGATGGGCCCTCCGGAGATCGGCGTCGTAGCGACCACCGGGCTGGCGGTGGGAGTGGCTGTGACCGGCTTTGTCGTGATACCTGGATTGATAGCCGGCGAAGCCGGTACTGGCGTCGTTGTGACCGGGTTTTGCAAGTTATTGACCGGCTGGTAGGTGCCAGAATTCAAAACGTCCGTACCGCCACCGCCGACTGTCCCACTGCCCGTGCGGCCGGCAACAGCGCCGTTCCCCGGGGCCGGCGAAGCCCCCCCTGCTCCCAGCCCAGCCGTTCCACCTGGTGGTGTGAGGACGGGGTTCGTGGGCGAGACAGAAGAACCGTTTCCAGATGCTGTACCGGTATTTGTCTGGTTGGTATTTCCCGTACTTGCTCCGCCGGTAGTATCCCCAGGAGCGCCGCTAGCAGGTGGGACGGGCGGAAGGGGCCCAGCACCGCCGGGAGCCGTTGGCCGGCCAACCAATCCACCGGTCGAAGCAACATTCTGTAGACTGTGCGTCCCTGTGCTGTCTTTATACGTTAAACCTCGACAGGTATTTTGTTTACTGCAGGTTCCATTGACCGTAAAGTTCACTCCCGATTGCTGCACATGATATGTACAGGTTTTGAGACAAAGATTTTGCCGCATTGGTGTTTTGCAGGTGGCGGCTGCCCCAGCGGCTACTTGTGATTTTGGTACGATTGAGGCTGTTGTACCCCCGTAGTTCGTGACGCATTGTGTTGAAGGCGTTGGCATCGAGTCAGCACAATACTGTTGTGATTCACCGGACCGGTAATCGGCGCTTGCGGTTGCCTGAGGGCAGCTAGCGTCTGTCCCCTCAGCGAGATTGGTTATGTCGATGCTCAGCACCGCGTTTTGGGGTGTAAGCGTCCCGGTGCTTGCGGTCGCGGCAAGCTGCGTGACCCGAGTCGAAATGAGAATATCCGTGTATCGAGACCAAAATTGAGTAGCCGATATTACCGCTACAAGTCCGACGATGGCGATCAATGATAAACCCCGACTCGATCCCCTTTTCATTACAGGAATAATAGCAATTTCCACGCTCCTGTAAGGCAGTTTTTTGCATAAACGTGGACAAATGAGTCACACGGGGGATTTGCATATTACTAGGTATACATGGTATAATGTTCCTAGCTCACCTCGCGCTTTTGCGGGGTAATAGCGGAAACAGAGGTGTGTCATGACGCGTATTTTGCTAACGGCGATACTTGTCGCATTGCTCACAGGCGGAGCCGCTGCCGCGGAAAAACCGTATCAGTGGCTGCTGATCGGGCCGAAGGTTGCAGACTTCGTCAAGATCAAGATCGACGGCGTCGTGACACTGCGCGCCGAGCGGGACAAGGTCTGCCCAATGCAGGCCCCGGAAAAAAGAGTGCCGTGCGTCGATGCGTACTCCAAGCTCGTCGCCGCTCGTAAAGCAGAGCGCCGGCAGCTCGAGGCGATTGACGACATTATCGACGATCGCACGACTGCGGACGCGGTCCGCGATGGAAAGATCGAAGCAATGGCGAAAATCTATTCCGCCGCGGACGCGAAGACGTCCGCAGAGGTCGAGGAAACTCGAAAACTCTATCCGGAGAAAAAAGTGGGTCAGCTGTGAGCAGTCACGGCCTACCTCCGCAGAGACGTTCGATCGCGAAGCGGTTCGACGGCGGGGATGCTACTCCAGCACCCCGCCGATTTTTTATGCGACAGACGATATTCATAATAGTAGCAACAAATCTGTGCCCAGAATGGGCCTAATGTGTATTTATCCACGCCACCTCCTCTCGAAGGAGGCAGACTGGGTCGAATGGGTGTTCGATCCCAAATACTTCTCGAATGCTGGCGACAGCAAGTTCGCGGAGAAAATGATCTTTCAATGGTCTTCACGGTCGCGAAGTCGCGACCCAACGGCGAGACGCTTTCACGCGCCTCGCCATTTTATTTTGCGGGCCCTTGTACAGACGTCTATCTCGTGGTAGAGTACCTTCAGGACACCTCACCTTACGTGTGAGGCAATAGGGAGATTCCACATGAATCCGCTGATTTTCATCCTCATGTTATTCGGCATCGACAATGCGCCGGCGCCGCAGCCTCATCAGGTCGTGCGCCCGCAAGTCGCGGCACACCACCATGTCGTTCGGCACGTGGCCATGCGGCAGACACATCATCGCCATTATGCTGCCAGGCGACATCATCGCGCGATGACGGCGAATGTTCCGCTCCCCCCGCAGCGGCCAGCAGAGTTCAGCTTCGCGCCGAACATTCTGCCGCGCCAGCACGTGATCGGCAATTTCACCTGGAACGGCCGGTTCGAGCTGTACAACGTCGAAGACCCGCCGTGGGTCTGCTGAATCCTCGGCGAGGCGAACTTCAATGCAGGTGTTCCGCACAGCGCGGACCCTGCATTTTTCTTTTTACTACACCGGCGCCAGCGTGGGCACCACTTTGGCGATGGGTAACTCGGCGTAGAAGGTCGAGCCGGTGCCGGGGCCGGAGGAGTGTGCCCACACCTTGCCCTCGTGCGCCTCGACGACCTGCTTGGCAATGTAGAGGCCGTAGCCGGTGGATTCCGGATTGGTCGCGCGCGAGTGCTCTCCGTGGCCGCCCTCGGTGAAGAGGCGCTGCGTGTCGGCTCCGGTGATGCCGATACCGGTGTCGGCGACCGCGAGGCGCACTGCGCCGTTCTGTGATGAGACGGTAATGTCGATTTGCCCGGCGAAAGTGTAGCGTATCGCGTTGTCGAGGAAGTTGCGGATGACGTGCTGCTCTATTTTGTGCTGGTCGCCGATAACGACGTACGGACCGCCGGCCGAGACGCTCATCGCGATGCCCTTGCGCTCGGCGAGCGTGCGGAGATCGTCGAAGACGCGACGGACCGACTCGGCAAAGTCGAACGGCTTTTTGTCGTACTGTATCGCGCTCCCGCCTACTGTTGCCCCGCCCGAAAGGATCGAACCGTCGAGGATGTTCATGACCGTCTCGACGCCCTTTTGCGAATCCTTGAACCCCTCGCTCGCGAGCGACTTCACCGGATCGGAAACGGCGCCATAGTCGCCCTCCGCGATCGCCGCGAATGCCGCCTTGCTCTTGGCGAGATGGCCTTTGACCTCGTGGCTCAGGAAGTGCAGGAGCTCGTGCTGCTTGCGCGCGGTTTCCTTGAGCGCGCCGAAGCGATCGTCTTGCTGGAGGATCACGGCGGAGACGTACTCGGGATCGGGGATGCCGGTCACGTACGCGGCCTCGGGGTCGTCACGGGTCGTCACCTCAAGCGTGCCGTAGTTGAAGAACGATTCGAATAGGTTGGTGAAGAGGACGTTGGCATGGAGGAGATCGGCGATGTACCACGCCTGGATCGTGCGCTGCACGAAGTTGATCTGCGAGGTGTAGAAGATGCGGCGGTCGGTCACGACGAACATATCGAGGTAGTAGTTGGTCCACACGAACGTGAGCATGGTCCAGAGGGTGAGGAACGCGAGCGGCACGAGGAAGGTGACGGTGGCGCGGGTGATGATATCGGCGGTCGAGAGTGCGAACCCGCGAAAGATGATGAGGATCGCGCACACGGCGCCGCCGGTCACAAGGAACGCCCACGCATCGATAACGAGCGCGGCCCAGTGCTTGTGGACGACCAGGAGTACGCGTTCGTCGTCAGCGGTCTCGGCATCGGCGGGGCGCGTCATATGGGCAGTACGAACATGAGGAGAAGGCACAGGAGACAGCCGAGCGCGTAGATCACGGTCGCGCGCCGCGCGATCTTGCGCGGCATTGCGGAGTGCGACCAAAAGTACCAGAACACGATCGTGAGAAAGATCGAGATGAGCGCTTCCGCGCCGAAGAGCATCCACCCGATGATGATCATGAACTCCAGTATACGCTGAGGTCGCGAGTCCGTGTCGCGGTTGTGCACGGAGAGGGGATGGGGCAGCAGGCGGGCGGGCGCGAAGCGCCCGCCCGCTACTCCTGGGAGGGCTTCTTGCGTTTTCCTTCATCTTGCGGCATACTCTCATCGTTCTATGACAGCAGATGCACCCGCAAAGAAGCGCGCCCCGCGTGCGAGAACCGCCAAGACGGCGGACGCGTCTGCTGTTACCCCTCGCACCAAGAAGGCTGAAGCCACGCACCGCCTGCGCATCCGCGTTCGCGCCTACGAGCACGGCGTGCTGGACGGTGCAGTGAAGCAGATCATCGACGTCGCCGCCCGGCACAACGCCGAGGTGGTCGGCCCGGTGCCGCTTCCCATCGACATCCGTAAGTACACGGTCAATCGCGCCACCTTCATCGACAAGGACTCGCGCGAGCAGTTCGAGATGCGTATCCACAAGCGCATGATCGACATTCTTAATCCCGCGCCGAAAGTAATCGAGGCACTGACCAATATCGACCTCCCGTCCGGCGTCAACATCGACGTCAAGATGATGTAATACAGCAGGCTCCCCGTACGGGGAGCCTCGTTTATACACATAGGAGCGCTTGGACGTTGGGCGCCGACGACTGATAATGGAATCGTCATGCTCGCGGATCGATTCATACGCTCGGCATTGCTCGTGGGAAGCGTACTCCTTGCCGTGTCGTTCTTCGTGGCAGCCCCGCACATCGTACGCGCGCAAACCACTTCTCCGGGAAATTTGAGCTCGACCATTCGCGCGCAGCTTTTGAGCGATCCGCGCACGTCGGCGCTCTCGCAGCAGCAGCTCGACTCGATGGTGCAGATGCTCGTGCAAGCAGCGCAGGAACGCGGACTGACCTCAGCCGACCTCACCTGGCGGCCGCAGCAACTTTCGCCGGCGGCCTCGCAAACGGCAACTGCTGCGACGTGTGCCACTCTCTCGTGCATCGCTGATGAAGCATACGGTTTCATCGGTCCCGATGTCGGCATCGCGTACCTTCTCGGTATCGCCTCGATGGGGCTCATTTGGATCATCGCCGAGACGCTCCACCGCCACAAGTACCCGCATGCATCGAATGCGGTCGTCGCTCAGACGAGCGCAAAATAGCCGAAGTCATGGGCGCGCTGCGGCCGCTTGCGCTTGAGCGAGTGTTCGTATATAGTGCCCCGGTCCATGTCCCTAAAGGGACCACTGGCGAGGCAGATTTGTGCCCGCGCAGTGCGGGCGCTTTCGTTGAATATGAAATCAATGCTGGGAACCAAAGGGCGCATGACGCAGGTCTTCGATGAGGCCGGTGTTGTCCGTGCCGCGACGGTAGTCGTCGCGGGGCCGCTCACCGTCACGCAGGTGCGGACGTCGGAAAAGGACGGCTACGCGTCGGCCCAGTATGGCTTCGGCGAGAGAAAGGCCTCGCGCCTCAATAAAGCGCAGGCCGGCAAGCCGTTCCGTGTTTTTCGCGAGTTCCCGTACGAGGGCGCTGTGCCGGAGGTGGGCTCGAAAGTCGACGTATCCGCGTTCGCGGTTGGGGATCTCGTCACCGTTTCCGCCGTCTCGAAAGGAAAAGGGTTCCAGGGCGTTGTGAAGCGCCATGGATTCAAGGGTGGCCCGCGTTCGCACGGTCAGAAGAACAAAGAGCGCGCGCCTGGTTCGATCGGTGGTGCCGGTCGTGCGGGCGGACGCGTCGCGAAAGGCATGCGCATGGCCGGCCGCATGGGCGGCGAGCGCACCACGGTGGAGAATCTCAAAGTCTTGCAAGTGGACCCCGCGACGAATACACTCCTCATCTCGGGCGCTATTCCGGGGAGTCCCGGGACGCTCGTCGAGATACGCGGCTAATTTTTGAGTATGGAAGTACCTGTCTACAACGCACAAGGCAAGAAGAAAGGCTCGGTCACGCTGCCCGAGGCAGTGTTCGGCGTGCAGTGGAACGATTCCCTCATGCACCAGGTCGTGACCTCGATGCGCGACAACGCGCGCGGCCCCATCGCGCACACCAAGACCCGTGGCGACGTGCGCGGTGGCGGCAAGAAGCCTTGGCAGCAGAAGGGTACCGGCCGCGCCCGCCACGGCTCCATCCGCTCGCCCATTTGGCGCGGTGGCGGCGTTACCCATGGTCCGCGCAACGAGAAGAATTTTGCACGCACCATTCCTGCGAAGATGCGAGTGAAAGCGCTCTATATGGCGCTTTCTCGGAAGCTCAAAGACGGTGAAATACTCTTCGTCGACAGCTTCGGCATCACGGAGCCGAAAACCGCTACCGCAAAGAAAACGCTCGTGCAGCTTTCGGCGCTCTCCGGCTTTGAGAAGCTCTCCTCGAAAAAGAAGAATGCCGCGCTCATCGCACTTTCCGATCCGACCGAAGCATCACAGAAGTCTTTCCGCAACATCGGCAACGTGAGCGTCGCCGCCGTCCGCAATCTGAACCCTCTCGCCGTGCTCGGCAGCTCGTTCCTCGTTATCGAGAATCCGGAAGCGGCAGTAGCGATCGTCGCGTCGCGCAGCAACAAGAAGAAATAATCTATGGCCATCTTTGCCAAAAAAACGAATACCGGGAAGAAAACCGCCTCAGCGAAGCCCGCAGCGGCACCCGTCTCGCAGCATGCTGCTATCGGCGTAGGCCGCGACCTCACGCACATTCTCAAGCATGCGCGTATCACCGAAAAGGCGAGCATGCACCAGAGCGCGGGCGTCTATACTTTCGATATCGCCGAGAGCGCCACGAAGCGCGATGTGATCGCGGCTGTCCGGACTCTCTACAAGGCAGAGCCGATCAAAGTCGCTGTCGTTCCCGTCCGCTCGAAGACTCGCCGCTCGATGCGCACCGGCAAGGCGGGCGTGAAGCGTGGCGGCAAGAAAGCCTACGTGTATCTGAAGAAGGGAGAGACCATCACGCTCTCATAGTTCGACCAACTCACCACACGTAACTCTATGAAATCCTACAAACCAGTCACCAAAAGCTTGCGCCAAATGACGCGCATCGAGTACCGAAAGCTCCTGTCGGGCCACGGTCCCCACAAGGCGCTCACGCGCGGCAAGAAGTCGATGGGCGGCCGCAATGCGTTCGGCCGCATCACGACCCGTCACCAGGGCGGCGGCCACAAGAAGAGTTACCGCACGGTCGATTTCCACTTCGACAAAAAGAACATACCGGCGAGAATCGCGACTATCGAGTACGATCCGTTCCGCTCCGCTTTCATCGGGCTTGCGGTCTACAAGGACGGCGAGAAACGCTACGTCGTCGTGCCGCGCTACATGAAGGTGGGTGACACCTTTGTTGTCTCCGAGAGCGCGCATATCGCGCCGGGCAACCGCTTGCCGCTCGCGAACATACCGATCGGCACGTTTGTGTACCAGATCGAGCTGAAGCCGCAGGGTGGCGCCGTGCTCGCGCGCTCAGCGGGCAACTACTGCGAGATCGTCGCGCAAGATCAGGGCTACACGCACCTCAAACTTCCCTCGAGCGAAGTGCGCCGCGTCATCTCGACCGCGTGGGCTTCGGTGGGCGAAGCTTCCAACGAAGAGCACCGCCTCGAGAATTGGGGCAAAGCCGGCCGCACGCGCTGGAAGGGCATCCGTCCGACGGTCCGCGGCACCGCCATGAACCCGGTCGATCACCCGCACGGTGGTGGTGAAGGCCGTCAAGGCCGCGGTCACCGCCGCCAGCGGACCATGTGGGGCAAGCCCGCAGGCAAAGGCCAGAAGACTCGCCATCCGAAGAAATACTCCAACGTCTTCATCGTCTCTCGCCGAAAAGTTGGAAAACGCAAGTAAATAGGCTATAGTTGCCACTCTTTATGACACGCAGTCTGAAAAAAGGTCCGTACGTGGACGAAAAGTTGATGAAAAAAGTCGGGAAGCGCAAGAGCTCCGACGGCGGCATCAAGACGTGGGCGCGCGCCTCGCAGATCGCGCCGGAGTTCGTCGGCTACACCTTTTTGGTGCACAACGGCAAATCCTTCGAGGAAGTGTTCGTCACCGAAGACATGGTGGGGCACCGCTTGGGCGAATTTTCCCCGACGACCAAGTTCATCAAGCACGGCGGTAAGATGCAGAAGGAGGCGGAAATGGCCGCGAAAGCCGCGGAAGTCGCCGCCGCGCAGGCCGCCAAAGCAGCCACGAAATAGCCTATGAAAGCGCTCCTCAAAAACTACAAGCAATCACCCAGAAAGGTCCGCCTCGTCGCCGACCTCATCCGAGGCAAATCGGTCCCGCAGGCGAAGCAGGCGCTCTCATTCTTGCCGAAGAAGTCGGCGCCGGTCATGGAGAAACTCCTCGACTCGGCAATCGCGAATGCGCGCTCGATGGGTTCTCACGCCGATGACCTCTTCGTGAAGACCGTCACGGTGGATAAAGGTACCGTCATGCGCCGCTATCGCCCCTTCGCACGCGGACGCTCCGGCACCATGCGCAAAACCATGAGCATCGTTCGCCTTGAGCTCGGAGCGTACACGTCGGCGTCGAAAGTGCCGAGCGCGCCAAAGCCCGCTGCGAAAAAGACCGTGAAGAAAGTAGCTGCCAAGAAAAAGTAATATGACCCACGTCGTCCATCCATACGCACATCGCCTCGGCATCATCCGCGACTGGAAGAGCCGCTGGTTCGCAAAGAGTCCCGCCCAGTACCGCGAGGCCGTCTGTGTGGACGCCGCTATCCGTCGCTTCCTCAAGAAGCGCTTGCGCGGCTGCTACGTGACCTCGGTCGAGATCGAGCGCAATGAGAAATCCATTCGCGTAATCATCAAGACCTCGCGCCCGGGGCTCGTCATTGGCCGTGGCGGGGAAGGCAGCCAGAAACTTACCAAAGAGCTCGAAAAGATCGTCCGTACCGTGCCGAAGGCGGAGCGCAAATCGATCCGCCTTGACATCGAGGAGGTGCGTTCGCCGGAGAGTCAGGCGCCGGTCGTGGCCTACATGGTCGCCGAGGGACTGGAGAAGCGTCAGGCGTTCCGTCGCGTCCTCAAACAGACCATCGAGAAGGTGATGGCGAGCCGCGACGTTCAGGGCGTGCGCATCGCGATCTCGGGCCGTTTGGGCGGCGCTGAAATGAGCCGCCAGGAGGAGATCAAGCGTGGCCGCGTCCCGCTTCAAACGCTGCGCGCCGACATCGACTTCGCGCGCGAGCAGGCTTACATGCCTTACGGCGTCATCGGTATAAAGGTGTGGATCTATCGCGGCGAGATATTCGACAAAAAGTCCGCTCAGTAAACGCGTATGTTGGCACCGAAAAAAGCGAAGTACCGTAAGTGGCAAATGGGTCGCCGAGGAGAGCGGCGCATGAGCGCGCCTGATACGCGCGGCGTCACCGTCGCGTTCGGCGCCTTCGGCCTGAAGGCGATGACGCAAGCACGCGTCACGTCCAACCAAATCGAGGCGGCGCGCCGGGCGCTCCACCGCGCAGGGGGCAAGACCGCGAAGATATGGACCCGCATTTTCCCCGACCGCCCGTTCACCCGCAAAGCGGCGGAAGTTGGCATGGGAAGCGGCAAGGGCGATGTCGCCGGCTACGTGGCTGAGGTGCGCCCGGGCCGCATTATTTTCGAGATCGACGGCGCTTCTGAGGAAATGGCGCGAGAGGCGCTGCGCAAGGCGGGCACGAAGCTTCCTTTGAAGGCGCGCGTGGTCGCCCGTGAATAACGAATCTATGAGCAAATTCGACAAACAGGACCTACCAGAATTGAAGAAGCAACTCGCCGACAAGCGTGAGGCGCTCAGGGCGTTCCGATTCGAGGGCGCGGGCAGCCGTACGCGCAACGTGCGCGCGGGCCGCGAACTTCGCCGAGAGATCGCCCGTCTCATGACGGAGTTGCGCGAACGGGAACTTTCGACTACAAAGTAGCATTATGGAAAAATCAACCACCACAGGCAGAACGTTCCGGGGCGTCGTCGTCAAGACGGCGATGAAAGACACGGCGACCGTACTCGTTGAGCGCTACGTCAAGCATTCAAAATACAAGAAGTACCAGCGACTCAGCAAAAAATTCCTCGTCCACGACGAAGGCAATGTCGCCCAGGTAGGGGAGAAGGTCACCATCAAGGAAGTGCGCCCCATTTCAAAGCGGAAACGCTTCATAATCGTCAAATAGTCATATGTTGCAGGATAGATCACTCGTGAAAATAGCGGACAATTCGGGCGGTATCATCGGCCGCGTGTTCAAGGTGCTCGGCGGCTCGAAGAAGCGCTACGCGCGCATCGGCGATGAGCTCGTTCTCTCGATCCAAACCGCGCAGCCGCGCAAGTCGGTGAAGAAGAAGGAGGTGCATCGCGCGGTCGTCGTGCGCACCACTGCCCCCATCCGCCGCAAGGACGGCAGCTATGTTCGCTTCGACGAAAACGCGGTCGTGCTCATCACCGGATCCGGCAAAGAGCCGAAAGAACCGAAGGCCAACCGCATTTTCGGTCCCATTCCGCGCGAGGTCGTCGAGAAAGGGTATCAGCGTATCGGATCGTTGGCGCCGGAGATCGTATAACTCGTATGAAACTCAAGAAAGGAGACAAAGTAATAGTCATTGCCGGCAAGGCGAAAGGGGCCACGACCTCGATCGTGCGCGTGTACCCGAAGGACAACCGCGTGCTTTTGGACAACACGAACATCGTCAAGCGCCATCGCGGCCCGAGCGCCAAGAACCGCACGGGTCAGATCGTCGACAAGCCGATGCCTATCCATGCATCGAATGTCGCGCTCATCGATCCCAAGAGTGGCAAGCCGACGCGCGTATCCATCAAACGCGATGATAAGGGCGGCCGATCCCGCATCGCCGTGAAGAGCGGCCAAGAACTATAGTATGAACGCAACGACCGTACAGAAGCAGGCATTCGAATCCCTCAAGGAGCAGTTCGGCTACGCCAACGTCATGCAGGTGCCGAAGCTCGTGAAGATCGTCGTCTCGACCGGCGTCGGCAAGGTCAACAAGGATAAGAAGCGACTCGAGCTCATCGTCGACCGTCTCACGCGCGTCACCGGCCAGGCCCCCGCGCCGCGCGCGGCAAAGAAGGCGATCGCCAACTTCAAGAGCCGCGCTGGCGATATCGTCGGCTACCAGGTCACCCTGCGCGGAGCGCGCATGCGCTCGTTCCTTTCGAAGCTCATCAACATCGTCTTGCCGCGCGTGAAGGATTTTCGCGGCTTGAAGCCGACCGCTATCGATGAGATGGGCAACATCACCCTCGGTATCAAGGAGCACACGGTTTTCCCGGAGACCGCCGACGAGGAATCGAAGGATATTATCGGCCTCGCCATCACCATCACGACGACCGCCAAGAGCAGGAAAGAGGCCGAAGCCTTCCTTCGCCACATCGGACTGCCGCTTCAGGAAGCGAAGTAACGTACAAAAGATAAGGCCGTCCCGAGAGGGGCGGCCTTTTCGTGTGCGGCGCGGGTTCCGTCAGTCGTCAGGGTACCTCTGAGCACCGGAGTCGTCATAGATGTGGTATTTGACGTTGCACTCCTCCTCGAGATCTTCATGCCGGTGAACGACCATAATCGCATCGTCCTCACACGCGCACGTCGCAACAAGATGGCGTATCGGATGCTCTTCGATCTTTCGCCACAGGTCAACCTGGACGACGATAAACTGCTCCGGCGGAGCCTTGAGCTCCGAAGGAGACAGTAGTTTGAAACCTTGGCGCATTACGGCCTCCACTTATTGCCTGCGGATTACAGGGCTGCCGATAGCTAACCACGGAACAGGCCCATCGAGCAAGCACCAGGAGCGGAAATCGTCGAAGGTAAAAATACGCACGTTGGCCAGCGCTATGCCGTGTACCTGCCAATGCGAAGCCGAATGAATTTTCTCCCGCTATCGCTCCAGGTGGTGGGCACGCTGTTGACTTTGAAGGGCAGGTCGTCTATAGTGTCCGAGCCTCGTAAGGGGGCCTTGTTTTTTAGAGTGATCCTGCCAGAAGGGGGATATCGCAAGAGCACGGCCACAGAGGGGAAGAGACCTAACCCAAGCCGAAAGGCGGGGTGCAGCCCTCCCAAACCTCTCCTTCGGACGCACAATGCCATGGCAAAGAAATCGATGATAGTGAAAGCGCAGCGGAGCCCGAAGTTCAAATCCCGGGTCATTCGTCGCTGTTTCAAGTGCGGGCGTCCGCGCGGTTTTATGCGTGACTTCAACCTCTGCCGTATCTGCTTCCGCGAGGAGGCCCTCGAAGGGCACATCCCGGGCATCAAAAAGTCGAGCTGGTAATTTCTATGGACGTCATCGGAGATCTCATTGTTCGTTTACAGAACGCCGGCTCGGTAGGCAAAACCTCTGTCGAGGTGCCGTTCTCCAATTTCAAAATGGCGGTCGTGGAGAAGCTCGCCGAGGTCGGTTACATCAAGCACGCGGAGAAGAAGGGCAAGAAGGTCAAGAAGGTGATCGACGTCACGCTCAAGTATGACGAGCAGGGAAGCCACGCCATCCACGGCGTCAAGCGCATCTCGAAGCCAGGCCGCCGCCTTTACCGCAGCGTGCTCGAGATACATCCGGTCAACTACGGCTTCGGCGCGCTCATCCTCTCCACCCCGAAAGGCGTGAAGACCGACAAAGAGGCACGCAAAGAGAAGGTCGGCGGCGAGGCGCTGTTCGAAATCTGGTAATACGCATATGTCACGAATCGGAAAGAACGCGATATCTATTCCCGCAGGGACCGAAGTGAAGGTCTCGGCGGCCGAGGTGTCGGTCAAGGGCAAGGGCGGCACGCTCACGCGCGCGCTGCACCCCGCCATCGTCGTCACGGTCGAGGGAAATTCGGTCAAGGTAACGCCCAAAGACGCATCGCGCATTTCGCGCGCGCTCTGGGGCACGTATGCAGCGCACATCCGCAACATGATCGCGGGCGTCAACACGCCGTTCGCGAAGAAACTTCAGGTGGAAGGCATCGGCTACCGTGCGGAACTCGCTGGCAAGCAACTCAAGCTCATGGTCGGCTTCTCGCACCCCGTGCTGGTGGAGGTGCCACAGGGTATTACCGTAGCGGTCGAGAAGAACATCATATCGGTTTCGGGCGCGGATAAGGAGCAAGTGGGCGCATTCGCCGCGACCGTGCGTGCCATCAAGAAACCGGAGCCGTACAAAGGCAAGGGTATCCGCTACGAGGGCGAGGTCGTTCGCCAGAAGCAGGGCAAGAAAGCCGCAGCGGCAGCCGCATAGTCCGAATTCGTTATGAACACTTCACCGAAACAGCTCAAGAGGGAACGAAGGCACCGCCGGGTGCGCGCGAAGGTCGTTGGTACCGCGAAGCGGCCGCGTCTTTCGATCTTTCGATCCAACATGCGCATTGTGGCGCAGATCATCGATGACACTAGGGGCGTGACGCTCGCCTCGGTCTCTTCGGCGGAAGAGAAGGGCAAGACTCCGCGCGAGCGGGCGGAGGCGGCTGCGGCGACCTTGGCCAAGCGCGCGGCGGAAAAGAAGGTGAAGCAGGTCGTGTTCGATCGCGGGGGGTTCCTCTATGCGGGGACCATAAAGGCGTTCGCGGATGCGGCACGTGCGGCAGGATTGGAATTTTAATTCATCACGTATGGCAGATAACAACACACAGCAGGTGAAACAGGGAGGTGGAGCGACGTATCAGAATCGTCCCGCGTTCGGCGGCCGCGGTTCTGCGACGTTCGGCGCAGGGCGCGGCGGCGATCGTCGCGGCGGTCGCGGCGGCCGTCCCGGCCGCGGCGGCGACGAACGTCGTTCGGAGTTCGCGCAGAAGCTGATCGGCATTCGCCGCGTCGCCCGCGTCATGGCCGGCGGCCGCCGCTTCAACTTCTCGGCCGCTATCGTCATCGGCGACAAGAAAGGCCGCGTCGGCGTGGGGCTCGGCAAGGCGGCCGATACTGCTGCCGCGATCGACAAGGCGACCCGTGCCGCGAAACGCAACATGCTCACGCTTCAGCTCACCAAGACCCGTTCGCTCAAACACCAGGTCGGCGCCAAGTACTGCGCGTCTCGCGTCGAGATCCGACCGTCGCCCGGGAGCGGTCTCGTGGCCGGCTCTTCGGTGCGCACGGTGCTTGAGCTTGCCGGCGTGTCCGACGTGACGGCGAAGATTCTTTCTCGCAGCCACAACTCGCTCAACAACGCTCGTGCCGCCGTCGAGGCGCTCCGCCACGTCTCCACCACGTAACATATGCAACTTCACCACATCGCTCGCCCGAACACGCTCAAGCGCCCGTACCGCCGCGTCGGTCGCGGCCAGAGCTCGACCCGCGGCAAGCAATCCGGACGCGGCGGCAAGGGGCAGACCGCGCGCGCCGGCAACAAGCGCCGTCCCGAACTCCGCGACATCATCAAGAAGCTCCCGAAGCGCCGCGGCTTCGGTAAGAACCGCGGGCGCACCGTGGTCGGCACTCGCGCTGATGCCATCGCCGTTTCGATCGAACGCTTGAGCGCGCTCTTCGAGAGCGGCGCCACGGTCACGCGCGCGTCATTCGTCGAGAAAGGTGTTATCAAAGGCCGCGCTGCACACCGTCGCGAGGTGCCGGTGAAGATCGTCGGCCCCGGATCGCTCGACAAGAAGCTCTCGCTCAAAGGAATCGCCGCCACTGCTTCCGCCCGCGCCGCTATCGAGAAGGCCGGCGGTTCCGTCAGCGACTAGCGCCATCCTCATCCGCACCCTCGCCACGATGTCAGACGTATGATGGAAACTTTTTTCAGGAAAATGCGCGTCATCTTCGAGGATGAGATGCTCCGCACGCGCATTCTCTTCATGTTCGGAGCGCTCATCGTGTTCCGTTTGCTCGCTGCGATCCCGATCCCGGGCATCGACGCCGCGCAGCTCGAGCAGTTCCTCAACAACAACCAGTTCCTCGGACTTCTCAACGTCTTCTCCGGCGGCGGTTTCTCCACGCTTTCCATCGTCATGCTCGGCGTCTCGCCGTACATCACCTCCTCGATCGTCATGCAGCTCATGACCATTCTCGTTCCCGCGCTCAAGGAAATGTACCAGGAAGAGGGCGATGCCGGGCGCATGCGCTTCATGCAATACAGCCGCTACCTCTCGCTGCCGCTCGCGCTCATCCAGGCGTTCGGTTTCATCCTGCTCTTGCAGCAGAACGGCATCGTGCCGACGCTCTCGCTCGAGCAGCTGCTCACCAACATCGTCGTCATCACCGCCGGCTCGATGCTCGTTATGTGGATCGGCGAACTCATGTCGGAGTTCGGTATCGGCAACGGCGTTTCGCTCATCATCTTCGCGGGCATCGTCGCGCGTCTGCCGCAGGGCCTTGCACAGTTTGCTTTTTCGTTCGATTTCGCCCAACTGCCGGCGTACCTCGCGTTCGCGGTCGCCGCACTCGTTATCATGGCGGGCGTGGTCTTCATTTCGGAGGCGGAGCGTCCGATACCCGTCACCTACGCGCGTCGCGTGCGCGGCATGAAGGTGATGGGCGGCGTCTCCACTTACCTGCCGTTGCGCGTCAATCAGGCCGGCGTTATTCCGATCATCTTCGCGCTCTCGCTCCTGCTCTTCCCGCAGATGATCGCGACCTTCCTCTCGCACAGCGCGATCGGCTGGCTCGCGGCGGGCGCTTCAGCGGTCGTCGCGTGGCTCGCCGATCAGTGGGTCTATGGCGTCCTCTACTTCATCCTCGTCTTCCTTTTCACGTACTTCTACACGGCGATCACCTTCGAGCCGCATGAGATCGCGAAGAACCTCCAGAAGAGCGGCGCGTTCATTCCCGGCGTGCGCCCCGGTACGATGACCTCGGAATACCTCGGCAACATCATTACGCGCATCACGCTCGTCGGCGCGCTCTTTCTCGGCGTTCTCGCCGTCTTGCCGCTCATCCTGCGCGCCATCACCGGCATCACCGCGCTCACCATCGGCGGCACCGCTCTCCTCATCGTGGTCTCGGTCGTGCTCGACGTCGTCAAGAAGATCGACGCGCAGACCTCCATTCGGGAGTACTGATCCGATAGCAAAACGACCCCGCCGTGCGCGGGGCCGTTTTCTTATGCGGTGTCTCGTGATACATTTCTCCCAATATGACAGCGAAGCGCGTAGTGGTGATAGCCGGGCCCTCGGGTTCCGGTAAAAATGCCGTTATCGAGGAGATCATGAAGTCGCGCCCCAATTGCGCGCGGCTCGTCACCGCAACGACCCGCGCGATGCGCCCGGGCGAACAGGAAGGCGTCGACTACTACTACCTGTCGAAGGAGCAGTTCGAGGCGGCCCTCAAAGAGGGGCAGATACCGGAGCATCGCTTCGTTCCCGAACTCGGTACGTACTACGGTACCTACTTGCCCGATCTCGAGAAGAAACTCACCAAGCCTGGGCTCATTATCTTCGCGCAGGTCGACATCGAGGGTGCGCGGCTTTTGAAAGAGCTGTATGGCGCGACCACGTTCTTTATCATGCCGGAGAACCTCGATCAGTTCCGCGGCCGTTTGCTCGCGCGCGATCCGGAGTGGTCGTCGAAGGAGTTGTCAGCGCGCATGAAGATCACTGAAGAAGAGATCCGTGTGCATGCGCCGCAGTACGACTATCACGTCGTCAATGCCGACGGCCGCCTCAAGGAGGCGGCGGACGAGATCGTGGCCATTTTGCGCAAAGAGGGATACACTATCTGAACATGCAGCCGCTCACCATAGCTTTTTTCGGCATTTCCGGTTCCGGCAAAGGAACGCAATGTGCGCTCCTTGAGACATACCTCAAAGAGCGCGATCCATCGCGGCCCATCGTGCGCCCAGAGATGGGCAATCTGCTGCGCGAATTCATGCGCACGGGGACCTCGCTCGCGGAGCGGACCGGCGAGATCGTGAACGCGGGTGGTCTCGTGCCCTCGTTCATTCCCATCCACATGCTGACGGGCATGCTCAATGAGGCGTTCGACGGTACCCAGCACCTGATCCTCGACGGCACGTGCCGCCGGCCGGATCAGTCGCGTGCCGTCGACGACATGATGAAGCTCTGGGGGAGAAAGGATCTGCAGGCCGTCGTCCTCAACCTCTCGAAAGACGAAGCGAAGAAGCGGCTCATCGCGCGCGGGCGCGTCGACGACGCGACCGACGAGGCGCTCAACAGCCGATTCGCCTGGTACGAAGAGCACGTCGTCCCGTCCATCGATGAATTGCGCGCGCTCGGCTGGACGATGCACGAGATCGAGGGTGCGGCGACGCCGCAGGAGGTGTTCACGAACATGATGGCCGCCTTAAAACTTTCATGATCGCCCGGGGCCAAGCGGATCTGGAGGCATTGCGCGAGGGCGGGAAGCGCCTCGCCAAGCACGTGCGCACGCTCTCCGCGATGGTCAAGCCCGGCATCACAGCGCGCGAACTTGAGGAGGCGGCGCGCGAGATGGTGAAGGCCGACGGCGATGAGCTCGCCTTTTTCGGCCACAAGGAACGCAAGGGCGACACGCCGTACCCTTCAGGCCTGTGCCTTTCGATCAACGACGTTATCGTGCACGCGCCCGCTGCCATTAGTGATGCGGTCATCCAAGACGGCGATATTGTGTCGCTCGATTTCGGCATCAAGCACAAAGGCTTCTACACCGATCACGCCGCGACCGTCATCGCCGGCGCGCCGAAAAGCAAAGAAGATGAAAAGCTTGTACGCGGCACCTACGAGGCGCTCGCCGTGGGTATCGCGCAAGCGCGCGTGGGTAACACGACCGGCGATATCGGCTATGCGGTGCAAAAGATCGCGGAGAAGTACGGTTTCGGGTATCCGAAGAATCTATCCGGCCACGGCGTCGGCCTCAAGGTGCATGAAGAACCGCACGTGCCCAACTACGGCGACCCCGGCCGAGGTTACAAGCTGCACGAGAACGAGATCATCGCCATCGAACCGATGATGACGCTCGGCACGAGCGACCTCTACGTGGACAAGGACGGCTACTCATATCGCACGAAGGACGGTTCGCGCGCCGCGCACGCCGAGCATACGGTCCTCATCACCAAGGACGGTCCCGAGATACTCACGCAGTAGATCATGAACATCTGCGTGTTCTGTTCGGTCACCGAAGTCACAGATGCCTATCGCATTCCCGCACGTGAATTCGTGCGCCTCGTGGCATCGCGTGGACACACGTTCGTGTGGGGCGGATCGAAGCGTGGGCTCATGGGTTTTCTTGCGGATGAAGTGCGCAATGGCGGCGGGAAGGTCATCGGCATTCTCACCGAAGGCATTAAAGAGCAAGAATACGACGGCGCAGATGAAATGGTCATAACTCCTGACCTTGCGACGCGGAAAACCATGCTGCTCGATCGTTCCGACGCGTTCGTCGTTCTCGTCGGCGGCTCGGGCACGCTGGATGAGTTCGCCACGGTGCTCGCGCTCAAGCGGCACAAGTTGCACCGCAAACCAATCGTCGTACTGAACACCGGCGGGTTCTATGATCACCTGAAGGCACAGTTCGAGCGGATGACAGCCGACGGCATGACCAAGCCCTCCGTCCTCGAGTACGATGTGTATTTCGCGAGCGCACCCGATGAAGCGATGCGGTATATTGAATCGCATGCGAATTGACGTGCTCGTCATCGGCGGCGGCGGGCGCGAGCACGCGCTCTGCTGGAAACTCAAGCAATCGCCGCGGATCGGGAAGCTCTACTGCGCGCCGGGGAATGGCGGCACGCGAGCGGTTGCGGAGCAGGTGCCCATCGGCGTGATGGAGTTCGAGCGGCTTGCCCTATTCGCGGAGGAGAAACATGTCGGACTCACGATAGTCGGGCCCGACGATCCGCTCGCGGGCGGGATAGTCGACCATTTCAAAGCGCGCGGATTGCGCGTGTGGGGTCCGAGCAAGGCGGCGGCACGCATTGAGGCATCGAAAGCGTTCGCCAAAGAGCTCATGCGCGAGGCGGGCGTGCCGACCGCCGCGTTCGAGGTGTTCACTGACCACGACAAGGCGCTCGCGTACGTGCGTGCCCAGGGCGCGCCCATCGTGGTGAAGGCGAGCGGTCTCGCGCTCGGAAAAGGTGTATATGTGTGCCAAACGCTCGCGGAGGCCGAAGCGGCGCTCAAGGAGATCATGCTCGACCATCTTTTCAAGGACGCGGGGAACGAGGTCGTCGTCGAAGAGTATCTCGACGGCCAGGAGGTGTCGCTGCACGCGCTCTCCGACGGCTCGTCGCACCTGCTCTTTCCGCCATCGCAGGACCACAAGCCGGTCGGCGAAGGGGATACCGGCCCCAACACCGGCGGTATGGGCACGATCGCGCCGCTGCCGCAGGTCTCGGAGGGAATGCTGCAGGAGCTTGATGCGAGCGTCGTGACGCCAACGCTTGAGGCGATGAAAAAGCGCGGTGTTCCGTTCGCCGGGCTTCTCTATCCGGGCATCAAACTGTCGTCGAAAGGGCCGCGCGTGCTGGAATTTAACGCGCGTTTCGGCGACCCGGAAACGCAGGTGTACATGCGTTTGCTCAAGACCGACCTGCTCGACCTGCTCGATGCGTGCGTCGACGGCGAGCTCGGCACACAGACTATTGAATGGCACCCCGGCTTTGCAGCCAATATCGTGCTCGCGTCCGGCGGCTATCCCGGCGCATATGAAAAAGGATTTCCCATCACGGGCATCGAGGAAGCCGAGCAGGTGGAAGGCGCGGTCGTGTTCCATGCCGGTACGGCATTGAAAGATGGAGCGCTCGTCACGAACGGCGGCCGCGTGCTCGGAGTCTCCGCCGTCGGCGACACGCTTGCGCACGCGCTCGACCGCGCCTACCGCGCTGCCGAGCTCGTTCATTTCGAGGGAAAATACTATCGCCGCGACATCGGCGTCGAAGCGCTCGAGCGCAGGTGATATACTTTTTTCATGCCTCCAGCCACGATGGAGCGGACGAAAGTCGCCGCACCGGAGAAGTTCCGCACGCCTGAAGAAGAGCTGGCCTATTTGCGCGAGCGCGTACGGCAGAAAGAAGCCGAGCTCGATGTGCAGCACAACGACTTCGAACACGAGCGCATCGCCAAGCGCGAGATTGCGGCGTACGCCGATACGCCGGCGGCGACCATCCTGCACGAAGCGGCCGTCATGCCCGAGCACGACATCATTCACCACATGCTCAAGCTCGAACCGGAGACGCACGACCAGCAGGTGGACGGCATCTTGCGCATCGTGCAGCAGCAGGGGATACGCAACGCATTGTCAGTTGCCGCGCGCCTCAGCAATCCGCACCTCGAGGACGACGTGCACCGCGCGCTCGTGCGCTATATCGCCGATGGTCTGCCGTACCCCGGCCTGAAGCCGTCGGAGAAGGTGCGCCGCGCGCTCAACATGGTGCTCTTCGAGATACAGCCGCAAGCGTACGGCGAAGACAAGCAGGAGAGCGCGCAGCGCAAGCTCGAACAGCTCCTCGCGTCGTCCGAGCAGCTCTATGCGGGTTTGAGTTCGCTCGTCGATTCCACCGAAGGTTTCTCGCTCGAGATCGCGGTGCCGGAGGGGAGCGAGGAAGCGTACCTCTATCTCGGCGTGCCGCGACAGAAAAAAGTGCTCGCGGAACGGCTCGTTGCTTCGGTCTTCCCCAACGCTCGGCTCTCCGAAGCGCGTGGCGACTACAATATTTTCAACGTCGATGGGCGCCATGCCGCGTCTTACGCCAAGCTCGGCGAGCATCCGTCGATGCCGCTCAAGACGCCGGAGCTCTTCGAGCACGATCCGATGAACGTGCTCCTCGCGGCGTTCGCCAAAATTGCGAAGCACGGCGAAGGCGCGGCCCTTCAGATCACGGTCGGCAACGAAGGCGAGCGATACAATCGCCACTACAAAAAGATCCTGCGGGAACTTGAGAAGGGGAGGCCGTTCCACAGCGCGGTGAGGGTTCCGGAGACGGAGCTTATACATGCGCTCAAAGAGATCGGCAAGCAAGTGTTGATGCCCGAAGAGCACAAAAAGGAGCTCGATCGTCAGTTCCGCCGCTCAAGTGACCAGGTCGCGACCGAGGTGGTGACGCGCAAGGTGAAGACGCGCATCGTGCCCGTTTCCATACGGCTCATCACCTCCGCGCCCACCCAGGAGCGCGCCAACGAGATGCTTGAGAATCTCGAGGCGCCGTTCCACCAGTACGACGACGGCAAGGGCAATCACCTGACGTTCAAGCGGGCGGGGCGATGGGACCTCGGCGGTTTTTTGCGCGATTTCACGTACCGCGAGTTTGATCGCGGCATCGCGATGCCGCTGTCGCTCGCGGAGCTCTCCGCGCTCTACCACTTTACCGCCGAGCGCGTCACGACCTCGCGCGAGCTCAAGCGCAACTTCTCGAAGCAGACGCCCGCGCCGGTCGAGACGCCCGCCGAAGGTATCGAGATCGGCGTCAATCGGTACGGCGCCGACGAGACGACCGTGCGCTTCGGTCCGTCCGATCGCTTGCGCCACGCGTATGTCATCGGGCAGACCGGCACCGGCAAGACGGGCTTTCTCAAAAACCTGATCCTGCAGGACATCAAGAACGGGGAAGGGGTCGCGTTCATCGATCCGCACGGCAACGACATCGAAGACATCCTCGCGGCTATACCGCCGGAGCGTGCGGGCGACGTCATCTACTTCGATCCCGCCTACACCGCGCGTCCGATGGGGCTCAACATGCTCGAGTACGACCGTTCGCGCCCGGAGATGAAGACGTTCGTCGTGGACGAGGTGTACGGCATTTTCCGCAAACTGTACGCCGACGTACCCGAGGCCTTCGGCCCGATGTTCGAGCAGTATTACCGCAACGCGGTACAGCTCGTGGTGGAAGACCCCGACTCCGGCTCGACCTTCGTCGAGATACCGCGCGTGTTCGCTGATACCGCGTTCCGCAATCTGAAACTCTCGCGCTGCAAGAACCCCATCATCGTGCAGTTTTGGAGGAAAATCGCCGAGCAGGCGCAAGGCGATCCTTCGCTCGAGAACGTCGCGCCCTACATCACGAGCAAGTTCGACGTTTTTCTCACCAACGACATCATGCGGCCGGTGGTTGCGCAGGAGAAGAGCGCGTTCAACTTCCGTGAGATCATGGACGGCAAGAAAATATTCCTCGCCAATCTCTCCAAGGGCCGCTTGGGCGACCGCAACACCTCGCTCTTGGGCCTCATTCTCGTCTCCAAGTTCTTGCAAGCCGCTTTCTCGCGCGTCGATACGCGCGGGGATCTCCCGACCTTCTATCTCTACATCGACGAGTTCCAGAACTTCGCGACGCCCTCGATCGCGACCATCCTCTCCGAGGCCCGCAAATACAAGCTCGCGCTCACGATCGCGCATCAGTTCATCGCGCAGCTCGAAGAGGAAATACGCGACGCGGTCATCGGCAATGTCGGCACGAAGGCCGCGTTCCGCATCGGCACGCAGGATGCGGAGTTCCTCGAGAAGCAGTTCGCCCCATCGTTCACCCAACAGGACCTCGAGAATCTGCCGAACAGGACGGCGGTGCTCTCGCTCCTCGTCAATGGCGTGCCCGCACGCCCGTTCACCATCTCAACGATAGAGCTGCCGCACTTCGATTACACGAAAGTCGATGCCATCAAAGAGCTTTCGTACCGCACCTTCGGCAAGCCGCGTGAAGAGGTGGAAGGAGAGATACGAGCGAAGTTCGACGCCGCGTACGGCCGCCGCGCGGCGCCGCAGCTGCCGCCTATCGATCTGCCCGATCCATCGTCGCTGCGCCAGTAATGTCCCTAGTGGAAAGATATCGGAAATACGGTAGTATGTCCGACATGACACATCCAAAAGACGAACGAACGTTGGTCGTTATCAAGCCGGACGGCGTGCAGCGCTCGCTCATGGGCGAGATCATCGGCCGCTATGAAGCCGTTGGCCTCAAGCTCGTGGGCATGAAAATGCTCGTGCCGACCGCCGAGCACATCGAGGCGCACTACACGCTCGATCCAAATTGGCGCCGGGTGACGGGAGAGAAAACCATCAAAAGTTACAAGGACAAAGGCATGACCCCGCCATCCGAAGATCCGCTCGAGATCACCGCGAAAATATTGACGAACTTGAAGAAGTACATGACCTCCGGTCCGGTCGTCGCGATGGCGTGGGAGGGCGCGCATGCGGTGAAGATAGTCCGCAAGATAACGGGCGGCACCGAACCGCTCACGTCCGATGTCGGCACTATTCGCGGCGATTACGTGCTCGACTCCTACCAAATGGCCGACACCGACAATCGCGCCGTGCGCAACCTCATCCACGCGTCCGGGTCCGTCGACGAAGCGAATGCCGAGATCGCCCACTGGTTCAAGCCGGGAGAACTGACCGATTATCGCATCATCCACGAGGAAATACTCTACGACGTGAATCTCGATGGCATTTTGGAATAGCCGAAGAGTGCTATACTGCCCTGAGCGGCTGGTACTTAAACCTGCTTGGTTCAAGTAAGGGATCCTCATATCGTTGCAGGCATTACGCCTGCCAACTGCGGGAACCCACCTGGCTTCATACCCCAGGCTTGCCGTACCCGCCGCAACAAAACACTCCGCCCTGCGCGGAGTGTTTTGTTCATTGCGGAATGGATCACAGCGAAAGGTGATACAATGATTTCTCATGGCACGAAAGATTCTCCATCCCAATCACGCGAAAGTGCCGGCGAGCTTTTGCCGTTTGCCCGATGGCTACGGCATCGTAAAGCTGGCCGTCTCCGGCGCAGCCGAGACGGACCGTTGCGGACTCGATGCCTACGAAAAGGCCAAAGAAGTCGGGCGCGAGATCGCGCGGCAGGGCGCCATCATCAACACGGGCGCGACGACGGGTTTCCCGATGTATGCAGCGATGGGAGCCAAGGACGAGTGCGCGTTCTCCATCGGTTTCTCGCCTGCGGCCAACGAGCGCGAGCATCGCGAGATGTACAAACTGCCACTCGACTTCATGGACGTCGTTGTCTACACCGGCTTCGGTTACGCGGGGCGCGATCTCTTGTTCGTGCGCTCGTCCGACGCGATCATCGTCGGCTGCGGCCGCATCGGCACGCTCAATGAATTCTCAATCGCGTTCGAGGATCGCAAACCGATCGGCGTCCTCGAAGGTTCGTGGCAAACGGACGATCTCTTGAAGCAGTTCGTCGATGCGGCGCATCGCCCCAACAAGAAGCTCGTTTTCGACTCAGACCCCAAGGCGCTCGTCGAGCGACTGATCGAGATGGTGCAAAAAGAGAAAGAGGAGACGAGCCTTGCGTACAACAATCACGACAGCCGAGACCCGCTCCCGGGCGATGCGGAGGTTATTTTGTAGGGGGAGTGCGAACTAGCTGAGCGAACGAACGAGGCGCTCGAACGTTTCCGGGTGGTCCTTGGCGAGCGTGGAGAGCGCCTTGCGGTCGAGCGACGAATGCGCCTTCTTCAGTTTGTCGATGAACCTCGAGTAGGAAAAGCCGAGCGGGCGGACGGCTGCGTTGATGCGGAGCGTGAAGAGCGCGCGCGCGTCACGCTTCTTGGCGCGGCGGTGTTTGAACGCATGGATACCGGCGTGGCGCACGGCGACGTGCGCGATGCGCTCTTTCGACTTACGGTCGAAACGGTAGCCCTTGGCTTGCGCCAACAAGTTCTTGCGGCGTTTGTTCTTCGTAGTTCCTCGTTTGACGCGTGCCATAAATTTATGAATTCGGCAAGAAACGGCTCTTGGCGGTGGCATCAAGCGCGGCGTGGAAACTCACGTTGCGGCGGCGCGCCTGGCGGCCGGAGCCGCTCTCCTTGGCGTTGAAGTGGTTGTGGCCGGGGACTCGGGCAATGATCTTGCCCTTCTTCGTGACGCGCAGCCTCTTTTGGAATGATTTGTTGGTCTTCATACGAACGACCCCCGCAGGGGAAGTCGGCACAGTATGCCGCAGGCGGCAGGTAAATGCAAGAGGCCCCGCTTATGCCGCCTGTTCGGGCGCCGCAGGCGCGGAGGGCGGAGCTTTCTTCGGCAGTCGCGGCTTTTTCGAGGGGTCGCGTTCCAAACTGACCGCGAGACCCTTCGGACTCTTTTGGATCGCCTCGGCGATCTTATAGCCCTCGGGAATGATGGCAAGAAAACGCTCGAGGCGTTCTTTGAGGAATTCGAACTCCATATATTTGTAACGGCCCCAGAGGAACAGGTCGATCTTCACGCGGTGTCCCTCCTTGAGCCAGTTCGCGATCTTCTGCGCCTTGATGCCCATGTCGTGTTCCGACGTGCCGATTTTCACCTGCGCCTCTTTCGTTTCGGTGACATTGGCGCGCGCCTTCACCTCTTTATCTTTCTTTTTCTGTTCGTACTTGAATTTGCCGTAGTCGGTAATGCGGCATACCGGCGGATTCGCGTTGGGCGAGACCTCGATGAGATCGAGCCCGAGTTCGCGCGCCTTGGCAAGCGCGTCGCGCGTCGGTATCACGCCGAGGTTCTCGCCCTCGGGGCCGAGGCAGCGTATCTCAGGCGCGCGTATACCCTCGTTCATCCGGGCGCGCTCCTTATCGTGTTGGATCGTGTATTTAGTGAATCCCATTTGTAGGCGCAACTATAGCACGATAGTGCAGGGAAGCGCTATCGCTAGATCGGATACTGCTGCTGCCCGAGCGTGCCGAAAGGCTGGAGGTAGCGTGCCATGGCGAGCAGTACCGACCTCATTTGCTCAAGAATATTCGAGGTATACGCATTCCCCGCGTCGGTCTGCGGTGAATTGGCGAGGTCGCCGGTCATGAACGTCTGCTGCGGCATGGGGCCGTACGAACCGGATCCTTGCGGCGGTGTCTGGATAACGGGGCCGCTCGGCGTGGTCGAGGGCTGCATAACGCTCGCGTTGCTCGTGTCATGCACGGCGCTCGAAATGTCGACCGGCGTTGCGGTCGCGATATCGACGACCGATGGCGCGTTGGCGAATGCGGCGATGAGATCGAACGGGGATGTGCTCGCGCTACTTGAGCTTGTGCCGGAGCCTTGGCTCGTCATCGAGCCCTGAGCTGGCATGAGGAGAGCCGCGAATGGGGAGTTCGTGCTCGCGGTCGAGGTGCTCGTGCACGTGAGACCGGAGCAGCCGTTCGAGCAGGCCTCATAAAGCTGGTCGACGCACGTGTTCGCGCGGTAGTAGATGTTGCCGTTCTGCTGCGAACAGTACGTTTGCGGCTGGCATGTGCCAGCGGGGTAGGCGGTGGTATTGACGGTACCGAGCGACGGGGCGGTCGCGGACGTACCGGTAGTCGGTACTGAACCGGCCGTACCGTAGGCCGATTGTGCAGGATACGATGGATATGACGGCATGGCGGGTTGCATTGGATATCCAGCGGGCGCGGTGCTTATGCCGAGCGACTGACGCAGAGAATTATCGAACGGGAGCGATGAGCCGGATTGGAAGTATCCGTTCGTGTCACCATAATAATCGCCTGTGTCGCCTGCGGGCACATTTCCGGCGCTGCAGATCGATCCGCTATCCGCTTGCAGGTGCCGGGGGTCCGACACATGGAGGCCGCTCGGGTTGTAGAGACCTGATTGCTGTGCGGTTTGCCAGAGCTGCTGGTTGCTCACTGTGCTTTTTATGTCGATGGCGAGACCTTTCTGGTGATAGGAGTGTCCAGGCGGAGCGCATTTTCCAGGACAGCCGCTGGCATTGCCACAGACATGTACGCAGGCGGCCGCCTGGTCTTGGACGCTGCGGTACGCCGACTCGATACAAGCGGATGAGTCGACCGTGCGCAGCTGCTGTATGAACTTGTCCGCGCAGGTCGCGAATTTCGAGTCGAGGCCTTGGATATTGACACTGGATTGACACACATCTTTCTCCAAGCCGAGTTTCGCTTGAGCGGCCGCTGTGCCGGTGCTGGAATCGCCTGAGTTCCAGCACATGCCGACCGTCGGATTCGGAATGCCAGCTGCTTGCATGGCGGGGATATCAGACGCAGTCGCAGGTTGGCTACCCGCAGGACAGGCGAACGCGAAAGCCGCAGGGAAGAACATCGCCAGCGCGAGCGATGCTGCGGGAAGGAAAATCTTGCTCGACATGTCCAAAGTATACAAGACAGATGTCTTTTATTCGGCCCGCAGTGTGGATGTTCGTCACTGCGCACCAGCGGGTTTGGTCGTGTTGCCGTCGCATGCGCTCGGCGACCAAAATCCTCGTAGTGCGGCTTTGGCCTCGGTTTGCGCAGCCTTGAACTGCGCGCGGTACGTGTACCGCTGGCTTTTGTAATCGTACTCGTGCGCGAAGCCCTGCGCGATCATGTACTCGTTGTAGAAGAGGCCGTCGGACGCGCGGAAGACGTAGGCGAGCGTGCGGCCGTACTGATCGTGCACGCCAGCGATCGGGTCGTACTCGAGCCGCACCCATTGGCCATCGAGGAGAGCGTGGCCTTCGGCCGACGCTTCGCGGCCGAAGCACTGCACCGGTTTCCTGGGATCGACCACCTCGGGCGTATCCATGCCGATGAGGCGCAAACGCGTGGTCGTACCCTCAATCGCCACATCTACGGTGTCTCCGTCGACGACTTTCACTACGAAGTAGGTGTTCGGGGTCGTGGTTGCCGGCGGTATCTCGGAGATGGCAGCAGCCGGGGCGAGCAGCGAGTGCGGCGGCGCGCCCGCGCGCGCCGCCGCAGCGAGCGAGAGCGACAGTAACACTGCCCCACCCGCATAGAAAAGCCTGCGGACCCCTCGCGTGCTCATCAGCCTAGTATAACGCTTCCCGCTCGTGCCCGCCGTGCTACAGTAGCAACGTGAAGGGTCTCCGTCGTCCGCTCTTGCTGCTCGCCGCACTTCTCATCGCATTCTTTCTTATCGTCTTTCACGCGCCGTTGCGTGCGCCGCTCTCCGTCCTTTCGCCGCAGAGCGCGGTCGAGATACGCACGGCGCGCATACAAGAAAGCACGACCACCTACTCCATCGACGCGCAGTATCCGCAGTTCACTATTTCCGGCGGCACGGTGCCGCAGCAGGGGATTGATGCCGTGAACGCGAGCATCAAGGCGCAGGTGCAAAAGGCGGTGGACGATATCAAAAACTATCCCGCAAATCCGCCCGATATGGCGATGCCGCAGAACGCGCTCACGGTGACGTTCGATCGCGTGTATGTCGGCCCCGACTATCTGTCGGTCGAGCTCCTCATTACCGAGTACACGGGCGGTGCGCACCCAAACACGCTGTACGACGGCCTCGCCTACGACCGCGCGACCGGCAGGGAGCTTTCGCTCGACGACGCGCTCTCGATCACGGGACTTTCGATCGGGCAGCTTTCGGCGCAGGCTTCGAGCACGCTTGCGCAGCACATGGGCAGCGACTACATTTTTCCCGACGGCACCGCGCCCGATCCGGCCAATTTCAGTTCGTTCGTTATCTCCAGTAGCTCGGTGACGTTCATCTTCCAGCCGTACGAGGTCGGTCCATACTCCGCCGGGCCGCAAGAGGTCTCCGTGCCTCGGCGGTAACGCGCCTCCTCTGCGTCGCGCGTGTGCAAAAAGCTCCCGTACGGGAGCTTTTTGCAGAATGGTGGAGGTGCGGGGAATCGAACCCCGGTCCAGAAAGAAACGCATACGTGTGTCTACGAGTGTAGAACGTCTTGAGGTTTAGGGCGCGTGCATCAAAGACGAGCGAAAGCACACACGCCCGAGCTCTT
>JAJXVV010000004.1 GCA_021781955.1 bacterium | reverse complement strand
CTGAGCAGTCCGCTCCAGCTTTCGGCCGGTACCACCTACTACTTCAAGGTAGTCGGTGATGTGACTCAGGCTGCTGGCAGCAACGGCACGCACGGCACCGTTCAGACCTACGTAACTGGCGGCGACGCCCAGAACATCACGTACCCGTTCATGGTAAGTGGTGCAACTGCGGAAACTAACTACAGCTTCGTCTGGTCGCCGAATGCGACGACCTCGCCGACCAACACCGGCAGCGTCGACTGGACCGGCAGCTACAGTCTCCCTGGTTTGCCTTCAACGGGCATGCCGGCGACTACGCTCTCGAACTAAACACTATGTCGCTATCACGAAATATCGCGATATTAGTTTTAATTCTGATGCCATCGCTCGCGTTCGCGTCGTCTATACCCGCGTTCCCGATGTCTTTCTGGGGCAACGTCACCATCAATGGGAATCAGGCACCGGTCGGGACGATCGTCCGCGCGTATTACGGAACCGATCTGGCCGGACAGGTGACCGTTCAGGACGCCGGGGTATACGGGTACACTGACTCAACAAAGCAAAAGCTGGTGGTCGGCGAGGCGACCGGTACCATCTCGTTCACCGTTCAGTCTCCCGCCTATAACAGCGGTGCAGAAACGGCCGGTTCAGCGGCGATCACTTACCAAGGCTTTACGAGTGGAGCAACGGTAAACCTCAACCTTTCGTTCACCGTTCCGACGCCTACCTCGTCGAGTACTGGCGGAGGCGGCCCCGCCCCCGCCCCAGTAACTACTTCAAGTGGCGGGAATAATAGCGGAGGCGTCATTAGTGGGAGTATCGCCAGTTCAACAACAGCGATCATCCCTGTCGCAAGTACGACACCGGTATCGACCACGACTGTTGCTGTACCGATTGGCGAGGTTTTGGGCGCACAAACATTTAGCTTCACGAGAGACCTGCACGTAGGCTCAAGCGGGAATGACGTGACAGAGCTCCAGAAAATATTGATCGGTGAAGGCGATGACATTCCCGCCATCACGAGCGGTGCGACACCGTATGGATACTTTGGTGCGCAGACTAAAACGGCGGTCATAAAGTATCAAAAAGCCCACGGAATCACGCCAGCTTCGGGCTATGTGGGTCGATTAACTCGAGCCGTTCTGAATGGCGGTACCATCCCGCAGGGGGTCGAAACGACCACGGCTACATCAAGCACTCTCACTGATGCCCAAAGAACCGCGCTTATTCAGTCTCTGGAAGCTCAACTCAAGGTGCTAATGGCGGAGATCGATGCGATGATCTCCGGCACAGCCTCGTCAACGACCCAGTGAGAAGATGAGGTTGCAGATGATCAAAAACAAAAACACCATCGGACGATGGTGCTTTTGTTTTGGTGCGTCGGGAGGGATTCGAACCCCCGTAGGCCGAAGCCGCCGCGTCTACAGCGCGGTGTAATTGACCGCTCTACCACCGACGCGCACGTCACCAGTATGCCGCATTTTTGGCCATGGTACAATCTCCCCATGAGATTCGGGAGGGGAATGCGGCTCGTGGCAATGGTCGTGGCGTTCGCGCCTTCGCTCGCGCTCGCGGCCGGGATACCCACCATCGTCACGTGCGGCGGCACCGGGCAGAGCGCCTGCACGGTATGCGACCTCGCGAAGCTCGCGCAGAACATCCTTAATGCGGGCATTTACCTCGCGGTCGTGCTCTCGGCCGTGCTCTTCGCCTGGGCGGGTTTCATGTATCTCACCAATGCAACCAATCCAAGCGGCGTGTCGAGGGCCAAAACGCTTTTCGGCGACGTCGTGATCGGGCTCGTTATTATCGTGGCCGCCTGGCTCGTCATCGATATCGTCTTACGCTCGCTGACGGGCACGTCGCTCCTGCCTTGGAGCAACCTCTGCTAGCGGGTTGCGCGCTCGCCTCATTTGCCGTATAGTGCTCGGCGTTATGTCGCAGGATCAACTCATCAAATTGGCGTGCACGAAGTGCGGCCGCATCAACTACTGGTCGCGCAAGAACCGGAAGCTCGTCGAGCGCAAGATCGAGCTCAAGAAGTACTGCAAGTGGTGCCGCGCTCACACGCCTCACAAGGAGGTGAAGAAATAGTCGCGCTATAGTCGCTCTCGGGCTATACTCAGGCGCACAGGGCGCTTAGTTTAGTGGTAGAACAGCGGTCTCCAAAACCGCCAGTGGGGGTTCGATTCCCTCAGCGCCCGCCTAGAGAGATTTTCGTCGACAAATGAAACCATTTGTCCTTGTGTTGAGCCGTTGTCGGGAGTTCTAACCGATACCATTTCCTTTTCTATCTCATCGAGGTTCTCGAATAGCAGTCGGAACGGTTTTCGCCTTTGAAGAACCACACGGATGCGTAGCGAGCGAAATTGAAGGTGCGCTCGCTCAACTCCAACCACTTCTCAATTGCCGCGCCCTCGGTCTGTAAATCGCTCTCCAGTACGCGCCGCTCATCCAACAGGGTGTTTCTCGCGTTCTTGTACTCCATGTCGCTTATAAGGTCTCCTGCGGCGTTTGCTGGGGACGTATAGCGCAACAAGAGAGCGTCAACTTGCTTGGTGATTTCCAGGATACGTTTTTGTTTGTTGCTCACGATTTGTTCGTGCGATTTCGCTTCTACCTTTCGCACCTCATGTAAGTACTTGATAGCCCAATTCCTGAATGCGTCCGAGATCGTGAGGCCGCGGATGATGAGATCGGCCTGCCGGGTAAGTTCCGCGAGTTCCACCGTCTTTTGTGGGCACTTCTCATCGATGCGCTTCGTGCAGCGGTAGTAAACGTATACGTGGACGTTTCCGTTTTTGTGGCGTTTGATTTTCTCCTCGGCTGGGCGCTGTCGCTCATGGATAAACTCACCGGCGGGATCTTTGTGGTAGCATGGCTCGCATGAGCGATACACACACGAGATCGTTCTCGATCACGCGAGATCATGAAGATGATTCGATGATGGCGTTGGCCGCGCAAATGCAGCGCGTCGCTGCGGCCGCGAAGAAAAGCCCGATGCAGATCATGATGGAATACGGCCGTCTCGCGAAGGGTCCGGGCAAGATCTCTCCTTCGGACTATATCGAGCTGCGCCTCTTCGACGACGAGTGGTGCAAAGAAGGCGATCGAGCCATGTTCGTGGGCAAGCGCCGGAATCGGGATATATGCTTCGAGGCCAATTACCGTCGCGACTGGCTCGGAGTTTTGCAGAACAAGATACTCTCGCAGAGCTACCTGAACGCGTTCGGTCTCCCCGTGATCCCGATCAAAGCGATATACGCGCCGGGATCGCGTCGCAGCGGCACGCTCCTATCGGACCGTGCCGATATCGAGGGGTTTTTGAAGCGAGCGGATGTGTATCCGCTCTTCGGTAAACCAGCGGAAGGTTCCAACAGCCTCGGATCGATCGCGCTCGTGGCGACGGATGGAACGCGTGTCGAAAAGACGGATGGCGAGCGCCTGCCCATCGAGAAGCTCGCTGCGGACATCATAGAGAATTACGAGAGCGGGTACCTCTTCCAAGAGCTCATTGCCCCGCATGCCGAGGTGGCGACCGTCTGCGGGAGGCGTATCGCGAGCGTACGCTTTCTGACGATCGCATCGCGTAGCGGCGTTCAGACGATCCGTGCCGCTTGGAAGATACCCGCTGGCGCGAACGTTGCGGACAACTACTGGAGGGAGGGCAATTTGCTCGCATCGATCGATCCCTCGAATGGGCGTGTGAAGCGCGTCACGTCGGGCTCCGGTGTCGATGCGAAACAGCACGAAGCGCATCCGGATACGGGCACACGCCTGATCGGTGTGGAGCATCCGCAATGGCAAGAGATGTGTGCCGTCGCGCTCGACGGCGCCCGGCTCATGCGCTCCGTGCCGCTCATCGGCTGGGATATCGCATGCACCGAGCATGGCCCGATGATCATCGAGATGAACGAATATCCCGACTTCTTTTTGATGCAGTTCGCGGAAGGCCGAGGCCTCCTCGACGAGGAGTTTGCGGATTTCTTGGACTTTCAGAAGCAGCGCGGCGCGGCATTCCAAAAGAAGATGAATTCGACCTTCGCGACGTTTTAAAGGGTGCGAGCACCGAGAATGTCCGGAGAGTTCGTTGCCCATGCGCGTACGACCTCTTCGACCGCCGCGGCATCGTTAGGCGAGAACCATCGGATTTCTTTATTGCGTTGCCAATAGGTGCGCTGGCGTTTCGCATATTGTTTTATGGCGCGAGACAGCTCGTCCGTCATTTGCTCGCGCGTCACTTTCTTTTGCAAGAGGCGAGCCATGGAGCGGTATTCGAGCCCGAGCGCTTCCATGCGCGCATAGCTCAATCCTCCTGCGTGCAACCTTCTCGCTTCGGCGAGCATGCCTTGCTTCATACGGGTCTTGAGACGCGCATCGATCTTTTTATCAAGCTCTTCTTTCGGCAGGTCGAGACCTATCCAGAGCGCCTCATACAGAGGACCGTCCTCTGGAGTGCGGGGGGCCTTGCCAAGCGCGCGAGCTATCTCAAGCGCGCGGATGAGCCGGGGCTTGTTGTGCGGGTCGATCGTCCCCGCACGATCATGGTCGATCTTCCGCAAAATGCGGAATAGTTCTGCGGCCGAGGCGTCCTCATGCAGGCGGCGGAAGGCAGGGTCGGCGGGAACGTCAGGCAGTATGACGCGGTCGAGCAATGCGTCGATGTAAAAGCCGGTACCGCCGGCAACGATGGGAAAGCGGTCGCGGCGCGATATCGAAGATATCGCGCCGCGGGCTTTCATCATGAAATCGTGTGCGGTGAAGACCTGCTTTGGCGACGCCACGTCGAGAAGGTGATGCCGCACGCCCCGCATCTCGCGCGCCGTGATCTTTCCGGTGCCGATATTAAGGCCGCGGTACACCTGGCGCGAATCGGCCGAGATGACCTCCCCGCTGAACTTTCTTGCGAGCTCGACAGCGAGCGCGGATTTGCCGGAAGAGGTCGGTCCTACGATGACGAGGAGTTTTTGCGCCATGGAAAAATGCTCGAATCCTTATGCTCCTTGATGGCGTGGTCAGCGACGAAGTTGATGAATCCGAGCAGAACGCCGATGCCGACGAAGAGGTATGCAATGGTGAATATTTTGCCGATCGCGGTGTGTGGTACAAGGTTGCCGTAGCCAACGGTCGTGAGCGTTGTCACGCTGAAAAAGAGCGAATCGAGCCAACCCCAGCCCTCGGCCTCGTGATAAAAAAGCGTACCGACGCTGAGCACGATGAGCATGAGCGTAAAGAGCGCCTCGAACTCCGGGTCTTTCAGTGACGCCCATACGCTTCGCCCGAACCGGTAGAACATGTAGAAAAATGGAATCATACGTCACTAGTATAGCAGTGCCGGGAGAGGGACTCGAACCCTCACACCTTGCGATACACGATTTTGAGTCGTGCGCGTCTACCAATTCCGCCACCCCGGCATCGTCCCCAAAACTCGAGCGAAGGGGGACCTGAAGCCTTAGTGTATGGTTTTTTGTGGAAAAAACAAACGACCGCGTCGTGGTATACTCACCGCATGAGCCCCTATCAAGGCGATTCCATTTTCTGGGTCGAGGTGGATCGCATCCACCCAAATCCGTTCCAACCGCGCAAGACCTTCGATGAAGCAGCGCTCGCCTCGCTCGCCGAATCTATCCGCAGCTATGGCGTGTTGCAGCCTCTTACCGTAACGCGTAAGGAGACCGAACGGCCGGGCGAGGGCATCTCGGTACAGTACGAACTTATCGCGGGCGAACGCCGCTTGCGAGCGGCCAAGCTCGCCGGTATTCGCGAGGTGCCGGTCGTCATCCGCAGCGCGGGGGACACCGATCGCATGAAGCTCGAGCTCGCCATCATCGAGAACCTCCAACGCGAAGATCTCAACGTCGTCGACCGCGCGCTCGCGTTCGACCGCCTCGTGAAGGAGTTCGGTTTGAAACATATCGAGGTCGGGAAGCGGGTCGGCAAAAGCCGCGAATACGTTTCCAACACCCTGCGCATCCTCATGTTGTCCGACGAGATGCAGCAGGCGCTTCGCACGGGCGAGATATCGGAAGGCCATACGCGGCCGCTCCTCATGCTCATCGACCGCCCTGCGGAGCAGAAGACCTTTTTCCAGGAGATCATCACGCGCCGCATGACGGTGCGTGATGCGGAACAGGCGGCGCGCCGTATCGCGACCGAGCGTACGCGCAAGCCTGACCTCACGCCCGAACTTCTGCTCCTTGAGCGGGAACTCACCGAGAAGCTCGGTACGCGAGTGCGCATCGAGAAGAAAGAACAGGGCGGCAAGGTCCTCATCGACTTCTTCTCTGTCGATGATCTCGCGCAGATCCGTACCATTCTCTCGCGGGGACGAGAGACTCACGTCGATGCGCGGCACGAGTCGCAAACCTCGGCCGCGCCCGTCTCTGATGACGGCGAATCTCAGCCAGCGGCGACCCTCAAGCAGCCTGAACCCAAGCAAGAGGACGACCTCTATTCGATCAGCAATTTTTCGGTGTAGCAGCGTACTCACATCCCTCGTCTCGCCTCTTGTGCCGCAAGAGCGGAACGGATATGTTTTTTCGCGACGCTTGTTTTCGCGATGTCGTACCACTTGCGCGAAGGGTGCGCGGTCGATTTCGTAATGACCTCGACCACGTCGCCGTTCTTGAGCTCGGTGTCGAGCGAGACCATTTTGCCGTTGACCCTCGCTCCCGACATGGTGTTGCCGAGATCGGAGTGGACTGCGTACGCGAAATCGATCGGGGTCGCCGCGATAGGCAGGTCGATGACGTCGCCGTTCGGGGTGAAGACGAACACGCGGTGGCTGAAAAAGTCCGTTTTGAGCGTGTCGAGGTACTCCTCTGAAGAGTCGTGCGCGTCGTCTGACTGGTCGCGCTGCACCTCGGCGAGCTCCTGCACCCACTCGGGCATCGCCTTCGAGGCGTCGAACATCTCATCTTGAGCCGCTCGCCTGCGAGTGGGGATGAACTGCCGTATCCACTCGAGCCCGCCGCGCTTGCCCTCGTACCGACCCTGTTGGATCTCCTTGTACGTGAGGTGGGACGCGATGCCGTACTGCGCCTCGCGATGCTGCGCCTCAGTGCGCAGCTGGATCTCGATCGCGCCGCCGTCGCCGGTGTACACGGTCGTGTGGATGCTCTGGTAGCCGTTGGGTTTGGGAAAGGCGATATAATCCTTTATCTTGCCCGGTACCGGACGCCAGTGCGCGTGAATGACCCCGAGGGCGGAATAGCAATCCGCTATCGTCGGAAAGATGACGCGTAATGCTCGCATGTCGTGTATCTTCGATGCGTCCCAATCTTTGCGCTCGAGCTTGCGGAACAGACTGTAGAGCCCTTTTACACGCGCTTCGGTACGGAAGGTGCGTAGTCCAGCACCAGCAAGCTCGCGCTTGAGGTTCTTCTCGACCTTCAGCAAGCGTTCCTCGCCCTCTTCTTTGCGCTCGCCGAAAAGCTCGTGCGTTCTCTCGTATTCTTTCGGATAGGCGTGAGGGAATGCCGCGTCCTCGAGCTCTTGCTTCACGACTGACATACCGAGGCGATCAGCGATCGGCGCGTAGATCTCGAGCGTTTCGAGCGCGATGCGTGCGCGTTTCTCCGGATTGGGTACGTAGGCGAGAGTGCGAGCGTTATGAAGGCGGTCCATGAGCTTGATGATGAGCACGCGGATGTCTTTGGCAGTCGCAGCAAAGAGTTTGCGCAAGCTCTCTGTGTGCCGTTCAAGTCCGCGGTAGCGAAGCGCGCCCAATTTAGTAACGCCTTCGACAAGCGTGAGGACGTCGATGCCGAAAAGTTCCGTCATGGTCTGCGGTTTTACGCCCGCGTCCTCGATCGTGTCGTGCAAGAGGCCGGCGGCGATCGTCTGCGCGTCCATGCCAAGGCCCGCGAGCAAGTAGCCCACCTCCGCCGGGTGAACGAAGTACGAGTCGCCGGAGTACCGGCGCTGTTCCTTGTGCGCGTCTTGCGCGAACTCGTACGCTTTCGTCACGAGCGCGACATCGGCCTCGCTTTTGTTCGACATGGCGGCGAGGATCTCCTTGAGCGGTCTGATAGTCGCGGGCCTCATATTATTTTGCGAGCTTGTGCGGATTGTGGTTGGGGCACGTTTTGTTCGAACAGCGCTCAGGGATCGTCTTCGTGCCTTCCATCATGAGCGAGCCGCAGAGCTCGCATGTGCGGCCGGTCGGTCGGGATTTTATGATGTATGTGCAGTCGGGATAGTTGGAACAGGAGAAGAATGGGCCGAAGCGTCCGCGGCGCTCTATCATCTCGCCTCCGCTGCGCCCCTCTTTTTGGCAAATGGGGCAGGCGACGCCGGTCTTGGCGCGCTCTTCCTCGGCAGGATCCTTCTTCACGAATTTGCATTTCGGATAATTCGAGCAGGCGATGAAGCGGCCGTAGCGTCCCTCGCGCTCGATAAGCTTCCCGTCCTTGCATTGCGGGCATGCTTCGCCGATCTCCTTGGGCGGCGCGATCTCGGAGCCGTCCTCTTTGCGCGCGCCGAGGCAATCGGGGAACTTCTTGCAGCTCATGAAGCGGCCGGAGCGAGAGAGCTTGTATTCCATCGGGCCGCCGCAGATGGGGCAGGGGAATTCGGCCGGTGCGTCGCCCATGCCGGTGATCTTGGGTATCTTGGCCTTCGCTTTCACCGCTTTGGTAAAAGGGCCGTAAAAATCTTTGAGCGTTTTCTCGTACTGTCGCTTGCCTTCGGCAATCTGGTCGAGCTCGTCTTCCATTTCGGCGGTAAAGGTGTCGGAAATGTAGTCGCCGAAATTCTGCTCGATGAAGGTTGAAACAACATCGCCGGTGTAAGTCGGCACGAGGGTGCGCCCTTGCTTTTCCACGTAGCCGCGATCTTCGAGCGTCTTGATGATCGAGGCGTAGGTGGAAGGCCGGCCGATGCCGCGCTTTTCAAGCTCTTTCACCAATCCCGCTTCGGAGTAGCGAGGAGGCGGCTGGGTCTCTTTGCTTTCGGAGCGCGCCTCGATGAGTTCGAGCGCGTCATCCGCTTTCACCGCCGGGAGCTCGACGTCCTCGCCGCGAGCCGCGGGATCCGCTTTGAGCCAGCCGTCGAACATGACGCGCGAGCCGTTGGCGGCGAAATCAGGGATGCCGCCTTTCTCGACGTTGGCGATGATCTTCGTGCGCATCACCGACGCATCGGCCATTTGGGAGGCGAGCGCGCGGGCGCGTATCAGCTCGTAGAGCTTGCGCTGCTCATCGCCTGTGCCAGCGCTCGGCTTCGCGGTGTTGGTCGGGCGAATCGCCTCGTGCGCCTCCTGCGCGGATTTGCTCTTGGTTTTGTAGACGCGCGGCGCGACGTATTCGTCTCCGTACGTTTTGCGGACGACATTGATGATGGAGGCTTGCGCCTCTTTCGCCAGGTTGGTCGAGTCGGTGCGCATGTAGGTGATGTATCCCGCTTCGTACAGTTTTTGCGCGACCCGCATCGTGCGCGAAGGGGAGAAGCCGAGCCGGGTGGAGGCGGTCTGCTGGAGCGTCGAGGTGGTGAACGGCGCGCGCGGGCTCCGCGCCTGTCTGCTTTCCTCTATCGCCTTGACGATCCACGCGCCGCTCTGCGCCGCCTGTAAAATACGCTCTGCCTCTTTCTTCTCGGTCGGCTCTTCCATGCACGTTGCGGTGAACGTCTTGCCGCCTTTCTTTTTGAGGTCCGCGGTCAATACCCAGAACGGCACCGGCACGAACGCGCGTATCTCGCGCTCGCGCTCCATGAGGATGCGCAGCGCGGGGGATTGCACCCGGCCTGCGGAAAGGCCGTAACGTACCTTTTTCCAGATGAGGCCGGAGAGGTCGTATCCGAAGAGGCGATCGAGCACGCGGCGAGCTTCTTGTGCGCGCACGAGTTCTTCATCGATGCCGCGAGGGTGAGCGAGAGCATCCTGTACCGCGCTTTCGGTGATCTCGTGGAAGACGATGCGCTTGGGCTTCTTGAGCCCGATCGTCTCGGCGAGATGCCACGCGATAGCCTCGCCCTCGCGGTCGGGGTCGGTCGCGAGTATCACTTCGTCGGAGCGACCCGCCTCGCGGTGCAGTTCACCGATGACCTTCTGCTTTTCTTTCACGATTTGGTAGCGCGGTACGAATCCGCCCGCCACGTCGACGGCGTCTTTATTGCTCTTGGGAAGGTCGCGTATGTGGCCCACGGAAGCGCGCACCGCGTATCCCGAGCCAAGATACTTCTCGATGGTCTTCGCTTTCGCGGGTGATTCTACGATTACCAATTTCATATCGGAACGCAGTAATACTTCATCACACTAACACATGTCAAACGAATGCGGCGTTCATCGGATGCGGACGACGCCCAGTTCTTCGACGATAAGGCCTTTAATTTCCATCGTGCTCAACAGCACGTTGGCCTCGGTGATCGGCAACGTGAGTTCATCCAAAAGCGCGTCGCGTGGCACCGGCGCGTGCAGAATGTCGAACACGCGCCGCTCCTCTTCGGAAAGGTCGTCGCGCAGCTCGTTTAACCTGGCGGCGCCTTCGCGCTTCGCGATGCCGAGGGCTTGCAGGACGTCTTCGGAGGATGTCGCTGCCGAGGCGCCCAGCTTGAGGAATTGGTGCGTGCCCTTGCTCTCCTCGCTGAATATCGAACCGGGCACGACGAGAAGCTCGCGGTTGTATTCGGTCGAGAGCTTCGCCGTGATGAGCGAGCCGCTCTTCTCCTTCGCCTCGATGATGAGGGTTGCATGCGAGAGGCCGACCATGATTCTGTTGCGGCGCGGAAAGGTCCAGTCGGCGGCGCGAGTGCCTGGTTCTTCCTCCGACACGAGGCAGCCGCCTGCAGCGAGTATCTCGCGCGCGAGGGCGACATTCCCTCGCGGATACAGAACGTCCCAGTCGAGCCCAGAGCCGGGCACGGCGACGGTCGCGAGGCCAGCATCGAGCGCGGCGCGATGCGCGGCAGCGTCCACGCCATAGGCGAGCCCGGAGACGATGACGATGGGGTAGCCGCGCAGGCCGTCGATGAGATACCGTACCGTCTGCTTGCCGTACGCGGTCATCGCGCGTGAGCCCACGACCGTGAGCCACTTTTTCTCAAGGCTCGGCATCGTGCCGCGCACGTGCAGCTGCTTGGGGGCGTCAGCAATCTCGCGCAACAGCGGAGGAAATTCCGCGGGAGCGAGCTGTATGACCCCATCTTTCATGGTAGTATCGTAACATGTTGGACGTTAAGTTCATCCGGGAGAACAAGGACATTGTTGCTGCGGGCGCGAAGAAAAAGCATATCGCGCTCGATATCGATACACTCATCACGCTCGATGATCGGCGTCGGCTGCTTCAGGCGCAGATCGATGAGAAGCGTGCCGAACAGAACAACGCGTCGATCGTGATCGCATCCGCAAAGACCGACCTGGAACGGCAAGATGTCATCGCGCGCATGCAGGTCGTGAAGGAGACCTTGAGGCTCGCGGAAGAGTCGATGCAAGAGGTCATGAAGGAGTGGCGCGCGCTCATGCTGCAGGTGCCCAACGTCCCGGACATCTCCGTGCCCGAAGGCGAAAGCGATGCCGACAACAAAGAAGTGCGCCAATGGTCGCCCGCCTCCGGCGTGGGAGGGCAGCCGCCCAAGTTCGACTTCGAGCCCAAGCCGCACAGCGAACTCCTCCTCATGCACGACATGGCCGACTACGAACGCGGCGCCAAAGTCGCCGGTTTCCGCGGCTACTTCCTCAAGGGCGACGGCGCGCGGCTCGTGTGGGCGCTCGAGCAGTTCGTGCAGACGCGTTTCGCGCAGAAGGATTTTACGCCGATGATCGTGCCCTCTATGGTGCGCCGCGAGCCTTTTGTCGGCACCGGCTACCTGCCTCAAAGCGAGGAAGATCTCTATAAAACGCAGGACGGCGAATACCTCGCCGGTACCGCGGAGGTCGCCACGATGGGCTACTACATGGACGAAATTCTCGATAAGAATCAGTTGCCGATCAAATTCTTCTCGTTCTCTCCGTGCTTTCGCCGCGAGGCGGGCAGTCATGGCAAGGACACGAAGGGCATCTTCCGGATCCACGAGTTCGTGAAGTACGAGCAGGTCATGCTGTGCGAAGCCTCGCATGAGGAGTCGGTCAAGTGGCACGAAGAACTCACCGCAAATTCAGAGAATCTTCTGCAGGAGTTGAAGCTCCCGTACCGCGTGGTGGTCAACTGTGGCGGCGATCTGGGTTTGGGGCAGGTGAAAAAGTACGACATCGAGGCATGGATGCCGAGCGAGCAGACGTACCGCGAGACGCACTCATCCTCATACTTCCATGATTTCCAAACGCGCCGCCTCAATATTCGTTATCGCGATGAAAGTGGCACCTTGCGCTACGCGCATTCGCTCAACAATACCGCGCTCGCGATGCCGCGCATCCTCTGTCAACTCGTCGAGAACAACCAGCAAAAGGACGGCTCGATACGCATTCCCGAGGTCCTGCAGGGCTTCATGGGTAAAGAGGTGATCGCGCGGCAATGAGCCGGATCGCGCGCGCCGAGACGAGTCGTTGCGTTAGCTCATAACACAGGTATGGGAGTGATCGATCTGAGGCCGCATGCCCGTTCCCGTAAGCCGCTCCAGGGGCAGCGGTCGCTTTTCACTTCTGCGCCGGCCGCTCCCCGTCCGCCGCGTGAGGAACGCACGAGGCCGCTTCCGCTCCGGGCGCGCCGCCGCCGCGTACGCCTCATCTTCGCGATAGGCACGCTCGTTTTCGTCGCCGCGCTCGCGTGGGGTGCGCACTACGCTTCGTATCTGCCGAAGTTCACGATACGGAGCGTCACGGTCGTCGGGGCCGAACACGTGCCACCGCAAGTCATTGCCGATTACGTGCGTTCGATCCTCGACGACGGCACGTACCATTTCTTTTCGCGCCGCAATATCTTTTTGTACCCGCGCGCGGCGATCGAATCCGACATCGTTTCGTACTTTCCGCGCATCGCGTCTGCGCATCTTTCGCGCGATACGGCGATCTCGACGCAGCTCACGGTCACGGTAATCGAGCGCACGCCCTTTGCGCTCTGGTGCGAGTCCCCGCAGACGGCAGGCGCCGCGAGCAGTACCGTACCTACTCTCCCAGGCGCCATGTTAGCGCAGCCGAGCGTACCAGCCGCCACGTGCTACGAAATGGATGCGGGCGGGTTTCTCTACGCACTCGCGACCGGTTTGTCGATCCCCGCTACCCAATACCGTTTTGAGGGAGGACTCTCCGGCGCGACGAGCACGAGTCCGTACGTCGCGGCGACCGCGCCAGGGAGTCCCGTCGGCAGGATCTTCGCGCTCACGCATCTCCCATCGCTCGTATCGCTCTTGACCACGCTCGGACAGGCTGGCTTTACGCCCACGACCGTCGCGGTAGAGAACGACACCGATTTCTCCGTCGAGATCACCGATACGGCCGCTTCCTCGAGCTTCATGGTCAAGGCCTCGTTCGGGGAAGATGCCGGTACACTCGTGAAGAACCTGCAACTTGTACTCTCGTCTGGCCCGCTCCAGGGGCAGCTGAGCGGCTTGCAGTACATCGATCTGCGGTTTGGCAATCGCGTGTACTACAAGCTCTATGGCGGGAGCGCGTCCACGAGCATCGCGCACTAGGCGTGCTATCGTTCCCGCATGGATACGTTCTGGCACACGCTGCCACGACCTTTTTTCGCGCTCGCGCCGATGGAGGACGTCACCGACGCCGCGTTCCGGCGGCTCATTGCGGCGCACGCCGCACCGCACGTGCCGCGCGTCTTCTACACCGAGTTCACCTCGGCCGACGGCTTGCTGCTCGCGCCCGAAAAGGGGAGAGCAAAGCTGCTGAAAAAGCTGCTTTTCTCCGGAGCGGAACGCCCCATCGTCGCGCAGCTTTTTACCGCAGTCCCGGAGCATATGGCGCGGGCGGCCAAGCTCGTCGCCGAACTCGGCTTCGATGGCGTGGACATCAACATGGGATGCCCGGACCGCGCGATCGAGAAGAGCGGCTGCGGCGCCGCGATGATACGCACGCCTGCGCTCGCGCGCGAGATGATAGGGGCGGCGAAACAGGGCGGTTTGCCGGTCTCGGTCAAGACGCGTCTCGGGTACAACGCCGATGAACTTGAATCGTGGCTGCCGGAGCTGCTCGTCGAGAAGCCGTCGGCTATCGCGCTCCACGCGCGCACGCGCAAAGAGATGTCGCTCGTGCCCGCACGGTGGGAGCGGGTGAAGCGCGCGGTCGAGCTGCGCGACGAACTTGGGTCCGATGCCGTCATCATCGGCAACGGCGACGTGACGGGTCTTGCTGACGCGCGAGCGAAGGTCGCGGAGACCGGTTGCGACGGCGTGATGCTCGGGCGCGCCGCTTTCGGGAATCCATGGCTTTTTGCGGATAGAAAAGACGAACCTTCGCCGCGCGAGCGGCTGGAGGCGCTCGCGCGGCACCTCGAGCTCTTCGACGAGCTCTTGGGCGACAGCGTCAATTTCGCCGTCATGAAGAAGCATTTCAAAGCCTATGTTTCTGGCTGGCACGATGCCAAGGAGTTGCGCGTGCGGCTCATGGAGACCGTCTCGGTCGCGGACGCGCAGCGGCTCTTGCACAAAGCCGCATAAGCCGAGCTTTTCTTGTATACTGTCGCCATGAATAAAAATGGGGCGAAAGGGGGAGTGCTGTACCGCACCTACCGACCGCAAACGTTCGCGGACGTGCGCGGGCAAGGGCAGGTGACCGACGTGCTGCAAAAAGCCATCAAGAATAAAAAGACTGCGCACGCATACCTCTTCGCCGGGCCACGCGGCACGGGCAAAACGACCGTCGCGCGCATTCTCGCGAAGAGTCTCGGGGTTTCCGACAAGGACCTGTACGAGATAGACGCTGCGTCGAACACCGGCGTCGACAACATCCGGCAGTTGCGTGAGGCAGTCAACGTGCTGCCGTTCGAATCGCCGTACCGCTTCTACATCATCGACGAAGCGCACATGCTTTCGAAGAGCGCATGGAACGCGTTCCTCAAGACGCTCGAGGAGCCGCCCGCGCACGTTATCTTCGTGATGGCGACAACCGAGCGCGACAAGGTGCCGGATACGATACAGTCGCGCTGCGAGATTTATACTTTCAAACAGCCGACGCGCGAGACGCTCTCGGAGTCGGTCGTCGATGTTGCGGTACGCGAGGGCTTTGAGCTTGAGCGCGCGGGCAGCGATCTCGTCGCGCTTCTGGCCGAGGGATCGTTCCGCGATGCGCTCTCCATTTTGCAAAAGGTGCTTTCCGTCGCGTCCGGTAAAAAGGTGACGCTCGCCGACGTGGAGGAGGTTTCCGGTGCGCCGCGAGGCGAACTCGTGCGCCGTATTCTCTCAGCGCTCGCCGAAAAGAACGCCGCCGGGGCGCTCGCGGTGGTCGAGGAGGCGGTCGTCGAGAATGTGGATGCGCGCATCCTCGCCAAGCTCTTGATGCAACGCATGCGCGTCGTACTCCTCCTGCGTTTCGCACCCGACCTCGCGGGCACGCTCGCGAAAGATCTCGCCGATGCCGACCTTGATCTCGCCAAAAGCCTTGTCAAAAGTGCCGGACTCAACTCCGACGCGCTCCGCGCGCTCCTCGAAGCGCACGCGCAGATGGCCTACGCCGTGCTGCCGCACCTGCCGCTCGAGCTCGCGATCATGGATCTTTGCGCGCCTGCTACAATGCGGGTATGAATGCGCGGGTCGCCTCATGGGCGCGGTTGCTCATTCTCGGTGCGGGGGTTGTTTCCTCGTGGTCGGCGCTCATCGTGCAATTCCGCGCTTTCTATGCGACCTTCGGCACCTTTTTGCACGTGAGCGAGGGTACGGTGACGAACCCGTTCCTTACGCCGTGTCTCTATGGTTCGCTCGCATTTCTCGGCGCGTTCTTCTGGGCGTCTGCGTTGCATCTGCGATCGAGCGCGCGCAGTGAAGTTTGGCTTTCGCGATTGCTCCTCTTCGGCATGATCTTCGCGGCGGTCGTCATGGGATACGAATGCGCCGATTACTTCCATATCTTCAGCTTCGGCGTGCCGCTCGTGTGCGCGCCCAATGCAAATCCGCTCACCACGCCCTGTTTTCGCGGCCTCATCTTCTTCATTCTCGCGTACCTCGCGAGCTTTTGGATGCGGTCGAGACGCGTCGTAGATGTCTCAACGATCTGACCGAGCTTCGCATACTCGGGGCGAAAGCAGCAGTTTGAATTTCTCGCAAAGCACCGTATGCTACGGGTGCTGGCAACGCAGCAGTGGGGGATCGTCTAATGGTAGGACAGCGCCCTTTGGAGGCGTTTATCTTGGTTCGAATCCAAGTCCCCCAGTACGACACGCATCGGGTCGTATGTCAAATATCCCGATTTGCATGCAATCACGGGATATGATATAATCATCCTTAATAAAAATATATGCCTGACTATCGCAGCTCTCGTTTTCCTCGCAAACCGTTTCCGCACAGGGGCGGATTTGGTGGTGCGCCCAAGCACCTGTTCAAAGCCGAATGCAGCTCGTGCGGCAAAGCGTGCGAGGTCCCGTTCCGTCCCAACGGCAAGAAGCCTGTCTATTGCAAAGAGTGCTTTGCCAAGCACGAGCCGTCCGATCGCGCGCCGCGCCGCGAATTCGCGGCGCGCCCCCCGTTCTCGCAGCCTCCGCGCGACGATCGTTCGATGCAAGAGGTAAAAGCGGAACTCCATGGCATTAACGAAAAGCTCGAACGACTTATCGCGCTCATGACGCCGCCGGTCAAAACGAAGAAAGTCGCGACCCGCGCAAAAGCAAAGACCGCGAAGCGTTCTAAATAATTCGTAGCGAAGCCGGCAGGAACGAGCGCCGGCGCGCCATAGCGTATGACGATGCGAACGAACTACGACGTTATCGTAATCGGCGGCGGGGCCGCAGGCATGATGGCCGCTGCGCGCGCGGGCGAGCGGGGGAAGCGGGTGCTTTTGCTGGAGAAAAATGCGCGTCTCGGCGCGAAGCTCGCGATATCGGGCGGCGGGCGCTGCAATATATTGAATGCGGAAGAGGACGAACACACGCTCCTCAAGCACTACGGCATGTCCGAGCAATTCTTATATTCTCCCTTCTCCCAATTCGGCATGCGTGCCGCATACGGGTGGTTCGAAGCGCATGATGTGCCGCTCAAGGTGGAGGCGCGCAAGCGCGCTTTTCCGCAGAGCGAGCGCGCGCAAGATGTGGTGTACGCGCTCACGCGCGCACTCGCCGTGCATGGCGTGGATGTGCGGGTGCGTGCGGCGGTGCTCGGTTTTGCGGTGCAAGACGGGCGGATCGCGGGAGTCGTCGTGGGCAAGGAAGTGCTCAGCGCGAGGTCATACGTCCTCGCCACCGGCGGCGTCTCGCACCCGGAGACTGGTTCCACCGGTGAAGGCTTCGCATGGCTCACGTCGCTCGGGTACGCGATACACACGCCAACGCCGAGGATAGTGCCGCTGCGCTCGCCCGATGCGTGGCTCAAACCGCTCGCCGGGAAGACGCTCAAGGGCGCGAAGGTAACGTTCTTCGCCGATGAGAAACGCGCGTTCTCGCTGCGAGGCGACGTGCTCATCACGCATTTCGGCCTATCGGGGCCGCTCATACTCAACGCCGCCGGCGAGGTCGCCGATCTGCTCCAGGCAGGTGCGGTGCGTGCGCGGATAGATACACGGCCAGAACTCGATCTCGGCATATTCGAGCGGGAGATAACGAGCGTGTTCGACGCCAGCAAGAACAAGGCGCTGAAGAACGTGTTCCGGAGCGTCGCGCCGGCGGGAGCGGCCGCAGCGATACTCGCGCTTATGCCCGATATCGATCCGGAGAAAAAAGTGCACAGCGTTACCAAAGCGGAGCGCCGCGCGCTCGCCGAGCTCCTGAAAGGGCTCTCGGTGCGGATAAGCGGGCTCATGGGGTTCGATCGCGCGGTCGTTGCCGATGGCGGACTCTCGCTCACCGATGTCGACACGAGGACCATGCGCTCGCGCCTGCATCCAAATCTGCACATAGTAGGCGATTGCTTGCACGTGTCGCGCCCCTCGGGCGGGTATTCTTTGCAGCTCGCCTGGACGACCGGCTATGTCGCGGGGAGCCATGCGTGATAGCATGAGGCACTATGTTCGTCGATGAAGTGACCATTGAGTTCGTGGCTGGCGACGGCGGCCGGGGAGCTGTCGCCTTCAATAAGGTACGGCTCTCGCAGGGCCCCACGGGAGGCGATGGCGGAGCCGGCGGCAGCGTGTACCTCGAAGGCGTTGCCGATCTCACGGTGCTCAATACGCTTTCCTCGCACAAGATCATGCGCGCGGGGCACGGAAAGAATGGCCGAGGACAATTCCTCGATGGCGCGGCAGGAAGCAATCTCATCGTGCGGGTGCCTATCGGCTCGCGCGTCACCAATCTCGCTACCGGATTCGGGCGCGAGATCGAATCGGTCGGAGAGCGCATGCTCGTCGCCGGAGGAGGGCGCGGCGGCAGGGGGAATTTCAAATTCCGGTCGTCCACCAACACGACGCCAAAAGAATTCGAAGAAGGGTCGTCGGGCGACAACGCTACATATCGTATCGAGATGCGGCTTATTGCGGATGTCGGGCTCATCGGCTTGCCGAGCGCAGGCAAATCGAGCCTTCTCAACGCGCTTACGGGCGCCAAGAGCCGCGTGGGGAATTACGCGTTCACCACGCTCGAACCGCACCTCGGCGCATACTATGGCGTCATCATCGCCGACATTCCCGGTCTCATCGAAGGCGCGCATCTCGGCAAAGGGCTCGGGTATAAGTTCCTCAAGCACATCGAGCGTACCCGCGTGCTTTTTCATCTCATCTCCTGCGAATCAGATGATCCGGTACGCGACTACAAGGTCATTCGAGAGGAGCTCAGGAAGTACGGAACTAAGCTCGGCGGAAAAGAAGAGTATGTGTTCCTCGCCAAATCCGACGCAGTCGGCCACGAGGAGGTCGTCGCCAAACAGGCAGCGCTCCGCAAAACGGGCATCACGGCGATACCCGTATCTATCATCGACGATGCGAGCATGGATTCGATGAAAAAGATCCTCAACGAGATCGGCGTTCTGAAGGGAGCGGCGGAGGCGAACCCAATACACGGCTATGCTAGATAACAAATTGGAGGGATTCAAGAAAGGACCGGGCTCTCGTTCTGCCGAAGCAGAACTCGACCAGCTCTTGGAGGATTCCGAGAATGATTTTTTGCGTCAGTCGGTTCACGCGGATCGCATGGACGCCATGTCTGCGCAAGAGGCGCTTGCGTACGCGCAGCGTCTCATAGGTGAGCGGCTGCACAGAACCTCGCGCGTCGAGAGCTCGCGCGCCGTCGACGGCGTTACGATGAAGGATCTCGACGTTGTCGGGCTCAAACAGTCGATGGACTCCATTCTGGCTCACGCTCATGAGCTTGGTCGCGGAGGGGATGGTTTCGTGGTCGTCGACATCAACGAGATACGCGCGCTGCCGCCGGAAGTATGCTACAAGTTCGCCCTCACCGAAACCGTCCCGCGCGGCCGCAACGGGACTTTTACCGAATTGTCGCTGCAAGATCGCTTCTACGAAACGATGACGGAGCATAGTGGCCCCATCGGCGTACCTGAACCGTTCTACGCCATCGAGATCGGCAATCGCAAGATGATCGCGATGGAGAAGCTCAACGCCAAGAGCGTGGACGACATCCTGCGCGGGCGAGGGCGGATTCCGGAATGGATCGATACTGGCAAACTGATCGAAGATATTCGAAGCGCGCTGTCATTCCTTCACTCGAAGCGCCTGTTCCATCGCGACATGCATCTTGGCAACGTCATGATCTCGCAAAGTCCGACCCCCGAGGCGAAGGAGGCGTACATCATCGACTTCGGCCTCTCGATCGAGGCGCATGCCGACTTCGAGCCGTACAAGTCCGAGCGGGCCGGCATGACGTTTACATACAACGATGATCATGTTATAGTCGAGATGTTGAAGGTCGTATTCGCGAACATCGCGAAGAAAGGAGTATGAGCATGATAGTAACTCCAACCTTCATGAAGAACTTTCGTTCTTTGCTGGAGAGACTCCAGCCGAAAGCCGGTGCGGTGTATCGATTTGAAGGCATGGGAGAACTTTGGTTCTCCGTCGACAAAGAGGTGGGCGACCGTCTCTTCGAGGGTGGACAGACGTATTACTTTACGTTCGTCTACTCTCTCGAAGTCAGTGGAACGACGTACCATTTCTTCAATCGCTACCCTCGCGAGAAAGTCCCCGACGCTTGATGGTGCCGGGGACTGATTTTTTGCCGCTCTACCGTAACGGGGTGCATTTTGCTACCATGTATGATCATGACCAAGACCATTCCAGGCGGGGTCGTGCATAAGATGCCGTCGGACTTCCGGACGGCTATTCTCTCCAAGCCAAAAGTGCGCGCACTGTGGGAAGACCTCACGCCGCTCTCCCGCAACGAGTGGATCTGCTGGGTCGAGGACGCAAAAAAAGACGAGACGCGGGAACGCCGTATCAAGGTAGGTATCTCAAAAATGACTTCAGGCATGCGCCGCCCGTGCTGCTGGGCGGGCTGCACGCATCGCGCGCGGACTGGCAAAGCGTAACGCGTGCTTCTTCCCGCCGATTTTTGGCTCGTGCGCGCGGCGCGAGAGTAGTGTATACTCGCGACATGGCAAAACGACCATACGTGGACATCCGCCGCAAAAAGTCTCGTTCGCGCAAGACCGCGAAGCGGCTTGCCGCAAAGGCGACGATGCTTGCCGCGCGCCACGCAAAGAAAGGATATTAGATGCGCATGAGCGCCGCGCTGCGGGAAGGTGAGGACTTCATCGGCAATGCGGTCGTTTTCGCCTGTCACGATGGTGCGGGCGATTTTTTATTCTCGAAACGCTCGGTCAACTCGCGCGACGAGCACGGCACGTGGGATCCGGGCGGCGGCAGGATAGAGCTGGGCGACACGGTCGAAGAGACGCTGCGCAAGGAGATCGCCGAAGAGTACTGCACCGAGGTGCTCGATGTTGAGTTCCTCGGCTATCGCGACGTGCATCGCGAGCACGCAGGCAATCTGACGCACTGGATCACACTCGATTTCAAGGTGCTCGTCGATCGCGCGAAGGTCAAGAACGGCGAGCCGCACAAGCTCGACGACGTGCGCTGGTTCAAGCTCGATGCGCTGCCGTCGCCGATGCACTCGCAGTGGCCGACCTTTTACACGCTGTACAAGGACAAGCTTTCGGCATGCCTAGGGTCGTAGCAGAGACGCCCGATTTGCTCGCGATCGACAAGCCGGCCGGGCTCATCACACATCGCGATGGCCGTACCGAAGAGCCGTCGCTCGCCGAATGGATAGCGGAGCATTTTCCGACGATGACCTCCGTTGGTGAGCCATGGATATCGCCGCAGGGCGAGCGCGTGCGCGTGTGCGGGCTCGTCCATCGGCTCGATCGCACGACGAGCGGCATCATCGTGGCCGCGAAACACGATGCGGCGTTCGCGATGCTCAAGCAGGCGTTCAAAGAGCGGCGGGTCGAGAAGCGGTACCGGGCGCTCGTGTACGGACACGTACCAAAAGATCACGGCGTCATCGTTGCGGAGATCGCGCGTACCGGCGTTGCGCCGAAGCGGTGGTGCGCGAAACCATCGCGCGCGCACGACAAGCGCGCGGCGATTACTCACTGGCGGCTGCTCTCGCGCTTGACCTCGCCCGAGGGAGAGCAGGTGTCGTACCTTGAGCTGGAACCGAAGACCGGCCGCACGCATCAGCTGCGCGTGCATCTCGCCTCCATCGGCCATCCGATCGTCGCCGATCATCTGTACGCGGAAGGCAAAGGACCGCTGGCAGGTATCACGCGACCCGCATTACATGCGCTCGAGATCGCTTTTGAGATCGACGGACGCCGCTATGCCTTCAGTGCCCCCTTGGCGGAGGACATGGCGTCTGCGATCGGTCGATAACATCGCACGGGCGCTCGCGTCATACTGGTGTACACTATAGGGAACGAGTTATGGACGATACGCCGCAGGAGTACGGGCCGAAGACGAATGCGTTCGCGACGCTGCGTGACGCGATCTACATCCACAAGCTTCCCTCGTACGCCAATCGGATATTCTACGGACTCGGTTTCCTCACGCTGACCGCACTCTCGCTCCTCGTCGTCTCTGGCGCCATCCTCGCGTTTATGGGGCAGCAGTGGTGGCTGCATACCGCGCTCGGCGTTTATGCGCGCAGCGTGCACCTCTGGAGCGTGCAGGCCTTTATCGCGCTCCTCATCATCCACATGCTGGTCGGTTTTACGACGAGCGCGTTCAAGCCGCCGCGACGCATGGTGTGGGTGTTCGGTGCGCTCATTCTCTCGCTCTCGATGTTCCAGACCGAATTTGGCTACGGCTTGCGCGGTGATTTCTCCTCGCAATTCCGCGCGGTCTCGGGCGCCGACTTTTGGAACGGCGCGTATTTGGGCTATCTCATCAACCCGCTCAGCCGATTCCAAGAGTTCGCCATCCACATCGTGATGATCCCGCTCGCCATTCTTGCGCTGTTCCTCCTGCACTTCATCCTCATCAAAACGTACGGTATCTCGAAACCCTACCGCGACGACATCAAAGTGCGCATGGTCCCGGCCGATCACCGCATCATGTTCATACGCGGCGGCGTGCTCGCGGTCGCCGTGCTCATCCTTGCGTTCTTCTTCCACTCGCCTTACGTGCCCGCAACGACCATCGCCGGCGAGATGCAACAGAACGCATCGCTCGTCTCCGACACCTTGCAGCAGGAGTACGATCATACCTCCGACACCGCGACCTACCTCGATTCCATCGATCCGTACACGTTCGATACTCGTTCGGTATTCGTGCTGAAGCCGTACTACGCGCTCGTTGGAGGTCCGGCGACGACCTCGGCCGATATGATCGCCGCGCTCGTGCCCTCGATCCAGAGTGGCGCCTACGAGGCGACGCTCGATGCCGAAGACCCCGCACCCGATACGTACAGTCTCCGTTTCCTCAACGACATGGGGGTGCTTGAGGACAAGGCGGGCACGCTCGGTTTCAGCACCGCGCAGATGGGCATGGCGCGCGACGAGAACGGCGGACTGACGCTGCCGCCCGGCTCATGGTGGTTCTTGCCGCTCGGCATTCTCAACCAGACCTTCGACCTTCCCGACAATCCCAACGGCGACCGTATCGCTGCGGAGACGTTCGCTGCCGTACTATTACTTTTCATCGCATTTCCGTACATTCCGTACCTGAATCGCATCCCGGAATTCTTGCGCATTGCGCCGTACCTCTGGAAGGATCCGGAAGAGCGCGCCTGATGGCCCATAGCGAGCGTGTTACGATACGTTCCATATGAACATCTCTTCAGTCCACGCGCGCGAGATACTCGACTCGCGCGGCAATCCTACGGTAGAAGCCGACGTCGTGCTTGAGAACGGCGTCATGGCGCGCGCAATCGTGCCTTCGGGCGCTTCGACCGGCACGCTCGAGGCGTGCGAATTACGCGATGAAGACCCGAAACGCTACGGCGGCAAGGGCGTCTTGAAAGCGGTCGGCAATGTGAATGGCGAGCTGGCGAAGGCGGTCGTCGGCATGGACGTGTTCCAGCAAAAGGCGCTCGATGAGAAAATGATCGCCCTCGACGGCACACAGAACAAGTCGCGTCTCGGCGCCAACGCGATACTCGCGGTGTCACTCGCCTCGGCGCGCGCCGCTGCAGCGGCGCGCGCGGTCCCGCTTTATGCCTACCTCCGCGGTCTCTCGGAATCTCCAGGCGAGCTGCGCCTGCCGCTTCCGATGTGCAACATCATCAACGGCGGCAAACACGCGGCCGGTTCGACCGACATCCAGGAATTCATGGTGATGCCGATCGGCGCGCCGAGTTTCCACGAAGGCATTCGCTGGGCGGCCGAAGTGTTCCACGCGCTCAAAAAGGTCCTCGCGGAAAAAGGCTACGGCACCACGGTAGGCGATGAGGGCGGGTACGCGCCGCACGTCAGGGAGGGGAACCGCGAAGCGCTCTCGCTCATCGCCGAGGCCGTGAGCGCGGCGGGCTACGAGTTTGGCAAGGACATCGTCATTGCGCTCGATCCCGCGTCGAGCGAGTTCTTCTCCGATGGCGTGTACGATCTCGCGACCGAAGGCCGCAAGCCCTCCTCCGCAGACATGGTCGCGTGGTACCAGGCGCTCTGCAAGGAATTCCCGATCCGTTCGATCGAGGACGGGCTCGCGGAGAGCGATTGGGACGGTTGGAAGGCGCAGACTGCCGCGCAAGGCGCATCGCTCCAGATCGTGGGCGATGATCTCCTGGTCACCAACGTCTCACTGCTCGAACGCGCTATCCGCGAGAAAGCGGCCAATGCCATTCTCATCAAGCCAAACCAGATTGGTACGCTCACCGAGACCATCGCCGCGATAGACATGGCGCACAAGGCCGGCTGGCACGCAGTCGTCTCGCATCGTTCGGGAGAGACGGAGGACACCTTTATCGCGCATCTTGCGGTGGGCTTGGGGACGGGGGAGATAAAGACCGGATCGCTCAGTCGCACGGACCGCGTCTCCAAGTACAACGAACTCATACGAATCGAGGAGTCGCTCGGCGAGAAGGCGGTATTCGCGGGCGGAAGCGCGCTCGCATAACGTATGGCGTATCTCGTGTTGGTCCGCCACGGCACTTCGGTGTGGAACGCGCTCGGGCAATGGACGGGCCTCACCGATGTCGACCTCGCGCCGGAAGGTGTCGAGGAGGCGCGCAAAGCCGGCAAAGCGATCAAAGACATTCACGTCGATGTCGCGTATGTTTCCGCGCTCAAGCGCACTCGGCAGACCTTCGACGCGATGCGTGATGCGATAGGGCGCAACGACCTCGAACCCATCGCGAGCGCTGCGCTCAACGAACGCGACTACGGCATCTACGCCGGCAGGAACAAATGGCAGATGAAAGAGACGCTCGGCGAGGAGAAGTTCCAGGAGCTGCGCCGCGGGTGGGATGTGCCGATACCGGAAGGTGAATCGCTCAAAAATGTGTATGAGCGCGTCGTGCCGTACTACACCGAGCACATCCTGCCGGTGCTTGAATCGGGTCGCAACGTGCTCGTCGTCGCCCACGGCAATTCATTGCGTTCGCTCGTGAAGTACCTTGAGCGTGTCCCCGACGACAGGGTTGCCGAGCTCGAGCTCGGCACGGGCGAGGCGCACGTCTACTCTATCGATCCCGACGGCTCGATGCATGGCAAAGAGGTCCGCGCGGTCAACGCAAAGAAGGTCTAGCATCAGTGCAAGCCCTTATCCCCAACTTTCCCCAGAGGACGGTCCTCTGGGGGCAAGCCCCTGTGATCGAGGGATTTCCCTGCTACAATGCTCATCTAGTATGCGCAGTCTTGGCGAGAAATGCGCGGTATTCGGGGTCTACGGAAAAGGCCTCGATGTCGCGCGGCTCGCCTTTTTCGGACTCTTCGCGCTCCAGCATCGCGGCCAGGAAAGCTCCGGCATTGCCGCCTCAAACGGTGACGTGCTCACCGTCCATAAAGGCATGGGGCTCGTGTCGCAAGTGTTCAATGACGAGCTCTTGAGCGCGCTCAAAGGCGGTATCGCGGTAGGCCACAACCGCTACTCGACGACCGGCGGCACCAAGCTCAAGCACGCGCAACCCATGCTCGCCGCAGGCTCGACGGCCGTGCAGAACGTTTCCTATGACGATCCGCACCCGAGCCTCAACGATTCCGTATCGCTGTGCTCCGGACCGGACGACGGCGCGATCGCGCTCGCGCACAACGGCAATCTCCCGACGACCGACGCGCTGGCCGCATACCTTTCGAAGCAGGGCATCGATACGACCGAATTTTCCGACTCGCGGATGATAGTCGAGGCGATCGCAGCGAAGATGCGCGAAGGTGCGGGATTCACCGATGCGGTAAAGACGATCTATCCGCTCATGACGGGCGCTTTTTCCATCCTCATCATGTCGCGCGATCAACTTGTCGCGATACGCGATCGCTGCGGGATACGGCCGCTGTCGCTCGGGAAGCTCGATGGAGGATATGTCGTTGCCTCGGAGACTTGCGCGCTCGGGCCGATCGGCGCCGCTTTTGAGCGGGATATCGCGCCCGGCGAGATGCTCATCATCGACGAACGCGGCATCAGCAGCGAGCAGCTCGCGCAGCCGGACCCCAAGTTCGACGTCTTCGAGTTCATCTATTTCGCGCGTCCCGACAGCCACTTGCTCGGCCGTTCCGTCTACGAAGTGCGCCGCAACTTCGGCATCGAGCTCGCCAAGGAGTATCCGCTCGAGGCCGACGTCGTCGTGCCGGTGCCGGAGACCGCCATACCGGCGGCCATAGGGTATGCCGAGCAGTTGCACATTCCGCTTCATATGGCGCTCACGAAGAACCGCTACATCCATCGTACCTTCATTACGCCGGAGCAACACGTGCGCGAACAGGGTGTGAGAGCGAAATTGACGCCGATACCGGAAATGGTACGTGGCAAGCGCGTGGCCGTGTTCGACGACTCCATCGTGCGCGGCACTACGTCGCGGCAGATCGTGCAGATGCTCTATGAAGCGGGCGCGACCGAGGTGCATTTCCTCGTGGCTTCGCCGCCGGTCAAATATCCCGATTTTTACGGCATCGACACGCCGAAACAAGCCGACCTCATTGCTGCAAATAAAACGGTTCCGCAGATGCGGGCATACCTCGGCGCGACATCGCTGCACTTCCTTTCATATGAAGGCATGTTGCGCGCTACTGGCCTTCGCGAAGACGAGCTATGCACGTCATGCTTCACGGGCGCGTATCCGATCGACATTGACGTGCGGGCGAAGGAGGTGCGGCGGGTGTAAGAATGATACCCACCATCCGTCGTTGCAAAATGACCCGGGGAGGCTACCATACTCCGTGGGGTTGCCCACAAAGGCATTACAAATCATACGTATATCGTACTCGTATAACCATATGGGGAAAATCATTACATGGGTCGTGCTCGTGCTGGTCGTGGCCGCTGGCGCATGGTGGTATTTTATGTCCGGCTCGTCCGCTCCGGCGACCGTGCCCGCAACGGCTCCGGCCGCGACGCAGCCCGCCGCGCAGGGAACGTCGCAAGGTGGCGTGAGCGCTTCGTCCGGCACCTCGGACGCTCAATTACAAGCCGACCTCAACACCGTCGATTCGCAGACGCAGGCCGCAAGCGACGCGAACGCGTCCGCTTCGAGCTTCAGCGATACGCCGGTGCAGCAGGTCCAGTAATCCGCATAGCATATGAATCTCACCAATAAACTTATCGCCGCGCTGAGCGGCTCAGTACTGCTCTTCGCTGCCGTTCCTGCTTTCGCGCAGGGCGTGGGCGCGACATTGAACGCTTCCGCGAGCGGAGCGAGCACCTCGGTGTCGGCGCATGCTGACGCACGCATTACCAACGCGAAGAACCGAGCCGACCAAGAGATCGATCGCCGCACGACCATGCTCAATGATTTGAGCACGAAAGTGCAGGCGATGACGAAGCTTTCCGCGCAAGAGGTATCGGCCATTACGTCCGCCATCTCGACACAGGTCTCCGATCTCGCATCGCTCAAGGCGAAGATCGATGCCGAGACCAGTTTTACGGCGCTCAGGACCGATAGTAAATCCATCGTGAGTTCGTACCGCGTCTTCATTCTCGTCATACCGCAAGCGCGCATCGAGATTGCTGCCGATAAGATACAAACTGCGGCGGCCTCGATCGCGACGCTCGCGGGCAAGCTGCAGGCGCGCATCTCCGATGCGCAGACCGCCGGCCACAACACGACGGCACTCTCCGCGTCGCTCACTGACATGAACGCGAAGATCGCGGACGCGAATACGCAAACCTCGTCTGCGGTACATGAGGCCGCAAACCTGACACCCGACAATGGCGATCAGGCCAAGATGCAGGCCAACAACGCCGCCATCAAGGACGCCCGCACAAAGCTCCAGGCCGCGATGAAGGATGTCCAGGCGGCCCGCCAGGACGCCCACGCCATCGTGAAGGAACTTCTCTCCTTCGACGCGAGTGCGAACGCTTCCGCCAGCTCGACCGCGCCGGGGCGGCAATAGTCATTCCGTCGTATCGCACAAAAACCCCGCCACGAGGCGGGGTTTTTCGCTGGACGACTCCCTTTCTGTCGAGTACTCTATCGAAATGTCATACACACCGAGCCAGCAGCTATTAGAAAAATACGCCGATGTGCTCGTCAATTTCGCGCTCGGCGGCGGGAAGGGGATCAAGAAGGGCGATGTCGTACGAGTGTCTTCGAGTGAGAGCGCGAAGCCACTCTTCATCGCGGTATGCAATGCGATCGTCGATGCGGGCGGCCACGTCATATCCAACTACGGCCCCGACGACGAGCACGGCGACAAACGCCGCAACATCTCGGTCTCTCGTTATTTCTATGAGCACGCTTCGGACGAGCAGGTGGACTTTTTTCCGAAGAAATATCTCACGGGTTTGGCGGATCAGATCGACCACTCCATCTTCATTCTGGCTGAGGCCGATCCGCACGCGCTGCAAGGCGTGCAACCAAGAAAAATCATGCTGCGCGGCAAAGCGCTGAAGCCCTTCAAGGACATGCTCAACAAGAAAGAGTGGCAGGGAAGATTCACCTGGACCATCGCGCTCTACGGTACGCCCGCGATGGCCAAGGAGGCAGGCCTGTCGGAAAAGGCGTATTGGGGCCAGATCATCAAGGCATGCTTCCTCGACGAAAAGAATCCCATCGCGAAATGGAAACAGGTCTACCGCGACATCGAGAAATACCGCAGCCGCCTCAACAAGCTCTCGCCCATGATAGACAAGCTGCATGCGGTCGGTCCCGACATGGACATGTGGTACACGCTCGGCGAGAAACGTTCGTGGCACGCCGGATCGGGGCGCAACATCCCGAGTTTCGAGATATTCACCTCGCCGGACTGGCGTGGCACCAATGGCTGGATACGCTTCAACCAGCCGCTTTACCGCTACAGCAACAAAATCACCGGCATCGAGCTCCAGTTCAAGGACGGCATCGTCGTGAAAGCGTCGGCAAAGACCAATGAACACCTGCTCAAGGAGATGATCGCGACCGAGGGCGCCAACAAAATAGGCGAATACTCGCTCACGGACAGCCGCCACTCGCGTATCACGAAGTTCATGGCGGAAACGCTCTTTGACGAGAACATGGGCGGCCCGTACGGCAACACGCACTTGGCAGTCGGCATGAGCTATCGCGACACGTACGCGGGCGACGTCTCCAAACTCACCGACGCGGAGGCGAAGCGCCTCGGATTCAACGACTCATCGGTGCACACCGATATGATATCGACCACGCGCCGCACGGTGACCGCGCACCTGAAGGATGGTTCGGCCAAGGTCATCTACAAGGACGGCAAGTTCGTGCTGTAAGATACGTTGATGAAAACGGTCTATCTCGTGCGCCATGGTGAAAGCGAGGCCAACGTCGACGCGCCGCTTTTCTTGGGCGATGAAAGCGTGCTTACGGAAAAGGGGAAACAGCAGGCTCGCTTCATCGCCGAACGTGCCGCCGCGCTATCATTCGACGCGCTCATCGCGAGCCCGGTACATCGCGCGCAGGAAACCGCCCATTTCATCGCCGAACGCACGGGCCACGTCTTTGAGACATGCTCGCTTATGGCAGAGCGTGTCATGCCGCGTGAGTTGGTCGGGAAGCGACGCGACGATCCGAAGGCAGAGGCCACGTACGAGGCGTGGGTGGGCACGCTTTTCGATCCCGACAAGCGCGTTGGCGAAGGCGAGAATTTCGACGACCTGAAGCGCCGCGCGGGAGAGGCGCTGCGCTTCCTCGAAACGCGGCCGGAGCGCTCGCTTCTGATCGTCACGCACGGCCTCTTTTTGCGTACCATTCTTGCGAGGGTCATTTTTGGTGATGGGCTTCGGCCCGACGAGCTCAGACATTTCATCAAAGCGACCCGCACTACCAATACCGGCATCACCATTCTCGCGCACGGCGCTATGCGCGCGTTCTCGGGCGATTCGCCGGAGTCGCGCTGGTACATTCGCGTGTACAACGACCACGCGCATCTGGGCGAAGTTGCGCACCACGCGCCGTTGCGCCATCAGGCCGAGGGGGTATAGTGCTCTGTGATGCAGCACCTCGTCGAGATACAGCAGTTCGACCGAGAAGCGATACAGCGCCTCTTCGAACTCGCCTCCTCGTATGAGGGCAAACGCGACGAATCGCTGCGCGGCAAGATCATGGCCGCGCTTTTCTATGAACCCTCCACGCGCACGCGCCTCTCCTTTTCCTCGGCGATGGCGCGCCTCGGCGGCTCCATCATCACCATGGAGAGCGGCGGCACGAGCTCGCAGGCAAAGGGCGAGACGCTCGATGATTCCATCAAGGTCATCAGCCAGTACGCCGACGCCATCGTCATGCGCCACCACGAAACGGGCGCCGCCGCGCGCGCGGCCGCCGTGTCGTCCGTGCCGGTCATCAACGCGGGGGACGGCAATATGGGCCAGCACCCCACGCAAGCGTTGCTCGACCTCTACACCATCCAGCGTGAGATTGGACGACAGGACGGCATATCGATCGCGATCGTCGGCAATCTGCGTTACTACCGCGCGGCTCGTTCGCTTGCGTACATTGTCGGCAAGTACAAAGACATGCACCTTACGTTCGTCTCGTCTCCGGAACTCTCAATGGCCGACGACGTGAAGGAGTATCTCGATCGGCACCACGTGCAGTGGAGCGAGACGGCTGACATGCGCGAGGCCCTCAAAGAAGTAGATGTCGTCTACCAGACCCGCATCGCCAGGGAATGGATAAAGAACGACGAAGAGTACGAAAAGCAGCGCGGCCGCTACATCATCGACCGAAGCGTTGCGGATTCGCTCAAAGACGGCGCCATCATCATCCACCCGCTGCCGCGCATCGGCGAGATCACCGACGACGTCGACACCTCGCCGCACGCCGTCTACTTCCGCCAAGTCGGCTACGGTCTCATCGTGCGCATGGCGCTTTTGCGGACGATCCTTGGTGAGAGCGCGTAAACGCCGCGCATCGTCTTGATCAGCGGACGATGAAGAAGTAGAACGCGAGGGCGGCGAGGACACGATACCAGCCGAAGATGGTGAACGTGTGCTCGCGAATGTAGGAGAGCAGCCACTTGACTGCGAAGAGCGCGACGGCGAACGAGACGACGAAGCCGATGGCGAGGATCGTGTAGTCGGCGCCCGAGAATGCGGCGCCGCTTTTGACGAGGTCGAGGCCGGACGCGGCGATCATCGTCGGCACCGCGAGCAAGAACGAGAATTTGACGATCGTTTGACGATTGATGCCCATCAGCAAGCCGCCGACGATGGTCGCGGCCGAGCGCGACACGCCCGGGATGATGGCAATCGCCTGAAAGACGCCGAGGCTCGCCGCTTGCTTGTAGGTGATGGCGCGTACGTCGGCGACTGCCTCGGACGATTCCACATGTATCATCTCGAAGCAGATGAGCGCTAAGCCGCCGAGCGCGAGCGACCACAGCACGATAGTGTCATTGCCGAGCAAATAGGTTTTGACCACGTGATAGAGCGCAAGGCCGATGATGCCGGTCGGAATGAAGGCGACAACGAGCCGCTTCAGCACCTCCCAGTCGAAAAACGACTTGAAGTAGAGCACGACCACCGCGAGAATAGCACCGAGTTGGATGATGATCTCGAAGGATTTGACGAAATCCGAGCTCGCGATGCCGAGCAAGCTGCTCGTGAGGATAAGGTGGCCGGTCGATGAGACGGGGAGGAACTCGGTAATGCCCTCGACGATGCCGAGGATAAAGGCGTCTATGGGTGTCATGCGGACATGCTACCACGTTCTAGCGAGCGGGCGGCCCATATTCCTAGCCACACGCACGTGGCGCCGAGCAAGTAGCCGCCCAGAACGTCGCTCAAGTAGTGCACGCCGAGATAGAGTCGCGTGAAGCCGATGATGAGGATAAGCGCTGCGGCGAAGGTGAGCGCAAGGATGCGGAGGCTCTTCGAGTGCGTAGTGCGGAGCGCGATATAAGCGACGAAACCGTAAAAAGCCATCGAAAGCGCCGAGTGCGCGCTCGGGAAGGACCACCAGATCTCGTGGTATGCCCAATACTGCATGGGCGGCCGCGGGCGGGCGACGGCGCCCTTGAGCAGGAACGTCATGATACCGCTCGTGGCGACGGCGAGAACAAGCCCTTGCATAAGGATGAAATGTCTCTTAAGTCCGAGGTAGAGCGCGAGCGCGAGCGTCAGCAGCGCGATCGTCGTCGCTCGGCCCAGCTCGCTCACGATGATCGCAGCGATGATCCAGCCGTAGGTCTGGTGCGAGGTAAGCGCGATAAGCACCGTCCAGTCGAAAGGCAAGAGAAAGGTCATAGCATGCGCGCGAGCGCGGGAATAAAAATAATGAGCCCGATAATGATCGCCGTTATGCCCATGAGCAGTGACGCGCCCGAGCCGAGATCTTTGATCTTACCGATCTTCGGGTGCTGGTCCGGCGTGACGTGGTCGCAGAGTTCTTCGAGAGCGGTGTTTAGCGCCTCCGTCGCGAAGACCGCCCCGCTGACAAGCACCACGGCGATCCACTCGGCCCGTGAGATACCGAGCATCCAACCAACGAACACGACGACGATACCGCTCGCCACCTGCACGCGGAAGCTGTACTCCTCTCGCCAAAGCGTGGCTATCGCACGCAACGAAGGCCGGATATGGGACACCTTCGCGCGTAATTTCCCTCCTCTCATACTTGTAGTACCATCATAGCACCCCTTTCTTTATGGCTGATATCATACGGGTCAACGGCTTGCACAAGCGCTTCGGTGAGTTCGACGCGGTCAAGCAGATCTCCTTCGCGGTCGCCGAAGGCACCACGTTCGCCTTCCTGGGCCCAAACGGCGCGGGCAAATCGACCACCATCAAGATGCTCACGACCCTCCTCCAGCCGACCTCCGGTTCTATCGAGATAGATGGCCACGATCCGGTGCGCGAACCCGGCGCGGTGCGGCACTCGTGCGGCATCGTGTTCCAAGACCCTTCGCTCGACGACGACCTCACCGCGTGGGAGAACATGGAGTTCCACGGCGTGCTCTATGGCGTGCCGCGCCCGGTACGCCGCGCCCGCATCTCCGAGCTCCTCGAATTCGTCGAGCTGCATGACAGGCGCGATAGTTTCGTGAAGGAATTCTCCGGCGGCATGAAGCGCCGGCTTGAGATCGCGCGCGGCCTGCTCCATCACCCGAAGATCATTTTCCTCGACGAGCCGACGCTCGGCCTCGATCCGCAAACGCGCAACCACATGTGGGAGTACTTGCACAAGCTTCGCGCGAGCGAAGGCATCACGGTCTTCTTCACGACGCACTACATGGAAGAGGCGGAACGCAACGCCGAGCGCATCGCCGTTATCGACCACGGAGAGATCATCGCGGCAGGGACGAGCACCGAGCTCAAGGAACGCACGGGCGCCGCATCGCTCGAGGACGCTTTCTTGCAGCTGACCGGTCGCGAGATACGGCAGGAGAACGCGGATCCTTCGGCGCGAATGCGCATGATACGCGGCAGGCGATAATACGAGTATGTGGCGAACGATCTACATCATGTGGTTGCGGGAGCTTAAGCGGTTCATACGTTCGAAGTCGCGCATCCTCGGCAGCTTGGGACAGCCGCTCCTCTTTTTGCTCGCGTTCGGCTATGGTTTCGGCTCAGTATACGCGGCAGCAGGGAGAGGCAGCTATATCGACTTCCTCGCGCCGGGCATCATCGGCATGAGCATCATCTTCACCTCGATATTCAACGGGGTACAGGTGATTTGGGACCGGCAGTTCGGGTTTCTCAAAGAAACGCTCGTCGCGCCCGTGCCGCGCATCGCCATCATGTTCGGCCGCACGCTCGGCGGCGCCACCGTCGCCTCGTTCCAAGGCCTGATCGTGCTCGCCGCGACCATGCTCGCTGGGTTCCACCCGGTTTCGTGGCTGGCGCTGCCGGCGGTGTATCTCTTGATGCTCATGACCGGCACGCTCTTTTCCGCGATCGGCGTGATGGTCGGCTCCCTCATGCGCGATTTCCAAGGTTTTCAGCTGGTCATGAACTTTCTCGTCATGCCGCTCTTTTTCCTCTCCGGCGCGCTTTTCCCGCTCAACAATGTCCCCGTAGTGATGCTCTGGATAGCACGCTTCGACCCGCTCAGCTACGGCGTCGACGCGATGCGCTACCTCCTTATCGGCGCCGCCCAGTTCGGGCTCATGCTCGACATCGGCGTGCTCGTGCTCGTGACCGCCGTATTCCTCGCTCTCGGCAGCTACTTCTTCTCAAAGATAGAGGTGTGATCTTGCCCGCGTCGTTCGGGGCGCTATAGTTGTAGGCATGCAATACCTTGTACGTGCATTTTCGGCATGGCTGCCGCTCGGGGTCGCGATCACCGGGCTGTGCTTGCTCGCGTACGCGACCGTGCAGCAGCAATATCGCCAATCGCTGAACGATCCGCAGATACAAATGGCGGAGGACGGCGCGGCAGTGCTCGCTGGCGGCGGCGTTCCGGCGCAGCTCGTGCAGCGCGGCATCGCGTCGATCGACATTGCGCGCAGTCTTGCGCCCTGGATCGCCATCTATGATGCCTCCGGCACGTTGCTCGAATCGTCGGCCGCTTTGAACGGTGCGCCGCCTACGCTGCCCGCGGATGTCCTCGATGCTGCGAAAAACGGCTTACCGCCGGTCGTGGGCCATCACTTCACGAATGATATCCCGCAGGACGAGAATCGCGTGACGTGGCAGCCAGCACCCGGTGTGCGGCAAGCGATCGTGGTCGTATACGTGCCGCAGAGGCAGCAGTACGTCGTTGCCGGCCGCAACATGCGGGAGGTGGAAAACAGGGAAGCACAGCTCGCGACCTTCGTCGGTATCGCGTGGCTCGCGCTCATGATCGCCACGTTCTGTGCGGCGTGGTTCTCGGCCAGGGTGTTCCGGTAACGGCGGTACGCATTCGCGCCGACGTACCCACTTGCACGTGGAGGCGCTGTGAGGTAGACTATAGATACTTAGAACATCTAACTATTTTGCTATGAGTCCAGCACTGCGCGCTCGTTTGCTGCAGCCGCCCGTTGTTATCGGCGCGGCGCTCGTTGTGGCGATCGTCTCGATCGCGTACGCGTTCGTCTCGACCAATCCGAACCTCTCGGGTTCGTACGTGCACCCCGTGCAGGGCCCCATCACGCAAGAGGTCGATGCGCCGGGCAACGTCAAGGCTGCCGAGAGCACGGACCTCTCGTTCCAGCGCTCAGGCAGCATCACCTACGCCGGGCCGGTCGCGGGCACGCACGTGGCCCGCGGTACGCTCCTTGCTTCGATCGATCCGAGCGACGCGCAGGCCGCGCTCGAGCAGGCGCAGGCCGCGCTCGCGGTACAACAGGCGAAACTTGCCGCTTTGCAGGCCGGTACGCGGCCGGAGAGCATTGCGGTCGCGCAGACCGCCGTGAGCGGTGCGCAATCGACTGTCGCGCAAAACGAGCAGAACGTCATCTCGGCGATACAGAGCGCATATGCAACCACGTATGATTCCGTGCACAACAAGGCCGACCAGGCGCTCAACAACCCCCTCTCGTCTTCGCCGACCCTGGTGGTGAGCTTGAGCGACTCGCAACTGCAAGCCTCGATACCGGCTGACCGCGTGGCCGTCGGAGCGTGGCTCTCATCGCTCCAGGGCGTTCAGGCGGCGCTTTCCGCGGATTCGACCGCTGACAGCGTGACCGCCGCCGCGACGCAGGCGCAGAGCGGCCTGCAGAAGGTGAGCGCGTACCTCGCTGAGGTCGCGAACGGGCTCTCCACTGCCGTGCCGTCCTCGAGCTACAATGCGGCCGCTATCGCGGGACTTCAGTCGACCGTCGCGTTGGCTCGCACCAACCTCAACGCCGCGATCGCCGGGCTCAATACCGCACAGACCGCGCTCACTGCCTCAGAGGCAGCGCTCGCGAACGCTCAATCGAGCCTCGCGCTCGCACAGGCTCCCGCTACGGCGCAGGACACCGCGCAGCAGGTCGCCGCCGTCGCTGCGGCACAGGCCAACCTCGACGCTGCGCAGGTAGCACTTTCGCAAACCTCGCTCTACGCGCCGTTCTCGGGCACGGTGACGAACAACAACGCGAATTTGGGCGCGACCGCATCGCCCGGCGCGCCGCTCATTTCGATGATATCGGACGCGCAGTTCCAATTCGAAACGTACGTGCCGGAGACCGATGTTTCCAAAATCGCGATGGGGGATGCTGCGCAGGTATCGCTGGACGCCTACAAGAACGACGCTCCGCTCAGTGCGCGCGTTGTTGCGGTCGATCCGGCCGCAACGGTGCAGAACGGCATTTCGTCGTACAAGGTGACGCTCGAGTTCGACCAGCGCGATCCGCGCGTGCAAGCGGGGCTTTCAGGCAACGTTTCCATTACGACCAGTAGCGCCACTGATGTCCTGACCGTGCCGTCGAGCGCCATCATCACGAAGGGGACGAGCACGTTCGTGCTCGTCAAAGGGACGGGTGATGACGTACTGACGCCGGTAACCATCGGTATTTCGAGCGCTTCCGGTACCACGCAGGTGCTCTCTGGCATTACCGCAAGCAACCTTATCCGCGCGTTCGGCTCATCTCAATAGCTTTTATGTCCACCGCTTCACATACATCCTCGACTTCGCAGCGCACCATCTGGATACGCACCGGGCTCTTGGTCGTCGCCATCGGCGCGATAGCCGGGATATTCATCTACTGGTACACCAACTCGCGCTACGTGTACGTCGACCTTTCGACCATCCAGGCGCCGGAGATCGACCTTTCGCCCTCATCGCCCGGCATTCTGAACGCGGTTTATGTCAACGAAGGGGACACGGTCGATTCCGATCAGCCCGTCGCGCGCGTCGGCAACGAGATCATCAAATCGAAGGTGGCCGGACTCATCGTGTCCGTTCCGCAGACCATCGGCGCGCAGATGAATCCGGGACAAACGGTCGTTGCGATGATCGACCCGACGCAGCTGCGGGTTGTCGGTGAAGTTGACGAGAACAAGGGGCTCGATCGCGTGAAGGTCGGCGATCCCGTCACTTTTACCGTCGACGCGTTCGGTTCGCAGCAGTTCACCGCCGTGGTGGACGAGATAGCGCCGATCGCCAACTCCGCAGGCGTCGTGTTCAATATTTCCAACCAGCGGCAGGTGCAGCAGTTCGATGTGAAGGCGCGTTTCGATACGTCGGCACACCCCGAACTCAAGAGCGGCATGTCGGCGCGCATGTGGATCTACACTCGATGAAAGTCGCATCGACATGCATGCCTTGCCGTCGCTGTCTGGCGCTGCTGCGCCAGCACTCCCTCTCGCGCCGTCGAGCTGCGAGAGACGGCAAGGCACGCACGCCTCGCGACTTTCAGTCTCGTTCCGTAGCTGTTTAAGGATATGACGACGAAAAATGACACGCACTCGCTTGCCGGGCATCCCTGGCTCGTCCTGGCCACGGTCATGCTCGGGACGCTCTTGATCGGCCTCGACCGCACCGTGGTCAATCTCGCGGTGCCGAAAGTGATCAACGATTTCGGCATTGACGTGACGACCGCAGCGTGGATCGCGACCGCCTACATCATCTCGAACGCCGTCTTCGTGCCCGTCTTCGGCAAGCTTGGCGATCTCTTCGGGAATCGCGTCATCTACCTCTGGAGTTTCGTCGGCTTCATTGTCGTCTCCGTGCTCACGGGACTTGCCTGGGATTTTCCGTCGCTCATATTCTTTCGGACCCTTCAAGGTCTCGTCGGGGCAGCTATCTATCCGACCGCGATGTCGCTCATCGCCAAATCGTTCGTCGAGCCGAGAGCGCGAGCGCAGGCACTCGGCATCTGGTCGTCTTCCTTTGCGGTCTCTGCAGTGATAGGCCCCTTGCTGGGCGGCTACCTCATCGACTCGTTCTCTTGGCGCATGATCTTCTACATCAACCTGCCCATCGGCATCGCCGGACTTTTGATGACGCTTCTCTTCCTCCCGCACGACCGGCCGACCGATCGCGGCGCATTCGACTGGTTCGGCTCTGTCCTGCTCGCCGGCGCTATTACGCCGATGGTGATGGTGCTCGACCAGGGGCAAACGTGGGGCTGGACCTCGGCAGCGAGCATTGCTTCCTACGCGGCGACCATCGTATTCGGCTACCTGACCTACTGGTGGGAAACTCGCCATGAGCATCCCGTCATTGATTTCAGACTCTTCCAAAATCCGACTATCGTCTCGGTGCTCGCGGTGTCGTTCATCTCGTTCGGCGGGATGATGGGCGCGATGTTCTTGCTGCCGGTTTTCACGCAGACCTTCCTCGGGTACGACGCGGTGCAGACAGGCTTGATTTTTGTTCCGATGGGACTCGCATTACCGATATTCGCGCCCTTAGGCGCACGGCTCGCGCACACCTTCCATCCGCGCTACACGGTCTCCGCAGGCATGGCGATTGCCGCGCTCAGCTTTTACATGCTGCGCACGCTCGATCCCACGATGACCTACGCGAGCTTTATCGTCCCGCTCGCGCTCTTCGGCGCAGGACTGGGGCTCGGCATGGCGCCTCTGACGACCGCCGCCACGACCGCGGTTCCCGTGAACGAGGTCGGCATGTCTTCGGGGCTCCTCAATCTCACGCGCAACATCGGGGGCGCGTTCGGTATCGCGCTGTTCGGTACGGTACTCACCAATGCGACGAACGCGAACGTCCTGTCCGTCGCGCAACACTCCGTCATTCGGAGCACCGTCCCGCAGGTGATCGCGCAAGGGACGCAGCTCATCATCCTGAAGGCCGACCTGCTCGCGTACGGGGAGGTTTTCGTGTTCGCCGCCGGGGCGATGTTCATCGGCGGCGTGCTCGGGCTCGTGTTGCTGCGTCGCTCGGGGAGCGGCGCGGAGCTTTCTGCGGAGGCGCGAGCCGAGGCCATGGCAGGATAAGTGTATGCGCGACAAGGCGTCTTTCGAAGAACTCTCGACGCTCTTCTTCTCGGTGCGGCAAGTCGTGCGCGCGAATTTACCGGAAGCGCAAAGCGACCCGAATGCCTGGCTTCATTTCGAGACGATGAAGTTCATCGCTTCGTCCGAAGCGCCGACGATGCGGGAAGTCGCCGCACACCTCAGGATCACGGCGCCGTCCGCTACCTCGCTCGTCAATCATCTCGTCGCGCGGAAATTCGTGCGGCAGACCGTATGCGCGACGGACAAACGCATCAAGCGGCTTTCTTTAACGACGCTCGGCAAGCGCCGCCTTTCGGAGCATTGTGCCCGCTCCACGGAGGCTCTGCGCCGTGTCTTTTCGCGCGTGCCGCACGGAGAGCTCGAGGCGCTCGCGCGTGCCCTGCGGCGCGTTCGGGCCGTGCATTCCAGCGATGGCCAATGAGACGACGGTTTGCTATGCTTTAGCGTTATGACCGATCAGGCACCTCCTGCGGAGGATCATGGCTTGGTAAAGGGGTGGGTCGTGAAGACGACCGACCCCTGGCTCGAGACGAGGAAACACTCCAACCGCTTGATGATATTCGCGCTTATATTGATATCGCTGCCGATCATCGGCATCGGGCTCGCGACCACGCGTAGCGTACTCCCGTACGACCGGGCCATTCACACGATCCAAGCACACATCCCGAGCGTGTGGGATCAGGAGACGTTGGCGCGCTATCAATGCGCGGACAGCAAGACCATAGAAGCGAGCTTCTTGAATTCCGCTGTGGACCTCACGCTCTCCGACGGCCGCCGCGTGCACTTGCCGCAGACGTTCTCCGATACGGGCGCGCGGTTCGCTAATCCCGACGGCAGTTTCGTTTTTATGGACCAGGATAACGCGGCGTACGTTGTGGAAGGGAACGTCCAGACGTACCGCGCGTGCGTTACAAATCAGTGATCCCCTGGTATCATTTCTCCATGAGCGAAGCGGATATCCGAGCGGAGCGACTCAAGAAAATCGAATTGCTGCGGGAAGCGGGGATGCCCGCATATCCAGCGTCGACTGCTCGCGACGCGTCGTGTGCGGATTTTCTCGCGGGATTCGGCGAATTGGAAGAGAGCGGCCGGCCAACGACGTTGGCCGGCCGCGTCCTTTCCCTGCGCGGGCAGGGCGGCATCACGTTCGTCGATGTGTCCGATGGCACGGGTAAGGCACAGGTCGTCGTGCAAGAAGGCGAAGGGAGCCAGGTCGACCTGTTCTCGCAGGCCGTCGATGTCGGCGATTTCGTGGAGTTTACGGGAACCGCTTTCAAAACCAGGCGCGGACAATCATCGCTCCGGCAGCGCTCCTGGCGCATGCTTTCAAAATCGCTCCTCCCCGTGCCCGACAGCTGGTTCGGCCTCAAGGACGAAGAGCTCAAATTGCGCCGACGGTACCTCGATATATTGCTCAATGGCGAGCTCCGGCAACGCTTCGAGCGGCGCGCGAGATTCTGGCAAGCGATACGTGACTTTTATCGCGCGCGCGGTTTCCTCGAGGTGGAAACGCCCGCTCTTGAGACGACGCCCGGCGGAGCCGATGCGCGTCCGTTCATTACACATCACAACGCGCTCGATATCGAAGTGTATCTACGCATTGCCGCAGGCGAGCTCTGGCAAAAGGAGCTTTTGATCGCGGGTTTCCCGAAAGTCTTCGAGATCGGCCGCATTTTCCGCAATGAAGGCCAGTCGCGCGAGCACTTGCAGGATTATACACAGCTCGAGTCGTACGAAGCGTACAGCGACCTTAAAAAAGGCGGCGTGTTCGTGCAGGAGCTTTACCGCTCGATCGCCAAGGAGGTCTACGGGAAGTACACGTTCGAAATGCATGGTCACACGATCGATCTCGCCGAGGAATGGAAGGTCGTCGATTTTTGCGACGCGATACAAAAAGAGTACGACATCGATCCGCTCTCGTGCAGCGAAGAGGAGGCGGTACGGGCGGTGCGCGATGCGCACATCGAGGTGGGAGAGACGCTCAACAAAGCGCGCGCGGTCGACCATCTTTGGAAAAAACTGCGCAAAGGCATTTCCGGACCAGCGTTTCTGGTCGGCGTGCCGGTCTATCTGGAGCCGCTCGCGAAGCGCTTCGTCGAAAAGCCGGAAACGGTCGAACGCTTGCAGGTCATTCTCGCGGGCAGCGAGGTAGGCAAGGGCTTTAGCGAGCTCAACGATCCGCTCGATCAGCGCACGCGCTTCGAGGAGCAACAGAGGCTGCGCGACGAAGGCGACGACGAGGCGCAGCGCCTCGATGATGCATACGTGCGCGCGATGGAGTACGGCATGCCACCTTCCTTCGGCTTCGGTGTCTCGGAACGCCTTTTTGCCTTTCTCGAGAACGTCCCCGCCCACGAGGCGCAGCTTTTCCCGCTCCTGCGCCCGGAACGGTGATGCGCATGTTTGAGGAGGTGTTCACGGGCTTTCCTCGGACACTGCGCTCCGTTTTTTCAACTCGTAACCTCCGGTGGCATGCGATCGCCGTCGCGCTGACCGCAGTCATCGTGCTCACCGATACTGATTGGCATTTTTATGAAGCAACCCGCAGTACGATGCTCTATCCGCTCGTGTGGGCCGCGGGCATCGGCGGTTTTTTCGTGCCGGTCTTGCTTGCGCTCGTACCGTACGTCGCCGGGGATTTTCTGCATAACGACAAGCTCCGACGCGCCGGCGCTTCGGTCGCGCGAGCCGTGCTCGCCGCGCTCGTCGTGACGATGTTCTACAAAGTCTTTACCGGCCGTATTCAGCCGGAATTCTTGGGCACGATCGGCGGCAGCGACATCAGTAAAGAGTTTCAATTCGGCGTTTTACGCAACGGCGTCTTTTGGGGTTGGCCATCCTCGCATGCGGCGACTGCCATGGCAGGCGCGCTTGCGTTCGTCTCCGCATACCGCTCTTACGCGATCAAGATCATTCTGTTCACTGAAGTCGCTCTTGTCGCCGCAGGAGCGGCGGTAGGATTCCATTGGTTTTCCGACGTTGTCGCCGGTCTCATACTTGGCACGGTGGTCGGCAGGGAGACCGTTCACAGTGCTTGACTGAGCATACGCAAAAGCCGCAGCGCTTTGCATCGCGGCTTTTGCCCTGGCACCGATTCGTGATCTATTGCCCCGCCGGACGAGCGCCCGCAGGGCGGATCTGAATGGATTGCGCGGTGATGGAGCCGTCGCTGTTTGCGGTTCCGGACACCATGACGGTCCGGCCGACGGTGAGATCGCTCACGCTGCCGACGATGATTTTCTCGATCTGCGTCGAATTGTCGAGCAGTGCGATCTTGGTACCGCTCGCGGCGCCGTTAGTCGTTGAGGCGCTCGGACCCCCGATCTGTACCGTTATTGATGACGCATCTGCGGATATAATGGTTCCGAAGATCGCTCCCGCGCCACTGCGGGAGCCGCCGACCCCTCCCGAGCGACCGGAGAAGGTGCCTCCGGCGTTGCCGAAGCCGTTCCGAACAGGGTTTTGCGATGCCTGGTACTGCATACCGCCCCAGGCGCCGATGCCGCCTCCGACGATGATCCCGACGATGGCCCCGATAACAAGCTGTTTACTCATACGTAAAGATGAACTATTCGTAATGGATAATAATTACCCGAGGTCACTCGTAGCGGAGCGCGTCGATCGGGTTCATGTGAGCGGCACGCCGCGCCGGGTAGTAACCGAAGGCGATGCCGATCGCGGCCGAGACGCCGAAGGCGAGCACGACCGAATTCCACGATATCATCGTGGCGATGAGGCCGAGCGCGCCGACCACGTAGGAGATGCCGACGCCGAGCAAAACGCCGATCGCGCCGCCGAGGAGCGTTAGCATGACCGCCTCAGCGAGGAATTGCGTACTGATATCGCCGCGTTTCGCTCCGATCGCCTTACGCAGACCGATCTCGCGGGTGCGTTCGGTCACGGTGGTGAGCATCATGTTCATGATGCCGATGCCGCCGACCAGAAGCGAGATGCCTGCGATCGAGGCGAGCAGGATGGTGAGCGTTTGCGTAACGTTCGAAACCGTCGAGAGCAGGTCGTTCTGGTTGAGCGTGCTGAAGTCGGCTTTCGTCGGATCGGAAATGTTGTGGCGCTGCAGGAGCAGCGTCGTGATGTCATTCTGCACTTGCGTCATCGCGTTGGCGCTCGCAGCTTGGATATCGATGGTCGTGACCGAATTGTTGCCCGTGAGGAAGAGTTGGGCCGTTTCAAGCGGAATGTAGACCATGTCGTCCTGATTGCCAGGGCCGCTTCCGCCCTTCGACTGGGTGATGCCGATAACGATGAACTGCATGCTCTTGATCCGGATGGCCTGCCCGACGATACCGGCCGGCAGGCCGTCGGCCGTCGTGCTGTCGGTGCCGAAAAGATCGCTCGCGACGGTGGGTCCCAGCACGGCGACCTTCTGCAGGCTTTGGCTCTGCTGATCGGTCACGAACGATCCCTGGTCCATCTGCACATTGCGGACCTGCGCGTATGCGGCGTTGACGCCGTCGACGGAGACGTTGGTGTTTGTGCCTTTTGCGGTCACTTGCTGCCGGCTCGAGACCTCGCTCGAGAGGGCGGTGACGTTTTGAACGGAAGAGGCGATAGCGGTGGCGTCGGCCTGGACGAGCGTCGAAGCCGATCCGCGGCCCGCGCTCACGCCGAAGCCGCCAGGTCCTCGCGCTGCGCCCGGCGTCACCATGATGAGGTTGGAACCGAGGGATTGGATGGACGACTGGATGCCGGAGGAAGCGCCTTGGCCGACCGATATCATCGCGATGACGGACGAGATGCCTATGACGATGCCCAGAACGGTGAGGCTTGAACGCGCCTTGTTGGCCGAGAGCGCAGTCACAGTCTCTTCGAGGAGGTCTTTCGTTTTCATACGGGTTGGCGCGCGCTCGCTTCGGCGAGGAGCGCGCGGCGGCGCTTGTGATTCTTGGAATCTGACGTGATAAGCCCGTCGCGCACCGTGATGATGCGTTCCGCGTGCTCGGCGACGTCGGGTTCGTGCGTAATGAGCACGATCGTGCGTTTATGCTCCTCGTTCAGCCGTTGAAAGGTGCCGAGCACGATCTCGCCGGTCATCGTGTCGAGGTTACCGGTCGGTTCGTCGGCCAGTATCATCGTCGGATCGTTGACGAGCGCCCGCGCGATAGCGACGCGCTGGATTTGTCCGCCGGAGAGCTGGTTGGACAAGTGTCCGAAGAACTCATCGGAAAGGCCGGCAGCACGCAGCGCCGCCGACGAGCGCGCGTGGCGCTCCTCGAGCGGTATCGCCGCGTCGTACACGAGCGGAAGCATGACGTTGCGCAGCACGCTCGTGCGGGGAAGGAGGTTGAACGATTGGAACACGAAGCCGATGCGCTGCCCGCGGATGGTCGCGAGATCGTCGTCCGAGAGCCGAGAGACGTCTTTGCCGTCGAGGACGTACGAGCCGGAGGTCGCGGTGTCGAGGCAGCCGAGGATATGCATGAGCGTCGATTTGCCGGAACCCGACGGGCCCATAATAGCGACGAACTCTCCGTCTTGGATGGTGAATGTGACGCCCTTGAGCGCTTGGAACGCGGCGTCTCCGGATCCGTACGTTTTGATTATGTTCTTGACCTCGATCATGTCGTGCGTTGGCGAGACGAGGATTTAGCCGCCGAAACCTCGAATGACCGCTCCGCCGCCCCCGCCGAACCGGCTCGTCGCCGCGGTCGCTGCGGTCGCGGTCACGGGGCCGCCGGTGCGGGTCGAGACGACGATCTGCTGGCCCGACGCGAGGCCCGAGACGATCTGCGTATCGGTCGTGTCCGATAGTCCGGTCACGACCGGGATCTGCACCGGCTGGGTCGCCGAGGTGATACCGCCCGATCCGGCGGCGGCGACCGTCGCGGCTGGTAGTGCCGGCTGGAACGCGAGCACGTAACTCTGGCCGTTCGACGCCGTCTTGATCGCGGAGGAGGGAACGATCATCGCGTCGCGCGCGACCCCGGTCTGTATGTCCGCATTGACGGTCATGCCGGATTTCACGCGCGGGTCCTGGGTGTCGAACGAGACTTCGATGGTGTAGGACACGACGCCTTGGCTCACCGTGCCTACGGAGTCGATCTGGACGACTTTGCCCGTGAGCGACAGGCCGTTGATCGCGTCAAAGGTGAGCGTGACCTTGTCGCCGAGTTTGATCTGCGCGGCATCGACCTCGTTGATGGAGAGGTCGGCGATTTGCGAGTTGGAGATGATCGTCACGAGGTCGCCGCTCGCGTTGTTGCCCACCTGCGCGCCGACCGCAGAGACCGTGCCGTCAAAAGGCGCGGTGATCGCGTAGTCGGCAAGGTTGGCCTCCTGCGTCGCGATGTTCTGCTGCTCTTGCAGGATGCTGCTCGAGGACACTTGCAAGCTGATAGGATTGTCGCCCTGGGGATTGCCGACTTGGGCAAGCGTGATCGTCTGCTGCGCGTTGGTGATGGCCTGCTCGTCGTTCTGCAAGGTCTTTTGGTCGTTCAAGAGCGTCGTGAGCGCGCTGTTGGCGGTCGCGAGGTATGAAGTGGTGTTGCTCTGCACGGTCGGGAATTTTGCCGGAAGCGTGATGGTGTTCGCCTGCGCGAGATCGGACACCGCGCCGAAGAAATTCAGCTCGCTTTGGAGCGACTGCGCGACGTCGGTCTCGGTCTGGACGGATTGCGAAAGGAGCGCGTCGATCGCGGTTGTCGTGGCCGTACGCGGCGTCTGCTGGTACGCGGCGAGCGCGGCGTTGTACGCGGTGTCTGCGGTTTGGTAGTCGTTCATCGAGGCGGTCTTAAAGTTTTGGACGTTGGTCGTGTTCTCTTGGCCGGTGAAGACGTTGGCGAGCACGTCCATGTTCCACTGGGTCTTTTTCGGATCGAAATCGTAGCCATAGATTGCCGCCTGCGCGCCGTTGATGACGCCCGGCAAGTTGAGGTAGGCGTTGACGAGGTCGTTGTAGGTCGTGTTGTAGTCGTTCTGCAGGTTTGTATTGGCGGTCGCAAGCGCGTTGAGATCGTTCTGGTAGGTAATGGGCGCCTGAGCCTGGCTCTGCTGATACGTGAGCTGATCGGAGGCAAGTGTGCGTTTCGCTGCCGCAAGATTTTGGAGGGCCGTCGTGTTATCAATCGTCACCAGCTTCTCGCCCGCATATACCTTGTCGCCCGGCTGCACGCCTACCCAGGTGATCTGGCCCGAGACTTGCGGTTGAATGGCGACTGTGTCGGTCGTCGATACTTGGCCCGACTCGGACACGGCCGCCACGATCGTTCCGGTCGCGACATTGCCGATGATGTAGTAGGTCTGCGTGGTCGCCGGGTGGGTCGCCACCCAGCCCCAGTACCCGCCGCCCACGACAACGATGGCGATGAGCGTGCTCGTGATCTTGTGCGCGACCACATACGCGCGCACGCTGGTAAGGGAGGATGAGAGTTGCATATAAGCGCTTCGTTCATAGTACAAGCCTCTCGGCGCGTTTATTCCAAATTTCTGTTGGGCGTGGCGCGCTGTGCGTGTCGCAGCGGCTTGTGGCATGGGCTACGGCGTCGCGGCAAGCGGCGATCTTGACGCTTCGCCGGGTCGCGCCGGCGGTGCTCTCCCCGCCGCGCGACCCTTTTTATGCTATATTTCGCGGATGGTGAAATTGTCCGAGACGCTGCAACGGCGCGGGTTTGTCTACCAATTCTCGTCGGAGAGGCTTGAGGAAATTACCGACGGTCCCAAGCGCACAGTTTACCTTGGCGTCGATCCGACCGCAGAATCCATCCACATCGGCAACCTCGCCGGTTACATGCTTTTACGACACTTTGCTGAAGCTGGACATAGGGTCATCGTGCTCTTGGGTGGCGGCACCGGACTCATCGGCGATCCGAAACCCGATGTCGAGCGCCCGCTCCTTGATGAGGCGACCATCGCCGCGCGCGCCGAAAAGCTCAGAACACAGGCGCAGAAACTTCTCGGTGGTATCGAGCTGACGGCGGTCAACAACGCCGATTGGCTCACGAAGCTCGATCTCATCGCGTTCCTTCGCGATATCGGCAAATATTTCACGGTCAACGGCCTCGTCAAAAAAGACGCGATCGCCGCGCGACTCAAGAGCGAAGAGGGAATATCGTTCACGGAATTCTCGTACCCGCTCTTGCAAGCGTACGATTTCTGGCACCTCTTCACGGAGCATGGCTGCGACGTGCAGGTCGGCGGCTCCGATCAGTGGGGCAATATCGTGACCGGCGTTGATCTCATTCGTCGCAAAGAAGAGAAGACCGCCTACGGCTTGACGCTGCCCATCGTCACCGACAAGGCGAGCGGGAAGAAATTTGGCAAGAGCGAGGGCAATGCCATCTGGCTCGATCCGGAGATGACGACGCCGTACGCGTTCTACCAATTCTGGTTCAATGTGAACGACGAGAGCGTCGAGCACTATTTGAAGCTCTTTACGCTCCTGACGCTCGAAGAGATAGCTGCTGCCGCCGAACTGCACAAGCGAAATAAGAAATCGCGCGGCGCGCAGCGTTTGCTCGCGCGCGAGGTGACCAAGCTCGTACACGGGCAGGAACAAGCGGAGGAAGCGGAGTCGGTCACTGAGGTGCTTTTCGGCGAAGCGTCGCTCGACATTTTGTCGGAACACGCGCGCGAGACGTTGCGCCGCGCCGCGCCGCACTGCGAGGTGCAGGCAGGCATGCCGCTCGTCGACGCGCTCATCGCCTCATCGCTCGCGTCGTCCAAGCGCGAGGCGCGGCAATTCCTTGCGGACCGGGCCGTAGCCCTCAACGACCAGGTCGTGGACGAAAAGCGCGTCCTCGATGCTGCCGACTTTCACGAAGGCATCGCGATGCTTCGCCGCGGCAAGAAGCAAGTGTGCGCGCTGCTGCTTTCGTAGTAGAGTGTTCTGGTGAACGGGTTCAAGCTCGAATCGTCATACCAGCCCTCCGGCGATCAGCCGGAGGCCATTCGTTCGCTCGTGCAGGGCCTACAAGAGAGAAAGCGTGATCAGACGCTCCTCGGCGTGACCGGTTCGGGCAAGACTTTTACGGTCGCCAACATGATCGCCGAGGCGCAGCGCCCGACCCTGGTCATCGCGCACAACAAAACTCTTGCCGCGCAGCTCGCCGCTGAGTACCGCGAGTTCTTCCCGCACAACGCGGTGCATTATTTCGTTTCCTACTACGACTACTATCAGCCGGAAGCGTACGTGCCCGTCACCGACACCTACATCGAGAAAGAGGCGCAGATCAACGAGGACATCGAGCGCTTGCGGCATGCCGCGACGCAGGCGCTCCTCACGCGCAAGGATGTCATCGTCGTCGCGTCGGTCTCGTGCATCTACGGCCTCGGTTCGCCGATTGAGTACGAGAAGGTCAATCTCAAGCTGATGCAGGGCGAGCAGATGACGCGCGCAACGCTCACCCGCAAGCTCATCTCCATCTACTTCGAGCGTACGACCGGCGATCTTTCGCCCGGCACGTTCCGCGCGCTCGGTGCGTACGTCGAGGTCATGCCGGCGGGCGAGCGAGTCGTCTATCGGATCGATCTCGCGGGCGGTCGCGTCTCCAAGATAGAGGAGATAGATGCGATGACGCGCGCCATCGTCACGCGGCATGAAGCGCTGTTCATCTTCCCGGCGCGCCAGTATGTGACGCCGAAGGATGTGCAGGATGCGGCGCTCGCCGACATCGAAGCGGAACTCAAGCAGCGGCTCAAGGAGCTCGATGCCGCCGGCAAGCCGCTCGAAGCTGAGCGCTTGAAGCGCCGAACGCGCCAGGACATCACCATGATCCGCGAGTTCGGCTACTGCAACGGCATCGAGAATTACTCGCGGCATTTCGACCGCCGCAAGCCGGGGGAGCCGCCCTACACGCTGCTCTCATATTTCCCAAAAGATTTTCTCACTGTCATCGATGAGTCTCACGTGACCATCTCGCAGATCGGCGGCATGTACGCGGGAGATCGTTCGCGCAAAAATACGCTCGTCGAGCACGGCTTCCGCTTGCCGAGCGCCGTCGACAACCGCCCGCTCACGTTCGACGAGTTCCGCGAGCGCACGGGACAGACCATCTACACATCCGCGACGCCGGCGCCGTACGAACTCGGGCTGAGCGGTACGCCGATACAGCAAGTCATCCGTCCGACCGGCCTCGTCGATCCGGAGATCGTCATTCGCCCCGTTACCGCCGACGTATCCGCAGAAAACCGCAGAGGACCGTCCTCTGGGCAGGTCAAGGATTTTATCGCCGAAGCGGAAGCAACGACGAAACGCGGCGCTCGCTCCATGGTGACCGTGCTCACGAAAAAGATGGCCGAGGACCTCGCGCAATTCCTCGTCGAGCGCGGCGTGAAAGCGCGCTACCTCCACAGCGATGTGAAAACCATCGAACGCATTGAGATCCTCACCGACTTCCGCCGTGGCGCGTTCGACGTGCTCGTGGGCGTGAACCTGCTGCGCGAGGGATTAGATCTTCCGGAAGTGGAATTGGTCGGCATCCTCGACGCGGACAAGGAGGGTTTTCTCCGAAGCGAGACCTCGCTCATCCAAACGATCGGCCGCGCGGCGCGCAACGTGAACGGCCGCGTACTACTGTATGCCGACCGCATGACCGGCTCGCTCGAAAGAGCGGTCGGAGAGACGAATCGCCGCCGCGAGATCCAGCTCGCGCACAACGCGAAGCATCACGTTACGCCAAAGACAGTCGAGAAGCGCATCAAGGACATCACCGGCGATATCCAACGCTCGCGCGCGCGGGCCATCTCCGAGCTCGCACGCATAGATGAGCGCGCCGCCGGCACTGACCTCGCGAAGCTCATCCGCGAGAAGCGCCGCGAGATGCACGAGGCGGCCGACCGGCTCGACTTCGAGACCGCCGCGCTCATCCGCGACGAGATACAAGCGCTGGAAAAAGATGTGCGAAAATAGCTGCATGAAATGGCTCGAGAACGTCTCGCTCGCCCCGCTCACGACTTTTCAGATAGGCGGTCCTGCACGGTACCTATGCGAAGTGCGCAGCGAGCGCGATGTCACGGAAGCCCTCGCGTGGGCGAAGGAGAACGAGCTTAGGCATATCATCTTGGGGGGCGGCAGCAATGTGCTCGTGCCCGACGAAGGGCTCGACGCGCTCGTCGTCCATTTCGTCGGCAACCTGTGGAGCTTTGGCGCTTGCGAGATAGATACGTGGGCCGGTTCGAACCTCTTCACACTCATCGAAGCGGCCGCGATGGGCAAGTGCGGCGGCTGGGAAAAGCTCGCGGGCATCCCCGGCTCGATAGGCGGTGCGGTGCGCGGCAATGCGGGAGCTTTTGGTAGCGAGATAAAAGACTTCGTGATCTCGGTGCGAGCACTCAACGCCGGGACAGGGGAGATACGAGCGTTCCAGCATGCGGAGTGTGATTTTTCGTACCGGCACAGCTTTTTCAAGGAGCATCCGGAATGGGTCATCACGCGAGTGCGCCTTCGTCTACAGCAAGTTGATGCCACGGAAAGCGCCAAGCTCGCTGAGGAAATCATCGCCGAGCGCGAACGAAGGCATTTGCAAAACGTGCGAGCAGCGGGCAGCTATTTTATGAATCCCGTGGCGCCTGCGGGTATCGTCGCCCAGTTCGAGGCGGAGAAGGGGGCAAGGTCCCGCGAACATCGAGTGCCTGCCGGCTGGCTCATAGAAAAGGCCGGCATGAAAGGGGCGATCGTCGGCGGCGCTATCGCCTCGCTCCAGCACCCCAATTACCTCGTCAACCAAAACGCAGCGAGCGCGGCGGACGTGCGCGCGCTCGCTGCGAAGGTGAAAGATGCCGTGCGCGCGACGTTCGACATCGAACTGCATGAGGAAGCCGCGTTGTTCTAGCGAGTCGCGAGCAGCTCCATGAGGCGCGCTTCGTCGAAGCCGAGCACGAACGCCGGTTCCGCATCTTCGCCGTACGATATTTCCGTGACCGGCACGCCCATTTGGCCTGTCTTTTCCACCATCGCGCGGCCCGCTTCGCGGTCGAGATCGACGTGGACGACTTTGTGCTCGATCTTGTGCGCGGTGAGCCATTCCTTCACTTTCGTGCAATAGGGGCAGGTCATGGTGGCATACACGAGGACGTCCATGGGCTTGAGTTCGCCGACGCCCGCTGCTTCGTGGATGATGGCCCTGCTCGCAGATTCGGCTTCGATGGCGAGCTCGACGAGCGGACCGCCCTGGATGAGCGAGCGGATGATGGACGCCTCGCCGCTCCCCACGTAGACCGCGCCGTCCTTCTCGAACACGAGGAACGAGCAGGGGAGGAAGCCGGCGATGCGGTGATCGGCGTCGATAAGCCGCCTTGCCCAGTCGGGATTGCAAGCCAACACCATCGCTTTCTTGTCCTTCTCGAGCTCTTTCTCGGCGAGAATGGTCAGGCCGGAGGCTGGTACAGCCTTCTTAAGCGCTTGCAGCGTTTCGCTGAACGAACGGGTGCTTTTGCGGAAATAAGATAGTTCCATAGTGATTTTGTTAAATGATAATTAGCTGGTAGTAGTGGGATATCCGGCGGCTCCCCAGTTCTCGATCCCGCCTTGGAGGTTGGTCACGTGCGTGAAGCCCTGCGCAGATTACGATCGGATAAGATTGATAATCGAACGGCATACGCGCACGATGCTCGGATGCGTCGCGCGATAGACGCGCTCGCGGCCGCGCTTCTCGCTCGCGACCGCACCGGCGGCGCGCAACCGCATGAGGTGCTGCGAGACGGCTGATTGCGAAAGGCGGCATACCGCGCGCAGCTCGTTCACGGTCTTATGACCGGTGCCGAGGCACGCGATGATGCGCGTGCGGGTCTCGTTGCTCACCGCTGCCCGTACCGCCTTTTTATGCATGGGTATATATTAGCATACACTAATATGTATGCAAGTGTGGATATCGCGGCGAACATGCTATATAGTTGCTCCTACCTGCCCCTCGCAATGAACGAGGGCGGTTTTTGCGTCTATGGAAGATAAAATAATCATCAAGGGAGCGAGAACGCATAACCTCAAGAATGTGAGCGTCGAGATGCCGCGCAATAAGATGATCGTGTTCACCGGGCTGTCGGGGAGCGGGAAGTCGTCGCTCGCGTTCGACACCATCTTTGCGGAGGGTCAGCGCAAGTACGTCGAATCGCTCTCAGCCTATGCGCGGCAGTTCCTGAGGCAAATGCAAAAGCCCGACGTAGACGAGATATCCGGGCTCTCGCCGGCGATATCCATCGATCAGAAGAGTCGCTCGAACAATCCGCGCTCGACGGTCGCGACGATCACCGAGATATACGACTATCTGCGCGTCCTCTACGCGCGGATAGGGCACGCGCACTGCCCGCAGTGCGGCAGGGAGGTGCGCAAGCTCTCCAATGAGGAGATACTGGAGTCGGTCCTCGCGGTCGTTGAGTCGGTGCGGAAAGGCGCAAACGGCGGTAAGCTGACGAAAGGCGTCTCGACCGACAAGATCCGCATCGCCGCGCCCGTCGTGGTCGGACGAAAAGGGGAGTATTACCAGCTCTTGTATGACATGCTCAACAAGGGGTACGAAAAGGCCGTCGTCGACGGCGAAGAAAAATCGCTGCGTTCCCGCATAGAGCTCAAGAAGAATTCCAAGCACGATGTCGATATCGTCGTCGACGATATCTTCGTGAGCGAGTTCAGCGACGACCCGAAAGGCGCTCGTGAGCGCGCGCTCGAGGCCATCGAGCGCGCGCTTCATGAGGCCGACGGCCTCGTGAAGATCACCGACGTTGGAGGCGAAAGCCGCATCGTGTCGGCGAAGTTCATGTGTGCGTACGACGGCTTTTCGTTCCCCGAGATCGAGCCGCGCCTCTTCTCGTTCAATTCGCCGTATGGCGCATGCCCAGAATGCAAGGGGCTCGGCACGAAATACCTCTTCGGTGACGAGTCATGCGACGTGTGCCACGGCGCGCGCCTGCGATCCGAGGCGCTCAACGTGTTCCTCGGGCATGTAAAGGAACCCGCAGCGCACGACGCGCCCGCGAAAGGCGCAGATATCGTCAAATTGTCGTCGTTATCCATCGAAGAGGCGATCGTCTTCTTCAGCGATCTGAAACTCACGAAAACCGAACAGGATATCTCGCGCGTCATCATCAAGGAGATTACGTCGCGACTGCAATTCATGCTCAATGTCGGGATTGAATACCTTACGCTCGATCGCAAGGCAAACACGCTCTCGGGCGGCGAAGCGCAGCGCATACGGCTCGCGTCACAGCTCGGCTCGGGATTGGTCGGAGCGCTCTACGTGCTCGACGAACCGACGATCGGTCTGCATCAGCGCGACAACGACAAGCTCATCGAGACGCTGAAGCACTTGCGCGAACTCGGCAACACGGTCCTCGTGGTCGAGCACGATGAAGATACGATCTTCGCTGCCGATTACCTCGTCGACATCGGTCCGGGCGCCGGGACGCACGGCGGCACCATCGTCGTGTCCGGCTGGCTTGAGGATTTGCTTACCGCCAAGACCAATAAGAGCGGTTCGCGGACGCTCGCGTACCTGCGCGAGGAGGAGCGCATCGAACTTCCCGAGAAGCGCCGTACGGCCGATCGAGGCAAGCTGAAGATACGCGGCGCAGAGAAATTCAACATCAAGAACCTCAACGCGGACATACCGCTCCAGAAGTTCGTCGTCGTGTCGGGCGTTTCCGGTTCCGGCAAGTCGACCTTCCTCTACGAGATACTGCACCGCAATTTGCGGGCGCGCTTCGACAAGCGCTACCGCACGGCCAAAATTTACAACGCCAAGGAATTTTCTGGCACCGAGTATCTCGGTCGCGCGATACTCATCGATCAATCGCCCATCGGGCGCACGCCGCGCAGCAATCCAGCCACCTACACGGGCGCGTGGACGCACATTCGCGATATGTTCGCGATGAGCGATGAGGCGAAGGCGCGCGGCTGGGGGCCGAGCCGCTTCTCGTTTAACGTGCGCGGCGGCCGCTGCGAGGCTTGCCAAGGCAATGGGCTCGTCGCCGTCGAGATGCACTTTTTGCCGACCGTGTACGTGACCTGCGACGTGTGCAATGGCAAGCGGTTCATGAAAGAGACGCTCGAGGTGAAATACAAGAAAAAGAACATCCACGACGTGCTCTCGATGACGGTCGAGGAGGCGCGCGGATTTTTCGACGATATTCCGGCGATAGCCGATCGGCTGCAAACGCTCATAGACGTGGGGCTCGGCTATCTCGAACTCGGCCAGAGCGCGACGACGCTTTCCGGTGGGGAAGCGCAGCGCGTGAAGATCGCGTCCGAACTGTATCGTCCCCTTACGACCAAGACCATCTACTTGCTCGACGAGCCGACCGTCGGTTTGCATTACGACGACGTTGCGAAGCTCATACAAATACTGCAGAAGCTTGTCGATCGCGGCAACTCGGTCGTCGTCATCGAGCACAATCTCGACATGCTCAAGTGCGCCGACTATCTCATCGACATGGGCCCTGAAGGAGGCGCGGGTGGCGGGCAGATCGTGGCTCAGGGGACTCCCGAAGAGGTCTCCCGCACCGATGGCTCGCACACGGGGCATTACCTCAAACGAGTGTTGAGAAAGAAGCGGGATTAGCCGCGCGAATATTCGGCCGAAGACCTTGTCTTGAGGCCGTCCCCGCGCTGCTCGAGCAGCGCATTGACGAAGGCTTCCGCAAGCTGCCTGTTCGTAATGAGTGGGATGTTGAGATCGACCGCTTTGCGGCGGATGATCGAGCCGTCGGTCGTTTCGCCGGCGAAGGCGCTGGTCGGGATGTTGATGATGAGGTCGAGGCTGCCGCGTTCGAGCAGCGCACCGACATTGGGCTCACGCTTGTCGCGCAGCTTGTAGACGCGTTCGCACGGCACGCCATGTTGGCGTAAGAAGTCGGCTGTGTGCTCGGTCGCCGTGAGCGAGAACTTCATCTCGTGCATGAGACGCATGATCGGCAATAGTTTTATCTTGCTTTCTTCGCCGCCTACAGAGACGAGCACGTTGCCTTTCGGCAGTCGCATGCCGGAGGCGAGCATCGATTTCAGGAGCGCTTCGCTGAAAGAGTCGCCAAAACAGGCGACCTCACCGGTCGATGCCATTTCGACGCCGGTGCGCGGGTCGGCGCCTTTGATGCGCCCGTAGGAGAATTGCGGGGATTTGACCGCGACAAGGTCGAGATCGACGGTGCGGTAGTGGCCGCTGATATCCTTGCCGAGCATCGCGCGCACCGCCATATCGATGAAGTTGTGGCCGGTCACCTTTGAGACGAACGGGAAGCTGCGCGACGCGCGGAGGTTGCATTCGATGACGAGCAGGTGGTTGTCCTTCGCGATGAACTGGATGTTGAAGGGGCCGGTGATGTTGAGCGCGCGCACGAGGCGCTTGGTGATGAGTTTGGCGCGGCGGATCGTCTCGAGGTAGGTGCGCTGCGGCGGGAGCACGACGGTCGCATCGCCCGAGTGCGTGCCCGCGTTCTCGACGTGTTCGGTGATGGCGTAGATGGCGAGCGCGCCTTTGTCGGCCACGCCGTCGATCTCGATCTCGCGCGCGTTCTCGATGAATTTCGATATGACGACCGGATGGTCGGAGGAAACGTCGACCGCGCGCCGTAGAAAGGCAATCAAAGAATCGGCATCGTACGCGACTTTCATGGCAGCGCCCGAAAGGACGTATGAAGGTCGGACGAGGACGGGATAGCCGATGCGCTCGGCTGTGCGGGCCGCTTCCTCGGGCGTCGTGAGCTCGGCCCACTCGGCTTGTGCGATGCCGAGCTCGTCGAGCATCTGTGAGAACACGTGCCGGTTCTCGGCGCGATCGATGTTGGCGGGAGATGTGCCGAGGATGTTCACGCGGTGTTCGTGGAGCGGGAGCGCGAGGTTGTTCGGTATCTGGCCGCCGGTCGAGATAACGACGCCCTGCGGCTTCTCGAAGTCGAGAATATCAAGCACGCGCTCGAGCGAGAGCTCCTCGAAGTAGAGTCGGTCCGACATGTCGTAGTCGGTCGAGACGGTCTCGGGGTTCGAGTTGATCATAATGGTGTCGTGCCGCTCTCGTTTGAGCGTGCGCAACGCTTGCACCGAAGACCAGTCGAACTCGACCGACGACCCGATGCAGTACGGGCCGCCGCCCAACACGGCGATTTGCGAGCGGCGGCCGGGTTTGAGATCGTGTTCGCTGCCGTGGTAGGTGAGATAGAGGTAGTTCGTCCGTGCCGGAAATTCGCCCGCGAGCGTGTCTATTTGCTTTACGACCGGCGTCACGCGCAGCCGCTTGCGCAACGTGCGCACCGCACCTTCCGTCGAACGGGTGAGTTTCGCGAGCTGCTTGTCTGAGAAGCCGAGGCGCTTCGCGCGCGTGAGACTACTCTGATCCAAGCCTTCCCGAGCGATGCGTTCCTCGCAGGCGACGATGTTCCGCATCTTTTCGAGGAACCACGGGTCGATCTTGGAAAGCTCGTGCAGCCTCGCGACGCTCTCGCCCGCGTGGAGCGCTTCGGCAAGCGCCGTGATGCGGCGCGTCGTCGGATGCTCGATTTCATCGAGCGCGCGTTCGAGGGAGGGGGAATGCTTGCCAAGAACGAAGCCGTCGAGTCCGGTGTTAAGCATGCGGAGCGCTTTTTGCAGCACCTCCTCGAAACTGCGCCCGATCGCCATCACCTCGCCGACGCTCTTCATCTCCGTGCCGATGTGCGCAGCCGCATTATCGAACTTGGCGAGGTCCCAGCGCGGCGCTTTGAGGACGAGGTAGTCGAGCGCGGGCTCGAAGCAGGCAGTCGTCTTGCCGGTCACGGAATTCTTGATGTCGGTAAGCCGGTACCCGAGCGCGAGCTTGGCCGCGACGAAGGCGAGCGGATAGCCGGTCGCCTTCGAGGCGAGCGCGGAGGAGCGCGAAAGGCGCGCGTTGACCTCTATGACGCGGTAATCGCCGCTGCGCGGATCGAGCGCGTACTGGATGTTGCATTCGCCGACGATGCCGAGGTGGCGGATCGTGCGGATGGCTATCTCGCGCAGGCGGTGGTACTCCTCATTGGAAAGCGTTTGCGAGGGCGCGACCACGAAGCTCTCGCCGGTGTGGACGCCCATCGGATCGAGGTTCTCCATGTTGCAGACCGTGATGCAGTTGTCGGCCCGATCGCGTACGACCTCGTACTCCACCTCTTTCCAGCCGCTCAAATTCTCCTCGACGAGCACCTGCGACGTGGAATGGAATACCTCCTCGAGCCGCCGGGTGAGCTCAGGCTCGTCCTGTACGACGCCCGAGCCAAGCCCGCCGAGCGCGAATCCCGCGCGTATCATGAGCGGGTACCCGAGCTCGCGCGCCGCTTCGAGCGCTTCCTCGATCGTGTTCGCGGCTTCGGAACGCGCGGTCTTTACGCCGATCTCGTCCAAGCGTTTGATGAACAGGTCGCGGTCCTCCGTATCGCGAATGGTCGAGACGGGCGTGCCGAGTACGCGCACGCCGTGTTCGGCCAAAACGCCACTCTCCTCGAGTTCGAGTCCGAGATTGAGCGCGGTCTGGCCGCCGAACGAGAGCAGGATGGCGTCCGGCTTCTCCTTGGCGATGACGTCGGCCGCGAACTCTTTGGTGAGCGGAAGAAAATAGACCGTGTCCGCGAATTTCTGGTCCGGCTGCGGCGCGCGTGCCGGACGTGTGCGGCGAGTCTTCGGCGCGGCTTTGGCGGGCGCATCGACGGGCAGGTCCGTTTGCACCGTCGCGATGTTGGGGTTCATGAGCACGACCTCGACGCCCTCCTCCTTGAGCGCTTTTATCGCTTGCGAGCCGGAATAATCGAATTCGCCCGCCTGTCCGATACGCAACCCTCCCGATCCAAGAAGCAGGACTTTTTTTACATCATTCATATCGTTTCGATGAATTCGTCGAATATCCAGGCGGTGTCGGTAGGGCCGGGGCAGGCTTCGGGATGGAACTGGACCGAGCGCCACGGCTTCGTCTTGTGGCGCACGCCTTCGTTCGAGCCGTCGTTGCCATTGACGAACCATTCGTCCCACTCCTTCGAGAGCTTTTTGGGATCGACCGCAAAGCCGTGGTTCTGTGAGGTGATAAAGCAACGATCGGTGCCCTTTTCGAGCGCAGGCTGATTTTGTCCGCGATGTCCGTACTTGAGCTTGTAGGTTTTGCCGCCGGCAGCAAGCGAGAGGAGTTGGTTGCCGAGGCAGATGCCGAGTATCGGCTTGCCGGCCGTCATCGCCTGGCGAATATGTTCGATCGTCGCGACGCATCGGGTAGGATCGCCTGGACCGTTCGATATGAAGAGCGCGTCGTACGCATCGCGGGTGAAATCGTGGTCCCAGGGCACGCGGACAACGGTCGTCTCCGGCCGCACGAGGCTGCGCATGATGTTCTCCTTCATGCCGCAATCGATCGCGATGATCTTCTTCGGTCCGCTGCCATGTAGGGAAGGCGCCTTCACGCTGACTTTCGCGACGAGGTTGTCGGCATTCGGGTCGACGAACGCACCTTTCTTTCCGGAATGCGAGAGCTGGCCGAGCATGATCCCGTGCTCGCGGAGTCTTTTGGTGAGGGCGCGCGTATCGACGCCGCTTATCGCCGGCACGCCGGCGGCCTTGAGCCATTCAGAAAGCGAGCGTTGCGCGTCGAAGTGCGAATATTGCGCCGAGTACTCGCTTACGATGAGTCCCGCGATGTGCACTTTGGCCGATTCCCAGGCGGAGGGATCGGGGACGCCGTAGTTGCCAATGAGCGGGTAGGTGAGCACGACGATCTGTCCGGCGTATGATGGATCGGTAAAGCTCTCGACGTAGCCCGTCATGCCCGTGTTGAACACGACCTCGCCTGCGGCATCGATCGGCGCTCCGAAGCTCTCGCCAGCCGTCAAAGTGCCGTCTTCGAGGAAGAGCTTCATACCGCAATAAAAAGTCCGCAGGTGGCGGAGGAAACGAATAGGTAGAAAAATACACCCTCGCGGGTGCTCGTGTGCTTTTTCTTGCGAGAGTACATTAAAGCCTAAGTCTAGCGGTCTTCGATTTTTTGTCAAACTGCGTATACTCACGCCATGCGGAAGATGGACCTCAAAGCGTACCCATTGCCCGATGATCCGGGCGTGTACCTGTTCAAGAAAGGCAGGCACATTCTCTACGTCGGTAAGGCGACCTCGCTGCGCGGCCGGGTGCGCAGTTATTTCGCTGCCGATCTCGCCGAGGCGCGCGGGCCGCGCATCGTGCGCATGATCGAAGAGGCGAATACGCTCTCGTGGCAGGAGACGGGCTCTGTGCTTGAGGCGCTCCTCTTGGAAGCGGAGCTCATCAAGCGGCATCAGCCGCCGTACAACGTCGATGAGAAAGACAACACGAGCTTCAACTACGTCGTCATCACAAAAGAGGCGTTCCCGCGTGTCTTGGTGGTGCGAGGGAGAGAGCTGCACGCGAAGTGGGACAAGAGAGATATCGCGAGCACGTTCGGCCCGTTCCCGCATGGTATGCAGTTGCAGGAAGCGATGAAGATAGTCCGGCGGATATTCCCATTCCGCGACTCGAAATGCACGCCATGCGGCGAAGGGAAAGATAAAGCCTGCAAGCCCTGTTTCAACAGGCAACTGGGGCTATGTCCCGGCGTATGTACGGGCGAGATAACGAAGGCAGAGTATGCGCGGGTCGTCCGCAACGTCCGCGATCTCTTCTCCGCGAATTTCCATGGGCTCAAGCGGCGGCTCGCATCGCAGATGCGAGCCGCCGCATCCGCGGAACGCTTCGAAGAAGCGGCGCGCCTGCGGAAACAAATCGGCGCGCTTGAGCATATTCGCGACGTCTCGCTCATTAAACGGGAGGGTCGCATGTCGTCGGGCGGACCTTCGCGCCACCGTGTGCGCATCGAAGCGTACGATGTCGCGCACACGGGCGGCAGCGAGACGGTCGCCGTGATGACGGTCGTCCTCGACGGCGAAAAACATCCCGCCGCATACCGCAAGTTCAAGGTACGCGGCGCAACCAACGATGATATCGCATCGCTCGCCGAGGCGCTTACGCGGCGGCTCGGCCATCCCGAATGGCCGCTGCCGCAGGTCTTCGTCGTGGACGGTGGAAACGCACAAATGAGCGCGGCGCGCCGCGTGTTGCGAGAGGCAGGCATCGAAGCGGCGATTGTCGGCGTCGTAAAGAACAGAGCGCACAAACCGGAACGCCTCATTGGCGATCAAGCGGCCATTGCCGGGCATGAGCGCGCCATATTGCTCGCCAACAACGAGGCGCATCGCTTCGCGATCGCGTGGCATCGCGCGAGGCGTCGCAAGGCGATGGTATACTGAGCAGATGGCACGGACAGCGGTCGGCGTGTTGCGTGGCGGCGCTTCAAGCGAGTACAACCTGTCGCTCAGAACGGGCGCCGCGATAATTTCGGCGCTCTCCGAGGAACGCTACGACACCCGCGACATTTTCATCGATAAGCGAGGCTATTGGCATGTGCGCGGTACGCCGGTCGATCCGGCGCGCGCCCTCTCGCAAGTCGATGTCGTTTTGAACGCCCTCCATGGCGGGGCTGGCGAGGATGGCACGGTACAACGCATACTCGATCGCGCGAGCGTGCCATACGTCGGCTCGCGCGCGGCGGGAGCGTCCGCAGCGCTCAATAAGATACGCGCGCACGAGACACTCGAGGGCGCGGGTATCCGCATGCCGCGAGCCGTTGCGCTTTCGCTGCGCGACGGCATGACGACCGCCGAAATGGCGCGATTCGTTTTCAAACAGTTCGGACCGCCGTACGTGATCAAGCCATCATCGGAGGGCGCGGCCACCGGAATCATCATAGCGGCGACCCTGCTCGAGCTGCCGGACGCGATCGGCGATATCCTCGACGCCTTCGGCACCGCGCTCGTCGAGGAGTTCGTACGCGGACAAGAGGCGAGCGTCGCCGTCATCGAAGATTTCCGCAACGAACCGCTTTACGTGTTGCCGCCTGCGCGCGTGGTGCTCCCGGCCGACCTCTCTTTTATGTCGCCGCGCGCGCATGAGGAGGGAACGCTCTCGCACGTCGTGCCGAGCAACTTCTCTCATGCAGAAAAAGCCGCGCTCGCCGAAATGGCGCGCAAAGCGCACCGCGCGCTCGGCCTTTCGCACTTTTCGCGTGCCGACATCATCCTTACGCCGCGCGGTCCCGTATTGCTCGAGGTCAACACGACGCCCGGCCTCTACCAAGGATCATCTTTGCCGCCAATGCTCGAGTCGGTGGGTTCGTCGGTGCGCGAGTTCCTCGAACATTCCATTCAGTTGGCGCGAGTCTAGCGGAATGGTACAGTTCAATCTCTCGGGCCAGTAGTTCAGTGGTAGAACGTCTCATTTGCAATGAGAAGGTCAGGGGTCCGATTCCCCTCTGGTCCACCCGATGTGCGCTTGACAAATTCCATGAAGGCGGCAAGATAGTATCGAATGTACGTTTTCTCGGCTGGGTCGCGAACCGACAGGGCAGGGGAAAGGTCGGTTTACATGTTTAGAAAAAACAATACACAAGACAATGGCTAAGAAGCTATACGTCGGCGGTTTGCCTTACGCAACGACCGACTCCGAGCTCAAGGACGCCTTCGCCCAGTGTGGTTCCGTCACTTCGGCGGTGATCATTATGGACAAGATGACCGGCCGCTCCAAGGGTTTTGGTTTCGTCGAGATGTCCTCCGACGAGGAGGCGCAGACGGCGATCGACCAGTGGAACGGCAAGGATTTCGGAGGTCGCACGCTCACGGTGAACGAAGCTCGCCCGATGGAGCCTCGCCGCGATTTCCGCGGCGGCAACGGCGGCGGCGGACGCTGGTAGTTCGAGTCGGCTTTGCCGACCGAATTACGAACAGCCCCGGCATATGCCGGGGCTGTTTTCGTTTATACTGAAGCGCATGCAGCCGCTTTCCGTCCATCGTGTCATGTTGCGTTCCGCGCTCGTGCTCACGAGTGCGTTCGCGTGGCTCATGTTCTTCCAGTATTTTCTGTATACTCGCGGCAACATTGATTTCGCGGTCGCGCAGACCGCGTTTTTGTACGCACTCTCATCGCTCACGACGCTTTTGCTGACGCCGCTCGCGGCGCGGGAGCTGCGGCATGGCGCGCAGCGGCCGCTCCTTTACGCGCTGCTCGCGGTCGTAACGAGCCTCGTCACCGCCGGTGCGCTCTTCTCCGGCGTCTGGCCCGACATCGCGATACGCGTCGGGGTGGTGTGCTTCGCGCTCACGCTCGGCATGTACCGCGCGCTCTACTGGGTGCCGTACCAGATGGAAGCGGCCGAGACCGGTCGCGCGGGCTTTTCAACGCGGCGCGAAGTTCTTATCGCGCTTGCGCCCGCGCTCGCCGGTTGGATCATCGCCGCCTATCCGCTCGGTGCGGCGTGGCTGTTTTTCTTCGCCGCAGCGCTCGCCGCGCTCTCGTTCATACCGTTCATCTATGTGCGCGATGTGCCTGAAGATTTCTCGTGGGATTTCCGCGAGACGTTCGATAGGCTCTTTTTGCTCGAAAATCGCACGCTGGTCTCGCGCGCGTTCTGGGACGGCGTTGCGGGCACGGCGCTCCTGCTTTTCTGGCCGATGATCATTTTCTTGCTCGTGTGGCGATCGTTCGCGGTCGTCGGCGCGCTCTTGTCCCTCACCTTCCTCGTCTCGCTCTTATCGCGCGCGCCTCTGCGACGGTTTTTGGAGCGGAGCGCGTCGAAAGACTCCCGCTACCTCGCCATGCTCTTGGCGGCATCGCCGTGGGTGTTCAAGTTCGTGGCTTCGGGCGCGTTCAGCGTGGTGCTGATCGACACCTATTCGCGGGCGACTGCGCCCAACAGGCATGGCATTGATTCGCTCGCATTCGAACAAAGCGCTGATGGCGGTTCGCTCGTCGATGAATACACCGCGCTCAAGGAGATAGCGCTCCAGGGAGGCAGGCTCGCGTGTGCCGCGCTCGGCGCAGCGCTCGCATTGCTCATCGCCACGCCTGCCGCCATCGCGGTCGTCTTCTCCCTCGCCGCAGTAAGCGCTGCGGCCCTCGCGTGGAGCGAGGCTCGTTAGTTCAAGAGGCGCGCGAGCACGGTTTTGACCACTTGGCCGTCGGCGTTGCCGCCGAACTCTTTCATGACGATGCCGGTCAGTTTGCCGATGCCCGAGACGTCGGCAACGCCGAGCTCGGCCATTTTTGCGCGTGCGACCTTCTCGATATCGGTCTCGCTTGCCATGTGCGGCAGATATGCTTCGATGATCTTTAATTCCGCAAGCTCCTTCTCTGCGAGCTCGGCACGGCCGCCTTTGGCATACACGTCGGCTGCTTCCTTGCGTTGTTTGGCGAGCCGCTTGAGGACGGCCACCGCCTCCGAGTCGGCGAGTTCGTCGGTCGGCTTGCGGCCCTTGGCGACCAATTCATTCGTAAAAGCGGTCATGGCGCCGCGCAAGGTATTTACTTCCACACGGTCTTTGGCCTTCATGGCGGCGACCATGTCGGCACGAATCTGTGTGGTCAACATGGCGGCAGTATAGCATGTGCTACCATGCGGGCATGGAATGGCTGATAGTCGGACTGTTGGTCGTATCGGTCGCGTTACTTGCGCTTCTGCTCTTGCGTAAGCCGCCGGCATCGAAAGACGATGGCCAAGGGCTCATGCTGCTGCAGAACCAGATGCAGGAGCTCTCTCGTTCGCTCAACATGCGCCTGCACGAATCGAGTAAACAGATGCACGATACGATGCGAAGCCAGCTCGGCGAATCGACCCGCATCATCCGCGAGATCACGCAGGAGATAACCTCGGTCAAGGAGATCGGCAGGCAGACGCAATCGTTCGCCGAGCAGCTCAAGTCGCTCCAGGATATCCTGAAGAACCCGAAGCAGCGCGGGATACTGGGCGAATACTACCTTGAGACCGTGCTCAAGAATGTGCTCCCGCCCGGCATGTACAAGATGCAGCACCCGTTCAGCAACGGCGAGATCGTGGACGCGGCCGTGTACGTCAATGACAAGCTTGTGCCGATAGACTCCAAGTTCTCGCTTGAGAATTACAATCGCATGATAGGCGCGATGCTTGGTTCTCCCGAGCGCGCGGCGTTGGAGAAGGCATTTGTCAACGACCTCAAACTCCGCATCCAAGAGACCGCGAAGTACATCCGGCCGGAGGAGGGAACCATGGACTTCGCGTTCATGTTCATCCCGAGCGAAGGCATTTACTACGATCTATTGACCAATCAGGTCGGCGCGGGGGAGGATGAGAATCTTATTCAGCGAGCCGCTTCCAAGTACAAGGTGATCATCGTTTCGCCCACGTCCTTCCTGGCGTACCTGCAAACGGTGCTCCAGGGCTTGCGTGCGCTCGAGATCGAGAAACGGGCAGAAGAGATCCAAAAGCGGGTCGGGGAGCTCGGGAAGCACCTCGGTTCCTACGAGCAGTACTACCGCAAGCTCGGGGTCGCGCTCGGCACGACCGTCTCCCATTACAACAGCGGATACAAGGAGCTGAGCAAGATCGACAAAGATGTGTACCGCATCGCTGACAGCAAAGTAGGCATCGAGCCGGAACTATTGGAGAAACCATCACTTGCCAGCGAGGAGTAGTTCGGTTATAGTTCGGCATCTATGGCAAATATAGCGGTCATCGAAACGGGCGGGAAGCAGTACGTCGTCTCCGAGGGCGCGGTCGTTACCGTTGAGAGTCTCGCGGGCGCGACCGAGAAAGGCGCGAAAATCACGTTCGACAAAGTGCTCCTGACCGACGACGGCTCGAAGACTCAGGTGGGCGCTCCCTACGTGAGCGGCGCCAAAGTCTCCGCCGAGCTGATCGAGAATGGCCGCGCGAAGAAGGTTACCGTCCTACGCTATCGTCCCAAGAGCCGCTACGCAAAGAAAAAGGGACACCGTCAGCCTTTCTCCAAAGTAAAGATCACCGCCCTTTCCTAGGGCGGTTTTTCATCTGCGATTCTCGAACGCGCTCTTGAGCGTCTCATGATCGGCGTATTCAAGCTCCGATCCGGTCGAGAGGCCGCGGCCAAGCATCGTCACTTTGAGGGCGGGGAAACCCCGCTGAATCTCGGCGTGCAAGCGCGCGGCAGTCGCATCGCCTTCCGGGTTGGCAGGAAATGCCAGAATAAGTTCCTCAAGGCCGGCGTCGAGCCGCGCGGGAACGCTTCGGAGCAGCTCCCTGAGATGCAGACCGGTCGCCTGTTCCGAACCAAGGTGGAGCGTGCCGCCGAGCACGAAGTAGCGGCCGTGATACGTGCCGCTCTTTTCGAGCGCGGAAAGGTCGGCGTCGTTCGCGACCACGGCGAGCAGGTGAACGTCGCGCCCCGCATCGCTGCAGAGGGCACACACTTTCTTGCTCCCCGCATGGTGCCGCAGGCACTCCGGGCACTCCCGGACCGATCCGCCGAGGTGTTGTATCGCGTCGATCAGCTCGCGGCGAGCGGAAGGCGACGAACGCAGCAGGAATTGCACGAAACGCTGCGCTTGCCTGGGCCCTATGCCGGGAAATTTCTCGAACAGGCGCGAGAGGCGCTCGATCGGGTCCATGCACGTATTCAGAACGGCGAATCGTCGCCTTGCGTCGGTGCGACGAAATCGCCGAAGTCGGTCTTATCTATCTCGCGGAAAGTTGTTTTCTCTTCATCGAAGAAAAGTTCGACTTTGCCGGTCGGGCCGTTGCGGTGTTTCTCGATGAGGATCTCGGCGATGCCGGGCCTGTCGGAGCCCTCGTTCATCTTGTCGTCGCGATGGATGAACATGACGACGTCGGCATCTTGCTCGATGGAACCGGAGTCTCGAAGGTCGGAAAGGCGCGGCCGGCCGCGACGTTGTTCGACTGCGCGGGAGAGTTGCGAGAGCGCCAAGACCGGCACTTCGAGCTCGCGCGCCATGGCCTTGAGCGAGCGCGAAATCTCGGTCGTCTGCTGTACGAGGTTGTCGGTAGCGCGGGAGTTTCCGGGCGTGATGAGCTGAAGATAATCGATGATGATGAGGCCGAGGTTTTTCTCAAGCTTGAGGCGGCGCGCCACCGATCGCATCGAGAGAACGGTCGCGCTCGGCTTGTCGTCGATGTAGATCGGCGCCTCGGAGAGCGCGCCCATCGCCTGCTGGAGCTGCGCGAAATCGTCTTCCTTGTTGATGCGGCCGGTCCGCAGCTTCCAGGAGTCGACGCCGGATTGGGCGGAGAGCATGCGATCGACGAGCTGTTGCGAACTCATCTCGAGCGAGAAAATACCGACCGACGTGCCGTGGGCGATTGCGGTCGAGCGCGCGATGTCCAACGCGAGTGCCGTTTTACCCATCGACGGGCGCGCGGCGAGAATGACGAGGTCTGACTTTTGGAAGCCGGAGAGCTTCTGGTCGAGCGATGCGAATCCGGTCGGCACGCCGCGCAGCGCCGATTCGTGCTTGTGGAGATGTTCGAGGCGTTCCCACGCGTCAACGAGTTCGTCTTTGAGGAGCGAGAATTTGCGCAGTGAAGGCGCGTTCGCGACGGAAAAGATCGTTTGCTCCGCGTCATTGAGTATTTCCTCCAGATCGCCGTCCTCGGCGTAGCCGAGCTCTCCGATGTGCCAACCGGCGCCGATGAGGGATCGCAGCACGAACTTCGCTTGCACGATGTCGGCATAGTGCTTCGCGCTGCCGGGGGAGGACGCAGAGGCCGTTAATTCGGAGAGGTACGATGCGCCGCCGATGTTCTCGAGCTCGAGGCGCTCCCTGAGCGCGTTTGAAACGGTGACGAGATCGATAGGTTGACCTTTCTCATGCAATCCGACCATCGCCTCAAAAATGACCCGATGCTGGCCGGCATAAAAGGCATCGGAACGAACGATGTCCGCCACTTCGTACATGGCATCGTTGTTGAGCATGAGCGAGCCGAGCAGCGCGCGCTCGACGTCGAGATTCTGCGGAGGGATGCGCGAATTTTTCGGCGCTTCGAACACCCGTGAGGCTGCGGCGGCCGCCTTGTTCGGACGTCCGCTCTTGCCGCGCTTATCTTCTGCTGCCATGCCTCCATTGTAGTTGCGCCTGCATATCCGGGCAATGGGACGCAGGCGGGGAAATGTCTGATTTGCCTGTGGATAACCGGCGAGATATGGCAGTATTGCATAAGTTCAGATACATATGGCACTCCTCGTAACTGAGGGGCCATGCGGCAATTCAACATATTCCGGGGCACGAAGGGGTGGTTGAGCATGTACGAAAGCGTCATACGCTTTCGGTATATGAGA
>JAJXVV010000011.1 GCA_021781955.1 bacterium | reverse complement strand
TAAATTTTTGTATGCAAACCCCGTGTCTTTCAACGGAACCGTCTTGCAAAAGCGCATCGCAACTCTTCAAAGGCTCCCTGCAAAAGTAGGGGCACTATATATGCAATCTCATGTGGAGTCAAACGTACGTAAAAAGTCCCGGGAGGTTCCCGGGACAAAGGCTGATTCATCCAGCGTGCGCGGCACAGAACAACGAGCCAGCGATCCTGTGACGGCCGCAATACTTGCGAATGTCTCGGAACATATGCCGACACTGCAATCTCTCGTGAGGCGCGAGCTCCAAAAGGGCTTCGCTGTCAGGTCGCACGGCCTCCATGCGATCCGAGGCGCTGCCGGCAGCGCCGTGGCGAACACCACCACCCCGCTCTTTTGCGCCGTAGGGCAAAAGAATTTCTCTCTTTCTCGCCATTCTTTTTCTCCGATCAAGCTGACGGCGCTTACTCCACCGCAACAAACGATGGGGCTGCCCAGCTCATACGACCATAAGAGAGCGGAGTTCCGATGTCAAGTTTTCGTACCGTTTCTCTTGCCCATTTTCCACTCCTCGATCTTCGCGTGATGGCCGGTGAGCAAGACTTTCGGCACGCGGTACTTTTTCCCTTTCCACTCCAGCACCTCCGGACGCGTGTACACTTCGGGCGAGGAAACGCGTGACGCCTCAAGCGACTCGGCTTTGCCCAAGACGCCGGGCACGTGGCGCGCGATGGCGTCGATCATCGTCGCGGCGGGCAGCTCGCCGCCGGTCAGCACGTAGGGGCCGACGGATACCTTCTTCGCTTTCAATATTTTTTGCACGCGCGCATCGACGCCTTCGTAGTGGCCAGCGATAAAAAGAATGTCCTTTTTCCTCGCGAGTTTCTTGGCCATCTTCTCATCGAAAAGCGCGCCGTCGGTCGCGAAGAATATCTTGGCGGCGCCTTTCTTATTCCCTACCGCCTTCTGCGCCGCCCGCAGCATGCCGTCCGGCTCGAGCACCATGCCCGGGCCGCCGCCGTACGGACGGCGATCGACGCGCCCGTACTTATCGCGCGTGAACTGCTTAGGGTCATAGAACGATATTTTTACTTTCTTGTCCTGTACCGCCCGCCCGATAATAGAAGCATTGAAGTACGGCTCGATGCTCTCCGGGAACAGAGTTACGATATGGAAATGCAGCATGGCGTGACGCCGCGGCCTATTCGCCCTTGAGGTCCTTGATGACGTCGTCCACCGTGGTGTCGCGCTCGTAGGGCTGATCTGAGGAAGCGCTCGCGTCTCGTTCGCCGCCTTCCGGCTCCTCGATCTTCAAATTGACGCGCGCGTCGTTCTTCATGCCGACCACGCGCAATACCGTGCGAATTGCTTTTGCGGTCTGGCCGGAACGGCCGATGACCTTGCCCATATCGTCCTTGTTGACCGCGAGCGTGAGGAGCACGCCCATCTCGTCGACGGTGCGCTTGATCTTCACGTCGTCCGGGTTGTCGACGAGCGCTTTTACCACGTACTCAAGGAATTGTTGATCTCGTTCCATAGCTATCGGGCTACTTGGTAAGGCCTCCAGTATAGCAAACGTTTACGCAGCGGGCGCCTCTGCTTTCGGTGCTTCTACGGCCGGCGCGCTGTCCGCTGCGGGTGCTTCCGCCGAGACTTCCTCCTTCGCCGGAGCTTCGGGGGCCTTGTAGGCGGGCAAGACGTTGATCTTCTCGCCTTTCACGACGCCCGCGCTCACGAGCATGTTGTGCACCGTCGGCGAGGCCTTGGCGCCCACCGAGAGCCAGTGTTTGACCTTGTTCTCGTCCAGCGTGCGCTCCTTCGTCTTTGGGTTATAGGTGCCGACCTGATCGACGAACTTCCCCGCCTTCGGCGAGGCGGTGTGCTCAAGAACGACAATGCGGAAAGTCGGCTGATTGGTGCGGCCCGTGCGCTGCATGCGTATCTTCAACATATCGGCGACACTGTACCAGAAACTCGCTACTTCGCAACCCGCTCCGCCTCTTCGAGCTTGACCGACAAAAGTTTGGAAACGCCATCCTGCCCCATCGTGACGCCGTAGAGCTCTCCCGCGGCGCTCATAGTCGCGCGGTTGTGCGTGATGACGATGAGCTGGCTCTTTGTCCCGAGCTCGCGGATCATGTCGGCATAGCGGCGACTGTTGGCCTCGTCGAGCGCGGCATCGGTCTCGTCTAGGATGAGGAACGGCGGCGGGTTCACCTGGGTCATCGAGAAAATGAGCGCGATCGAGGTGAGCGCGCGCTCGCCGCCAGAGAGCGCCTCGAGCCCGCGTATTTTTTTACGCGGGAGCGATACGTCGATCGAGAGTCCTGCATGCAGCTCGTCCTCACCCTCGAACTCTTCTTCTCCGCCGTCGTCCACGACATCATCCGTTCCCTTCCTCGCGCGACGTGGCTCCTCGATGAAAAGCTTCGCGTGTCCCCCGCCGAAGAGCTTCGTGAAAAAACCTCCGAGCGCCGCGTTTATCTGCTTGAGCCCCGCGCTGAAGCGCTCGTCGATCGTCCGCTCGAGATCGACGATGATGTCCTTCAGCTTCAAGGCGCTTTCCTCGAGGTCGACGAGTTCGCGTGCGAGGAACTCCTCGCGCTCTTTGGTCTGTTTGAACTCGCGTGCGACCGCCTCGCCGTTGCCCACGCCTGCTTCCTCTATCTTTATCTTGAGACGCTCCAGCTCGCGGCGCCGCTTTTCCTGCGCGGGCCGATCTTCCGCCATGAGCGCGCCCTGAGGGATCGCGCCGTCGTCCCAGCCCGTGACCGAGATGCCGAGCGCGATCGCCTCGCGCACCTCCTCCTCGAAGCGGCGCCGCAGATCGGCTACCGAGGCGCGCGCGCCCTGCACCGACGCAAGTTTGCTCTGCGCCTCGCGCACGCCGGACTCGAGAGCGATCAGATCGCGCTGCGCGGCGAAACCATCTTCCCGGACCTGCGCGATGCGCTTGCGGAGCGCTTCGAGCTCCGAGGCGAGCGAACGCTCCTCGTACTGCACGCGTTCGAGCGATGCGGAAAGCGAATGCACGAGCTCCCGCGCTTCTTCGCTCGTTTCCGGCGCCGCGCCGGAGAGGCCGTCCACGAAATCCTTGATGCGGCCGCGCAAGTGCGCGAGCGCGCCGCGTACCATCGAAATGTCTTCCTGCCGTTCTGCCTGCGAAAGCTCGTCCGAGATCTCGCGGGCGAAGGTGCGCACGTGCGGGATGGCGACCAGCTGTTCGGTGGTGACGGTATTGGCCTGCGCCGTGCCTTCGGCTCGACCGAGCTCGCGGGTGATCCGTTCGCTCTCGCGGCGCGCGTCTGAGAGCTTCGCCTCGCGCTCTGAAAGGGTCCGGCGCAGATCATCGAGCATGCTCCCGCCCGCCGACGAGGTCGCCGTACGCGCTTGTGCCACCGCATCGCGCAGCTTGCGCAACTCGATATCCTGCGCCTGTTCCTCTTCACGAAGTCGTGCGTCCTCTTGGACGATCCACGCGCGTTCGCGCGAGAGATATTCGCACAGCTTGTGCGAAAGCTCCTCTTTCATATCGCGGGCTTTCTCGATCTTCTCCACTTGGATGCGCAGGAAGTTGAGGTGAGGCGCGAGCTCGCGGCGCAGTGATCTGGTCTTGTCGATGTTGACCGCGGTCTCTTCGAGCTTGCGTTCGCTCTCGGCTTTCTTGTGCTGGTAGAGCTTGAGTCCGAGCGCGTCCTCGACCATCTCGCGACGCTCACGCGAACCTGCGGAGAGGATGCGGTCGGCCTCCCCCTGCGAGATGATCTGGTAGCCGGAGCCGCCGATCTGGGCGCCCGCGAGCAGCCGAATGACATCCTTGAGACGCACCTGCGTACCGTTCATGAGGTATTCGTTCTGACCGTCGCGATAGACGACGCGCTCGACGACAACCTCATCGAAATCGACGTCGAGCAGCCGCTTGGAATTGTCGAACGTGACCTTCACGGCCGCGCGGTTCATGCGCGGCAAGGCGGGCGATCCGCCCCAGATGAGATCTTCGCCGCGCTTGGAGCGCATGTTTTTCATGGATTGCTCGCCCAAAACGAAGCGGAACGCCTCAGCGACATTTGATTTGCCGGAGCCGTTTGGCCCGACGACACCCGCGATGGCGCTGCCGAAGACGAGCTCGGTCTTCTTGCCGAACGATTTGAACCCGTTGAGCTCTATCGATCTGAGGCTCAGGAACATACGGCTTCATTGTAGCAAAGAAGAAGGGCGGCCCGAATGGGTCGCCCTCGCCACCGAAGTGGACTTGCGTGAGGATCTTGGCGGTCAAGCCGTGGTCTTGGTGCCGTTCAGCGCCGCGACGGCAAGGCCGCGCTTGGTCAGATACTCCTGGCAGAAGACGTCCATATCGGTCGTCGTGCCCGAGAAGGTCTGGCCGCTGAGCCGCATGATGACCGAATCGCCCGCGAAATTGTACTTGATGCTGTTGGCGACGGATCCATCCACGAGCGATGTGCCGTGAGCGGTTTTCCAGTTGCGCAGCGCATCCGGGTTGATCGTCGCAGGAATCCCTTCCAACGAGATCTTGACGGTCCTCCGCCCGGACTTGGAGCGATTGTTGCGATCACCACGGCTGGTCGAACGATGCATTGGCTCATTTCCTTTTTCTTGAGCATTGAATGCGCGCCCATCGGCTCGCATTGAGAGGCCTACAATGGCCAATCGCAAGGACTCTACTCTTCTCTTTGGCTGCTGTCAAGCAGATGTACGCGTCCAGTACATTTGGCACTCCTCTGCCGATAATGTTGCCATGGTACACGAAAGCGGCGTGCGCAGCGAGAGCGCCTCGTGGGGACGTTCAGCGTTGTACCAGATGAGCCAGTCTATCAG
>JAJXVV010000009.1 GCA_021781955.1 bacterium | reverse complement strand
CTCTCATATACCGAAAGCGTATGACGCTTTCGTACATGCTCAACCACCCCTTCGTGCCCCGGAATATGTTGAATTGCCGCATGGCCCCTCAGTTACGAGGAGTGCCATATGTATCTGAACTTATGCACCGGCGCGTATCATGTGTTCGAGCTGCGCTAGTGAGTCGCTCGCCGGATCGATTCTGGAGTTCGATTGCTGATCCTTACGTATCTTGCTATAACCTCAACGGCACAACCTTTTGGACTTTGGAGTTCATGCCATGCGAGTCTGGTACCAGGCGTATGAATGCCTCTCATGCGCGAAATTGAACCATCCGGAAACGGATCGCTGCTCGTGCGGCAGCTACCGAATGCGCGTCGTACTTCTGCGCGAGGGTGCGCAAGGCGAGCGGGAAGACATAGGTCTGCCGAACGTGCGACCGAACGATGCGGAGGCGCAACGCCATCGTGCGCGGCGGAAAAGCATACCCCCGCTGTACCTGTCGTCCAGGACCTAGGTCAATGTCTCGTCATATAAGGCGGTCTGCGTGGCCGCCTTTGTTTTGGTGATATAGTCCGGAACATGGTTGCCGTACCGGGTGCAGCGCTCCAAAATCTCGTCTTTTTCGGCGTTCTCGCGTTCGCGCTTCTCATGCCGTGGCGAGGCACGGATCGCAACGAAGGCGTTATCTCACGTTCTCGCTCGACCGAGCTCAAGGGCGCGGGCGTGCTCTTTGTCATCTTCGCGCATATCGGCTACTACCTCGTCTCGGATCACTCGTTCCTCTTTCCGCTCTCCACCTTCGCCGGTACCGGGGTCAACCTGTTCCTCTTCCTCTCCGGCTACGGACTGACGGCCTCCGCGCTTACCCGCGCCCGCCCGATCATGGAGTTCTATGTGCGCCATGTGAAAAAGCTCTACCTGCCGCTCTGGCTCGTGCTCGTCCCGTTCTTCGTCGCCGACTACTACTTCCTCGGCCGCTGGTACGGCGGTGCCTACGTGCTGCGCTCCTTCCTCGGGTTCTTTCCGCACGCCGATCTCTATGCCGATCTCGACTCGCCGCTGTGGTACGTCACCTTCGCGGTCTTTCTCTACGCGCTCTTTCCGATCGTCTTTTCGCGTAAGCGGCCGTGGCTCTCGGCCATCGCGATCGCGGCGCTCTCGTACGCGGCCACCTATTTCACGCCGCTCAGCGACGTCTCATACCTCTGGATGGACCACTGGCTCGCGTTCCCGCTCGGGATGGTCGTCGCTTGGCTCGGCGACGTGTGGGCGTCGTTTCCGCGCGCCGTGCGGCGCGCGCAGGAGAGCCGGTACGCGCGGCCCGCCGCAGTCGGCCTACTCTTCTTCGCCGCATGGTACCTCACGCTGCACGCCGGCGTCGGCACGTCGCTCGAGCAGGGAATAAGCCTGATCACGCTCGCGGTCGTGCTCGGATTCTTCGTGCTCAAAAAGCGGCATTCGGCGCTCCTCGTGTGGATCGGCACGTATTCGTACGAGCTGTACCTGCTACATTGGCCGATACTCGATCGCTACGACTCGCTCTACGCGCTCATGCCGGCGTGGCTCGCGACCTGCGCGTCGCTCATGCTCGTCTTCGCGCTCGCGGTTTTCCTCAATCGTGTCGCGCGACGATTGGAGCGGTAGGGTATACTGCCCCGTATGAAAGTAGCCGTATTCAACACGCAAGCGGGCGAGGAGGCTGCGCTGCGCGAGCTGTTGCCGGGACACGAGCTCTCGTTCTTCACCGAGCCGCTCTCGCTCGAGAGCGCGCCCGGCGCTGCCGGTTGCGAGGCAGTGAGCGTGTTCATCGGCTCACAGGTGACCGCGCAGGTCATCGACGCGCTTCCCGCGCTCAAGTGCATCGCGACGCGCTCGACCGGATTCGACCACATAGATCTCGGCCATGCCAAAGAGAAGGGCGTCGTCGTGTGCACCGTGCCGTCGTACGGTTCACGCACGGTCGCGGAGTTCACCTTCGGCCTCATGCTCAACCTCTCGCGCAAGATATTCCAGGCGCGCCTGCGCCTGCTCGAGGGTGCGCGGTACGTCACCGACGACCTGCGCGGCTTCGATCTCCACGACAAGACGCTCGGCGTCATCGGCACGGGCAGGATCGGCAAGAACGTCATCGCGATAGCGAAAGCGTTCGGCATGGAGGTCATCGCGAGCGATCTCTACCCCGACACCGCGTATGCGGAAGCGCACGGCTTCGCCTATACGGACATTCCGGGGTTGCTGAAGCGCTCCGATATCGTTACCCTGCACGCTCCCGCGACGAAAGAGACGCGCCACATCATCAATGCGGACAACATCATGCTCATGAAGCAGGGCGCGTTCCTCATCAATACCGCGCGCGGTGATCTCGTGGAGACCGACGCGCTCGTGCGCGCGCTCACCTCGGGGCATTTGGGCGGCGTCGGACTCGACGTGCTCGAAGGCGAGGATGACCTGCGCGAGGAAGCGGAGCTTTTGGCCTACAAGCCCGAGCGCATCAAGGATTTCAAGACGCTCTACGAAAATCACCTCCTCATGGACCACCCCAACGCGATACTGACTCCGCACGTCGCTTTCGACACCGACGAAGCGGTCCACGAGATCCTCGCTACCACCGCCGACAACATCAATTCTTTCGCTCGCGGTGTTCCAAAGAACGCGCTGACGTAGTCAGCCAGCCGATTCCTGGGATTTTTTCTTCGCGAAATATACCCGTATCGTCCAAGCGGGCACGATACTTATGAGCGGGACCGCTTTGACCACCATAGTGGCGAGCGTTGGCCCGATGTTGTCGTCGGAAAACACGTTGATATCGCTCGCTGAGCCGACCAGGTACAGCACCAATCCGGTTATTGGGTCGCTGACCAGGTTCACTATCGGTATCATGCCAAGCAAGTCGCCCAATATCGCAACAACATACATACATGTGTAGTATATCCCACGCCTCTTCCGGGTTTGACGCCTACGCCTAGGCGCACGTCTTCCTCCCGAATCCTCCCAGAGGACGGTCCTCTGTACAAATCTGTGGATAACCCCCTTCCAGAGGACCATCCTCTGGAAGAGACATCCTCTGGAAGTTATCCCATCAGATCCAGGCCGCGTGTGGCCGAGCGGGGGTATACTTACCTCAAATGGGGACGCTTTTTATCAGTTGCTCATCATAAAGACCCGTCATGTATACCCACGTTAAATTCTTTAAGGACATCGTGCTTACCGATATTCCCGAGGTGGGGGGCAAGAACGCATCGCTCGGCGAGATGTTCCATTATCTCGCGCCGCAGGGCGTCAATCTCCCCAACGGCTTCGCAACAACCGCGAAGGCCTACTATTACTTCCTCGATTCGGCAGGCATTCGAGACCAGATCGCGCAACTCCTCGGTAGCATCGACGTCAACAACGTGACCGATGCCGAGCAGAAGGCCGCACGCATTCGCGAACTCATTACCAACGCTCCATTTCCTGCGGACATGGAAGCCGACATCAAAGCAGGCTACAAGGAATTGAGTTCCATGTGCGGTCAGGAAAATCTCATCGTTGCAGTACGCTCGAGCGCGACCGCCGAGGACCTCCCCAACGCCTCTTTCGCTGGCCAGCAGGAATCGTTCCTCAACATCTCCGGCGAGGCCGAAGTGCTCGACGCGGCCAAGAAATGCATCGCCTCGCTCTTCACCGACCGTGCCATCACCTACCGCACCAACAACGGCTTCGACCACATGAAAGTCGCGCTCTCGGTCGGCATCCAGCAGATGGTCGCGGTCACCGCGCACGCGGCGGGCGTCATGTTCACCATCGACACCGAGTCCGGCTTCCAGAACGCGGTCGTCGTGAGCTCGGTGTACGGCCTCGGTGAGAATATCGTCTTGGGCCACGCCAATCCCGACGAATTCACCGTCTTCAAACCGACGATGGCGATCATTCGCCGCAAACTCGGCTCCAAGAAGGTGCGCATGATCCCGATCCCTGGCAATAAGACGCAAAATCTCGACGTGCCGGTGGAAGAGCAGCGACGTTACGCCATCAACGACGAACAGGTGAAGACTTTGGCGTCGTGGGGCATGGCGATCGAGAAGCATTACGGCAAGCCGATGGACATCGAGTGGGCACTCGACGAGCGCGACGGCAAGCTCTACATCGTGCAGGCGCGCGCCGAAACGGTGCAATCGCGCAAAGACCGGAACGTCATTGAAGAGTACGTGCTCACTGAAACCGGGCCGGTCATTGCCAAAGGCACGCGCGTCGGCAACAAGATCGGCGCGGGAGTGGCCAACCGCATCATGAGCATCAAAGAGGTCGGGAAGTTCAAAGACGGCGACGTGCTCGTTACCGAGATGACCGACCCGGATTGGGTGGAGATCATGCGCCGCGCGAGCGCGGTCGTCACCGACAAGGGCGGCCGCACCTGCCATGCGGCGATCGTCTCACGCGAGCTCGGCATTCCGTGCGTCGTCGGCACTGCCGACGCGACGCAAAAGATAGCGGATGGCGCGCCGGTTACGGTGAATTGCGCGAGCGGCAATGAGGGATACGTCTACGGCGGCGTGCTGAAATTCGAGGTGCGCAAGACGGACATCAGCAACCTGCCGCGCCCCAAGACGAAGATCATGATGAACATCGGTTCGCCGGATCTCGCCTTCGAATACTCGCAGATCCCCAACGACGGCGTCGGGCTCGCGCGAGAGGAGTTCATCATCAACTCGCACATCCAGATCCACCCGCTCGCGCTCCTGCACTTCGATCAGCTCCAGGACGAGCAGGCGAGGCAGAAGATCGAAGCGATGACGCAAGGGTATGCGAACAAAGCCGACTACTACGTGGACAAGCTCGCGGAGGGCATCGCGACGATCGGCGCGGCGTTCTACCCGCGCGACGTCATCATCCGTTTCAGCGACTTCAAGACCAACGAGTACGCCAACTTGATCGGCGGCGCGCAGTTCGAGCCGAAGGAAGAGAATCCGATGATCGGTTGGCGCGGAGCGAGCCGTTACTACGACGATAAGTTCCGTGCGGCGTTCGAGCTCGAATGCATCGCGCTCAAGCGCTGCCGCGACGACATGGGCATCACCAATATCAAGGCGATGATCCCGTTCTGCCGCACGCTCGACGAGGCGCGGAAGGTCTTGGACATCATGGCGAGCAAAGGACTCAAGCGCGGCGAGAACGGCTTCGAAGCGTACGTTATGGTCGAGATACCGTCCAACGTCATCCTGGCCGGAAAGTTTGCGGAACTCTTCGACGGCTTCTCGATCGGTTCCAACGACCTCACCCAGCTCACCCTCGGCGTCGATCGCGACAACAGCTCCGTCGCGCGCGATTACGACGAGAACAACGAAGCGGTCAAAGAGCTTATCCGTGCGGTCGTTCACGTCGCGAAGGAAAAGCGCGTGAAGATCGGTCTCTGCGGCCAAGCGCCGTCGGATTACCCTGAGTTCGCGAAATTCCTCGTGGAGACTGGCATCGACAGCATATCGCTTTCGCCCGACACGGTCGTGAAAACGACCATCGCGACCAAAAAGACCGAAGAAGAGCTTGGCCGTGTATGACCCTGAAGCGATTCCTTCTCTACATCACCAATAACGAGGAAATGCCGCGACACGAGCCGCAGTTCGATATCGCGTTCTTCGTCATCAATACCGTCGCGCTCGTCGTCGGGTGCGTGCTGCTTTCCGTATCGGGAGAGATCGCATGGATACCGTTCCTCATCATCGAGTACACGTGGGCGCTCGATAACATGCGCCACAACAGAGAATAGCGGGGCATGAAGCAGGGGACGCCGGTGCGCGTGCGGGTGCATGCGGGAGCGCGCAAGGAGGCGCTCGTCGAGCAGGGCGGCACACTTGAGGTGTGGGTGCGCGAAAAAGCGGAGCGGAACGCGGCCAACGAGCGCGCTCGCGCGCTCGTTGGCCGCCACCTCGGTGTCCCGACCAAGGCCGTACGCCTTATCTCCGGCCACCATCGCGAGCGTAAAGTTTTCGAAGTGCTATACTGACTTGCATATGGATATCAGAATTCGCGCCAAGGATTTCGATCTTACTCCGGCGATAGAAACCTACGTGCAGCAGCGCGTCGGCACCTTCGAGAAAATGCTCGGCGCCGATGCGGGCGACACTCGCTGCGAGATCGACCTCTCTCGCTCCGGCGGAGCGCAGCATCACAGCGACTACCTCTGGCTCGCCGAGATACGCATCATTCCGCCGACCGGGACGCGCATCATCGCGACGAATCAGGAGGCGACGGTCAACGCGGCGATCGACGCGGCCAAGGACGAGGCGATGGTGCAGCTCCGCCGCGAGAAGAAGCTCCACGTTCGCGTGATGAGAAAGACCGGCGCGGCGGTGAAGCGCTGGCTCCGCAGGGAGAAATGAAAGGCTCTGTTTCCACAGGTCACACGATTTTGCCGTAAAGCCGGCTGATTGCCCGTGCTATATTTGAGCGGTATGACGGTCGTCGCGGAAATCGTGCGCGTGCTCGGGTCAGGTATCGCGACCTTTTTCGCAGGCACCGCGATGCTCTTCGGATCCGGTTCCGCCGGAGCGAACCTCCCGCCCGTCAGCCAGCCGGCGGCCTCTATCGTCGCCACCGGAGACTCGCCTACCATCGTCGCGACGACCTCCCCGCAAAGCGGGGCGCAGGCGGCTCCCGGGCTTCCAACCTCAACCACGATAGTGGAGCAGCCCATCATCCAGAAGATCATCGAGACCCTCCCGCAGGGGAGCGCCGTGACCCCTGCCGTCCTCGCCACGATACTCACGCAGTTCGAGCAAGGTATCGAGCAGAAGCTCGCCGCCGCGGCGCAGCCTGCTCCGCCTGTGCCGCAATACATCGCCGCCGGCGGCAGCTACAGCGGCGAGGGGGGGGGGTAGCGGCTACATAGCCGCCGCCTCGCAGCAGATCTCCAACCTCGCCAACACCACCATCACCTCGCCGACGATAACGGGCGGCTCGATCAGCAACGTCCCCGTCTCCGCCACCACGCTTTCGGCAGGCTCGACCAGCCTCGGCTCCACCACTGCCGGCTCGCTTCTCGTGACCGGCGTGCTCACGGGCACCAGCGCCACCTTCTCCGGCGCCTTGACCGCCGGCTCTCTTTCTGTTGCCGGCGTCTCTTCCGGCGGCGGCGTAACGGCACCTTACTTCACCGCGACCGATACGGCGGCTACTTCATCATTCCAAGGGTTCGTCGCCTCGTTCGCGAACATAACGAGCGGCGCCGTCGGCACGCTCGACGTCTCGGGGAAAACGACGCTCGCCTACGCCTCGACGACCGGCATCACCGCGAGCTACGCATCCACCTCGGCGCTCGTCGCGTCGAATTCCTTCACGTTCGGGAGCGCGACCGGCTTCCTCAAGGCGACCGCCGGCGTGGTCGGCGAAGCGCTCGTCAACCTCGCCTCCGACGTCACCGGCATCCTGCCCGTCGGCAACGGCGGCACCGGCTGGGGCGCTCTCGCTCCGAACACGCTCCTCACCGGCAACGGCTCGGGCGCGGTCTCGACGACGACCGTCGGCAACGGTCTCGCGCTCTCCGGCGGTGTGCTCTCCACCTCGTTCGGCACGACGACCGCCAACGTCTGGACATCGCTCCAGACATTCGCTGGCGGCCTCTTCTCGATCTCGAGCAGCACCGTCGGCAACGGCACGCAGCAGGGCGGTCTCACCATCTCCGGCGGCGCGACGACGACCGGCTCGACATACCTTGCGGGTCCGCTCACCGCAAGCGGCAGCGCGTACTTCGGTACTTCGGTCAACGTGGGCGCTCTTTTGGCCACGGCGAACTTCGCCGTCGCCTCCACGTCGGCGTCCGTTTCCGACCCCTTCGTCGATCGAGGCCGCATCGCGTTTCTGACCGGCACGGTCGAAACCGGCGGCGCGATCACGATCTTGCAGAGCGTGTGCGGCTCGTACACCGTGACCGGCCTCGACGGCCTCCAGTACCAGACCGTGCTCGGCGAAGACGGCAAGTGCTGGTTCGCGAGCAATCTTGGCACCACGCACGTCGCCACCGCATACGGCGATACCGCGAGCTACGGCGACCTCTATCAGTGGGGACGCGCCCGCGACGGCCACCAGATCGCCACGAGCGGCACCACCGCGACCCTCGACACCACGTACAACCAAAACAACGGCGGCCTCTTCATCCTCCCCAGCGCCTCCCCATACGACTGGCTCAATCCGCAGGACGGCAACCTCTGGGGCGACGCCAATCGCACGAATAACGTCTGCCCCGCCGGCTGGCACGTGCCCTCGCAATCCGAATGGCAGACCTGGGCGACCGCGGCGGGCGTCGCTTCTTGCAGCAGCAACTGTCTGCAGGCCATGTACAACACCAACCTGAAGCTTCCGGCAGCCGGGTCCCGCTTCTACGGCACCGGCTCGCTCGGCAGCCAGGGCGGCGGCGGCGGCTACTGGTCGTCCAGCGTGTCGGGGGCGGGCGCCTCGTACCTCAACTTCTACTCGAGCAACGTCGGCCCCGCGTTCACGGGCGACCGCGCGTACGGCTTCTCGGTCCGTTGCATCCAGGGATCATGAATTTGACCTTTTAATTATTTTCCTATTTTACCGACTTATGGCTCTCTACTACAAACTTCCCGTCTATAGAGCGCGCGCTGCGCTCGCGCTTTTGCTCGTCGTTGGTGCGACGTTCGCGACGGCGCCGAGCGCGTACGCTTCGAGTCCATACCTTGCGAGCGGTACGGTCACCTCGAGCAATCTGCTCGCCGGCACCTCGGCCGCGAGCATCGCCGACTTCTACTACGACTTGACCTCGCTGCCTGGCAATTCGAGCGCCACGATCCAGTTCAGCGAGGACGGCAACAACTGGTACTCGGCTGCCGGAGCGCTCGGCGGCACGACCGCACTCTCGACGCAGGGCGGCGCGACCATCTCGCTCGCCGGCCTCGGGTGGTCGGGCTCCTCCTTCTACTACCGCATCACGCTCAACGCGACGAGCGACCTCACGCAAGCGCCGGTCGTGAGCGGCGTCCGGCTCGATTATGCTCCCGCGTCGGGCTATAGCGGCCTGTTCGCGGTCGACCGATCGACCGGCAACGTGGAAGTGGGCGGCGGAGGCGGCGCAGCGGGCTCGACGCTCTCGATCCTGGGCGGCGCCGCGATCGGCCCGAATTTCGCATCGCACAAGACGACGAACGGGCTCCTGGTGGAAGGGTGGACGGCCATCGGCACCACCTCGCCCTCCTCGCAGCTCACGCTCGACGGTTCGGGCAACGGCAAGTTCTTCGAGGGACTCAACTCGGGCGTCGCGCCCGGCAAGGGCGGACTGGTCTTCTCCCGTTACTCGGATGCGGGCGGCGGCAGCGATATCGCGCTCGGCAACAACTACTACCTCGCGAGTGACGGCAGCATCGCGCGGCAGGATACCTCGAACTCCGGCTGGGATATGGAAATGAACAACCGCACTGGCGCAAACGCGTTCAGCATCAATTACCTCAGCTCGTCGGGGACGGCGGATCCGTTCTTCAGGCTCGACTCGAGCGGCAATGCGAGTATCGGTACCTCGACCTCGTACGCGCGGCTCACCGTGTTTGGCAGCGATGCCGCCTCGTCCACCCCCGCCTTTGCCGTCGTGAACAGCGCCTCGACCTCTATCTTCACGGTTTTCGACGGCGGCAATGCGGAGCTTGCCGGTACCTTGAGCCAAAGTTCCGACCAGCGCCTCAAGACCAACATCGTGCCGCTCGCCGCGTCGTCTTCGCTCGCCGCGGTCGAACAGCTCAACCCGGTGTCGTTCAATTGGGTGAGTAACATATTTGGCTCGACGATGCAGCTCGGTTTTATTGCGCAGCAGGTGCAGTCTATCTTCCCAAGTCTCGTTTCCACTACTTCGCCGACCGCTCTTACCCCCGGCGGCACGCTCGTCCTCAACTACACGGGGCTCATCGCGCCGGTTGTGAGCGCCGTCAAGGAGATAGCATCGGTCTCGGGCGTCTTCGAGCACAACCTCGTCGCCTGGCTCGGCGACGCGGGCAACGGCATCGGCGATATTTTCGCACAGCGTCTTTGCTTGTCGGACGGTTCAGGACACACGACGTGCGTCGATCAGCAGCAGCTCGCCGCCATGCTCGCCACGGCTGGCCAGCCTTCCGCGTCCCTCGTATCGCCCAACGCCCCAACCTCACCCAGCGCGACCTCGACGCCGCCGCAGCTCCAGGTCAACGGCAACAACCCCGCCACCGTGCAGGTCGGCACCGCCTACGCTGACCTCGGCGCGACGATCACCGGCCCGCAGGCCGACCTCAACCTCGGCATCAGCGCCTCGGTCGACGGCGGCGCAACCACGACGGTCGACAAGATCACCATCGGCACGAGCGCCGCAGGCACGCACACCATTCGCTACAGCGCCACCGACCAGCAGGGCGCGACCGGCATTGCCACCCGCACCGTCAACGTCGTCGCGCCGACGACGCAGCAGGGAAGCGCCTCCTCAACGCCGTCCAATGTCGCGACCTCGACCTCCAGCGCCAACTCCTCGCAGGCGACCGCCACCGGTACGGCTTCGACGGTTCAATAGCGACTCACGTCGCTGCCATCGGCTTCGCGCCGGAATTGAGGAATGCCTGGTACGGCATCTCCGCTTTACCCTCGGGCTTGACGATGTCCATGATGAGACGCGCACCTTCAAGGTGCGCCTCAAGTATCTGCACGCGCAACCGCTTGCCTGCCCGTTCGAAGAAAGCATAGGCGATCGGCCAGCCCTCGTACGCGCGTATCCTCAAAAGGTTTTGGTACGCGTCGCCCGACAGATCGAGCAAAGCGTCCTCTTTCTTGAACGTGCGGCAGTACGTCGCGAGATCGTGGTTCTGCGGGCGCGCCTCGATCTCGCCCGCCACCCAGCCCGGCAATACCTGGGCGAGCAGTTTGCCGCCCTCATGCGCGAGTGCGTGATCGAGCTCTCTGCCGCGCGCTGGCCACGCCGAAAGCGGCACTTTCTTTTGCGCGATAATGGGTCCGTGGTCGACTTTCTCATCAAGGAGCATGATGGTGACCCCGGTCTCTTTCTCATCCTGCAATATCGCGCTCCTGATGGGGGAGGGGCCGCGCAGGTGCGGCAAGAGCGAGGGGTGGACGTTGACCGTGCCTCGGCGGGGCAGGTCGAGGAACGAGCGGGGCAGTATCTTGCCGAACGAGGCGACCACGAACGCATCCCACTCGCTCCGAGAAAGTTCGGTGATGAACTCCGGTGAAAGTTCCGTGGAGGTAACGGTGAGCGTCGGCGTAAGGCCCGCGCGCGCAAGCTCTTCGAGCACGCCGTCCACGAGGGGCGCGTTGCCGAAAAAGGCGAATCGCACGCTATGCCGCATCTTCGGATTCGTCATAGAGCGTAACGGCTTTATCGGTATACAAAACGCCTTCGAGATGGTCCATTTCGTGCTGGAAGATGTGCGCGAGGAAGCCCGAGGCGCCGCGCGTGAAGCGCTCGCCGTGTTCGTCGTAGGCGCGGATGGCAGCCTTTTCGGCGCGCGGCACCTCGCCCCACTTGCCGCGTATCGAAAGGCAGCCTTCATGCTTGTTCTTTTTGACGCGGGATATCTTCATGAGCTCGGGATTGATATAGATCTGATCAGGAAGGGGCGGCACGTCCTCTTTTTCCGCGCTCGGTCCATCGGGAGTGTCGCGCGAGTCGCGAGCCAGCGCACGGCCGGAGACGATGAAAAGGCGCACGCGTTCGCCCACTTGCGGCGCGGCGAGCGCGACGCCGAACTCCTCTTTAGCGAGCAAGGTTTTCATGTCCTTCACGAGCGACTTGATGCGCGCGCTTTTGATATCAGAAAGAGGAATAGGCTTCGCTATCTCGCGAAGCGCGGGGTTCTCCTCGTGCGGCAAAATACTGCGCATATCGCAACTATAGCGTTTGTTCGTGAGAATAAAAAGAGAGGTTGTATACTGCGCCCATGAAGCACATCTCCGCGCACATCAAGAAAGCGGCGACGAAGACGCGCGCGACCGAACGCGGGGAGCTCATGACCTACTTTTGCAAGAAGCTCAACGCGAGCCGTCTGCGCGACGGCTTGGCGTCCGTCACGATGGGCCGCATGGGCAAGCTTCTCGAGGCGATACCGACCAAAGATCTCTACTACCTCAAGCGCGTGTGCGACGACGCGCAGAATTTCTCGAAACGGTTTTGGTACGAATTGAATCCGGAGAAATATACGAAGAAAAAATAGCGATCATCCTCAGGCGGCGCCCGTTTGTGCATTCGCCGAAAATGCATACAATGCTCAGACTATGGCGCTATCACTGTCGCCCAAGCTCGGCATCGATCTCGGCACGACGACCGTGCTCGTGTTCGTCCCCGGCAAGGGCATCGTTCTCAACGAGCCCTCGGTCGTCGCGGTCTCCGTCAGGGAGAACCGCATTCTTGCGGTGGGCAATGAAGCCAAGGAGATGGTCGGTCGCACGCCGGAGGAGATCATCGCGTACCGCCCGATGAAGGACGGGGTCATCGCGGACTATCGCGTCACCGAAGCGATGCTGCGCTACTACATCCGCAAGGCGCTCGGTCGTTGGAACTTGTTCCGCCCCGAGGTGATGATATCCGTTCCGGCAGGCGTGACCTCGACGGAGCGCCGCGCGGTCGTGGAAGCGGCGACGAAAGCCGGCGCGCGGGAAGCGTATGTCGTCAAAGAGCCGATACTCGCGGCGATAGGCGCGGGTATCCCCATTCAGGAAGCGCGCGGGCACATGATCGTCGACATCGGTGGCGGCACGACGGACGTGGCGGTCATTTCGCTCGGCGGCATCGTTGCGTCGACCTCGGTCAAGTGCGCGGGAAACGCCATCGATCATGCCATTGCCGATTACCTCAAGAAGAACCACAACCTCGGCGTTGGGGACAAGAGGGCGGAGGAGGTGAAGATTCAGATCGGCAGCGCGGTGCCCATGGACCAGGAAATCACGATGACGGTGAAAGGCAGGGACTACCTCACCGGTCTGCCGCGCTCGATCGAGTTCGGCACCAACGAAGTGGTGCGCGCTATCGGCAAGGAGCTGCGCACAATGATCGGCGCCATCAAGGACGTGCTGCAGGAGACGCCGCCAGAGCTCGCGGCTGACATCATCGACAACGGCATCATCATGACCGGCGGTTCGTCGCTCTTGCGCAGCTTCCCCGATCTCGTGTTCCGCCGCACCGGCGTGAAGGCGCGCGTCGGCAAAGATGCGCCGTTCTGCGTCGCCAAGGGCACCGGTGAAGCGCTCCAACATCTCGAGACCTACAAGAAAGCGATCATCTCGAAGCGGTAATACACAGTATCCGGCGGAAATTCATTGACAGTGCGTGCTCCAAGGCTAGACTAGCAGGCGTAGTCATACGTCACGACCCGCCATGGATCTTCTCTCCAGGTTTTTCTACCGCTATCGGAGGATCGCGAAAGTGGTCGCGCTCTTCTTTTTGCTATCCGGCCCGGGCATCCTTGTCATGGTCGCCGACAACGATGCCGGCGGCATCACCACGTACGCGGCGACAGGCGCGAACTACGGGTACGGTTTACTCTGGTTTCTGGTGATCCTTGGACCCGTTGCGTACTTCGTGCAGGAAATGACCGTGCGGCTTGGCGCGGTGACGAAGCGCGGGCATGCCGAGGCGATATTCGAAGCCTTCGGCTCGTTCTGGGGGTGGTTCTCGCTGCTCGACCTGTTCCTCTCCGATTGGCTCACGCTCGTCACCGAATTCATCGGCATGACGGCGGCGCTCGCCATCTTCCACGTGCCCGCCTGGCTCACCATCATCGTCGTGTGCTCGATCATGCTAGTCATGGTGCTCCAAGGCCGCTATTGGACCTGGGAGAAGATCGCGCTTTTCTTCGCCGCGCTCAATGTAGTCTACGTTCCGGCAGCGTTCATGGTCCATCCGCACGTTTCTGACGTCGTCGCCGGTCTTCTGCCGCAGCTGCCGGGCGGATTGACCGCAACCCTCTTCTTTTTCTTGATGGCGAATATCGGTACGACCATTGCGCCGTGGATGGTGTTTTTCCAACAAAGTTCTGTCGTTGACAAAGGCATGCAGGAAAAAGACATTCCGTGGGGGAAGCTCGATACCGCTATCGGCTCGCTCTTCACCATTCTCGTTGCGGTCGCGGTCATTATCGTTTCGGGAACGTTATTGCGGGGCGTGAACGTGGAAAGCGCCGCCCAAGCCGCGCAGTTCTTGCTGCCGACCAACCCGTATGCCGGTACGCTCCTCGCCATCGGTCTTTTCGACGCCGGGTTCCTCGGTGCGATCTGTATCTCGCTCGCGTCCTCGTGGGCGTTCGGCGAGATCTTCGGCTGGGCGCACTCGCTGAATCATCGCGTGCGCGAAGCGCCGTGGTTCTATGCGACATACCTGCTCATGCTGCTCACGGCAGCTTCGATCGTGCTTATCCCGCATGCGCCGCTTGTCCTCATTACGCTTTTCGTGCAGGTGGTTGCGGTCACGCTGCTGCCATCCACGCTCGTATTCCTCATCATTCTGCTCAATGACGCCCATCTTATGGGAGAATATCGGAACACGCGCATGCAGAACGTCATCAACATAAGCATCGTCGCCGCCATCATCATTCTCTCGACGCTCTACGGCATAAGCACGATCTTCCCTTCGCTTTTTGCATGATATGAAAAACCCCCTCACCAATCTTCACTTTCTTCTTCAGCGCTTGTTCCCCCGCATCGCGGAGATCAATCGAAAGTATCGCACGCCGCGCATCGAAATGACTCCAGCCGTCCGCTACTCGCTGCTCGCATTGCGTTTCTACCTGATCCTTCTGGTGCTGCTGCTCGTTTACAAGTTCATTACGCTCCTATGACCCTGCACCCCGCATACTTTCTGACCCAGATCCTCGATGCGCCCGTATACGTCAAGGGTAAAAAGGTCGGCCGCCTTTCTGATATCGTGATCTTCGATCGCGAGAGCGCACATCCGCTCGTCAAAAGCATCGTCGTTTCGCGACCGTTCGGCGACCCGGCGCTCACGGTCCCCATAGAGGCGGTGGCGGGCATGGACGCGGACCGAATAACGATCCAGGCGGACACGATCGATCGCTTCGTCGGCATGCCGGGTCCGGACGCGGTACTGCTCAAAGACCACGTGCTGGATAAAAAAGTGCTTGACATTGAGGATCGCGAGGTGCAGGTCGTATATGACGTGAAGATGACCATGCTGAACAGCGGCCTTTATGTTACGGACGTCGATCTCAGCCGATATGGGCTGCTGCGCCGCATCGGCTTGAAGTGGCTGGCGGATCTCGTGTACCGCCCCAAAGAACGCCCGAACCCCGATCTGATCTCGTGGAAATACGTGCAATCCCTGCCGGAGAATATCGACAGCTTCAAGGGCAACGTGAAGCTTACGGTCCTTAAAGACAGGTTACATGACATCGATCCGGTCGATCTCGCCGACATCATCGAGGAGCTTGATCCGCAGCAGCGTATCGCCGTGTTCGGCGAGCTTGATGTCGAGCACGCGTCCGACACTCTTGAAGAGATCGACCCGAACGTGCAGCGAGAGCTTGTATCGACCCTCAAGAACGAGCGTGTCGCGCAGCTCATCAACGAGATGACGCCCGCGCAGGCGGCAGACGTGCTCGCCGCGCTTCCTGCGGATCGGGTCGATGACCTCATGCCGCTCCTCGATCCGCACAACGCGCGCAAAATCTCGTCCATCATGGAGCATCAGGATACCGCCATTATGGATCTCGTGACGCCGGACTGCATCACATTCCCATCCACGATGATCATCGGCCAAGTCGAGGAAGAATTCCCAAAAGCAGCCAAGGGAAAGGACCTCGTCAGTTACGTCTACGTGACCGAAGAGGCCGGGAAACTGGTCGGCGTCGTCGATCTCAAGCGCGTGCTTCTTGCCGACGACGTGAAAACTCTCAGAGAGATCATGGACGAGAACGTTATTACGCTCGATCAGCACGGCTCCCTCAAGGATGCCGAACGCATGTTCAAGCGCTATCGGTTCGAGGCGCTTCCCGTCATTGATGCAGCGGACGTGCTCTTGGGGGTCCTTTTGTATCGTGACGTCATGGACCTGAAGCACAATATCCTGTAGTGGCAGGTCGTCTCCCTGTATGCGGCGCACGCGGCTCATAGGCAACACGTACCTCGTCGAGGGCGGAGCGGGATCGTTGCCCCAGGTGCGCGAGCTGCTCGAACGAGAGGGGGTGCGGATGCGCGGCAACCCGGACGTATACGTGCGGGAATATGTGCGTTTCGGGGCTGATGATGCGCGGGAGCTGCAGGAACGCGCCGTCCTGCGCCCTGCGGGCGCAGGACGGCGCGTTTTCGTCATCGTGGCGCCCACGATGACCACCGAGGCGCAGAACGTGCTGCTGAAGACGCTCGAGGAGCCGCCGGCCGACGCGCTGTTCATGTTCCTTGTCGCTGCTCCGCAAGCGCTTTTGCCGACGCTGCGCTCGCGCGCGCAGGCGCTTGCTTTGAGCGCGGTGGTTGCGGACGGGGATCACGCACGCGTGTTCCTGTCGGCGCCGGCGGCGAAGCGTCTCGATCTGCTCAAGCCGCTGCTCGACAAGCGAGAGGACGACGTGCGGGACGTGCGCCCGATACTTTCGTTCCTCGCCGACCTGGAGCGCGAGCTCGCGAGCTTTCGCATCTCGGAGCCTGTCGTGCGCGAAGGTTTGCGGGCGATATACCGCGCGCGCCGTTTCGCGACCGATAAAGGCGCGCTCCTGAAGCCTCTCATGGAACAGGTCGCTCTCATTGTGCCGGAGATGTAGTAGAATATCGCTATGGCCGATTACGACCTCAAGCCGTTCGACAAAAAGCTCATCGATGCGCAAGACTGGCTCGGCAAGGAGTACCGCACGCTTCGCACTGGCCGCGCCTCGCCCGCGATACTCGACAGCGTGCTCGTGACCGCGTACGGAGCGACGATGCCGCTCAAGCAGGTCGCGCAGATAGGCACGGAAGACGCGCGCACCTTGCGCTTGACGCCGTACGACCCCTCGCTCATCAAGGATATCGAGCGCGCCATCGCGGCCGCCGATCTCGGCGTCGGCACCGTCGCCGACTCGTCGGGCATACGCGTGACGTTCCCCGAACTTACCGGCGAGCGGCGCCAGGAATTCGTGAAGATCGCCAAAGGCAAGCTCGAGGAGGCGCGCACGGCGGTGCGCATCGCACGCGATGAATCCTGGAAAGATATCCAAACGCGCGAACAGGAGGGCACGCTCACCGAGGACGACAAATTCATGCTCAAAGAGGAGCTCCAAAAGAAAGTCGACGCGGGCAACGATGCCCTCCAGGCGCTGTTTGAGAAAAAAGAGGCAGAAATGATCGCATGATCACCGCGCTCACGGTCGTCGTCATTCTCGTTTTCTTGGTGGTCGTGCACGAATTCGGGCACTTTCTCGCCGCGAAGTTGTTCGGCGTAACGGTGCAGGAGTTCGGCGTGGGCTACCCGCCGCGCGCGTTCCTCATCGCGACGATCGGCGGAACCGAATACACGATCAACTGGCTGCCGTTCGGCGGGTTCGTCCGGCTGTTCGGCGACGAGGGCGAGAACGAGTCCGGCCGCGGTTCTTTCATGGGCGCGCCGCGTTGGAAGCAGGGCGTTATCCTGGCTGCGGGCGTTGCCATGAACGCGGTTGCCGCATGGGGATTGTTCGCGGTGTCGCTCCATCTCGGCGTGCCGCAAGTCGTGGACGCGGTGCCGGCAGGGGAGCACGCGCAGCTTATGGTGAGCGATGTTGTGCCGGCATCGCCCGCCGACGCCGCAAGCATCCATCCGGGCGATGAGATCGTGAGCGTGAAGGACGACAAACAAATTGCCCTCGCCGACCTCACGCCGGATTCGATGGTCTCGTTCGTGAGCGAGCGCGGTGGCGTGCCGATCACCATTACGTACGCTCGCGCTGGCGTACAGAAGACCGTGACGCTCACGCCTGCCAACGCGGTCATTCCAGGCGCGGCGGGCCGCCCGGCGCTCGGCGTCGCGCTCGCGCTCGTCGCGATGCACAGTTCTTCGTGGCCGGAAGCGCTGATCGGCGCCTACTACGAGACGACCGCCTCGCTGGTCACCGTAGCGCAAACGCTGTGGAGCATCGTCGTCTCGGCGTTCCATGGCGCGCCGAACCTTTCCGACGTGATCGGCCCGGTCGGCATCGTCACCTATGTGGGCGAAGCGTCGCAAAACGGCCTCGGCTCGGTGCTTCTCATCGCGGCGCTCATATCGGTCAACCTCGTCGTCGTCAATCTCATTCCGATACCCGCGCTCGACGGCGGCCGGCTCGTGCTCTTGCTCGCGGAGGCGATCCGCCGCCGCAAGACGCCGAAACTCGTCGTGCACTCGCTCAATTTCATCGGCATCTCGCTCGTGCTCATGCTCATGGTCGTCGTGACCTACCACGACATCCTCCGCCTGCTCGCCTAGCTCTTCCTCTATGAGGGTCAGCTAGCGAAGGGAAAGCCCTGGTCGCCTGACCGCTCCCAGGCATGACGCTTCTTTGCAAACTACCAGGGGGCGGATACAATGCCCTGCACATGCGCCAATCACAGCTCTTCACCAAGACCCGCCGCGAGGCGCCCAAAGACGAAGTCGCCAAGAATGCCCAGCTCTTGATCCGCGCAGGGTTCATCCACAAGGAGATGGCAGGCGCCTACTCGTATTTGCCGCTCGGATTGCGCGTGCTCAACAACGTGCAGCGCATCATCCGCGAGGAGATGAACAAGATAGGCGGTCAGGAACTCGCGTTGACCGCGCTGCAATCGCCCGCAGTCTGGAAAAAGAGCGGCCGGTGGGACGACGAAGCAATCGACGTGTGGTTCAAGACGCAGCTCAAGGGCGGCGGCGAACTCGGGCTTGGCACGACGCACGAAGAGCCGCTCACGGCGCTCATGGCGGAGTACGTGTCGTCGTACAAAGATCTGCCCCGCTACGTCTACCAGTTCCAGACCAAATTCCGCAACGAATTGCGCGCCAAGAGCGGCATCATGCGCACGCGCGAGTTCATCATGAAGGACCTCTACTCCTTCAGCCGCTCCGAGGATGAATTCCGCGAATTTTACGAGGATTGCGCAGAAGCGTACCTTGCGATATTTAAGCGTGCAGGCATCGGCGACTACACGTTCCGCACGTTCGCTTCTGGCGGATCGTTCTCGAAATTCAGCGACGAGTTCCAGGCGCTCTCTGATGCGGGCGAAGACACCATCTACCTGCACCGCGGTAAGCGTATCGCGGTGAATCGCGAAGTGTACACCGACGGTGTGCTCGCCGAGCTCGGGATCTCGAAGGGCGAGCTTGAGGAGGTGAAGGCCATCGAGGTAGGCAACATTTTCCCGCTCGGTACCCGATTTTCGGAGGCGCTCGGACTTACCTTCAAAGACGAAACGGGCGCAGAAAAGCCCGTGATCATGGGTTCATACGGCATCGGGCCGGGCCGACTCATGGGCACGATCGTGGAGATTCTCGCCGACGATAAAGGCATCGTATGGCCGAGCGAGGTATCGCCATTTCCCGTGCATCTCATCGCGATCGCCGGCTCAAACAAGGACGTGCGCGCGGAGGCGGATCGTCTCTATGACCTGCTCAAGGAGAACGGCATCGAGGCACTCTACGACGACCGCGACATCCGCGCCGGCGAAAAGTTCGCCGACGCCGATCTTATCGGTATCTCAACACGACTTGTCGTATCGGAGAAAACGCTCGCGGAAGGCGGCGTCGAGGTATCGAGCCGCAGCGAAGGCCAGACTGCCATTGTTCCCGACAGCACCATTATCCAACATCTGAAGCGATAAGCGTATGAACGATCCATTCGAAAGATTGCGCAAGACCAAGGATACCGTGCTCAGCTGGTTCTCCAACGACATCGGCATCGATCTCGGAACGGCGAACACGCTCGTCTACGTGAAGGGCCGCGGCATCGTCATCAATGAGCCCAGTATCGTCGCGGTCAATCAAAAGACCGGCAGCGTGGTCGCGGTCGGGCAGCAGGCGCGCGACATGCTTGGGCGTACGCCGCCGCACATCGTTGCGGTCCAGCCGGTCGTCGACGGCGTCATTTCCGATTTCGAGGTGACGGCCGAAATGCTCTCGTACCTCATCAAGAAAGCGCAGGCTCAGACGCCGAAGCTGCTCGGGCCGCGGGTCGCGATCGGCGTGCCCTCGGGCATCACCTCCGTCGAGGTGCGCGCGGTGCGCGATGCGGCGCGCGCCGCAGGCGCGCGCGAGGTGCACATCATCGAGGAGCCGATGGCGGCCGCGATCGGGATCGAGCTGCCGGTGCACGACCCGAAGGGGAACATGGTGGTGGACATCGGCGGCGGCACGACCGACGTCGGCGTCATCTCGCTCGGCGGGCTCGTCAGCGCGCGCAACGTGCGCATCGCCGGCGATCGTTTCAATCAGGATATCGTCTCGCACGTACGCAACGAGTTCAAGATGCTCATCGGCGACAAGACCGCCGAAGAAACGAAGATCGCCATCGCATCCGTCATGCCGGATCGCCTCCCGCTCGAGCTCTACGTCCGCGGGCGCGACCTTGTCACCGGATTGCCGCGCGAACTCCGCGTGACCGATCAGGACGTGCGCAACGCCATCGGGCATTCGATCGAAGAGCTCATCGAAGCGATAAAGGAGGTCATCGAGTCCACGCCACCGGAAATACTGTCCGACGTCATGCAGCGCGGCATCTACCTCGCGGGTGGCGGGGCGCTCATTCGCGGCATACCAGAATTCCTCTCGCGAAGCCTCGGCGTGCCGGTCGTTGTCGCGCCCGACCCGCTTACGGCGGTCGCGCGCGGCACGTCCATCGTGCTCAACGATCTCGACGCGTACCGGGAAACGCTCCTCAAGTCCGATGATGAACTCGTACCGACGTCATAGCGGCAGCGGCAGGAAAGTGCGCGCGGCGACGGCCCTGGTCGTTGTCCTTGTGCTGCTCGATATCGTGACGGGCGGTGGCGTGCGCACGGCGGCGCGAGAAGGTGCCGCGGCGCTTTCTCGCGCGTTCGGCGGCACGTTCTCGGCACTCGCGTCGAGCGGTATTTTCTCCTCGCGTGCGGCGCTCCAAATCCAGAACCAGGAGCTTGCCGCTGAGCTGCAGCAGTATCAGCTGCGCGCCGCGTTCGCGAGCGTCCTCCAGGCGGAAAACGACCAGCTTTCGTCGCTCGCGCGGCTCGCGAAAGCGTCCCCAGGCATCACCGCGCCAGTCGTTTCTTCCGTCATCTCGTCGCCGTACGGCACGTTCCTCATCGGCGCTGGCTCAGCGGACGGGGTCGCGCTCGGTTCGCTCGTGCTGGCGAGCGCTGCGGGCGGCGACGCGAGCTCGGCCGCCAACGCGTTCATTATCGGCAGGGTCGCGAGCGTGCAGCCGCGCGTCTCGGCGGTCGCCGAGGTGTTCGCGCCAGGCAGTTCCATCAATGCGATCATCCATGGCGCGAGCGTCGTCCTCACGGGCTCGGGAGGCGGCAATGCGTATGCGTCTTTGCCGCGCGATGCGATGGTCATTGGCGGCGATGCGGTGCTATCGCCCGATCTCGGCGGGTACGCGGTCGGGACCGTTGGCCACGTGGCATCGAGTTCCGCGCAGGCCTTGCAGGACGTGTACGTGAGCGTGCCGGTCAATCTTGGCTCGCTCCAATACGTGTATGTGGTCACCCGCTGACCTCTTTCGGGCGCTGCTTGCCGCCCTAGCCGTCGTTGGCGCTCTGGTCGCGCCTTGGTGGCTTCCTGCAGCGTGCATGCTGCTTTTGTCGCTGCGCTTTGACGCGTGGGAGGTGCCGCTCATCGGCCTCTGGGTCGACCTGCTGTGGTTGCCGACGCCGCACAGTATCCCGTGGTTCACGTTGTACGGGATCGCCGTCGTGTGGCTTGCCGCCCCGCTCCGGAAACAGCTTTTGCTATAGTGTTGCTCATGGCACGGTGGTGGCGGAAGAGGGGGCGGATCAAGGAGATTGCGCCGGATGAAATATTCCTCGATTCATCCAATTTGCCCGCGCACGAGCGCTCGCAGTTCGAAGGCCGCGTGGTGCCGGCGCTCTCGCGACGCTCGATCTTTGGCGTCGGCATCGCATTCGCGCTCATTGCATGCGCGTTCGGAGCGCAGGCGTTCAATCTGCAGGTCGTGCACGGCAGTTCGTACGCGGACATATCGCTCAACAATACGCTGAAGGAATCCGTCATCTTCGCCACACGCGGTCTCATTCTCGACAGGAACGGCAAGGAGCTCGCGTGGAACGAGGCGGCGTTCAATGCTGACGGCTCACCTTCGACCTCCACTCCGTACGCATTGCGCCGCTATACCTCGACGTCCGGCTTCGCCGACCTCCTCGGCTACGTGCGCTACCCGAAGGCCGACGCGCAGGGCGTATGGTGGCGCGAGGAGTACACGCCGATGGCAGGTATCGAGTACGCCTACGACGCCACGCTCGCGGGGGTGAACGGCGCGTCCGTCGTCGAGACGGATGCCCACGGCAAGGTGGAGCGGCAGGATCTCGTCGTGCCGCCGCAGAACGGTACGAATCTCACGCTCACGATCGACGCCGACGTGCAGTCTCAGCTCTACGACGCGCTCGTCGCGCAGGCGCAGCGGCAAGGGTTCCGGGCCGGGGCGGGCGTCATCATGGACGTGCGCACGGGCAAGCTTCTCGCGCTCACGACTTTCCCGCAATACGATGACAACGCGTTCAATGCGGGCGACGCGACCGCAGTGCGCGCAGCGTTCACCGATCCGAGAACGCCGATGCTCGACCGCGCGATCGGCGGGCTCTATGCGCCCGGCTCCATCATGAAGACTATCTTCGCCGCCGGCGCGCTCGATGCCGGCATCATCTCGCCCGACAAGCAGATCGATTCGGTCGGTCGCATCACGATACCGAATCCCTATGATCCCGCTCACCCGTACATCTTCAACGACTGGACCGCACACGGCTGGATCGATATGCGCACGGCGCTCGCCGTTTCTTCCGACGAATATTTCTACACCATCGGCGGCGGCTATGGCGATCAAAAAGGACTCGGCATTTCCGGTCTCGACAAGTACGCGGCGATGTTCGGGCTCGGGACGACGACGGGCATCAGTTTGCCGGGCGAGCAGGCAGGGGTCATTCCGAGCCCCGCGTGGAAAGCGAGAATGTTCCCTAACGATCCCACGTGGCGTCTCGGCGACACGTACCACACGGGCATCGGCCAGTACGGTTTCCAGATAACGCCCATTCAGGCCGTGCGGTATGCCGCGGCTATCGCCAACGGCGGCAAGCTCTTCACGCCCCAATTCACTGCGAGCTCGACGCCGCAATCCACGCAGATATCGATACCCGATGCCGACCTCCAGGTAGTGCGTGAGGGGATGCGGCTCGCCGTGACCTCGACCCGCAAAGACGCGACGGTCGGCGTGCTCAACATCCCCGGCATCGACATCGCCGCCAAGACCGGCACCGCTCAGATCGGCACGCACAACCAGTTCGTCAACTCGTGGTCCATCGGCTTCTGGCCGGCGGATAATCCGCACTACGCGTATGCGGTCGTGCTCGAGCAGGGGCCCTCTACCGAAACCGCCGGCGCCGCGCCCGCGCTCGCGCCCTTTTTCCAATGGCTCATCGCGAACGCGCCGCAGTACCTGCAGTGACATAGCCGGGCACTTCTTTGACACGCAAGAGCGAAGCGCGTAGAGTCGTGCTGCCTATGTCGTATGGGGCGTAGGAATGATAGGGGCCTGAGACCCCAAAGGAGAGCGAGATGGCCATCGTGAAAGCCGTACTGTCTGAAAGTTACTCACCACTGCTCCGGCGAACAGCCGGAGCTTTTGTTTTACGAGGCGTTCCCGGTTGTTGCAACTCCCGATAATCCTGTATAATGCTCCCGCACTAGCTATCATCATCTTTATGGCGGACGAAAATACAAACTACCTGAGTAAGGAGAAGTTCGACGAGCTCATCAAAGAGCTCGAACATTTGAAGACCACGCGCCGCCGCGAAATAGCCGAGCAGCTCGAGTATGCTCGCTCGCTCGGCGATCTTTCCGAAAATGCGGAGTACGAAGAGGCGCGCAATTTGCAGGCCGCCACCGAAGATCGCATCCGCGTCATCGAGGGCGAGCTCTCCCGCGCGCGCATCATCGAGCACTCGAAGGGCAGCACCGTGAGCTTGGGCTCGCACGTCACGATCCAAAAGCAAGGCGAGAAAGAGGAGCACACCTATGAGATCGTCGGGTCGGCGGAAGCCAACATGCAGGAGCACAAGATATCGCATCTCTCTCCGCTCGGTTCGGCGCTTATGGAGAAGAAGAAGGGCGACGTGTTCACGTTCGACACCCCCAAGGGCGCTCAGAAGTACAAGATCATCAACGTCAAATGACGCACGCGCAGGCCGCATGAGCTCACCGACCCACTTGGACACGGCGCTCGATCTCGCAGAACAGGCAGGCACTCTCATGCTGAGGAATTTCGCGATACAGATGCGAGCAGAGTGGAAGGACGAGCGCTCGCCCGTAACCGAGACCGACTTCGCGATCAACAATCTCGTGCTCGAGCAGATAAAAGCCCGCTATCCGGGCCATAGCATTCTTGCCGAAGAGGGGAGCAGCCACGACCCATCGCACGAGTACGTGTGGATCTGCGACCCGGTCGACGGGACGCATAATTTCTCGCATGGTCTGCCGACCGCGACTTTCGCACTCGCGCTCCTGCGCGCGGGGCAGCCGATACTCGGCCTCGTTCACGACCCGTTCGAGGAACGCACGTTTTATGCCGAAAAGGGAAAGGGAGCGTTCCTGAACGGCTTGCCGATACGGGTCTCGCCGGCGGTATCGCTCACAAAGACGCTCGTTGGTCTCGGTAAGACCCGCACGCTCAAGAACCTGTTCCCGGTCATGGATGTGCTCTACCAAAAGGGCGCCTCGATGGTAAGCGGACTTTCCATTCACTACGTCTCGGCGCTCGTTTCCTGCGGAGAGTTTTCCGCGAGCGTCTTCGGCGGCGTCTCGGCGCACGACATGACGCCTGCGAAGATCATCGTCGAAGAAGCGGGCGGCCGGGTCACCGATCTCTACGGCGCGATACCGGGGCGATTCGACGAGCCGATGCGCGGCCAAGTGTGCAGTAACGGACTTGTCCACGACGAAGTGCTCGCGGCGCTTGCGCTCGGGCCGGATTTGAAGACAATCTAGTGATACCAATCATCTTTCCCGCTATGGAGCACGCCACAGAACTTATGAGGGTCGCAAAGCAGGTGGTCGCACTCGGCAAAGGCATCATCGCCGCCGACGAGAGCACCGCAACGTGCCAGAAACGCTTCGATGCGGTCGGCGTGCCGTGCATCGAAGATAATCGTCGCGCCTATCGTGAGGTTATCGTCACCGCGCCCCACCTTGAAGATTACGTGAGCGGCATCATCTTTTATGACGAAACTATCCGCCAATCCACCGCATCCGGCGAGCCGTTCTCCGAGGTCTTAGCGGAGAAGGGCATGCTGCCGGGCATCAAGGTGGACCTGGGAGCCAAGGAACTCGCCCTTCATCCGGGCGAGAAGGTGACCGAAGGACTCGACGGCCTCCGTGATCGTTTGGCCGAATACGTCGCGCTCGGCGCCAAATTCGCCAAGTGGCGCGCGGTCATCGAGATCGGGAAGGACATTCCCAGCATGGCATGTATCCGTGCCAACGCGCATGCGATGGCCCGCTATGCGGCGCTCTGCCAGGAAGCCGGTATCGTGCCGATAGTCGAACCGGAGGTGCTCATAGAGGGCGATCACACGATAGAGCGCTGCCGTGAGGCGACCGCCTCGACGCTCAAGAGCACGTTCGACGAGCTCGCGGGGCAGGACGTGCTGCTCGAAGGCATGATTCTCAAAGCGAGCATGGTCATTGCGGGCAAGAAGGCCGCCAAGCAATCGACGCCGAAGGAGGTCGCCGAGTACACCGTGCGCTGTCTCAAAGAGAGCGTACCGGCGGCGCTCGCGGGGGTCGTCTTCCTCTCCGGCGGGCAAGGCGACGAGCAGGCGACCGAGAATCTCGACGAGATGAACAGGATCGGAAAGACGCCATGGCCGCTGACCTTCTCGTACTCGCGCGCGATACAGAATCCCGTCCTCAAACTCTGGGCGCAGAACCCGAGCGCCAACGTCATAAAAGCGCAAGAAACGCTTCTCTTCCGCGCGAAGATGTGCTCGCTCGCCTCGCAGGGCAAGTACTCGGCGGAGATGGAAAAGCAGCGCCCCTATTAGGCAACCGTTCGCGAAATGGTGGTGTTTGTTTGAAAAAGTTAGAACCCATTTTGCGGAGAACCCCCAAGAATGAGGACGCCCCGCCACCGCCTCGCGGACTCGGCGGACACCAAAGAAAAATGTTCCTTGCTTTTCGGATTTGC
>JAJXVV010000003.1 GCA_021781955.1 bacterium | reverse complement strand
TACGTTTGACTCCACATGAGATTGCATATATAGTGCCCCTACTTTTGCAGGGAGCCTTTGAAGAGTTGCGATGCGCTTTTGCAAGACGGTTCCGTTGAAAGACACGGGGTTTGCATACAAAAATTTATAGGATCCATACCGATCGGGACGCGAGTACCGTTCGGGTAGCTTGTTGTAGTCATGGCGAAGACTAAAGTGCGGCCGCAGAAGTATTTCGGGCGTCACCAGGAGCCGCTGGTGAAGATGCCCTCGCTCGTCGAGAGTCAGATCGCGTCGTTTCGCGATTTCGTGGAGACTGGCGCGGAGCGCGTGTTCAAGGAATTCTCTCCGATCATCGATCATTCGGGCAAGAAATTCGAGCTCACGCTCAAGAAGTTCGCATTTGGCGATCTTCGCTGGGATGAGCACTACGCCAAGTCGCACATGAAGACCTACGAGTCGCCGCTCTCGATTGTCATGGAGCTCAAGAATAAGACGACAGGCGAGAAGAAAGAACAAGAGATTTTCCTTGCGGATTTCCCGTGGATGACCGCGCACGGCACTTTCATCATGAACGGCGTTGAGCGTATTGTCGTACCGCAACTCGCTCGCTCGTACGGCGTCTTTTTCGAGGACGTACCGCACAAGGGCAAGTCCTTCTTCGCAGCCAAGATCATTCCGGCTCGTGGCGTGTGGATTGAGATCGAATCCGATCCGGATGGCGCCATCTACGTGAAAATCGACCGCAAACGCCGCTTTCCGGTCACCTCGCTTCTTCGTGTGCTCGGTCTCACGACTGACAAGGAGATGCTCGGTCGTTTCGAGAAGAGCGGCCCGGTGCATGACGCCATCGCGATGACTATATCGCATGACCACGCGCATACGGCCGAAGAAGCGTACGTCGAGATCTACCGTCGATTGCGCGACGGTGATATAGCGACCCCGGAGAGCGCCCGCGCGCACGTGCAGGCGATCCTCTCTGCAGAGCGCTACGACTTCTCCAAGGTTGGCCGCTTCCATTTCAATCGTCGCTTCAAACTCCCGATGGACGAGAAGCACTTGCAGAACGCGACCTTGATGCTCGAGGATCTCGTACGCATCGTGACCCATATTGTCGAGCTTAACAACGACCCAGCCGCAGAGCCGGACGATATCGATCACCTCGGGTTCCGCCGCGTCCGTTTCGCGGGCGAACTCCTAGAGGGCCGTATGCGCGTGGGACTTTCGCGCATGAAGCGCAACATCCAAGACCGCATGGCGATGGTGGACGCCGAGACCTCGACCCCGGTCTCGTTCATCAACCCGCGCCCGTTCCAGGCCGCGATACGCGAGTTCTTCACGACCGATCAGCTCTCGCAGCTCATGCAGCAGTACAACATCCTTGATGAGATCGAGCACCTCCGTACGCTTTCGACCCTCGGCCGGGGCGGTCTCACGAGCGAACGCGCCGGTCTCGAGGTGCGCGACGTACACTCCTCGCACTACGGCCGCGTCTGCCCGATCCACACACCGGAAGGGAAGAACATCGGCCTCGTGCTCCACATGTCACTTTACGCGCGGCCCAATGAGTTCGGCATCATTGAGACACCGTACGCCAAAGTCGATAAGGGCGTCATCACCAAAGAGATCGCGTATTTGAACGCTCTCGAGGAAGAACAGTACGCGATCGCGCATGCCGCCGTCGCTCGCGACGAGAGCGGGCGCATCAGCGAGAAGCAGGTCGAGGTCCGCATGGGCGGTAGTCCGACCCTCGTGAAGCGCGAGCAGGTGGATTTCATCGAGGTGGCGACCAACCAGCCGTTCTCGGTGGCGACCTCGCTCATTCCGTTCGTCGAGAATGACGACGCCAACCGTGCGCTCATGGGTTCCAACATGCAGAAACAAGCCGTGCCGCTCGTGTCTCCGGAAGCCCCGGTCGTCGCGACCGGCGTCGAGAGTGCCGCAGCGCGCGATTCCGGGCGTCTCGTCATCGCCGCTGAGGCGGGCGAGGTGACCTATGCCGACGCGCAGACCATAAAGATCAAGCAGGGCGATGGGAAAACCAAGGAGTACAAGCTCGTCAATTTCTCTCGTTCCAACGGATTCACCACGTTCCATCAGCGTCCGCTCGTGTCGGTAGGCGAGATCGTCAAGAAGGGCGCCGTGCTCGCCGACACCTCGACCTCGGTCGGCGGCCAGCTCGCGATCGGACAGAACGTGCGCGTCGCGTTCTTGCCGTGGTTCGGCAACAACTACGAAGATGCCATCGTCATCTCCGAGCGCCTCGCCAAAGAAGCGCGCTTTACCTCTATCCACATGGAGGAATTCATCTGCGTCGTCCGAGACACGAAGCTCGGTCCTGAGGTGACCACGCACGACATTCCCAATGTCTCAGAATTCAAGCTCCGCAACCTCGATGAGGATGGCGTGATACGCATCGGCGCTGAGGTCCGCCCCGGCGACATCCTCGTCGGCAAGGTCACGCCGAAAGGCGAGACCCAGCTCACGCCCGAAGAGCGCCTCTTGCACGCTATTTTCGGTGAGAAAGCCAAGGACGTGAAGGACACCTCGCTCCGCATGGAGGGAGGCAAGCGCGGACGCGTCGTCGGCGTGAAGGTATTTTCCCGCGAGCAGGGCGACAGTCTCGAGAGCGGCGTCATCAAGCGCGTGCACGTCGAGGTTGCGCAGCTGCGCACCGTGTCGGTAGGCGACAAGCTCGCCGGCCGCCACGGCAACAAGGGCGTCATCTCGCGCGTCTTGCCGGAAGAGGATATGCCCTATGACGAAGACGGAAACCCGGTGGACATCATCCTCACGCCGCTCGGCGTGCCGTCGCGCATGAACCTCGGACAGATCCTCGAACTGCACCTCGGTCTTGCCGCCGAGAGCTTGGGGTACCAGGCGGTCGTCCCATCGTTCTCGGGCGCGACCGAAGAGGAGATTCGCAATGAATTGCAGAGCGCAGGTCTCAATGAGAGCGGTAAGCGCGTGCTTTTCGACGGCCGCACCGGCGAGCCCTTCGCGCAGCCGGTCTCGGTCGGCGTCATGTACATGCTGAAGCTCCACCACATGGTCGAGGACAAGATCCACATGCGTTCCATCGGCCCGTACTCGCTCACGACACAACAGCCGCTCGGCGGTAAGGCGCAGAACGGCGGTCAGCGCGTTGGCGAAATGGAAGTCTGGGCATTCCTCGGGTACGGTGCGGCGCACTCGCTCCGCGAGATCCTCACCATCAAATCTGACGACATTCTCGGCCGCTCGGCCGCCTTCGACGCAATCGTTTCCGGCAAGCGCATCCAGGAGACCAACACGCCGGCGACCTTCAACGTCCTCGTGCGACACCTGCGCGGTTTGGGCATCGACATTGAGTTCAGGGACGGCGCTATTACCAACGACTAATCGCTACCGCACTACTTCTATGAAAAAGAAAGACATCATTCCGCAGGACTTCGAAGCTGTCGCGATGCGATTGGCCTCTCCTGATCGTATCGAAGAGTGGTCGCACGGCGAGATCACGAAGCCGGAAACCATCAACTACCGCACGCAGCGTCCCGAGAAGAACGGCCTTTTCGACGAGCGTGTGTTCGGTCCCGAGAAGGATTACGAATGCTACTGCGGCAAATATCGCGGCATCCGCTTCCGCGGCATCGTGTGCGAGAAGTGCGGCGTGGAGATCACGCGCGCTATCGTGCGCCGCGAGCGCATGGGGCACATCGATCTCGCGACCCCGGTCTCGCACATCTGGTTCCTCCGCGGTATACCCTCGCGCATCGCCCTCATGCTGGGTCTCTCCGCCGCCGAAGTCGAGAAGGTCGTGTACTTCGCGGGATACATCGTGACCCACCTCGATGAGGAGGTGCGCAAGCAGCTCTTGAAGGACCTCGAATCCGAACTCCAGCAAAAGACCAAATCGGCCGCAAACGCCGAGGTCAAGACCGAGCTCAAGGACAAGGCGGTGAAGGCGAAGAAAGAGATCGAATCCATCCGTGAAGGCGTTGTGCTTGATGAAGCCGCGTACCACCTCTTTGCCGTGAAGTACGGCGCGATGTTCCGCGCCTCCATCGGAGCGGAAGCGCTCTACAACATCCTGAAGCAGATCGATATCGGCACCTTCATTACGAAGGTCCGCGAGGCCTACGAGAAAGCCGGCGCCGCCGAGAAGGACAAGCTCCGCAAGCGCCTCGCGCTCGCCGAGAGTCTGCAGCGCTCCGGTATTCGCCCCGAGTGGATGTTCCTCACGCGGCTGCCTGTCGTGCCGCCCGCGCTGCGCCCCATGGTCGCGCTTGAAGGCGGCCGCCACGCGAGCTCCGACCTCAACGACCTCTACCGCCGCGTCATCAACCGCAACAACCGCCTGAAGCGCCTCCTCGCTATCCACGCGCCGGAGGTCATATTGCGCAATGAGAAGCGCATCCTTCAGGAAGCGGTGGACGCGCTCTTGGACAACTCCATGCGTCGCGGCGCAGGCGTGCTTGGAATACTGGGCGGCCGCCGCCGCGCGCTCAAATCGCTTGCCGACTACCTCAAGGGCAAGCACGGCTACCTCCGCCAGAATCTGCTCGGCAAGCGCGTCGACTACTCGGGCCGTTCCGTCATCGTCGTCGGTCCGGAGCTCGCGCTCGACGAGTGCGGTCTGCCGAAGCACATGGTGCTCGAGCTGTTCCGTCCGTTCGTCATCCAGGGGCTCTTGGCCCGCGAACTCGCGTACAACATCCGCGGTGCCGGCCGTCTCATCGAGGATGAGGCGCCGGAAGTGTGGCCTATCCTTGAGGAAGCTATCAAGGGCAAACACGTGCTCTTGAACCGCGCGCCGACTCTCCACCGCCAATCCATCCAGGCGTTCCGCCCCGTGCTCATCGAGGGCAACGCCATCCAGGTGCACCCGCTCGTATGCCCGGCCTACAACGCCGACTTCGACGGTGACGCGATGGCCGTGCACGTGCCGCTCTCCGAAGCGGCGCAGCTCGAAGCCGCGAAGATCATGTCAGCCAACAAGAACGTCTTGAAGCCTGGCTCCGGCGACGTGGTCGTCGCTTCAAAGCTCCTCGACATCGTCCTGGGCTGCTACTGGATGACCAAGTCGGTCGACGGCGCCAAGGGCGAGGGCAGCTCGTTCCCGTCGACCAACGCGGCGATCACCGCGTTCGATTTCGGCGCGATCGACATCCGCGCGAAGGTGCGCGTACTGCCGACCGAGAACCAAAAGTACGCGCAGTACGGAGGGAAGGTCTTCGAGACGACCGTCGGACGATTGCTCTTCAACTCCGTCTTGCCAAACGATTTCCCGTTCATCAACGAAGAGATCACCAACAAGCGCATGCAGCGTCTGGTGCAGGACCTCGTCACGCACTACTCGCTCGACGGAATCCCCGCGATCCTCGACAAGATAAAGGCGTTCGGCTTTCGCTACGCCACCTACGCGGGCATCACGTGGTCGATCTCCGACGTCGTCGTACCGCAGCAGAAGGAGGCGATGGTCGCGGAGGGCCGCGAGCAAGCCGCCAAGGAGCTCGACAACTACAACCAAGGCCTCCTCACCGAAGATGAGCGCCGCCGCGCGACCATCGAGATCTGGGGCAAGATTTCCAACGAACTGCGCAAAGGCGTGGTCGACTCGCTCGACAAGACCGGTCCGGTGCACGACATGATAACCTCCGGCGCTCGCGGCAGCGTCGTCCAGCTGCACCAAATGGTGGGTATGAAGGGTCTCATCACCAACCCGCGCGGCGAGATCATCGAATTCCCCATCACGTCGTCTCTCAAAGAGGGGCTCACGCCGATCGAGTACTTCATCTCCACGCACGGCGCCCGCAAGGGCTTGGCCGACACCGCGCTCAACACCGCGCGCGCCGGCTACCTCACGCGCCGTCTCTTCGACGTGGCGCACGACGTGGTCGTGCTCGAGGATGATTGCGGCACCAAGGAGGGCGTCATCATCAACCGCCCCGGCAAGGAGAACATCGGCGGCAGTTTCGCCGACCGAATCGCGGGCCGCGTCCTCGCCGAAGAGGCAGGCGCGTTCAAACGCAATCACCTCTTGGGTCGCGACGATGCCCGCGCCATCGAACAGGACGCGAGCATTATGTCGGTCACGGTGCGTTCGCCCATGACCTGCAAGGTCGCACGCGGTGTCTGCCAGAAGTGCTACGGTATGGACCTGACGACGGGCGAGCTCGTCGACATCGGCGAAGCCGTCGGCGTCATTGCCGCGCAGGCGATCGGCGAGCCGGGCACGCAGCTCACGATGCGTACCTTCCACACCGGAGGCGTCGCGACTGCGGGCGGCGACATCACCATGGGTTTGCCGCGCGTTGAGGAGGTGTTCGAGACGCGGCAGCCCAAACTCCCGGCAACGATCGCACGCGTTTCAGGCGTGATCGCCGACATTGCCAAGGACGGCCAAGAGAGCGTCATTATGGTCGTCCCCGACGGCGGCTCCGTCGGCAAGACGGCGCGCGCTGCCAAAAAAGAATCAGAATACCGCGTGCATCCGCTCCGCACCATCCAGGTGAAGGCGGGCGACAAGATCGAGAAGGGCCAATTCCTCACGGACGGCTCGGCCGACCTCGACGAGTTCTTCTTGCTCGCTGGCAAGGAGCGTTCGCAGGAGTACATCATCAACGAGATCACTCGCATCTACGAGCTGCAAGGCGTCTCGACGGCGCGCAAGCACCTCGAGGTCATCGTTAAGCAAATGTTCTCTCGCGTTTCCGTCACGAATTCGGGCGACACCGGCATCTCCGCCGGCGAGATCGTCGCCGACTTCGAGTTCGAGCGGATCAACAAGGAGGCGAAAGATGCAGGCAACGAACCCGCTAAGGGCAAGCAGCTCTTGCTCGGCATCACCGAGGTCTCGCTCACGCGCGCCTCGTTCCTCTCGGCCATTTCCTTCCAGAACACGCCGCGCAAACTCGCCGAGGCTGCGGTCGGAGGAGCGGTGGATCGTTTGATCGGCCTCAAGGAGAATGTCATCATCGGCCGCCTCATTCCTGCGGGCACTGGTTTCAAAGGGAGCAAGAAGCACGCGCTCGTCGAAGAGATGGAGGGCGAACTCGCCGTCTCGATGCCCGTCGAAGCGTCGGCGGACGAGCGCGCGACCGCGTAACGCCCATCCCGCGACGCATGCGAGCAGGCCATCGACCGGCGCGCCGATGGCTTGTTCGGTATGTGCCGTCGGCTTTTCTTTCGGCACGCTTGGAGCATAATGCGCCAATGGCGCGCCTCGTCATCCTAAAGCTCGGTGGCAGCGTGATCACGCACAAGAGGAGCGACAAGCCGGCGTTCGCGTCGAACGTCGTGGAACGGCTTGCCGAGGAATTGGCGCGTTGGTACAAGGCGGAACGGCCGCACCTCATACTTTTGCACGGAGCAGGTTCGTTCGGCCATCCGCTCGCGCGCCGATATCGCCTCGAAGGCCGCATGCTCGACGCGGGCGCGCTTAAAGACGCGGATCGCACGAGCGCGTCGGTGCAAGCGCTCAGCGAGCGTTTGAGCGTTGTTCTTGCGCGAGCGGGCGTGCCTGCCGTACCGCTCAGAACAAGCGCTCTCGCGCGGAAGGTTCATGGCAGTGTCGTGCTCGACGATTACGGCCACATCGGGACGATACTCGCGAATGGTGGAGTACCGATGCTCGCGGGAGACGTCGTGATCGAGGACGGCGTGCGCATCGCCATTGCCTCGGCCGACGCGCTCGTTGCGCCGCTCGCGAAGCATTTCAGAAGCGATCGGATCTTGCTCGCGACCGACGTGGACGGCGTGTATCGGCATTACCCGCCGCGCCGAGACGAACGCCCGCTTGCGCGGGTCGATCGCGGGACGCTCCGTGCCCTCGCCGTACCAGCGAAGAGCCACGAACATGACGTGACCGGCGCCATGACCGGCAAGCTTGCAGCGCTCTTGCCGCTGCGCGGCCGCAGGGTTTGCATATTCAATGCCTTGCGGACGGGATATCTTTCCGATGCGCTGCGGGGTAAGTCGATGGGAACGCTGATCACGTTATAAAAAACACGCGCTCCGTGGGGATTCCCTCACGATGCGCGTGCAAGATGAGCCTGGAGGCTGGCCGCTACGGGTTCGCATGCGTGACGCTCGATCCACTCGATCCCGGAAAGAAAATCCCGAATCATGTCGATCGCGCCCAGACGCAACCACTGTGTCATGGCAGCGCGGGGATCTTCCCAGCGATGTTCGGTGACATCCTCGTCACAGCCTTGCGTTGGCAGATCGAGCGCCGGCGCGCGGCCGCAGTAGAGCGTGGCGGCGACCGTTGGCGTTACCCAATACATCCCGCGCGGAGCGGGGTCGAGCTCAACATTGAGCCCGCACAGCTCCTCGTGTACGAGGCGCCACAACGCTTCTGCGCGGCTTTCCCGGCGCTCTATCGTTTCCATCGGGATCGAGCGCATTCCGGCGCATTTTCCGATCTGCGGCTTGCATCCGAGTTCTTTGAGCGTAAGGATCTGGCCAAGGGGATTGGTGAGTATTAGTGCGACACCTTCCGTCCCCGGACGCCTGCCATCGTTCGCTATGAGCGGTGTCACCGCGCTCCTCCCTTCACGTTTGAAAGATCGAGACGACAGTGTATCACCTTTCGCAGTAGGGCCATAGGGTGCGCCGAGTTTCCATTTTATATCCGATGAGCGCATAATGCTGTCATGGCAGGCGATACCGTACAGCAAATAAAGGACAGGCTTTCCATCACCGATGTCGTGTCGCAGTATGTGAAGCTGGAGCGCAGCGGTACCGCGATGCGGGCGCGCTGCCCGTTCCACGCGGAAAAGACGCCGTCGTTCTTCGTATCGCTCGAACGCGGCACATACCACTGCTTCGGATGCGGCGTCGGCGGTGACATCTTTACATTTGTACAGCAAATCGAAGGGCTCGATTTCAAGGGCGCGCTCAAGGTGCTCGCAGAGAAAGCGGGTGTCGATCTCGTGTACGAGCGGGGCGGCCGCGAACAAAAAGATGAACGTGATCGGCTCTTCGAGCTTCTGGAAGCGGCGGCCATTTTCTACGCGTCACACTTGTCAGCCGAGGCCAAGCAATACCTCGCGGAACGCGGTTTGAACGAGGCGACCATCAAAGCGTTCCGGCTCGGGCTCGCGGGCGATCGCTGGAGCGATTTGGCGGATCACCTTATACAGAAGAAATTCACGGACAAAGAGCTTCTGGAGGCGGGCATCGCGAGGCCGGCGAGCGGATCGCCCAGCAGCGGGCGGATCGTCGATAAGTTCCGCAACCGCATCATCTTTCCTATCGCCGACAGCGCCGGGCGCGTGGTCGGTTTCTCGGGCCGGAGCTTCGGTCCGCGCGCTTCTCCAGAGGCGCCTAAGTACCTCAATTCACCTGAGACGCCGCTCTTTCACAAATCCCGCATCCTGTACGGTTTCGACCGGGCGAAGCAGGTGATGCGCAAGCTCCACTGCGCCGTTCTTGTGGAAGGGCAAATGGACCTGCTCGCTTCGTATCAGGCGGGGTGGGAGAATACGGTCGCGGCCTCAGGCACCGCCTTTACGCCTGAGCATGCCGCGCTCATCCGCCGATTTACCGACAATCTTGTCGTCGCGCTTGACGCCGATGAAGCCGGGATCAAGGCTGCCAGCAAGGCGGCTCGCGCAGCGCTCCATGGCGGCCTCAACGTGAAGGTCGTGCAGCTTCCCGACGGCCTCGATCCGGCCGACTTCATTCGTACGGAGGGCGCGGATGCCTGGAGACAAGCGGTCAAGGGCTCGAAGGACATCATCGTCTTTTTGCTCGACGTGCTCGAGGTGCACGCGAAGGGGTCCGATGGCTTTCGGCGCTCCGTGGAAGCGATCGTGCTGCCGTTTCTCTCCGAGGTGCGCAGCCCTATCGCACGCGAGCAATACTTGCGCGTGATTGCAGGACGTCTCGGCGTGTCCGAACGCGCGGTAATTGAGGCGTTCGCGAACGTTCCAGTCGCGCCTGCGGACGGCCCGGGATCCGCATCGACCGCTCCGGCGCCGAGCGCCACGCGAGCCGCAGCCGCGCCAGCGAACGGCCACAGCAGAGAGAAGCAAGCGTTCGCGCTCTTGCTCTGGCAGCGCTCGCTACGAGAGCCGCAGATTGATCTCGCGACGTTCGAGCAGGATATGACGGAGGTGATCGGCGAGAAGGTGCTCGCCGCGATGCGGGCGCTTGATAAGAGCGAGCAAGAAGCACTCCGTTTCGAGGCCGAATGGCTTTTCGGCGCGAGCACGTCGCTTTCTCGCGAAGCGAATACGCTCCTGCGCTTTCTCGCGAAGGATCGTGCCGCGCGCGAGCTCTCACAGACCGCCGTCGCGCTCAAAAAGGCCGAAAACGAGCACGACGAGGCCGAGATCGAGCGCCTCATTTCTGTGCATAAACTGTTGACAACGAAAATTGCACAATTACACGATACCGTGTAAACTTGTCCACCTTGCCCCTCAAATGCCTGTTTTTGAAAGAAATAGAGCCATTTTAGGGTAGAAGAGGGTACAGGAACGCCCGTTCCGGGCGGATTCTGTACTCGGGGCCTGTGGATATCTATGGCGAAGCAAAAGTCGAAAAATCATAAGACGAAAAAAACGGCAAGGCGCGCGGGCGCTTCACGAACGCGTCATGCGGCCAAAAAAGCGATTCGCAAGAGCAAGCGCGGGAAAGTCGTGCGCGCGATACTCTCGAAAAAGAGTACCGCAACGAAGACCGCGCGAGGCGCAAGCGGCAAACCGATGAAAAGCCTCATTCCGCCCGGCAAAGCGCAAGCGAAGGTAGAAGCGCTGATAAAGCTCGGCCGCGAGCGCGGCTACGTCACCTACGACGAGATACTCCGCGAATTCCCGACTATCGAGGATAACGTGCTCTTGCTCGAAGAGATGTACGAACGTTTCTCCTCCGCCGGCATCGACGTGCTCGAAGGCGGAGGCATGCTCGAGGATACTTCGGCCGAGACCGTGCTCGCGAGCAAAAAGCTCCAGCATCGCCGTGCCGACACCTCGTTCGACTCCGTGCAGATGTACCTCCGCGAGATCGGCCAGTATCCGCTCTTGAATGGCGAGCAGGAAAAGGAGCTCGCCAAGCGCATCGTGGAAGGCGACGACGAGGCGCGCAGCATCCTCGCGCGCAGCAACCTCCGCCTCGTCGTCTCGATCGCGAAGAAATACGTGAACCGCTCGCCCGACCTCACGCTCCTCGATCTCATTCAGGAGGGCAACCTCGGCCTCTTCAAGGCGGTCGACAAGTTCGACTACACCAAGGGCTACAAGTTCTCGACCTACGCGACCTGGTGGATCCGCCAGGCGATCACCCGCGCGCTCGCCGACCAATCGCGCACTATCCGCATCCCGGTCCACATGGTGGAGACCATCGCCAAATACAAACAGAAAGTGCGCGAGCTTTCGCAACACCTCGGCCGCGATCCGCTGCCGGAGGAGATAGCGGCGGAGATGGGAATCGAGGTGGAGAAGATTTACACCATCCAGAAGATCAATCAGGATACCGTCTCACTCGAGAGTCCTGTGGGGGAAGACGACGACGAGCGCTCAACCCTCGGCAGCTTCATCGCCGATGACACGATCGCTTCTCCCGATCAGGACGCCTCGCGCCGCATTCTCAACGAACAGATGATGGAGATTCTCGATGAGCTTTCACCGAAGGAGCGCAAGATATTGGAAATGCGCAACGGCCTCACCGACGACGGCGTCTGCTACACGCTCGAAGAGGTGGGCCGCGAGTTCGGCGTCACCCGCGAACGCATCCGTCAGATCGAGGCGAAGGCCCTCGAGCGCATCCGTTTCCACGAGCGAGCGAAACAGCTCAAGAGTTATTAAACGACTCTACGGAGTCACGACGTACCACAGGCCGCCCACGCCTTGGCCTTTTGCTTGGGAGGCGCTCTGGTCGGGTGCATAGAAGTAGAGCGGGAGGCCGCGGTAGGTGAGTTGCTCGGTGTTATCCGTACGCGTGATCGTACCGACGAGTGTTTGGTTCACGCCGGGCTGAAGGTTGAACTGCAACGTGCCGGAAACGGTGTATGGCGGCCATAGCTGCGCGCACGTGCCGTAGCAGGTGGAGGTGCCGACCTGATCGCGGGCGAAGGTGTACACCGCGTTGCCGGTGTAGCCGGTAAGATAGGCACCGAGACGCGGGTCGTCGTATATGCCAAGCGTGAGATTGCCGCCGATGTTCTGGCCATTGCCGTTCACCAGCGGCACGCCGGACTGCACGGTCGGCTGCGATGGTTGGCTCGCGCCGCTTGGCGCGCCGCCTGAAGAGTTGCCGGCTAGGAGGCCGGTGATTTGCGCAGGGTACGTAAACGCATACCACACGCCGCCGAAAATGAAGAAGACGAGCACGGCGAGCCCGAATATCGATTGCCGCTTCATGCGACAAGTATACGGCATTTCCGATGATTCGCTCGTGCCAGGAGTGTCCGAGAACCATGTCTGCGGGTTTAGCCCTACAGGTCGTTACCAGTATACGAAAGGTTGAGACTTTTGTTTATGAGAGGGAAATCAGGCACCATGTCGCGTCCTACCATATGCGGGAAAAGCTGCCAATGCACGAATGACGGGTCTCGGACAGCGACCCGCGCGATCGCCCCTTGGTCGTCGGTGATGACCGCGTAGGCGATCTCTCCGCGCCAGCTTTCCGTGAGACCGACCGCCATGCCCTTGCTCGGCAGCGTGCGGATTGTGGTGGCGAGAGGGCCTCGTGGCAGGCGCTCAAGCGCCAAGACGATAAGCCGGATCGATTCATAGACCTCGCGCACGCGCACCTTGACGCGTGCGTCGACGTCGCCCGCCTGTTCCGTTACGACGTCCGGCTTGAGCGAATCGTACGCGGCGTAGGGATATTCGACCCGGACGTCCTTCTCGATCCCCACGCAGCGCGCGGCTACGCCTGTTGCGTGGTTCTCTTGCGCGACGACGCGCGAGAGGGTGCCGGTGCCCTGCAAGCGATTCGCGAGGGAAGCGCTCTGGTCGGCGACGTTCATCATGTCGGCGAAATCCTCCTTGAGTGCGCCGAGGAACGTCGTGAGCTGTCGCGCATCGTCGGCGGAGATGTCTTTGGTGACACCGCCGGGCAGGTTGATCGATCGCCAGAAACGGTTCCCCGCGAGCCGCTGCGAAAGGCGACGCAGTTCTTCGGTCATGCGGAACCCCTGCGTCGCCATGAACGTAAATCCGGTCCCGTTGCCGCAGATGTTCCCGATATCGAATAGGTGCATGGTCAGCCGCTCCAGCTCGCCGAATACGGTGCGCAGGTAGCGTGCGCGCTCCGGTACCGCGGTGCCCGTTAAGACTTCGATCGCTTGACAGTATGCGAGCGAATGCGCGAAAGAGCTGTCGCCGGAAACATGCTCCGCGAGTGCCGGGTGTTGGCTCATGGCGAGATGCTCGAAGAGCTTTTCGGTGCCTTTGTGCACCCAGCCCAAACGCGCTTCGAGCGCGATGATCTCCTCGCCCGCGACGCTGAAGCGGAAATTGCCCGGTTCGATGATGCCAGCATGCACCGGGCCGACCGGTATCTCGTAGATGCCCTCACCGCTGACCTCATGGAAGCGGTACGTGCCTGATCCCCGCATGGGTACGCGGGTGTTCCATTCGAACGATGTACGCATCGGGTACGTGTCGCGCGGCCAGTTCTCTTCGTGCAGGGTGACGGTGCGCGGATCCGGGTGTCCTTCGGCCGTGAGACCGAACATGGTCATGCAAAGCCGCTCGTAGAGGGCGGTGCAGGGGAATTCGCGGGCGAGCGACGGGAACGCGGTGCCGGAAAGCGGGAGCAGCACGACGATGAACGCGTTTTCGTGCGGAACGCCGAACACGTACCGAATACTGAACGAGCCGTACTCGTCGGTCGCGAACATCGAGATGAACGGAAGCGCGTCAATGAGCGTTCGGAACAGGTCGGTGAGTTCGTGCGCTTCCGCGCGCACCACGAGGGTGTTGCCGCTGCGCTCCGGGATGCGATCGGACAAGTAGCGTTGGATGATGTGTTGGTCGTTCATATCAACTGACGAGTGACGCGGCGTGTTGCACGAGCTCATAAAGTGGGAATGGGACCATGATACTGATCGTCGCGAATACGAGGAAGAGGAATACGATCGAGGCGATGGTCCAGCTATTCGCCTCGCCTTTCGCGATTTCGGCGGGCGCCTCGCCGAACAACATGGCGCTCCCTTGCTTGATGAATCCGGCAAAGCTGATGAGAAGCGCTGCGAGCACGAAGGGTATGAGATAGGGGTAGGTCCGCGCACCCGCGCTCAGGATACCGAGTTCCGTGAAGAACATGCCTGAGGGAGGGGTCCCCGCCACGGCCAACAATGCGACGAAGAAGAGCGTGGCGGATACCGGAATTGCTGTCAGGGCGCCGCGCACTCGCGCGATCTTCGTAGAGCTATACTTGAGAAAGAAGTTGCCCGCCGAGAAGAACAGGATCGGCTTGAGAAGCGCGTGGTAGAGAAGATGGAAGATCGCGAACACCGTGCCTGGGCCTCCGATGCCGAAACCGATCGCGATGATGCCCATGTGCTCGATCGATGAGTAGGCGAGAAGACGCTTGTAATTCTTCTGCGCGTAGATGATGAACGAGGCCACGACGAGGGACAGGACGCCGAAGCCGATCAGGAGATGCGATGAGAACGAGGGGTCGACCACGGTATCAACGACCGCACGGAAACGCAGGATACCGATGAGCGCGATATTGAGGAGAACGCCCGAGAGGAGCGCGGAGATCGGGATGGGAGCTTTTGAGTGCGCGTCGGGAAGCCAGGTGTGCATCGGTACGAACCCGGTTTTGGTGCCGAACCCTACGAGGATGAACACGAACGCGATCTTGACGAGCAGGGGATTAAGCGCTGGCGAGAGTCCGAGCAGCGTGTGCCACGTGACGAACGCGCCGGACGCGCCCGCGCTGCCCGCAGCCGAAAGGAATAGCAAGGTCCCCAAGAAGCCGAGCAGCAGTCCGACTGAATTGATGATGAGGAATTTCCAGCCTGCCTCCAGCGCTGAGGACTTGTTGTAGAAGGTAACGAGGAACGCAGAGGCGAGCGTCGTGGCCTCGATCGCCGCCCACATCAGGACGGGGCTTGCGGTCACCGCCGCAGCGAGCATGGCGAAGAAAAAGAGATGAAAAAGCACGAAGTATTGTCGGACGCGGCTGAACCCGACGATCTGCTTCCGCATCTCCTCGCGCAAGTGGCCGATCGAGTGCATCGCCGCCGCGAGCCCGACGACGGAAACGAAGAGCACGACGAACGCGCCGAGCGCGTCGGCCTCGAACACTGCAGAGGCTCTGACGACACCGTGCGCAAGTACGCCCGCGACGATCATGCAGGCCATGAGTAGTTCAACGCAGGCCGCGCCGAGCGCGCCATACTCGATGAGCCACTTCTTCCCGCGCGGCATGAGGGCGGTGAGGGCGGCGGCAACGAGCGGTGCGATGAGGAGAAGGTAGATGATCATACGTTATTCTTCCGTGAGGCGCGATATGAGGCGCGTGTCGGTGTCGACGATACCGAACTGGCGGTGCATCATGTGAAGGAATGCCGTGGCGATGGCGACCCATACCGCGATATCGAACGCGATCGTGAATTCGAGCGCGAAGGTATGTACCGCTCCAAGGGTCGAAGAGAGCAGCACGGCCGCGTTCTCAAGCGCGAGTACCCCGACCACGGCTGAGAGCGCACCGCGTCGATTGATCATGAGGAATAGCGCGCTGAATATGCCAGCGAACAGGAGCGGGACCGCGCTCACGCCGGCAAAGGGAAGGTGCGGCGCCAGGAGGAAGGAGAATGCGGTCATGCAGGCGAGGCCGACGAGCGTTGGCGGCATCGAGAGGTAGGATGCTGCGGAAAAATGCCCGGAATATTTGCTAATGAGACGATAGAGGAAGGTCGGCGCTATGACGCCTTTGACCGCGAGCGTCAGGAGCGCGGCGTACACCAATCCCGTCTCGCCATCGGTACCGCCCAGGACCGCGAGCGCTGCCGCGATGGCGACCGATTGGATGACGTAGAGCGATATTAAGGTCGTATTCTTGCGAACGAGGTTCATCAGGAGCGCGAGCAAAAAGACGAGGCTCGCGCAGACCGTGAGTATGTCGAGACCGAATATCATACGGTAAGGACGATGGCGATCACACTCAGGACGAACGACGTGAAAAGGAGGTCGGGAACGCGGAATATCCGGAACTTCGCCATGCCCGATTCGATGCATGCGATGCCCGCGAGGACGGCAAGCGTTTTGAGCGCGAACCATATCGCGCCGACGAACAGGGCGGCGAGGCCAGGGCTCGTCGGGGAACCCCACGGCAGGAACACGTTCACGAATATCGCGGTGAATATGAGCAGCTTGTTCGACGCCGACCATTCCATGAGCGCGAGCCCTTTGCCGGAATGTTCCAGAAGCATCGCCTCATGTACCATGGTGAGCTCGAGATGGGTCGCCGGGTTGTCGACGGGGTAACGCGCGTTCTCGGCAAGGAGAGCAATGAAGAAAGCGGCAGCGGCGATAATGAGCGGCAGCACTTTCGCGAGCGGAAGCGTCATCGTCACGCTCGCCATCGTCAGGAACATGCTGCTGCCGGTCAGGAGTGCGAGCGCCGCAAGCGAGAGTATGAGGCCGCCTTCCGTCAGCGCCGCGATCGTCATTTCGCGGCTCGCGCCGAAGCCCCCGAAGCCGCTGCCGGCGTCGATACCGGAAAGCGCGAGAAAGAAGGTGCCGACAGCGAGCATGTACACGAACACGAGCATGTCGCTGAGCGGCGCGAACGTGAGCGCGGAGGAGAGGATCGGCACGCCAGCTGCGAGCGCGAGCGTCGTGCCGAACACGATGTAGGGTGAGGCAGTGAATATCCATGACGCGTCCTCAGATATGACCTCATCCTTGCGAAAGAGCTTCGAGAGGTCGCGATACGGCTGGAACGGGTCTGCCCCGACGCGCACCTGTATCCGAGCCTTAAGTGTGCGAATGAGCCCGACCGCAAGCGGTGAGAGGGCCGAGACCACGATTGCATTGAGGACGAACGAAAGTACGTACATACGCGTTATGAATGAATGGTCCACACCAGGAGAGCGGCGATCGTGAGGAGGATGTAGAGCAGGTACAGGTTGAGGTTGCCGGTTTGGATGCGGCGGGCGCGCATCGCGCCCTTCTCGATCAATAGCCCCGCGGGGTCATACAGGTACGTGCGATAGAGATTTGGCATGTGCAAGTACACGCTGCGCGACTTGGCGAAGTAGCGCATCGCCGCGTCGTGATACTCGGCGCTTCGCTGGATGCTCGGACGCAGCAGTCCGCGGAATATGACGATGATGGAACGCGAGAATCCCGTCGCCGTGATCTCCATGCGAGGCGAGAGCGGATATCCGCAATCCCATGTGCGAGAGACGGTGCGTCGCGTGCCCTTTGATGCGAATAGCGTGTAGAAATACGTGAGCGCGATGGCTGCCAAGAGCGCTGCGGCAATCCATGCCATTGAGAGCGTTGCGGATGAGCCGACGGTGATCGCTTGCAGCGGGTTCGCGTGCGGCGCTCCCGCTGAGCCGCCGCGCAGCGAGAGCGCGATCGTGGAGAGTATGGGCGCGAACGAGGAGGCGCCTACGCCGAGCAGGAACGTGAGGAGCGCAAGCAGGCCCATGGGAAGTATCATCAGTGCCGGTGTCTCGTGCGCATGAGAGGCGTGGCTGCTGCGCGCGCGCGCGAGGAATGTCACGCCGAAGGCCTTCACGAAACACGCGGCAGCGAGCCCTCCGGTGAAGGCGAGCGAGGCGGCGCCGAATAGAAAGACCGCTTTCCCGAGCGCGGGGAGCGCTTTGATGCCAGCGAACAGGCTCTGGAAGGTGAGCCATTCGCTCACGAAACCGTTGAATGGAGGCAGGCCGGAAATGGCGATCGCGCCGACGAGGAAGAAAAGAGCGGTCCACGGCATCGTGCGGATGAGGCCGCCGTACTCTTCCATGTTGCGCGTGCCGGTCGAGTGCACCACGGAGCCGGCGGAAAGGAACAGAAGCGACTTAAAGAGCGCGTGGTTGACGGTGTGGTAAAGCGCCGCTGCGAGCGCGAGGTAGCCGAGTGCGGGCAGGCCGTATGAGAAGAAGCAGATCGAAGCGCCGATGCCGAGCAGGATAATGCCCACGTTCTCGACGCTGTGGAAAGCGAGGAGGCGTTTAATGTCATGCTCCGAGAGGGCGTACAGGACTCCGAGCAGGCTCGAGATGCCGCCGAGGACGAGGATGACCAGCCCCCACGATGCGCTCGCGGGAAAGAATTCGATGAAAAAACGGATGATCATGAAAAGCGCGGTCTTGATCATCACGCCGGACATGATTGCCGACACGTGCGAGGGCGCAGCGGGATGCGCCTCCGGCAGCCAGATGTGGAGCGGGATGACGCCGGCTTTCGAGGCGAAACCGACGAGCGCAAGCAGCAGGACGCCGTTTTGCGCGAGGGCCGAGAGCTGTGTCGTATGAGCGCGCAGCACCTCGAAATCCCACGAACCGACTATGCCGTAGAGTATGACGAATGCGGCCAACAAGCACGCTGCGCCGAGCTGCGAAATCAGGAGGTAAAGAGCGCCTGCGGCAACGGCATGCGACTCGTGACGTTCGAACACGACGAGCGCGTAGGAGCACACGGCCATCAGTTCCCAGGCAAGCAGGAAGAGGATCGCGTTGTCGGCCATGACGACGAGCGACATGCTCGCGAGGAACACGTTGTAGAAGAAGCCGAACCCAGATGAGCGGTACACGCCGAGGAATTGCCTCTGGTAGGCGATGCCGTAGATCGATGCCGCGAATACGACCGTTGAAATGACGGCGAGGAAAAGCGCGGAAAGCGGATCGATACGAATCGTGAGCACATGCGCCATGAGCCCGATGCTGCCCGCGTCGAAGAGCGCTGCGGCGCCCGAGACGACGATCGAGCACGCCGAAACGAACGCCGCGAGCGCGGCGAGGGCCGCGAACGCGTGCGATGCTATCAGGGCCGCGCCTTCCGTCTTCCGTGCGCCGAGAACGAGCGAGGAGAGCGCGCCCGCTGCATAGAGCGCCAGTGCAAGCGTTATGCCGTACTGCGGAAGGATACTCATATTACGGCGTGCGTTTTGTGCCGAGGCGCTCCACGACTTGCAGCAGAGCCGCGATGATGGCTTGCGGCGTCGGCGGATCGCCCGGGATCTCGATATCGACCGGAATGACATCTTTGACGCCGCCGGCTATCGCGTAGGAGCCCTTGAAGATGCCGCCGTCGATCGCACCGTCGCCGACCGCGACGACGATCTTTGGAGCGGGGGTCGCCTCGTACGTGCGGCGCAGCGCCTCTGCCATGTTGCGCGAGACCGGCCCGCTCACGAGGAGCGCGTCGGCGTGGCGCGGGGACGCGACGAACTTGATCCCGAAGCGCTCGATGTCGTAATAGGCGTTGCCGAGCGCGGTCAATTCCCATTCCTCGGCGTTCGATGATCCGGCCGCGACTTGGCGTATCGCGAGCGAGCCTTTCAGGGATGAGAATATCCTCTCTCTGAGCCGCTCGCCGAGCGTCTCGAATTCCGCATCGGCAAAAGTGCTCCTCGGCATGGTCACCTGCGGGGTCGAAGCGATTTTTTTCAGCAGTCTATACATAGCGACACGATAAAACAAAGAGACCGATGCGTCACCCGTGGCGAGAGCGCTCGGCCGATGTGCGAGACTGTACACCCACGAGCACGAACGCGCAACCGCGTCGGCGGACAAATAAAGAGCCCGCGACATAGCGCGGGCTCATCGATCGGCAACGTTACGCCGCGAGCAATTTCCTTTCTTGAAGCCGTCGCATAACGACCGCAACGACCTGCTCGACCATGTTTTCGACAGTCTCGCCCGCATCGATGAAATGCGGTTCCTTCTGGTGCTTGATTCGGCGAAAATACGTGTTGATCGTTCCTTCTTCGTACCGGATGAAGCGCGTCCGTGCCGCTTGCGGCATGTCCGTGAGCGCCGGGTATCTCTTTACGATGCGAGCGTCAAGCGTTCGCACATCGGCTCGGGTGATGAAGTATTCCGGCGCTTCAATGTTCTGCTCCTGCAGCCGAAGCCGGACGAGCCCGTTGTGGAGCCTGAATGCCTCGTCGTTCGCCGTCTCGCAATCGACGCATGCAGTTGCATGCAGAAGCGCATCGAGGCCGAACCCATGCACGAATATAACGCTTTTGGTGCGCAATAAGGAGCATAGATTCCTCGAACAGAATCGATCGAGGCGCGTCCAGCACTCGAGCAGCCTCGTCGTCGGCGCGTCCGCGCCGCGATCCCGTTCCCAGGTGAGCGGGAAGGGAAGACGATCGAACGGGTTCCCAGGGAACATGAACGGTATTTCGGGGAACCTCCTCGAAAGTTCTTCTTTCAGCCGGTGGTACAATTCGGTCTTGTTCGTTAATCTCTGTCCTGAGACAGAGAACAAAAGAGCTTCCATCAGATGACCCCTTTCGTCATTGCCTGGTGGCATCCTTTCATGCAAGGATCGAACTATCCTATTCCCGCGGCACGCAAAGTCAATCGACGCGAGTGGATAATGCCAAAAAAAGAGCCGCCGATGCGAGGGGCACGGCGGGCTCGGGTTATATGGGAACAGAACGGAGCACGATCACTCCTCGACACGGGTTGGCTGTGTCGGTTTCGCAGGCGGCCGCACGAGCGGACCGATCGTGCGGTCGAGAAATTCGAGGAGCTGGTCGACCTTCTCGTAGACCCAATAAACGATGAACATCGTACCTGCCTCCTTGGTTTGGCTTCGATCAACCCACATTACGCAATGCAGGTATCGCGGTAGGATGCCATAGATATGAATGAGCGTCAAACGAGGTATACTCACCCAATGCCAACGGAAGGGAAGCCGCCCATCAAGTACTGGAGCCATTCGTCGCTCGCGGCTTTCTTGCGGAATCCCTTGGCCTGGTACAAGCGCTATGTCGAACATGTGTACGATACGCCCTCCTCGCCTGCAGGCGTGGTCGGGCGCGCGGGTCACATCGCGCTCCAGCATTTTTATGGCGGTATCGGCAAAGAGGGCGCCATCGAGCTCGGGCTCGAATATTTGCGCGCGGTGCCCGATCTTGAGATCAATTTCGGCAAAGCGAAGACGCGCGCGGCCAAGAAAAAGAAACGCGCCTCTATGGAGCGCGAATATCTCCAGGCCATCGGTTTTTACCTGGAACGGCCGCCGCGCTTCGAGGTGGTGGGCGTTGAGGTGAAGGGCATGGTCGAAGTCGAGGGCCTGCCGCTGCCCCTGAAGGCCGTCTCGGACCTCGTCGTGCGATCAAAAGTGGAGCGCGGCGCGTTCGATATCGTCGATCACAAATTCGTGGACTCGTTCTCATCGCTCAAGCAAGACAAGCCGCTCTTCGTGCTCCAGGCGATATTCAACTACTACACCGTGCGCGAGCTGTTCCAAAAGCCGGTACGCCGCTTCATCTATCACGAGCTCAAGAAGCGCAAGAATGCCGACGGTTCGCCGCAATTGCGCCGCTACGTCATCGACTTCACGCATTTCGATGAGGAATTCCGGCTCTTCCACCGGCTCATTCGGGATGCGACGGCCGAGATCTCCCGCCCGCGCATCTATCTCCCGAATCCTTCGGATATGTTCGAAGGAGATAACAGTTTCGACATCTACAAGATAGGCCTCCTCAACGATGATTTTCCGACAGACGAGGATTTGCGGACCTCGTGACCTCTTCTCCAGAGGACGGTCCTCTGGGTGAGGATCGGTTTGTGCAAGCGCGCCTTCTGTGCTTCAATCTGGGCTGCTTGTAAAGAAAGAAGGGATAAGGCAATGAAAGGGCTCGAGACTGCGCACCTTGACGTGTTGCGTGCCGCGTTCGACTATTCCATTGAAGTCTGCTCGCAGGATCGACGATCTCGTAATCGGATCGAGCTGACGTTCGCGCTCGAGACGGGAGAGAACATGAAAGACTTCTTTGAAGAGTTCGAGAGCGTGCACGTTTTTGGTCTGGGACGGGAGGTCTTCCTTGTTGGATGGCAGGACGGCAAGGCGTACGCGCTTACGCCCAATCTTGGCTCAATAAGACCCGATGGAGCGTTCGTGTTGGCGCCTGCCATCATTGAACGCGCAATCCGGAAGGTGCGTCCTGCGGCCCAGTGGATGGCGTCAAGAAGTGAACGCCACTTCCTGACATGGAGTGGATGTGCGTTCGTGTTCAGTGCGGCTATCATCCACTATTTCAGGCCGTGGCCGTCGCCGGATTTTGACGCGCTCGTGCTGGGTTCGTTAGGGGCCGCTGTGTTGTTGTGGGCGTACGCGTTCATTCCCCTCGGCAATTGGGTGTTGAGGCGACAAGTCCGCCAGGCGTTGGCAAAATTGAACCTCGCTTGAGAGCACGATCTTTCCACGAACGAAAAAGGCGCCCGGGGGCGCCTTTTTGCTATCGGCTGCGGACCTTGAGCTTCGTTTCTTTTTTCTTGTTGATTTTTGGCAGGCGGATCATGAGAATGCCGTGCTTTTCGGAGGCTTCCGCCATGTCCACATCGACCTCCTCGGGCAAAAGTATCGTTCGAGAGAACGATCCCCAGTAGAGCTCGCGCTGGAAGTAATTATCGTCCTCCACCTCGCGTTCGTCTTGGCGTGAGCCGGAAATAGTGAGCATCTCTCGGGTAAGCGATATGTCAATGGATTGCGGCTGGACGCCCGCCACGAGCGCTTTCACCACGATGGCGTCCTGAGTCTGGTAGATGTCGACGGCGAGCTCCCCGTGCGGCTCTTCGCCGCGCCATTCTTGCTGCGACGTACGGATCTGCGCGTGACGCTCGTCGCCCTCGCCTTCAAATACGGCGGGTTTGCCATCATCGAAATATTCGTACTCATTATCAGAACCGGTGAGCTTGGAGAGGAACCCTGGTTTCTTTATCGCCATGAGACTTTTTTGACTAGTATCTTTTTAACAGTGGGATGGATGCGCTTGACGTACTCCAAGACCGCGAGCAAACCTATCAGCCCGAGCCACACGAAGCCGAACGTGCGGAAAATGTGCGTCTCTGGTGTGTTCAGTATAAGGAAATTGAAGAGACTGTGCAAAGAGGCGGCGAGGATAACTCCGGCGACCGTATACCAGCGTCTGGTGCGCTTGGATTTGTAGAACGAGAGCGCAAGCGCGACCCCGATGACCGCTGAGGAAAGAACATGCAGCAGCGTTGCTCCCACGAAGCGCAAATCGCCCGTGAGGATGGTCTGAGCGAGTGTGTCGCCAGACAGCGGAGACAGCAAAAAGAGGGTGTTTTCGGCGGCCGCGAAGCCGAGCGCGGTCGTGACCATGTAGATGATCGGATCGATAGGCTCGTCGTTCTCCCAGCGGTAGAGCACCGTGAGGCGCGCCATGACGTACTTCATGATCTCCTCAATGGTCGACCATACGGAGAAAAGGAGGGTTTGCGAGGCGATGTAGGGGACGACCGCCCGTTCAATAGGGATGACGACTCCGACGGCGACCATGCCCGCCAGAAAGGCGAGCGCAATGAGGCGGCGCGGCTCCGGGTGCGCGCTGTCCTCGCGGCGCCAGAACCACACCCACGCGAGCGCGGGCAAGACTCCGCCCGCGGCAGCCGCACTAAATGACCCTATATCGGGCATGCGTGCATTATAGCGTGCCTAGACCGGCCATTTCGCCACCATGAGGAGGTCGGACTCCTTCTGCGGCAGCTGCTGCCAGATTGCCTCAGTGACGAAGGGCATGAAGGGGTGAAGGATTTTGAGCGAGATGCCGAGTATCTCGGAGAGGGCGGCGGCCCGCCCTTGGCGGGCCGCCGCATCATCGCCTTTCAGTATCGGTTTCGAGCTTTCGAGTATTTCTGCCGCGAAGCGGTCCCACACGAAGTGGTAGACCTGATCGGCCGCGAGGTCGAGGCGGAAGCGGTCGATGTGCTCGGATACCTGCTTGGCGACCGTGTGCGCCTCGACGATAAGCAGCCTATCCTCCTCGCCCAGAGGACCGTCCTCTGGACGCCCAGAGGACGGTCCTCTGGGGTCTTGCTGATTCTCGAGCACGAAGCGCGCGATGTTCCAGACCTTGTTGCCGAAATGTTTGTAGCCGCGCACGCGGTCTTCCGAGAGCTTCACGTCGTTGCCCATCGAAGCGCCGATGACGAGCGAAAGGCGCGCGGCGTCGGCGCCGTACTTCTCGACCATCGTGAGCGGGTCGATGATGTTGCCGAGCGATTTGCTCATCTTGCGGCCCGATCCGTCGCGCACAAGGCCGTGCAGGTAGACCTTGCGGAAGGGGACCTCGCCGAGCAAGAATCCGCTCATGAGCACCATGCGCGCGACCCAGAAGAAGAGGATGTCGTAGCCGGTCTCAAGTACGGAGGTCGGGTGGTAGGTCTTCATGTCGTGCGTATCATCCGGCCAGCCGAGCGTGGAAAATGTCCACAGGCCGGACGAGAACCAGGTATCGAGCGTGTCGGGGTCCTGTTCCCAACCCTCGCCCGGCGAGCCGGCCTGCACTTTCACCTCGTCATCTTTGAACCATGCGGGGATGCGGTGACCGAACCATATTTGCCGCGAGATGCACCAGTCACGCAGGTTGTCGATCCAGTGGTAGTAAATTTTCTCGAAACGCTCTGGCATGATGCCGACCTCGCCGCTCTCGACCGCGTGCCGCATCCACTCCTTGAGCGTGCGCGTTTTGCCGTCGGGGAACTTCGCTTTCTTATTGACCGCGATGAACCATTGGCGCTTGATCTGCGGCTCGATAATGCCGCCGCCACGGCTGTTGGTCGCGACGTTGTGCATGTAGCCTTCGTCCACCTTCGCGATCAAGCCCTTGGCCTTGAGCTTGTCGACGATGAGCGCGCGCGCCTTCTTAATGTGCATGCCGGCGAACTCGCCCGCGATGGGCAGCAAAATACCCCGGTCGTCGATCACGCGCTCCATGTCGAGCCCATGGCGCTGCGCGATCTCGAAGTCGATGGCCGAGTGCGCGGGCGTAATGGTCATCACGCCCGAACCGAAGCTCATGTCGGCCGCCTTGTCTTTAATGATGGTTGCCGTAATAGGGCCGTTGATCCACTCCACCTCGATCGTTTGGCCATGCTTGTACTGCGCGTAACGCTCGTCTTCGGGATGCATGACGACGTACTTGTCGACGAACTTCGTCTCAGGGCGTACGGTACCGATGTCGAACGGGCCGTACTTGAAATGGAAAAATGGGTCTTTCTGTTCGACGTGCTCGATTTCGTCGTCGGAGACGGTCGTCTGCAATTTCGGGTCCCAATTGACGATGCGGTCGCCGCGATAAATAAGGCCCGCATCGTACATGCGCACGAACGCTTCCATGACGGCCGCATACCGCTCCTCGTCCATCGTGTAGGCGTAGCGACTCCAATCGAGCGAGCTGCCCATCTTCTTCGTTTGGTTGATGATCGTCGCCTTGCTCTCGTCGGTGAATTGCTCGATGCGTTTGAGCAGCTCCTCGCGGCCGAGGTCGTGCCGGGTCTTCTTTTCCTTCTTGTAGATATCCGTTTCAACTTTTGATTGCGTGGCGATGGCGGCCGAATCGGTGCCGGGCAACCAAAGGGTCTTGTACCCGCGCATGCGGTGGTAGCGGATGAGGATGTCTTCGATAGCGAGCATCGCGGCATGTCCCATGTGAAGCGTGCCGGTCACGTTGGGCGGCGGCAATACTATTGAATAGGGTTCGGCATCAGGCTCGATGACGCCTTTCTCGACACAGACGTCTGGATTGGCGTAGCCGCTGTCTTCCCACAGCTCAAGCATGCGCGGTTCCTGCTCGGCCGGGTTGTAGGGCCTCAAGAACGCTTCAGGCGCCTTGGACGGTTCCATGGCGAAGTTATAGCACGAATTAGCCAAGCGCGAGGTTGCCGTCGGCGGTGAGCGACGACGGGTCGGTAAATTCTTTCTTCTGCGCGTGGAAGTAGCCGGCGAGCGCGATCATGAGTGCGTTGTCGGTGGCGAGCTCCGGTGGAGGGACGAGGAGCTTGGCGATGTTGCCTTCGTTTTCCAGCGCGGTCTTCAGCCGCTCACGAATATAGTCGTTGGCAGAAACGCCGCCGCCCACGACGAGCGTGTTGATGCCGTACTCGTCGATGGCACGCATCGCTTTGCCGACGAGCACGTCGGCGACCGCGTCCTCGAACTCGCGCGCGAGCGCGGCGCGCTCATCGTCGGTGACTGATTTGTCTTCGACCTGCCGCCGTACGGCGGTCTTGAGGCCGGAGAACGAAAAGTCGAGATTATTTTCGTGGAGCATCGGACGCGGAAGGTTGTAGAGGCGCGGGCCGCCCGCGGAACGGGCGGCCCGCGCAATGCGCGATATCTCCGGCCCGCCCGGATACGGCAGGCTGAGCAATCGCGCGACCTTGTCGAACGCCTCGCCAGCCGCATCGTCGCGCGTGCGCCCGACCACCTCGTACTCGCCGAAGGAGCGCATCACGACGAGTTCCGTGTGGCCGCCGGAAATGAGGAGAGCGAGCACGGGGAACTCGAAGTCAGACAGTTTTCCGTGGGCCATCATCGAGAGCATGATGTGTCCCTCCATGTGATCGACGCCGACGACAGGCGCTTTCGACTCATCGGCGAGCCTCTGCACGAAATTGATCCCCGTCCACAGACACGGCTCAAGCCCTGGCCCGACCGTGACCGCGATCGCGTCCGGCTTCACACCGCCAACCTGTTTCTGCACCGCCTCATAAAGCACCGGCAGGTTCTTGAGGTGTTCGCGCTTCGCGAGATTGGGGAACACGCCGCCATACTGCGCGTGCAGCGTTGCCTGTGAGGCGAGCGTGTCGCCAAGCACGCTGAATCTGAACGCAGGACCGAACTCGCCACTGGCCTCGATAAGGCAAATGGCCGTTTCGTCGCAGCTGGTCTCGACGCCGAGTATCCGCATGGCACCTTTATAGCATGTGCTATCGTGTCACGATGCAAAAGAAGTCTCGACCGGCACCCAAAGTGTTCCATGCATACGCGCGCTACGCGCTGCGCTACCCGTGGCTCCTTTCTGTGATCATCGTCACGATCGCCATTACGCAAGCGGCGACTATCGCGGCGCCGCTCTACCTCAAGGATTTTTTCAACCTCCTCGTGCAGGGACCTGCCGTGCCGGGCATTACCCCGCGACTGTTTGGCATCATCGGGATAGTCGCGTTCTTGTGGTTCGTCGAGATGACAGCGCGACGACTCTTCGACGTAGCGATGATCTACCTCGAAGGTTATGCGATGCAGGACATTTATTCCGGCGTTTTCAAGCGGCTCATGGGCCACTCGTACGATTTTTTCCTCTCTCGCTTCGCCGGCTCGCTCACGCACAAGGTCACCAAGTACGCGCGCGGTTTCGAGCTGCTCTTCGACAGCATCTTCATGCAGTTCGTGCCGACCTTTCTCTTCGTCACTGGCGCCGTCGTCGTTCTCTATATCCGCAACCACACGCTTGGGCTTGCGCTTGCGCTTTGGAGCGCGTGCCTGATCGCGTTCCAGATCTGGGTGTCGAGGATGCGCCGACCGATACGCGCGGCTCGCGCCGCGGCTGAGACGCGCGTGACGGCCGACCTCGCTGACGCCGTCGCCAATCAGTCGAACATCGCGCTGTTCTCGGCACGTACATTCGAATCGATACGTTTCGACAGGACGGTACATCGCTGGCATGAGGCGGTCATGCGCGCCTGGACCACCGACACGTGGATATGGTCCGCGATCGGGCTCTTCATGCTTGTTATCGAAGCGGGCATGCTTTTCGGCGCCGTCTATTTCTGGCAGCGTGGGCTCCTCACGCTCGGCGATTTTGTGCTCATCCAGTCGTACCTCATCACCGCGATTGAGCGGCTCATCGCGCTCAACCGGGAATTGCGGCGCGTGTACGACGCATACGCCGATGCGGGCGAAATGGTGGAGCTTCTCGCGATGCCGTACGAGGTGCAGGACCAGCCCGGCGCACGACCGCTCGCCGTTTCGGTCGGGACGATCGCGCTGCGCGGAGTGGGCTTTTACTTCCGTCCCGACGACCCCATCTATCACGAACTCAATCTTTTGATCGCGGGCGGCGAGAAAGTGGCGCTCGTCGGCCCCTCGGGCGCGGGCAAAAGTACCATGACGCGCCTCATCCTGCGTCTCTACGACGTGAAAGAGGGCGCGATCGAGATAGACGGCCAGAACGTCGCGCAGGTGACGCAGGAGAGCTTGCGCGAGGTGATCGGTTTCGTACCGCAAGAGCCGATACTCTTCCACCGCACGCTCATGGAGAACATCCGCTATGGTCGCCGTGACGCATCGGACGCAGAGGTTATCGAGGCCGCAAAGAAGGCGCACTGCGACGAATTCATTTCTCGGTTCTCCCACGGGTACGACACCTACGTGGGCGAGCGCGGCATCAAGCTCTCTGGCGGCGAACGCCAGCGGGTCGCTATCGCGCGCGCTATCCTCAAGAACTCGCCCATCCTCATCCTCGACGAGGCGACCTCTTCGCTCGACAGCGAGAGCGAAGCGCTCATCCAGGACTCACTCTCGACTCTGATGCAGGGGAAGACCGCGCTCGTCATCGCGCACCGGCTTTCGACCATCATGAAAATGGACCGCATCGTCGTCATCGATCAGGGCAAGGTCGTCGCGCAGGGGGCGCACGACGATCTGCTCTCGCAGGGTGGCCTCTACCAGAAGCTCTGGAACATACAAGCGGGCGGTTTTATCGGAGAGTAGGCTGGGTGGAAAATATCACTCGAATCGGCTATAGTTATCCTATTCTCAAAAGAAGAAGAGTTCTGTCTGTGATTATATTGCGCGGTTAGCTCAGTGGTAGAGCATCGTCTTGACGTGACGAGGGTCAAAGGTTCGATCCCTTTACCGCGCACCCGATGGAACGCATTTCACTTGCGGAGGCGGGTATCGATGCGGCGGCCGCCAAGGCGGCCGCCGCATTGCGTGCCGGAGGGGTCGTGCTGTATCCGACCGACACCCTGTACGGCCTCGGCGCAGACGCACTTTCTGATGAAGCTGTCGCGAAAGTGTACGCGTTAAAGGGGCGGCGGGACGACAAGCCGATGCACGCGATCGTCGCCGATCTCGCGATGGCCGAGCGGTACGGCGAAGTGAACGATACGGCGCGGCGGCTGGCCGAGCGTTTGCCGAAAGGGAAGGCGACGTTCGTCGTGAAGAAACGAATCGGCTTGGACGCGGGCATCGCGAAAGGCAGAGCGACGTTCGGTTTCCGCATACCCGATCACGATTTTTGCGTGGCGCTCACCCGCGTTTTCGGAACTCCCGTCACGGCGACGAGCGCGAACGTGAGCGGCGCGGCTGCGCCGCGCCGCATCGACGACATCCTCATCCAGCTCGGCGAAGCCGTATCAAGCATCTCGCTCGTCATCGATGGAGGCGTTTTGCCTCCAGCCGCGCCTTCCACGGTCATCGACTGCGCTTCTGGCGTCGTTATCTTGCGCGAAGGCGTCGTTCCTGCCCCGGAGGTCTTTGTTGCGGCCGGTATTTGACAGAGCTGCTCGTACCCATACACTGTGCGGCATATACGTTAATAACACAGGCATATTCCGTATGGATCTCAACGACAACGGCAATCGGATCATCGCGGGCATTATCGTGGTTCTCCTCATTATCGGCGCATGGTATGCCGGCACCAAATCGAAGGTCGGCTCGACCATCGCGAGCACGACCGCCGGTTCGGTCGTCGACACGAGTACATCGACCGCTGCCTCCGCATCCGGTGCGGCATCCCTCGCGAATACGGGCGCCGAATTGAACGTGAGCGGCGGCCTCATCACCGTCAACGATCAGGGAGCGGGCAGCATCGTCACCGTTGCCTCGGTCACCTTGCCGAAGCTCGGCTGGGTCGCCATTCGCGACAACACGGGCCGTACGCTCGGCGCGGCGCTTTTCCCGGCGGGTACGCACGCCAATGTGCAGGTCCCGCTCTTGCGCGCGACCGAGCCGGGACAGCGTTACCAGGCGCTCATCTACACGGATGACGGCGACAAGCAGTTCGATCTGCACAAGGATACGCTTCTCACCAACGCCGACGGCACCGTCGCGGGCACGACTTTCGGTACCAACTAGAGGGCTCTCAAAGAGTTTCATCAAGGGGAGTCCTTGATAACGCAAAAGGCCGAGGAGCACCCTCGGCCGTTCGCGTTCTCTACAACGCTAGGAACGTTTCTGGCGCGCGGTCGCCGCGTCGCCAGCAGCGCGCCAGAGGTACCAGCTTGCTACTGAGGCGTGCGGCCGCCAGGCGGCCGCACGCCGCTCCATTTCCGCAGCATCGGGCAACGTTTTCGATCCATATATCGCCTGGAAGCCCTTGCGGATACCGAGATCGCCGACGGGGAGCACGTCCGGTCGGCGCAAGGTAAAGATGAGGAACATGTGCACGGTCCACACGCCGATACCTTTGACCTTTGTGAGGTGCTCGACTATTTCGTCGTTGGTCATGTACGGAAGCTTGCGATGCCGTACCGTACCGTCCGAGAATTTCGCCGCGAGGTCGTGCAGGTACGTTGCCTTTTGTGCGGAAAGTCCCGCCGCGCGCAGCTGGTGTACCGAAAGCGCCGCCACGCGCGCGGGGGTCGGGAAGGAGTCGCGCGGGAACAGCGAAAGGAATTTTCTCTCGATGCTCTTCGCGGCTGCGGTCGATACTTGCTGGTGGATGATGGCGCGCGCGAGCGAACGGAACGCTGTGCCGCGCGGCCGCCATACGGGCGCACCGTGCTTGGCGATGAGTTTCTTGAATCGCGGATCGCGCGCGAGCACTTTCAGTGCCTGCTGTTCATCGTTCATCGCACCAGTATCCAAAAAAGCGGCGCGCTCCGCAAGGAGCGCGCCGCGACACGACCGTTTCATTGCTCAAGCGAATCCCGGGAAGTAGTCGGTCTTGATCCGGCGGCGCGGGACGCCCATTTCGTGCAGGAGATGCTTGAAGGTGCCCACCATCGACGGCGGTCCGGAGATGTAGAATGTCCGCTCTTTGTAATCCGGCATCGTGCGGGTGATCATGTTGGCATCGACGAATCCGCGCTCGCCTTGCCAGGTGGGCGCGACGCTCTTGTCGGTGAGCGTGTAATGAGCGCGAAAACCGATGCCCGCGCGCTCGGCAGCGTCGAATATGTCACGATAGGCGATCTCCGCTTCCGAGCGGTTCGAGTAGAGAAGCACCGCATCGCGCCGCTCGTTGCGATCGTGCAGATACTTCACCATGCTGCGGAAAGGGGTGACGCCGATACCGCCGGCGATGAAGGCGAGCTTGCGCTTAGGATTCTTCGGCATCGTGAAATCTCCCGCGATGCTCCCGGTGAGTATTTTGCGGCCGTTGCGGAAATCAGCGAGGAACGTTTTGTAGGTGCTCGGGTCCGCATAGAACTTGATGCCGAGCCGAACGTCGTTCTCGGTGGGCGAGGAGGCGATGGTGAACCAGCGGCGGTTGCCGCGCGAGTCTGACGTGTCGGCGTCGAGCGTCCATTCCGCAAATTGTCCGGGCTGGAAGTGCGGTACGCGGCCCGAGAAAATGAACTCGTACGTGTCGTTGGCGAGCTTGCGGACCTGTGAGAGCTGGAGCACCGCTTTGTACTTGGGGCTGATGAGGAACGAGAAGACATTGCCCGCAAGGAGCGCGAGTTCAGGCGTGAAGTAGAGCGATCCCACATGCACCCAGGGCGCGAAGAGTATGCCGACGAGCGCACCGTACGCGATGCGGCCCGCGCGTCGCGGCGGCGTGGTCAGAGGCTCGGTGAGCATCACGAAGCCAAAGAAGAAGAGCGTCGTGTGCAAAAGCGTCGCGGTGAGCGCCGAGATGACGTCTTGCGGCGTGAGCGGTATGAACATGAGCGAGCTTATGATGCCTGCTGCGAAGAACGGGATCACGAGGTCGGTGCGGTGGATCTTGCGCACGACCAAGATGCCGCCCGCGAGAATGAAGAGCATGAGCGGCAGATTGCCAGCGACCCACCAGGTGGCCGAGTCCTTGAGCGCGAGCGCCGTGATGGCGACGCCGAACGCGGCAGGATTGAACACGTGTTTGCCGCGTACCGACAGCAAATACTTCGACCCCATGGCGAGGAGTCCTGCCCACAGAAGGAAGAAGAATGACGCGTCCGGCCAGGTTGGCGTGATGATGAGCGAGAGGATGAGTGCCGTGATGAGCGAAGATTCGGCATTGGGCGGCACGCTCCAGAAACGCGCGAAGATGATGTTGGAAAGCCAGCACACCGCGATGAGGAAGCCTGCGCTCGCGAGAACATTGACGGGATCGTACGGAAGCATGCCGATAGCCGAGAAACTGGCAGAGATGAGGAGGAGTCCGCCGAGGTAATAGACCAACAGGCGGTACATGGTCACCTTGTTCAAAAATTCATCCATGAATCTCGGCATAGTATCTTGCGTTGTTATGCGTGCGCTTGCGCGAGCGCTGGACCGAGCGACTGCACGAAGCCGCTGCTCGTCTCGGATGCGCCGGAGACGCCGCTCACATTGGCGCTCTGCGCAGCGATCGCCTCCTGGGTCAGCATCGGCATGGCCTGGCTATTAATGTACTGCGACGTGCTGCGATCGCTCGGGTATTGGAGGAACTTGACGTCGGCTATCTTGCCGCCCTGGATGATGGCCTGCACCTGCACGTTGCCGTAGTAGACGAACACGCTCGGTCCGGTGTACGTGCCATCCTTGTACTGTCCCTGCGGCTGTTGCGGCTGCGCTGGAGCAGAGGTCTGAGCTGGTTGCGTTTGGGCGGATTGCGCAGGGGTTGCTGCTTGCGTCTGTGCGGGGGCGGGTGCTGGCTGCGTGGTCGCAAGACGTCGCCCCTCACCGCCCTCACCTTCGCCCTCAGATGAGCTTTCATCTCCGCGGCGCGCAGCTTGCGCATTGATCTGCGCGAGGTATTGCGCGTACTGTTGTTGCGCGGTAGCGCTCGCAGCCGGTGCAGGGGTCGTTGCAGTCTGTTGCGACGGAGTGGTGTGCGAGTCAGCGGCAGCTATGCCGTTTTGCTCGCGGCCCGTGAGGTCGCTCATGATGAGCGCTGCGAGATTTCCGCTGTCGCTGTGCGCGTGCTCGTAGAACGCGTACGTCGAGAATATCGCGAGCATCGCTATCGAGAGGATCGTTTTACGAAGTGGCATACGTCGGTAATGATATCCGAGAGCCGTCCGGCACGAAGGTTCCTGCGTCGGAAAACTCGCTTCGCTCGGGCAGTTCCTCTGCAAGAACTTTCGCGCCGGACGGCTTTGCAGCGATTGTGTATCCGGCAAAACCGCTCGTGAGCGTGGCGCGGCACTGTACGTCAATGGCGTAGCCTTCGAGTTCCGGGTGCTGCTCGATGAAGTACATGCCGTCACGCCCCATGGCGAAAGCCGCCGTGGCGAAGCGGTCGGCCTCGTAGACGTTTTTCCCGATAACGGTAAGGCTCACGAGCTCGGAACGCACCGGAGCTCCCAGGTGCGGATCGTAGATGTGGCTGCCGCGGACGTAGGTGCCGGATGTCGCGATGCCTGCGCCACGCGGATAGACGACCTTCACGATCTCGGACGAATTGAACGGATTGCGGATGCCGGCGCTCCACTCGCCGCCTTCAGCGTTGCGGCCGGAGGTTTGGATGTCGCCGCCCGCTTCGACCCAGAAATTATGATGCCCCCTGTCATGCAAAAGCTGTGCGGCTTTTTGGATCGCCCAACCTTTCACGAGGCCGGAAGGGTCGAACGAACCGCTCGGCGTGTAAATATCGAAATAGCCGTTCGTCTCGCGCTTGGTTTGTTCGGCGAGCAAAAGCACCTCACGCATCTCGCGCGAAGCGGCGCTCTTAGCAAGGCGGCCGTCGCTGAGGCGCGAGACCTCGCTTTCTTTTTTGTACGGGCTGAACTGCTCATCGATCCCGCGGAAGTAGGCGAACACCGCCTCGAGCGCGGCCTCATCGCCGCCGACTATCTCGACGATGACCGGCATGCCCATGATGTCGCGCGTTTGCCGCATGGTAGGTGCAAGGTTATGCCGCTGCCGCAGAAAGCGCGGTCGAAAGCGACTGACGGAACGCCATCGTCGTGTCGGTTGCCCCGGAGACGCCGTCGACATTGGCGCTCTGCGCGTTGACGGCCTCTTGCGCCAATCCCTGCATCGCTTGGCTGTTGATGAATTGCGACGTGCTGCGATCGCTCGGGTATTGCAGGAAATTGACGTTTGCGAGCCGGCCGTTCTTTATTACCGCTTGTACCTGAACGGTTCCGTAGTACGCGCTGACCGCGTCGCCCGTGTACGCGCCGTCCTTGTATTGGCCGTTTGATGCGGAAGCGCTCGAAGGTGGCGCGGACGATCCAGATGCGCTTGCCGTTGAAGCGGCAGCGCCAGCAGCAAAAGCGGTCGCGGCACCCGTAGCGGCGAGTGCCGTCGGCGAGGCGCTAACGAGATGTTGGTATCCCGCGTAGACGGCAAAGGTAATAATGAAAACGATAGAAGCGATGATGCGTTTCATATGGCGAGGACGAGACGAGCTGTGGAAGCGGTCTCATGCCACTACTACGTGCGGCGGGGCGATTTCTTTCATGGCGGTTTCTATTGCTCGGGCGAGAGATGCTCGATGCCATACGCGTCCACCTGCGAGCCGGTCGAGCTGCCGAAGACGAGCATGCGATCTCCCACCTGCGGCGGCGGCGTGTCGGGCGGGAGCGCGACGGTCCAGGTGCCGTCGTCCGGGTCGTGGTCGCCGTCATCGTGTCCGATCATGACCTGGCCGTTCTGCACCGAAAAGACCGTGCCGCGGAAGATGCCGAGGTCGTGGTGCGGGTCGCGGATATGCTCGTAGAGGCCGCCGGCGATCGGGAGTTCGCCGCGATCGGCCGCTGAGAGGAGCGAGTCATGGAGGGGAGTGAGCTCGATCAGAAAACCGAGGAACCAACTCATGGCGAAGGTAAGGACGAATATCGAGACGAGCGAGAAGCGGTAGCCGAAACGGAATCCCTGCAAACACCACTCGAGGGCGAGCATGAGCAAGAGGTCTGCGATAAAGAGCGGCCAAGGGAAGAGCGCGAAAAAAGTGCCGATACCGCGCGCTCCGAAGCCGAGCAGGATGTCCTGCCCGCTCGCGTGGATGGAGAAACCGATGAAGCTCAAGATGAGCGATGAGATGCCGAGCACGAGGAGCGCGGTCACCGCGGTCGTCGTCACGCGCAGGAAAAAGTACGCGCGTGAGCGCATGTGCACGCTGCCACTTTTGACGCGGCTCAATACCTGCTCATGTATGTGCTGCTGGATGGTGTCGTCGCTCATAGGTCTTTGGGAAGTGTTTTCTTGAGCGCTGCTTTGGCGCGCGAGAGGCGAATGCTGACCGTACCGAGTGGCACATGCAAAACGTCCGCTATTTCCTGATAGCTGAAGTCCTCGAAGTAGTACAAATCGATGACCTCGCGATAGGCAGGGGAGAGCTTGCCGAGGCCTTGCTCCAGTACTACACGCAGCTCCGCTCGTTCTTTCTCTTTCTTGTCCGGATCCTCGTAGACGAGATGGGGCATCACGCGGTCGAGATCGAGGTCGAGTCCGTAGAGTGGCCCGTGCGCTCGCTTGCGTAGTGCGTTGACGAACGCATTGTGCGCGATACGGTAGATCCACGGCGAGAAGCGGCGGGTCGCGTCGAAGTCGCGGATGTTTTCGTAGACCGATATGAAGACGTCTTGCACGATATCGGCGATGTCGTCCTGCGAGGTGAGGAAGCGCCGCCCGTAGCGCAGGAGTTTGCCAGTGTAGCGATCCATCAAGACCGCGAGCGCCTGCTCGTCGCCCTCCTGTAGCGCTTTCGCGAGCGCTTCGTCGACCGGGCTGGTATCGGTAGTGTCCACTTGACCCTATCGGGAATCGAACCCGAGTTAACAGCTTGAAAAGCTGCTGTCCTAACCACTAGACGATAGGGCCGTCTTTTGTTCGCAGCATGCGCGAATCGTCTGCAGTGTAACGCATTTTTTCACGGCTCGAAAGTGTGCTATTTTGATGGTGGCCAGGTCATTTTCCCCGCGTTTTGCGGGAGGACCACCCCTTTCGGGGTGGTACTGGGAGAGGTGGCTGAGTGGTCGAAGGCACCGCACTCGAAATGCGGCATACTGGAAACGGTATCGAGGGTTCGAATCCCTCCCTCTCCGCAGGAACGTGAGACCGTGTTTCGCGACCGTCCCACGTCGGGGCGTTTTCGTCGTAAAATAGTCCGACTCAATATGATTTCGCTCATTACGCAAACTGAACGTCGCCCAGTGCAGAACCTTCCGTTCTGCTATTTGTGCGGGAAAATGTTCGCGGCAGGAGATGTCAAAAATCGCGATCATGTTCCGCCCGACTCTATCTTCCAAACGGATCATAAAGATCCCTTGATTTTGCCGACGCACCAAGCTTGCAACAGTGCGCACACCTTAACCGATGAAAAGATTGCCCAGCTTATCGCACTTCGGTACGGCAAAAAACCATCGGATCCGAAACATCGCCGCCTGGTCATAAATCCACAACTTGGTGCCCTCACGAACTTGGATGTTGACGAAGCTGTATGGCGCTGGATCAGCGGCTTTCATGCCGCTCTATACAAAGAACCGGTGCTCGATATACGAGATAACTGTGCACTCGTAACCCCATTTCCTCGCGGGCGCATGGTACATGGTAAGCCGGTTATCGATCCGATCCTTCCTCAGCACGCTGCATTCGTTCAAGCTATAAAAGACAATCGCGCGAAAAACAATCTCGATAAAGTCCAGTGTAACAAAGGTAATCTTACCTATGAATGTGTTTGGAATCAGGCGGATAACAACGGTCCATGGATGTGCTTCTTCGCGCTCGATGTTTACGATTGGAAAGACTTGGGTAAGGTACGCGACCAAGACGCGAGAGGTTGTGCAGGTTTCTATGTTCTTCCATCGGGTCTTGTCCCGCAGGGCGCAGCACTGGGAATTTCCGAAAGGAACGTATCTCCAAATCATGATGCCCTAGACCCTTTCGCTCCTTAGTGCGGAAAAGACAAAGTAGGGGTATCGTTTGGTCGTGGCAAAAGGTCCAACCAGACAACATTACGTTCCGCAATGCTACCTACGAGAGTGGGCCGCTTCGGACTTCCTTTTTAGAAAGACCTCCTATCTCTGGACTTTTAATAAAGGCGAGAAGAAGGGCCGTAAAAGTTCGATAACGAACGTTTTCGTTGAAAAGGATCTATACACGCTTAAGCTGAAGTCTGGCGAGAAAAACTATTCCATCGAAGAAACGCTAGCGACCCTTGAAGGAAAATATGCAGCTCTTTTCAAAGATAAGATCAGTCAGCGATTACCACTCACTGAAGACGAACGCATAACGTTACGTGTATTCGTTGCAGCGATGCTTCAACGTACGCCACGCTTCAGGGATAACATGCAGCGCTTTCACGATCAGTTGATGGAACAAATGAGCCCCGACGTTACTCCAGAAGAACGCCAAGGCCTAAAGCAAGAAATGGAAAATGGCCATAAGCTGAATTTCGTTCAGCTCCTGCCTGATGTGGCAATGATGCTCATGGATATGAACATCGCCTTCCTCTGTTCGGATGGGGGCGCAAAATACATCACCTCTGACGACCCTTGTCAGGTATTCAATCCTGAACTCCAATGGCAGCGTGCTTACGGTCCTGACCTTGGGCAAGAACGAGTCGAGGTGTATCTTCCACTTTCTCCAGAGATATTACTTTGCATGAGCCGAAGCCCGTTACGGGGGTATGTACTCAGGGATAAAACTGAGGTTGAGGAATCGAACCGTATGACTGTGGGGCATTCTTATAAATACTTTATAGCAAACAGCTCAAGAGCTCGTCGCCATTGGTACCGCCGCTATCCGCTGGACTTTTTCTTTATTCTTAAAATACTGCGACACCAAGCTTCGATGCGCTGGCATGAATTAAAATTGTGGTACCAATATCGCCATGTCACAAAAAGATGAAATTAAAAAAGCGCTTACTTTGGCGTCGGAGGGCAAGCGTACTCAAGCGCGTGCCAACTTGTTAAAGCTGGATCCTCAAATTAAAGATCCTCACACCCGCCTTCAATTTATCGATGTAGCCATTGGTGTTCTATCTCCAGTGGAAGACAATCTGAAAATATTGGCTCTCCTCGTAGAAGGGTTAAAGATAACCTCAGCACTAAATTTAAAGGATCTTCGCGCTCATTTTTTGGGACGCCTTGCAGATATGTCAATGCATCAGGTTGTGCTGCGTCGCCATCGAATGGCGATGCTAAAACTCCCGCCAAGATGGGTCGAGTTTGCGACCGAAGCTGAAAAACAGGAGTTTGACTCATTATCTGCTGAAGTGCAGACACTCGAAGCCGGGATTGATAGCTCGCTCGCCGATGCTATTTCACTTGCAAACCAAACTGGAAATAAGAGAATTCAAGCACTTGTTTTAATGGCGAAAGGCAGCATTGAAAGTTCTCGTTATATACAATACAAGGTCGTTTGCATGCGCGGTGGTCTGCGAACAAAACTTTGGAGCAGATACGAATTTATGCGTTATCCTCTGCCTGAATATTTGTTACTGCTTTCAAACGGTGATGCCCGCAAATTAAATGCCCATGTTAAGAAATTTACCGACAGCTTTCTTGTTGCCGCAGCGTTGTTTGAGGAATTGAATGATCCTCTTGCCGCGATCGCATACCATAACTTAGCCAATGATCTGAAGACTGCATATCGATTCCGAGCAGCAAAACGATATCTTGCAAAAGGACGTCAAATTGCTATGCGTCACGACGATAAACCCACAATTCGTCAAATTGATGAGATGGAAAGGATCATCAGTGAAAAGAACCGAGATATTCCTGATTACATAAATGGCGAGACGCGAGACCTCGATTCTAGATAACTAGTTTTCGAGTTTCAATTCGCTTCTGGTAAGCACCAGCTTGCTTTTGATGCAAAGTAGCAGCTCTCGTTTTTCCGTAACGCTGCCTTCCTTGAGCAGGTACTTCGCGTAGTCGCACAGATCTATGTCCTTCCGTGGTTTGGCATCATCTCCGCCAGTGAATGCACGCTGGAACTTCCGCATGCGCTCTACCTCGGCCTCGAACTTGTCACGCATGGCCATCTTGTTGAAATCGACCTTGTCCATCACTTTCACCATCTGCTCGATGAGCGCCTCCTCGCGCACGTAGCCGCCCTTACAGCTCTTGTCCCGCGCTCGGGTGCAGCCGTAGTACACATAGCGGTTAGAGGTTCCATCCTTGAGCTTCTTAAACTTCTCGTCAGCGGAGATGCCGGAGCCACACAGGCCGCATACCATAAGCTTGGTGAAGGCAAATTCCTTAATGTCGGAGCGCACGATCCGGTCGCGCTTGAGTTGCTCTTGCGTCTTGTCGAACAATTCTTTGGTGATGAGCGGCTGGTGTCTGCCCTCGTACCAATTCCCGCTGTTTACCGGGTACTCAAACATGCCGTAGTAGAAGTGGTTCTGGAGTACTACGTACACGCTGCTAAGCGTCATGTTCTTGTTGCCCCGACTCTTGAAGTTGAGCTCGAACTTGAGCCACTGGTGTATGCGCCTGCCGCTCCACTTCTCGTTGGCGACTTTCTCAAACATCTGCTTCACGATCGGCGCGCGCGCCGGATCAACGATTGCGTGGCACTTCTTGTCAGCATGCTTCTCGTTGTTGTAGCCGACCGGTGCTACGCCCGGCCGCAAACCCATCTCGCAGCGCGTCCGCAACCCGCGCTTCACGTTCACTCCGCGATTGTCGTTCTCGAGTTTGGCTTGCGAGCCGAGAATCATGAGAAGGAACTTCTCATTCGGATTATTCTTGAAACTCTGACCGTATGTGCGAATCTCCATCAATGCTCCCGCATCCATGAGGTCGACAATCTTGCCAAGGTCCCCGGCGTTACGGCTGATACGATCCGGTGCCCAGGTGAGGATACCGTTATACTTGCCAGCCCGGAGCTCGTCGACGATCTCATTGAATACCGGCCGCTTGCCAGTTTCCTTTGCCGAGTGAGACTCGCGCTTCATCTCCACTACCTCAAGCCCTTCTCGGTCGGCCAGCTGGAGCATCTCCTTGATCTGGCTATCTATCGAAAGCACCTGCCGCTCCTCACTCTCGGTGCTCTTTCTTGCATACAGGCAGTATTTGATCCTTACGGGCGCTTGTACGGCCTGCCTGCTAATACCGCCCAGGGGTGCCCTCGTAATGGTGTCCATACACCCCAAGGAATGACGCCTTTAGTGAAGGAGTCCAGAGCATCCGTTCCTCCTCGGAGTTGGTAACTTCTAGCCCTTCTGGCTTCCTGAAACGAGGAGAAGCAGGAGTCCAAACATCACAACAATGCCACCAGTGAAAAATGCGGTTGTCGGGCTGTATGTCTGCCATAAATATCCTCCCGCTATGCCCGCAAGAAGTGCGCCAAACCCGACCGATGCATTGAGCCATCCCAAACCGCCGCCGCGAACAGTCTCGCCCGTGAGCCGTGCAGCAAGAGAACGCTGCACGCCGTCCGTGAGCGCGGGAAATAGGCCGAACACGAGAAAGGCAATGGCGAGCGTCCACGCGCCGTATGCGAAATTGAGCACAGCATAGCTGGCGATGAGGACAAGATAGCCGACGAAGATGACGGTGCGTGCCCCGACATGATCGGAGAGCCTTCCGGCCGGTATGGAGAAGATCGCATAGGAGATGCTATACACGGCAAAAAAGAGTGGAATGTCGGCGACTGCAAGGCCGAGTGACGCTGTCTTGAGAAGCACCACCGCGACCGGCAGGCTTCCGGCCGAGAGTACGAACACGGCGAGGAGAAAAAGCTTGAAGCGCGGAGAGAGTTCTTTGAACGACGCCAAGAGTTGGGCGCGTTGCGCGTTGCCATGCGTGGCAACATCCGAGATGAATGCTAGCGTGAGAAGCGTGAGCAAGCCGACGCCGAACGCAGTAAGGAATACGTAGTTGAACTGGAGCGGGAACGTCCGCAGGATGAGGTACGCGACCAAGGGCCCGAGTATCGCCCCCGTCGTGTCCATGGCGCGGTGAAAGCCGAACGAGCGGCCGAGCTCGTTCTTCTCCGACGAGAGCGAAATGATGGCGTCGCGTGGAGCCGTGCGCAACCCCTTACCGAGGCGGTCGATAACGCGCAAGCCGAGTACGCCGCTGACCGTCGAAACGAGTATGTAGAAAGGCCGCGTCACGACCGAGAGCGCGTAGCCCGAGATTACGAGCGGTTTGCGACGCCCAAGCCTGTCTGAGAGACTGCCCGAGTAGATTTTGAAGAGGTTGGATGTCGCCTCGGCGATGCCGTCCACCAGCCCGAGCGATGCCGCTCCTGCGTGGAGCGCCGAGATGAAGAACGCGGGAAAGATCGAAAACACCATCTCAGACGAGAAGTCGTTGAAGAGACTCGTGAGGCCGAGTAGGAAAATATTCCTAGGAAGACCGAAAAACTTTTCTCGCATTACCTGTAATGATACCGTATAAGCGCATTACGCCGCGATAATGGTAGATTTTAGAAATGCATATCTTTGCATCACTCTTGGCCGGAATAACCATGGCCGTTTCTTCGTTGGTCGGGCTCTCGCATCAGCCGGTGCTCCCGCCTGCAGCGGCTCCGGCGACAGCCGCCACATCGTCGGAAGTCGCCCCGCAAAAAATAATCTACCTCACGCTCGATATGGACATGAACGAGCTGATGTACCGGAAGATACGCAGTGCAGGCAAGGTGTGGTATGACCCGGCGGTGTTTTCGTACCTTGAACAGAATCATATCCCGGCAACCTTCTTCGTTTCGGGGCTTTTCGCCGTCGCATACCCCGATCTAATGCACAGCCTCGCCTCAACCAGTCAATTTGGGTTTGAGAACCACAGCTACGACGAATCGTCTTTTGTTCCGCATTGCTATTGGCTCAGGACGCTCACGACCGACCAGGAGAAGATCCGGCAGATACAGGAGACGGAACAGATCATCAAGGAAGACACGGGGCAGACGACGACTCTTTTCCGATTCCCCGGCGCGTGCACCAACGCGCAAAACGACGCGTTCGTGAAGAGCCTCGGGTACGCCATCAATGACGGCACCGATATCGCCGGCGATCCGTTCAACAAGAATGCGGACGCGATCGTGCACGCGATACTTTCCCATGCTGCGAACGGCGGAACCATCCTCATGCACATCGGCGGACCGAATGCTCCAGAAAGCCTCATTGTGCTTGAGCAGATCGTGCCAAAGTTGAAAGCGCAGGGGTATCAGTTCGATAAACTGTAGGCAGCTTGATACCGTTCGTCGCGAATGGTTCATGGGGATTATACTAGGTAGCTACGACTGCTGAAAAACATGGACGCATTTTTCGAATTCATAGCCCAGTACGGGATAGCACTGCCCATCATCATTCTTGGCGCATATTTCTTCTCCCAGCCGCGTGCTTCATGGGTGCGCCTCGCTCTATTCGCCATCCCCGCCGGGCTGCTCACCTATGCACTCGGTTTTCTTGCCAACCACCTGTACTTCGATCCGCGCCCGTTCGTCGTCGGACACTTCACACCGCTGCTCCCGCATGCGCCCGATAACGGATTTCCGTCCGATCACACCCTCCTTGTCTCGGCTTTTGCTGCGGTCGGTATGTTTTGGAACAAGTGGCTCGGCATTGCCCTGTGGGCCATCGCGATACTCGTTGCCGCGGCGCGCGTATATGTCGGTCTCCATCATCCGCTCGACGTCGTTGCGAGTGTGGTATTCGCGCTCATTGCTGTATCCGCGTGGAAAGTCGCAATGAACCGCTTTTATCGTGCGTAATTGATTTGCTCTGAGAAACGCTTCGGAAAAGTTTGTACGCCGTACTTTTACAGATACTTTACGTGCCGCTCTCTATACTCTTGCTGTTATTAGTTAACAGTAAAGTTGTATGTTAAAGAACAAGGCATTGCTTCTTGCGACAGCGGGCATGATGGCGCTCGCGGGGGCAGCAGGCGGAACGGCGCTCATGGCAAGCGCGCAAACGACCGCCACGTCCAATACTCCGGTCGTTACCTCCTCGGCCAACTCCGTGCAAGGCACGGTCGATAAGCCGGAAACGGCGAACGATCAGGCGGACACTGACAACGTGCAGGCGGGTCCGGGATCGACCCTCGACCAGCAGGGTGAGCATCAGGACGGCAACGGCGGCACAGATGCCGCGGTAAGCGGCACGCAGCACGCGAGCGTCTCAGCACAAGGCGATGGCGATGGCAGCGCGCAGAGCGAAGCGAGCGAGCCGGCCGGCTCTTCAGACACATCGGAGCAGTAAAGCTTCCAAGTCTGAGTCCCCAAACCCCCTCCCATGCGAGGGGGTTTGCGCTTTACACAAAACTTACGTACTCCTATATAGTGTTGTCACTATGCGGATTCTTGTCGTGGAAGATAACCAGAAGCTCGCGAGTTCTCTCACGCAAGGATTCCGCCAGGAGGGTTACGCCGCCGACTATCTCACGCGGGGAGAAGATGCGGAACGCCGCCTCTTTATGAGCCACCGTGATTACGATGTCGTAATCCTCGATATCAACCTGCCGGGCAAGAATGGACTTGAAATATGCCGCTCCCTTCGCGAGCAGCACATCATGACCCCGATCATCATGCTCACCTCGCGCGACACGACGCACGACAAGATCGTCGGTCTCGACAGCGGCGCTGACGACTACCTCGTGAAGCCCTTCTCACTGGAAGAACTGCTATCGCGCGTGCGGGCGCTTTCGAGAAGGCCGCGCGAGACGCGCTCGCCGGACCTTTCCGTAGGAGACCTGCTGCTCAAGCCCGCATCGCAGGAGGCATTTCAAGGGGGCAAGAAGCTCAATCTCACGCTCAAAGAATTCCGTCTGCTCGAATATTTCATGAGCAGGCCGGACGAGGTAGTCGACCGGCAGCAGATTATAGACCATCTCTGGGATTTTAATTTCAATCCCACGAGTCGAGCGATGGACGTGCATATTAACAACCTGAGGAATAAGCTGAAGGATACACATGGCTCAGCAATCGAAACTGTCAGGGGCATCGGATACCGTCTCCGATCGTAGCGTATTCTTTTGGGCCCGTTTGAAGCTCACGGGCGTCTACGTCGTTATCGTCGCGGCCATCGTGATCGGTTTCAGCGCGTTTCTCTATTTCAACCTGCAGCAGAGTCTGAATGAAGGCAACGGGGTCGACGGCGATTTCTCCAGCAATGAGGCACAGCAGCAGTTCATCGACCGCACGTTAACTTCTTTCGAACGCGACCTGCTGCTCGTCGATGCCGTCATTCTGGTCTGTACAGGAGCATTAGGATTCTGGTTTGCCGGATACACGCTTCGCCCCATACAGCGCGCACTTGAGGCGCAGCAGGCATTCTCCGAAAAAGCTTCTCACGAATTGCGTACGCCACTCGCGGTCATGCGCAACGACTTCGAAGTGCTCCTGCGCAACCCTTCGCCGACCAAGGAACTTATGCAGACGGCGTTGCGCAGCAACATCGAGGAGATAGACCACCTCACGAGCATGACGAGCGACCTCCTCACGCTCGCGCGCTCGCATACGCGTTCACCGGCTCCCGCAGAGCAAATAGACCTCGCGGAAGTCGCCAGAAGCACGGCGGAGAAACTAAAGGCGCTCGGTGACAAGAACGGCGTCTCCATTGCGATATCCGCGGCAGCTCCGATAACTATTCTCGGGAGGTCGTCCGAAATCGCCCGAGTACTAACGAATCTCCTGCAAAATGCGATCGAACATACGCCGCAGGGAGGTTCGGTGGTACTCGAGGTGCGCCGCGAGGGACCGCAGGCGCTTATGCGCGTGTCTGATACCGGTACCGGCATCGACCTGAAAGATCTGCCGCACGTCTTCGAGCGTTTCTACAAAGGTGAAGGGACAAACGGCAGCGGCCTCGGCCTCTCCATCGTCAAGGAGATTATCGCCCAGCATGGCGGGGAGGTGTCTATCGAGAGTGAGAAAGGAAAAGGCACAAAGGTGACGATGCGGCTGCCGCTCTCGTCCACGTAGCGGGACGCATTTGATTCTTCGCTATGGTGACAGGTATTATCCAGTCGTTCGGCTATTTCGCGCTCTTCGCACTCATGACGCTTGAGAGCGTCTTCGTTCCCATTCCGTCCGAGGTGACCATGCCGTTCGCGGGTTATCTTGCGAGCCAAGGATCCCTTAATCTCTGGTTCGTCATGCTCGCCGGTGCTCTAGGAAATCTCGCTGGTTCGCTCGTCGGGTACTACATCGGGTATTTGCTCGAGGAGAGCGTGCTCATCGGCTGGATACGCCGCTATGGGAAATACGTATTGCTGAAAGAAGAGGATTATCACCGGGGTGCCTCGTGGTTTTCCAAATACGGGAGTGCGGCCGTATTTCTGTCGCGCCTTTTGCCGGCCGTCCGCACATACATCTCGCTCCCGGCCGGCATGTTCGAGATGAATGTATGGAGGTTCTCGTTATACACATTCGCCGGCTCTCTGCTATGGTCCGGTTTGCTCGCATGGATCGGCTATTTGCTCGGCAATCAGTGGAACGATATCGGTGATTACGTCGCACCACTTGAATACGGCATCGCCGTCTGCGGAGTCTTGCTGGTCGGCTACTACCTGTATCGAAGGGCTCGGAAATAGGCTGCGCAGGCCCTCGATCTCCTTTACAGACTTTTTACACGCCATATTCCATGGTATTAGCCATGGAATCAAAACAGCGCCATGGCGAATCTCCCGCCATTGAAGTTCGCGGCGTAACGCACGCGTACAACGGGCATACGGTATTGCACGACCTCAATTTATCCATTCCCGCAGGGGAGATTTTCGGCTTCCTTGGGCACAACGGCGCAGGCAAGACGACCACCATGAGCATCTTGACGACGCTCCTGCGACAGACCGCGGGTGAGGTTAAGATTGCCGGATTCAACACACTCTCGCAGAGTATCGATGTACGCAAACGCATCGGATATCTGCCGGAGAATGTCACGTTCTACAACGATCTCACCGCATATGAGAACCTGGCGTATTTTGCGCGCCTTTCCGGCGTCGAGGAGGTCGACGCCAAAATCGACGAGACGCTCGCATTCCTCGACTTCCGGGGAGTCGAGCACAAACGGCTGAAAACGTTCTCGAAGGGTATGCGGCAGCGCATCGGCATCGCGCAGGCGATCCTTCACAACCCCGCCGTGCTCTTCCTCGACGAGCCGACGTCCGGTCTGGATCCAATGGGCATCAAAAACCTGCGCGATATCATTCTGCGCCTCAACCGGGAGCGCGGCATGACTATTTTTATGAACACACACCTTCTTTCAGAGGTCGGAAAGACCTGCACGTCGATCGGCGTTCTCAGCATGGGCAAGCTCATTTACTCGGACACCATGGAGCGCACGCAGAAGAAATTCCCCGACGAGGCCTCGCTCGAGGAGATTTACGTCAGAATGGAAACTACAGAAGTGTCATGAATTCCTCTCGCGTAGCAAGTCCGTTGCGAACGATCGTCGCCCACGAACTGCGCACTCTGAGGCGGGAAGGGACCTTTTCGACGCTGCTCGGCATTTTCTCAGCCGTGACGCTCTTTGCAGTATTTATCGGATGGTCGACGCGCTCGACGACGCTCGCAATATACGCGGCCACGGTTGCCACCCTGAAAGCGGCGGGCGTTTCGCACATCGCTCCGAACCCGCTTCTCGGCGTCTCAACTCTCGCGATATTCAACAATCTGATCATCTACACGCTCTTGGTTGGCGCATTGCTCGCCATCGTTATCGGCCACCGCTCATTCGTGCGCGACCGCAAATCGGGAGTCGTCCCGCTCCTGCTGTCGCGCCCCGCCGGGCGACCGCTCTATATCGCGGGCAAACTCTGCGGCATCAACGTGGCGTTGCTCCTCGTTATACTCGGCATGTTCGTCGTAAGCGCGCTCAGCACTCTCTTCATCCCCGCACTGCACCTCTCCGGAGGAGAGTTCCTCTCGTTGGCCGCTTTCTATGCGGTGTCTTTCGTGTACCTCACGTTCTTTGCTGCGATCGGCCTCCTCTTCGGCGTGTACATGTCGAACGAGTCCCTCGCGCTTCTCGCGCCTGTTCTCGTGTGGATTGCCGTCGTATTCATCCTGCCCGAACTATCGACGGGGCAGAACCCGGTTTCGCTCCTCAATCCGGTCACGCTCGCGCACGCTCCGGCGGCGTCGGGCGCATTTTTCTCGTCCGCTCGCGCAATACTGAGCCCGTTCTCTTTCGGACAAGACTATACGGCTCTAGCGCTGCATTTCTTGCGCATAAGTCCGGGCCCGTTCGATATCGGTGCGATTCTCGCGCTGGCCGCTGCGGGCGTAGTTGCCGGAGCAGCGTGCGTATTTGCGCTCCAGAAGTATTCAACAACGGCCGATCAAATCGCATGATATGACTTCTCCAACGCTCACCATCGCCAAGAAAGAGTACCGGGATTCTGCGCGGAGCGCCTTGTTCATCACGCTGGCGGGCTTCATGGTATTGCTTACCACCGTGTCGATCCTCGTCGCGTCATTCAACTTCCAGGCGGAAGTGGCGCAGTACAATGCCGCACTGTCTCAGCTCACGGCCGCGCAGCGTGCCGGTGCAGTCATTCCGCCGCCCTCATACTATCCGCTGCTGATGCTGCGCGGAACAATTGAATACCTAGAAATCATCGGCGCTGTCCTCGCAATAGTACTCGGATATCTCGCCGTTGCCAAAGAGAAAGGGACCAACACCTCTCGGCTGCTCCTCACGAGGCCGGTTTCCCGCACCGCGCTGGTGGGCGGAAAGATACTTGGCACCAGTCTGCTCATTCTCACGCTGCTCGCGCTCCTTGAAGGTTTCATCGCGCTGTCGATAACGGCCATCGGCCACGTGGCATTTTCCACTGTGGAGATGCTTAAGCTGACCTTGTCATTCGCCTACACGTATTTCTACCTGCTATTTTTCTTCTGCTTCTCCGCGGCGCTCACGCTCTTTTTCAAGGATCTGCCGCGCGCGCTGCTGCTTTCCTTCGCGCTCTGGCTCGTGTTCGTGCTCATCATTCCGCAGATCGGCGACACGATGGATCCCGACAACCAGGTCCCCGGTGGGTTCTTCGCCAGCATGCACACCACGCAGGATCAGCAAAGTGTCATCATCGCGCAATTCCAGAACTATGAGAATTTCCGCAATGCCCTGGAGGTCAGCTCGATTGAAAAGCACTACGAGCGGCTCGTGTTCGCTACGCTCGGCATCAAGGGCATGTACAACGACAAGTCGCTCAGCTACATCATGGGCGACAAGTGGCCGGACCTCGCGCTCTTGATGGCCCTTTACGTCGTGGGAGTCGGCGCGGCGTTTCTGTTCGCAAGCAACAAACGCATCATGGCTTCATCGCCATGATGCGGTCGCAGCGATTATTAGCAGACATTACCAACCATTAACACCCTTACTATGAACAAAACAGCATACATAATCGGAGGCGTCGTCATCGCGGTGGCAGCAATAGTGATATTCGCATTGCATCCGGGCGGTTCAGCGACGCAAACAGTCGCGACGAATGCACCGAATACGCCTTCGTCGTACACGCAGCCGTCTGCCACCTCTGGTGCGTCAACGACAAGCCAAACGGCGGGAGCAAATCCGGAGGACGTGGTACCGGGGCTGTATCCGAACCCAATCAAGAACACCTCGACCAAGTCAGGAATCAAACTCACTTCGGTCATGGTTGAGAATAACGTCGATGCGGCAGGCAATGCCGTCAGCGACCACTTGCAGTTCGTCATCAACAATCTGACCAATCAAACGCTCTCGAATCTTGAGGCGTACTACACCATTACCGACTCGGCGAACGGCAAGAAAGAGGGGTACTACAAGCCTCTCACGGGGATAACGATCCCGGCGCACGGCAGCGTTACGGTGCACTTCGACAATCAATCCGGCTATGGGCATTTTCCGGCGAACATGCATGGCATTTACGGGACGGCGCTCGATCAGCTGAAGTTCTCTATAGAAGTGAGCGCGCCCGGCTACGCCGTCGCGACCGCGCAGGTGACGAAAGCCCCTGGCGGCGCGGAAGTCGTGGGGCAGTAAGGCGACAGTGAGAGAGAAACAGAACAAGGGCCGGTCCGCAACGGAACCGGCCCTTGTTCTTTCTGGACGCGCTTTACAAAATCTTTACAGTCCATGAGAGATTCTTACCAGTGAGGACTTCCGTCCTCTTTGCTTAGCCGCTTGAGATATTTGCGGCGAGTGCGTAAAGCGGTGCATCGACTGACCCCTCGGTGCACCGCCTTACAATTATTCCTAAAATGCATTACTATCCCTAACCATATGCCAGCAGTAACGAGTGCGAATCCTAAACAGCCGAGCGCCATGGGGCCGTCAAAATGGCAACAAATGCTCAATAAGGTTCCGGAAGTAACGCTGTACTTTTGGATCATAAAAATTCTTTGCACGACCGTGGGCGAGACCGCGGCCGATTATTTGAATACGACGCTTGGCTTTGGGCTCAACGGCACGAGCTTGGTAATGGGGGCCATCCTCATCGTCATTCTCTTCTTCCAGTTCCGAGCGAAAAGGTACGTTCCCTCAATCTACTGGCTTGCCGTCGTATTTATCAGCGTTGTCGGCACGCTCATCACAGACAACCTCACCGACAATCTCGGCGTGTCGCTCACGACCACCACCACGGTGTTCGCGATTCTCCTCGCGATCACGTTCGCGGTCTGGTTCGCGTTCGAGAAGACGCTCTCTATCCACACAATTTTCTCGAAGCGTCGCGAGGCGTTTTACTGGCTCACGATTCTCTTTACTTTTGCGCTCGGCACTGCGGCGGGCGACCTGGTAGCTGAGAAATTCAACCTAGGGTACCTTACGGCGCTCCTCATCTTTGCTGGCGTTATCGCTGCTATTACTGCGGCCCATTACATCTTCAAAGCAGTCCTGGGCATTGAGCATCGGCACGTGTCCTCGAATGCGGTTCTTGCGTTCTGGCTCGCGTACATCATGACGCGCCCTCTCGGAGCCTCGATTGGCGATTATCTATCTCAAGCACAAAGTGATGGTGGCTTAGGTCTTGGCACGACGATGACGAGTTTTATTTTCCTCGGCGCCATTCTCGCACTCGTCATCTTCCTGACGCTGACGAAGCGTGACGTGATCACGGCTGAGACCGTCAAAGATGATATTGAGGAACAGCGCAGGGAGCACGTTCCGATGCCAGAGTGATATGCGGCAGGGTTTGCGAAAAGTTCCCCAGATCACGGCGTTTTTCTGGATCGTCAAACTCCTTACCACCGCGCTCGGTGAGAGTGCGTCCGACTACCTCGTGTACTCCATCAACCCGTACGTCGCAGTCGGTATCGGTGCGCTTGCATTCGCGGCTGCGCTCACACTCCAATTCTGGTGGCCACGATACAACGCGTGGGTGTACTGGCTCGCGGTCACCATGGTTGCCGTATTCGGCACGATGGGGGCAGATGTCCTCCATATCGTCATCGGTATTCCGTACCTCTACACGACCATATTCTTCGCCGTGTCGCTCGTCGTTATTTTTATCCTCTGGTACGCGGTTGAAAAGACGCTATCCATTCACAGCATTACGACGCGGCGAAGGGAAATATTCTACTGGCTCACCGTGTGCGCGACCTTCGCGCTCGGCACCGCATGGGGCGACATGATGGCGTTCACCCTCAACCTCGGCTTTCTCTCTGCAGGATTACTTTTTGCCGGGCTTATCGCGCTCATCGCTATCTTCCACTATGCCGCAAAGGGCTGGCTCTCCGAGCACCACGAGCACCTGACTCGCAACGCTGTGCTCGCATTCTGGCTCGCGTACATTCTCACACGCCCATTAGGTGCTTCGTTTGCAGACTGGTTCGGCAAGGCACCGAGCGTCAGCGGTCTTGGATTCGGCGATGGCACAGTCAGTCTGGTCCTCACCGTGCTGCTCGTTGGGTTTATCTGGTACCTTGCAGCGACTCGAATAGATGTGGATCGCTCGCATGTGGTGTGAGATTACTCCGCCGACCTGTAATCTTTACGAGAAGGGAGTGGATATTCTGGATTAGAAATTGAAGAATATTCTTATATGAGAATAGTATTCCGCTTGATTTATAACCCCCACGACGACGTATCCAAGACGCTGGCTCTCTTAGATGACATTGAAAAGAGTAGTTTACCCATTAGAACTGAGACTGAGATCATATCCGAATCTGATCATGCGCAAAAGATAAAAGATGAGCTCTTAAAAGAATCGATACTGGCTAAGATTCAGATACGGCAGACAGGGAGCGGCATTCTTTACCCACATCTTTTGGTGTATCGCGATGACCAACTCTCGACGTTCTATCCTCGTCGACGAAAGGGAGAAGCTGACATTGGAATCGATGAATTCCTCGAGACAGTCCTTACGCAAAATAGGCGTGATGATCTCGTCGTTTCTTTTTATACGACCGGAAGAGACTGTATCGATTCCGCGAAATTTCTGTATCATAAGAAGGAAGACAGCGGGCGGTATGAAATTCTCTTAACCCAGGGAATAGAATCGCTGCTTACGTCGTTCATCCTATTCAAAGAGCTGGAAGATCCGCTAAAGGTTATTGAGACAGTGAAGAGATACCGACACGAGTACAAAAAATTCTACGACCATTGCCGCAGACTCGATGTCGAGAAGGTGCTGCTAGATCCGGATCTTGAATACATTATCGACGATCTCTCCGCCTCTTTCTTTTCGAGCACGATTGAAGCTCGATACCCTAAGGTTGGCCTTTTTCGATTTATGCCAAGCTACTTTCCTCTCTTGGAAGAGAAGCTAATAAAGCCAATTGGAAGGCAGATCGGGCTCGCCGTTGATTCCGAAAGTTTTTAGAGGAAGTACTCGATACTCTTCCCGTAGAGCTTCGCAAACCGCTTAAGCTCCACTATATCCACGCGCTGCTGGCCAGTCTCAACATTCGAAATGTGCGACTGCGGGCGGCCTAGTTTCTTTGCTGCTTGCACTTGAGTCAGGCCAGCCTCAATCCGGGCCTTCTTCAGGCGCTCTACAAAAACCTTGTACTCCTTGGTATGGATGCTCTTTCCCATACCAATAAGCGTCTATCCAAGAACTGAATATCCAAACTTTAGATATTATGGTAGGCTACGAATACCCTTCAAAGGCAAGAGTTGGTAACCCGCTTCGCAAGGTCTTGAAACTAAGCTAGGAACACAAGGTCGGCTTTATTTAACCTAACCATAACGATATGGCGGAAGAGCAAGTTTTGAAGAAAGAGGACAACCTTATACAGCACAATGGCTTTTGGCATAAGGCACATAGAGGCTCACTGGTCCTTACAAGGAGTGACGTATATTTCCTTTCGAAGAAACGTAACCAGGAACTGTTGCGCGTGCCGCTCTTGAACATCGTGAGCGTCAATACGGAAAAGATGGACTTTAAAGACAATCTTTTCATCGTCTACAAAGACGGTAACACCGAACGCCGTGCAAAGTTCGTGCACCACGATCGCCGGCAACTCATTTTTGCCGCCGCCTCTCCGAGCCATTTCCTCTCATGGGAGCAAGCTATTAATGACGCGCGGTTCGGCCGATTTGCTGGTCATGCGAGTGGTGTCGACGATCTGGAGAGACTTGCTGCACTCAAAGACAAAGGCGTCCTTACCGACGAGGAGTTTTCGGCCAAGAAGAAACAGCTACTTGGGCTGTAGACAGCTCGCTTCGCAAACGCCTGAATCTAAGCTGGAATGGCCCCATGGCCATTCTTACGCCCCAGAGTGCCCAGGAGCTTCGCCGAATCATCAAGGAAGCGACCGGTCGCGATATCTCGCTCGGCGAGGCGTACGCGATCTGGGGTCATCTCATCAAGCTGCTCCAGCTTCTGTGGCATGTCGAAAACCGCAAGGAGGTACCACCTCCTCCTCCTCATCAGCTCCGGCTCTTTTTGCCTCGCAAGAGGCCCTAGAGAAGTTACAACGACTCCGAATACGCGCCCCAGTCGATTTCTCCATCCGGCTTTCTGTAGTGCTCCATCAGAGCGTCCTTCTTCGCTCGATCTTCAATCTCCGCCCGCTCATGCTCTTTACGCTCCCGCTCTCTTTCGTATCTGGCAACGTCACCCCTGATGCTGTCCAGGCGCATGTAGTTAAGATTCTGTAGCGCTTCTGGCAACATGCCGATTATGTAGCGCACGTCCTCCGGCGAAATCAGATTCGGCTTCGGTCCCGCAGCATCACGCTTTTCCTTGATGTGCCGGGCATACTCCAGCCAGAGCCGCCGACTCTTGAAATCACCGCCTCGGGCAGCGCCATAGATGTCGCCCAGTAGTTCACCGGTCTTGAGGATGATCCAGTCTTCCCGGAGCGTGGCAACGCGTTGTTCGAAGTCTGGACGCTGTGCCCAGATATCAAGCAATCGGATGCTCGGAACGCCGTAGGTTTTGCAGAACTGCTCACGTGTCTCAATCCCACGCCAGGAACGCTCCTCGGGCGAGAGAGCGCTCCAAAGGACGAACTGCTCATATGCCTCGGCATCGGAGAGGGTCTCCGGTACGGGGTGCATAGGAACGGGCTCGGGCCGGTCGGCCATTTTCTTGTAGGGAGTGACGTTGTGTTCGAGGTAGTACTTGATTGCAGGCCAGCCGCCGTCACTGATTTTCTTCATGTGGGCTGAGACGACGCGATCGTTGTTCGTCTCAAGCCCGGTTCTCCGTACTTCATCGACCTGCTTCTTGAACGCGAGGTCGCTCTTGTAGTGGCGGTCGTAGAACATGCGGGACACACCCGCTCGCTTGCAGGCGGCTGTGATGGTGTGTCCCTCAGCAAGCGTGCTGAGAAGTACCGATATCTGATCACGCTTGTGCATGGATCTTTACGCGTTTCTTCCCAGAGAACTTTTCCCATCGGTTGAGGATGACCTCGGCATAGGTCGGTACTTTTTCCATCGCGAAGCACCGGCGACCAAGTGTATTCGCTCCAATTAATGTGGAACCCGATCCCGCAAAGGGCTCAATGATGAGCTGACCGCGCTTGGTGAGCGTTTTGATGTAGGGCAGGAGGATCTCAATCGGCTTTACGCCGTAGATGATCGCTTGCCCGGAAGACTTCTCGTCAGCTGCGTTGAACTCGATGAAATCCGTCGGGCAGTACTTCTTGTTTTTGCCGTAGTTTTCCCAGTGGGAACCTTTACCCTGGATCGCGAAGAGAGCAGTTTCGTACTGGTTCTCATAGAGTCCGTCCTCGGGCTCAAGGTTGAGACCGCTGTGTGCTTCGCTCGTGCCGACCATCGCGATGTCATGCTTCGAGAACAAGATATTTTTGCCGGCATAGCCCTGGTTCCTCGTGGGGAGGTGCCAGACGATCATGTTGCGGACCTTCCATCCTTGCTTCTCCATCACGTCCCACTGTTCGCGGATGTTGCGCCAGTTTTCGTAGGAAATGATGGAAAAGTCCTTGTTAGCGACCTTGGCAACATTACCCATCCACTTCTCAACGAAGTCCGGTGGCAGCGCCTCGGTCTCGAGGTACCGGCGGTTTCTTTTTGCACCGAAGCCGACCGTTGGGTTTCCTTTGCGCGTTTTGCCCTTCAGGTAACTGAGGCGGTACGGCATGTCGGTCATGCACATGTCCGCTTTTTCTCCGCGCATTAGGTCCAGCACGTCAGCCTCCACAGTAGAGTCGCCGCATTTAAGACGTGACCCATCGAGGTCGTACACGTCTCCTTTCTCTACGGTGATCTGATCTATCTGGAGCTTGTCTAATTCCTTTTCGAGGTCGAATTGTTCTTCGTCTTTCTCGACCTCAAACACCTCATCCAATTCTTCCGACGAAAATCCGATGTCTTTGAGGAACGCCTCGTCGAACTCACTGAGGAGCGTCGCGTCGAACTCCGCGACATTGCGATTCAACCGCAATATGAGCTCCTGCTCCTTGTTCGGGTCGGTGATGGAGAGTGAGACGACCGGCACTGTTTTATGGCCGAGCTCTTTGAGGACCTCCAACCGCAAGTTCCCACCAATGCAGATGTTCTCCCGGCCGGGCGCGGTATTGATGATTAATGGGTCGACAACCCCGTGTCTTGTGACGCTCTCTTTGAGCTGGAGCTTTACCTCGTTGCTCCAGAAGCGAGGATTCCGTTCAGGGTGTTTAAGGGTCTCAATGGGGACATACGTAATCTTCAATTCTTGATTGGTCATTGTGCATAGGCCTTTGCGTGCACGAGAAAAAATCCCACGCAAACAAAAGCACTTAATTCGAGAGCGGCGAACCGCTCGCGGTGAATAATCGTGTTTTTGTTTTCTGGGATTCTGAGTCTTCGTGAGACCGAGAATCAGGGCCAAGGAGCGCAGAGTCTGAAGATAGGGCCGAAGCGCTGTCTTCGGTGTTACGCACCTTGCCTGAGCAGGGTTCTGCTCAGCGGCTGTAGCGCCCTGCAGCCTCGTCGCTTTCCTACGGGCCCTTCGTGAGGGCGCGCGGTAAGCTGCGTACTTCCATCATACGGATTCCGGGGAGATTGTCTTTGGACAGGAAGAGGGAGCTGTGGATAACACAACAGTTTGTCGTCGTTTGCAAGCGCTCGCGTCCGTTAGCGTTCGCTGCGCGAGTTCGGCAGAATATAGGTATGGATGCGGAGGAACACAAAAAACACATTCAGAAAATGAAAGAGCTTCTCGAGAAGCGCGAGGGCAAGGAAGTTACCTGGGAGGAGGCGGAAGAAGCTTCGCGCAATCTGGCGGGGTTGGCTGAGATTCTGTACGAGCTCTGGGTGAAGGAACAAGGATGGAAGAAGCGTCTCCAAGAGTCTCCCAAAGGATTTGTCCTTGAGGGCCGTGGTCGCACGTGCGCTATTTGCCACGAGAGTTCGCGGGAAGAAGGAAGCTGGTACGACAAATGGGGCGTCACCTGCCTTACGTGCCACGGAGCTGTCGATCGAAAAGAAATCCCGGGGTCTCTCGCGAAACGCGAGAAGAGTTACTACAGGGAACACGAACTTCAGCGCGCATTCAACCTGAAGCACTCAGATGTCACACGATGGATCAAAGAAGGAGTACTGAAGGCGCGCACTGTGACGGATGGTGCGGGACGCGTACACGCACGGCTGTTCCTTATCAAGGACAACGAGGGTACCTTGCCGCCCAAGAAATTGGTTGAATCTCAGTTGGTGAAGGAAGATCGCGATGGGCAGACATGGTATCGGTCATACGAGTGGTATTGCTTCGGTGATCCGCGCGAGACCCTCAAGGGTTACAAAATCATGGACCATCTACGCATCATTCCTCCTGAGGAGATGAAAGCGCGAGAAGAGGAAGAAAAGCGACAACGGGAGGATCGGAGGGCTAAGCGGGAGGCCCGCAAGAAACTACGCAAAAAGTTGTAACGTTTGTAACATTCTCAGCGACCGTTCCCCCTAAAATCGGCAGGTCGCAAACTCGCCAAAGAACCCTTACAATGCTTGAAACAGGTTGGTTCTAGACCGACCCTCACCGCAATAGGAACTAAAGGGAAATTATTTTTGGCTGCGCACAGCGCAGCCCATTGTGGTTTAGTTACTCCGCGCGCTTCGCGCGCAGATAAATACAGGTTGGAGCCGAAGATGCCAGTGCCTTTTCCAGATTCGGAGGGTAGTCATTCCGCGCCACCCCGAATGACTACCTGTATGACTAGGCAGATCAGCCCTGATTTTTGCTAAAATAGGTTCTAAGAACAGCGTAGAGCTGCGCCCTTGACAAAAAGTATCTGGGTGTGCTGGTGCGTTCGCCTCCGAGGCGATGCGGGCGGTCTGAGTGTCTGGGCACACGCAGGAACGTGAGACGGTGTAATGCGACCGCTTCACTTCGTTTTTTGAAAATCGCGAAAATCGAGGGCTAAGGGGCGCCCGAACTTTTTACGATGGTAAGCGAGCGATCGCTTCTGGCTAGCGATTAATCTCGCTCACCTTAAGGAGCGACTTGATAGCGCGGCGCTCGTCCATCGCGGCGTACGCCTCCGCGACATTATCAAGGTCAGTGCGCAGGTCGAAGACACGGCCTGGATTGATACGCCCATTGAGTACCGCTTTAAGAAGCTCCGGGATGTAAGTGCGCGCCGGAGCGACGCCGCCCTTGATGCCGATGTTGCGCCAGAAAAACATTTTGGCGTACTCGATCGTGCCGTAGGTGGGAACACCGACCGCGCCGACCATGCCGCCCGCGCGCGTGACATTCGCCGCGGTTTCGAGCGCTTCTTTAGTGCCAACGCATTCGAGCGCGGCGTTCACGCCAACGCCATCGGTCAGCTTCATAACCGCAGCCACTGCTTCCTCGCCGCGCTCCGGCACGATGTCGGTCGCCCCAAACTCTTTGGCGAGCTTTTGGCGCGCTGGATTACGGGAGAGCGCGATGATGCGCGATGCGCCCTTTAGCTTTGCCGCGATGATACCGGACAGACCCACTGCGCCGTCGCCGACAACGGCCACCACGTCTCCTTTCTTTACCCCAGCGCTCGACGCAGCATGAAAGCCGGTGCACATGACGTCCGAGAGCGCGAGGAACGACGCGAGCTGGTCTTCTGTATATTCACCTTTCGGCACTTTCACGAGATTGACGTCTGCATATGGAGCGCGCACGTACTCGCCCTGACCGCCATCGGTATCGCCATTGCCGAACGCGCCGCCGTGTGGGCACTCGAAGGTGTAGCCGGCTTTGCAGTTGGCACAGGTGCCGTCGCTGTAATCGAACGGTGCGATGACCAAATCGCCGACCTTGGTATCTTTCACGTCATCGCCGATTTTCTCGACGATGCCGATGAATTCGTGCCCGATACTGCCTTCCTTGTGCGGATTGATGCCGCGGTAGTACCAGAGATCAGAACCACAAACGCATCCCATGACCACGCGCACGATGGCGTCGGTCGGCTCTTTGATAACGGGGTCAGGACGTTCGCCGAGTTCAACGCGACGCGGTCCTTTGAATAGGGTTGCCCTCATATGTTAACCATTACTTCTTATAATCTTTATCAGACACTTCCTCCGTCTAGCCAACAATCTCGTCATCAATGTTCCCGTGCGATCCCGTAGCACGTCTGAAGCGAATGTCTCACACTCGTGCATACTATATAATACATGACTAAATACATGACTCATGGTGCAGGATTGCTCGATGGTGGCGGCATGCGCGGCATGGCAAGTCTGATGCGCGAGACGTTCGTGTCGCTCCGCAATCGTAATTTCAAGCTATTTTTCTACGGCCAGACCATCTCGAACACGGGCAACTGGCTCACGAGCGTCGCTCTCACGCTCCTCGTGCTCAAGGTCACGGAGAGCGGTTTCGCCGTCGGCGTGCTTGCCGCGTGCCAGTACGGGCCGATACTGCTCTTTTCTGCGTGGGCAGGCACGGTTGCGGACCGTTTCGACAAGCACGCGCTCCTCTACGCAACGCAAGGTCTCGAGATGGCGCAATCGGCGGGGCTCGCGGTGTTCGCGTTCTTGCCGCACCCGCCGCTTGTCGGCCTGTACGCGCTCGCGCTCTTCGGCGGGATCTTGCTCTCGCTCGATAATCCGTTGCGCCGTTCTTTTGTGAGCGAAATGGTGGCGCCCGAGGACGTGCCCAACGCGGTCGTGCTCTATAGCACCACGGTCAATGTCGCGCGCGTGTTCGGACCGGCGCTCGCCGGCGCGCTCATCGTGAGCATTGGCTACGGCTGGTGTTTTACGATCGACGCGCTCTCGTACCTCGCGGTGCTATGGAGTTTATATCAGATGCGCACGAACGAGCTCCACCGTGCCGCACAAGCGGCGGTACGCGGTGGCAGCGTGCGCGAGGGTCTACGCTATATCCGCGCGACGCCGGTGTTTTTGGTGAATTTCATCATGCTTGCGCTCATCGGGACGCTTACGCTCAATTTCACCGTCACGCTCCCGCTCTTCGTGACGCGATCGCTCGGCGCTGCCGACGGCGTCTTCACGGTGCTCTACTCGATCTTCAGCGTCGGCGCGATTGCAGGTTCGTTCCTTATCGCGCGGCGCGAGGATATCAGCGTGCGGCACGTCGTCGCCGGCGCGGCCGCGTTCGGCCTCGCAGTGCTCGCGCTCTCCGCCGCGCCGAACGTGTGGAGCGCGATCGGCATCGCGTTTTTCGTGGGCGCCTCGAGCGTTATCTATTCGACCGCAACGACGACGCTCATACAGGTGGATGCGCGGCCAGAGATGCGCGGCCGCGCGCTCGCGCTCCAGTCGGTGTTCTTCATCGGTTCGACGGCGATCGGCGGCCCTGCGCTCGGCTATCTCGCCGATGTCGCGGGCGGCCGCATGCCGCTCGTCGTGGGCGGCGTCGTCTGCCTCGCGGCTGCTGCGTATGGCGCGTACGCGATGCACGAAGGAATACTCGGTCCTGGGGAGATCAATGCAGTGAACGCAGGCGGGTAAGAAGGCGCCGTAGCGGCGGGGTCTTCGCGGTGATCGCGCCCTTGATGCGGGGGAGCACCTCCTTGGCGGAGACGGCACCAAGCTCGATAAGCGGCCGCGCGCGATCGAAGTCGCGGCTATTGAAGCTGCTTACCTCCGGCGCGATGACGATGTCAGAAAGCGTGGCGTCCTGCTTCGTGAGGTTGCGCATCATGATGTCGATGGACGCGTTCGCGACACTGAAAATGCCGCTGACGCCTTTCGGGTGAACGACAGCTCGCGGGTCGAGGCGGGAGAGCACGTTGACGGAGATGACGATGTCGGCTCCCATGTCGCGCACGACGCGCGCGGGCAAGGGGAGCGAGAGTCCGCCGTCGGTGAGGAGAAGATCGCGATACGGGACCGGATTGAACACCAGAGGCAGCGAAATGCTCGCGCGTATTGCGGGCAGCAGTTCGCCGTCGTCGAAGATGGTCGGCTCGCCGGTGCGCAGGTCGGTGGTGACGACGCGGAAAGGGACGCGGCATTTCTCGAAGGTCGCGCCGCGTAGGAACGAATCGATGAACTCGTATACCTTCTCGCCCGCCATCAAGCCGCCGTTGAAGCCAGGGTCGAGGAGCTGCAAGAGCTGCCGCCGGTCGATCGAGTTCGCGATGCGCTCCAGTTCGGCGCCATCGCGGCCGGCTGCATAAAACGCGCCGACGAGCGCACCCATGCTGGTGCCGGCGATCATGTCTATCGGTATTCCCGCCTCTTCGAATGCCTTGATGACGCCGATGTGCGCGAGGCCTTTGGCCGATCCGCCGGAGAGCGCGAGACCGACGGTAGGGCGTCCGATGAATTTCATACTCGCGCATTGTAGCAAACACATGACATTGAGCGGCACGTTCCTCTGGAGGAGCGCGCCGCGTGGTATCCTGTACGATATGAAGAACCACGCGCTCGCGACCATCGGGATCGCGGTCGTGCTCGTCGCAGGCGCGGCCGTCCTTTTCGTGCGCACCCGGCCGGCGGCTTACGTCACGGCAGCGGTAACGCGCGGCCCTATCGTGCAGGAGGCGCTCGCGAGCGGCAATGTCGAGTCGCCGACGACGAGCGTCCTGCGCTTCCAGTCGCCGGGGCAGCTCGTCGCGCTCAATGTGGCGGTCGGACAGCGTGTCGCGGCGGGAGCCGTGCTCGCGCAGCAAGACACGAGCGTGCTTGAGGCGCAGCTCTCCCAGGCGCAGGCAGTGGTCGCGATGCAGCAGGCGGCGCTCGCGACCCTGCAAGAAGGCACACGCCCTGAGCAGATAGCCGTTACGCAAGCGCAGGTGCAAAGCGACGAGGTCGCGCTCTCGCAGAGCCGGCAGTCCCTTTTGAACGCGCTCATGAGCGCCTACACGACGTCTGATAGCGCGATCGGCAACAGCGTCGATCTTTTGTTCAACAATCCTCGCAGCACGAACCCGCAGGTCCTGTTCTCGCTGCCCGATTCGCAGCTTGAGACGCAGCTCGAGAGCGAGCGCGTGGCCATCGGCTCGACGATGGCCGATTGGAGCCAAGCGCAGCTCGCGGCATCCGCAGGCGGCGCTTTGCCGATCGCTCAGGCGGAGAGCGGGCTTAATGCCGTCTCGAATTTGCTCGCCGATGCGAACACGGCGCTCAACAAAGCACTGCCCGGCCAGGGCGTCACCCAGACGCAGCTCACGACCTGGACGACCGGTGTTGCGACCGCGCGTACGAACGTCAATGCCGCGCTCTCAACGCTGACTGCTGCCGAGACGACGCAAGCAGCAGCGTCCTCGACCCTCGCTAAAGACCAAAAGACCCTGGCGCTCCAATTCGCCGGCTCGACCGCCTCGACCATTGCCGCGCAGCAAGCCGCCGTGCAGCAGGCGCAAGCCGCCGCCACCGCGATCCAAGCGCAGATACGCACCCTCGAGATCATCGCGCCTTTCAGCGGCACTATCACCGATACGCAGGGGAGCGTGGGCGAGAACGTGACGCCGGATATTGCGGTGGTCACGCTGCAGCCCGATCAGGCGCTCGACGTGAAGGTCAACGTCTCGGAGGACAACGTCGTTGGCGTGGTGCCAGGGGACCCGGTGCGCATCGAGCTCGACGCATTTCCGGCAGGCACGTCGTTCGACGGGAAGGTGAGCGAAGTTGATCCCGCGCAGACCGTGGTCGGCGGCGCCATCTACTACCAAACAACCATCCTCTTTACTAAAACGTACGCAGGCGTGAGGCCCGGCATGACGGCCAATGTGTGGATACAGACGGCCTCGAGTTCCGACGCCCTCCTCGTGCCGGCGAGCGCGGTCACGGCCTCGGGCGCGAGCAGCACGGTACAGCTGCTCCAGAACGGTTCGCCGACGACGATGCCGGTCTCCACCGGCCTCAAAGACCAGAGCGGCATGGTGCAAATACTTTCCGGCCTACAAGAAGGCGACGTCGTCGTGACGGGAACGAATTGACCTATGGGTGTGGCGCGTCCGGACGGACACTTCCCGCTGCGGAAAACTCGCTTCGCTCGGACAGTTCCTCCGCGGGAAGTGTCCGTCCGGACGCGCCCCTGGAGAGTCTTTCTCGCGCTATGACCTTGACCGACCTCTCGACCGCGCTCTTCATCGCGTACAAATCGATCATGCGGAGCAGCCGCTCGCTTCTCGCGTTCATGCTGCTCATCTTATGTCTCTCGTTCTTCAACATGGTGTTCATTCCGGGCGTTTTCTCAGGATTGCTCGACACCATCACCAATCTCCTCATCAATACGACCACCTCCGATATCGTCATCACGCCCCAGCAGCTCCCCGTGCCGGAACAGTTCATCGCCGATGAAGAGCAATTGCAGGCGCAGCTGCACACGATTCCCGGCATCGTCGGCACGGCGCGCGTGTACCTCACGGCCGGTTCGATATCGTTCGATGCGGATAAGAACGGTGTCTTCAAGAGCGTATCGGCGCAGATGATCGGCATCGATCCCGGTCAGGTGGACGACGCGCTCTCGCTCAAGCGCTACCTCGTTGCGGGGCAGTTCCTCTCGCCGAGCGATACCGATCAGGTCCTCCTGCCTGCGGCGCTTGCTGGCGGCTATGGCCTGCCGGTACCTTCCGATCTCGGCGGCGCCAAAGTGGGCGATAAGGTGACCATCACCTACGCCAACGGCGTGCGGCGGCAGTACACCGTGAAAGGCATCGTGAACATCACGTTCGGCACGGCGCTTTCCAACACGTATATCACGAGCCGCGAGGCCGAGTCGGTCCTCGGCGCTTCCGATCAGGCGTCGCAGATCCTCGTGAAGGTCGACGCGTCGCATCCGCTCTCGTACTACAAAGGCCGCATCGAGGCGCTCGCGCCGCAGCTCCAGGTGAAAATGTATTCGGAGCTCCTCGCGGTCATTCAATCAGTGCTCGACGCATTCACGTTGATCGCGGGGATAGTCTCGATCATTAGCGTCCTGGTCGCGGCGATCACCATTTTCGTCATGATCTACATCAACGCCCTCAACCGCCGCCGGCAGATCGGCATCTTGAAGGCTATCGGCATCAAGGAGGACGTCGTCGTGTGGGCCTACGTGTTCCAATCGCTCTTCTACGTGATCTGCGGCGTGCTCGTCGGACTCTTCTTCGTCTTCGGCATCTTGCTGCCCGTCTTGAGCGTGCATCCCATCATGCTGCCCTTCGGTCCGCTCTTGCTCTCGTTCGGTCCGACCTTGATCGGCGAGAGCGTCATCGGGTTCCTCGTTGCCGGATTCATTTCCGGCCTCGTTCCCGCGCGTCTCGTCGTGCGCGAGAGCATCCTTACCGCCATTTGGGGCTAACGTTCGCTATGATCACCATTCGCAATGTCATCAAAACATACCCCGGCAAAGTGCCGACGAGAGCGCTGCGCGGCGTCTCGTTCGAGGTACAAGACGGCGAATTCGTCGCGGTCATGGGTCGCAGCGGCTCCGGCAAATCGACGCTCGTACATCAGCTTTCGCTCATCGACATGCCGACCTCCGGCGAGGTCGTCGTGAACGGCACCGATGTGACCAAGCTCTCGGAGCGGGAGCGCACCGCCTTCCGGCTCGAACATCTCGGCTACGTTTTCCAGGAGTACGCGCTCATCGCGGAATTCACCGCGCTCGAAAATGTGTACTTGCCCGCTCGCGCGCTCGGCACGCCCTCGACCGTATACAAAAAGCGCGCGGGCGAGCTGCTTTCGCTCGTCGGCCTCGGCGAGCGGCTCCACCACTACCCGCACGAGCTCTCGGGTGGCGAACAGCAGCGCGTCGCTATCGCGCGCGCGCTCGTCAACTCGCCGGAGATCGTCTTCGCCGACGAACCGACCGCCAATCTCGACACGGAATCTGCGAAGGTCGTGCTCGAACTGTTCACGAAACTCAACAAAGAGCTCAAGCAGACCATCATCATGGTCACGCACGAGCCAGACGACAAGCGCTACGTCGACCGCGTTCTCTTGCTCGAGGACGGCCTTCTCGAGCGCATCGAAAAAGTGGGGAACTGACGAAACCCACGAGGTGTCACCTCGTAGGTTTCCGGCATGAAAGGGTGGGGTGCGAAGCGAAGGTCACCGAAGGATCATGCCCTGCGCGTCGACGGCGACGAGGTAGTCGTCACCGGTGCGGCGCACTGCTCGTCGATGCGGGTGCCGGGTTTTGTTGCTCGGCCGTCGCGGCTGCTGCGGGCGCGCTCGCGGCCGGTGCCGGGCTCGCAGCGCTCTGCGACCACATCAGGTAAACGGCGATGGTGCCGCGTAGTATACTGTGTATCACATGACATGGCGTGATGTGATGCAGCGGGTGCGGATGGTGCCCTGGCCGTACGCGGCAGGCGGGGGCGTCGTTATCATTGCGGTCATCGTGATCGGCGTGCGGCACTTCATGGCCGCGACCTCATCGACACAAAGCCAGCCTTCCGGTACGCCGACCGTGACGCTTGAATCCGTGAGCGCGCTTTCGGCCGAAGCGGGACCGCTCTCGGTCGTCGGTACGGTCAAGTCGGAGAGCCAGGCGACGATACTGGCGCAAACTTCTGGCGAGATCGTGAGCCTCTCCGCATCGATCGGCGATCATGTCGTTGCCGGGCAGGTGCTGGGGCAGTTCGAGAATTCCGCGCAGCGCGCAGCGGTGACACAGGCGCAAGGTGCGTACGACGCGGCGCAGGCTTCGCTCTCGAAGCTCACCAGCACGACCGCCGCCAATACCGGCATCACCTCGCAGCAGGCGGCGACGGCAGCGCAGAACGCTGGCACGGCGCTCGATGCGGCGCTCGTGAGCGCATATTCCTCGCTCGACGATGCCGTGCATACCAAAGCCGATGTGCTCTTCACCAACCCGCACTCGGGCGACCCTCGATTCATCTCGCTTACCGTGCCCAACACGCAGCTCGTCACTAATATCAACAACGAGCGCCTCGGTCTCAATAACACGTTCGCGGATATGCAGGGTATCGTGACGGCTTCCTCGTCGATCGACGTCGCCGGTAGCGCGCAGGAGATGCTCTCCGATACGCGGCAAATCGCCGCGTTCCTGAACGACCTCATCACCGCGCTCAATCAGGCCGTGCCCAACACCAATTACTCAGCTTCAGCGATCAGCGGCTACCAGGCATCGCTTTCGGTGGCGCGCACGGAAGTGGTTGCCGCGATAAGCGCGATCGTCGCGGCGCAGAGCGCGTATGATAGCGCGCTTTCGTCGGCGCAAACGGCATCCAATAGCGCGACCTCTGGTACGCCGCAGGACATCGCGGCAGCGCAGGCTTCGCTCAAATCGGCGCAAGGCGCGTTGCAGGCCGCGCAATCCGCGCTCGAGAAGACCATCATCAGGAGCCCCATATCCGGCACCATCGTGAGTTTGCCGGTGACGCAGGGCGATTTTGTGCCCGCGTTCTCGCAGGTCGCTATCGTCTCCAATCCCGGCGCGCTCTACGTGGACGCACAGGTGACCTCGGACGACGCGAAGACGCTTGCCGTCGGTGCTCCCGCGATGATGGAGAGCTTGGTCCCCGGCGTCATTACGTTCGTCGCGCCCGCGCTCGATCCATCGACCGGAAAGATAGAGGTTAAAGTTGGTGTAACCGGTGCGACCGGCGATCTCACCGACGGCGAAGCCGTCGCGCTCTCGCTCACGCGTGCTCGCGCGCCGCTCTCGAAACAGAACGCGCAGCTTTCCATTCCGATCAACGCGCTCAAGATAACTCCGGGCGGCTCGGTCGTATTCATCGTGAGCGCGAGCTCGACGCTCGCTGCGCAGCCGGTGCAGCTCGGCCCCATCCTCGGCGACCGGGTCGTTGTTTCCGGCATATCGCCGGACCTACAGATCGTCACCGATGCGCGCGGGCACTCGGCGGGCGAGTTCGTTATCGTCGGCTCCGACAATGCCACGTCCACGGCGCCATAGACGCCTATGCTGTGGCTTTGGAACTTTTTCTTGAATAAACGCCAGTTCAGTTACGTCCTCTTGGCGGCGCTCTGCGCCGCAGGAATTTGGGCGCTCGTTTCGATACCGAAGGAGAACTACCCGTCCATCACGATACCCGACGGCTTCGTTGTAACGACCTTACCGGGTGCCTCCGCGTCCGACATGGAAACGCTGGTCACGGACAAACTCGAAGATCAGATATCGGGCATCGCCAACATCGACACGATGACCTCGATGTCGTCCGACGGCGTTTCCGAGATCACGGTGCAGTTCGTCGCAAGCGCCGATATCAACCAGTCCATCCAAGACCTGCGCGACGCGGTCGCCAAGGCAGAGCCGAACCTGCCGACCGACGCTTCCACGCCGCAGGTCATCAAAATAGATTTCAACGCGCAACCGATCCTCGTCGCCTCGATCGGGGGCGATCTGCCGCCGACGCAATTCTCGGCGCTCGGGACGGCGCTTTCTAACGATCTATCCGCGATCTCAGGCGTCTCCTCGGTCGACGTCGCGGGAGTCCCTGACCGCGAGGTGGACGTCGTCGTGCGCCAAGCGGCACTCTCGCAGTACGGTCTTACGCTTCCCGGCGTCGTTGCGGCGATCGCTGCGAGCAATGCGGCGCTGCCCGCAGGCAACGTCTCTTTTGACGGCGTCAACTACGATCTCAACTTCAAGGGCGGCATCACCGACACTTCGCAGATCGCGAACATAGCGGTCGGGCAAAAGAGCGGTTCGCCCATTTACCTGCGCGATATCGCGCTCATCTCCGACGGACTCGCGCCGGCCACGAGCTACTCGCGGCTCTCCATCGGGGGCAAGCCGAGCGAGCAGGCGATCGAGCTCACCGTCTACAAGCAATCGAGCGCCGGCATCCAAACGACCGCGGATTCGGTGCGCACTGAGCTCCAAAAGCTCCAGAGCACCACGCTCAAGGGACTCGACGTTTTCATACCGCCTTCCACTGATCAGGGCGCACAGGTCGCAAAGCAGCTCGGCGACCTCACACACACGGGCGCTATCACCGTGCTCCTCGTCATGGCGGTGCTCTTCCTCACGATCGGCTGGCGCGAATCGTTCGTCGCGGCCATCTCGATACCGATATCGTTCTTGATCGCGTTCCTCGCGCTCTACCTCACCGGCAACACGCTCAACTTCATATCGCTCTTCGCGCTCATTCTCGCGGTCGGCATCTTGGTCGACTCCGGCATCGTCGTCACTGAGGCGATACACGCGCGCATCAAGCTGTATCCGACTCCGATCGAAGCGGCGCACGCAGCGCTTCACGACTACGCATGGCCCCTCATCGCCGGCACGATGGCAACGGTCGCCGTGTTCGCGCCGCTCTTCTTCATTCGCGGCATCGTCGGCAAGTTCATCGCGGGTATTCCGTACACGCTCATTTTCGTACTGACCGCATCGATCTTCGTCGCCCTCGGCATCGTGCCCTTGGTCGCGCTCGCGTTGACCGGCGGCAAGCGCAATCGTCTCGAAGAGAAACAGGAGGAGTATACCGCGAAGATCACCGAGTGGTACAAGCGCGCCTTGCGCGTGCTCTTGGAGCGCCCGCGCTTGCAGCGCCGGTTCCTCTGGACGCTCGGTCTGCTTTTCGCGGCGTCGCTTATCTTGCCGATATCCGGACTTGTGCAATCGGTCTTCTTCCCGCAGAGCGACCAGGATTTCGTGTTCATTAACATAGAGACGCCGGAAGGGACGACGCTTGCGCGCACCGATCTCGCGGCCCGCGAGGTGGAGGAGTTCCTGTATACCGACAAAGACATCGCTTCGTTCCAGACGACGGTAGGGCAGGGGTCGGCGCTTTCGAGCGGCTTGAGCGCGGGCGCGCCCGCAAGCACCAATCTGGCCAACATCACCGTGAATTTGCGGACCGACCGTACGAAGACCTCGACGCAGATCGTCACCGACCTGCAGCAGCTTCTCGCGCCGATACACGATGCGACGGTACAGGTGCTCCAAAGCTCCAACGGTCCATCCTCCGGCGCGCCCATCCAAATACAATTCGACGGCAACAACTTGGACGATCTCATTACGGCGGCTGATCGCGGCAAGGCGCTCCTCCTTACCATGCCGCACGTGACCAACGTGACCTCTTCGACGCAGAACAACGGCACCGAGTTCGACCTCTCGATCGATCGAGCGAAGGCCGCGGCCTTCGGCGTGAATGCGGCGCAGGTGGCGCAGGTCTTGCGCGATTCGGTCAACGGCGCGAAGGCGACGACCATCACGCTGCCCGGACAAAACATCGACGTTGTCGCAAAGCTCGACCTCAATCCCGCGTTCACGACGCCGTCGGACACGAATCAAACGACCGCCGACGCCATCAACAGCCTTTCGGTGCAAGGGAGCAACGGGCCGGTATTGCTCGGCTCCATACTCTCGACCTCGCTCGCGCAGAGCAATGCGAGCATCTCGCATCGCAACAAGGTGCGCGAAGAGACCGTCTCGGCCTATCCAGACAGCCACACGACCGCCTCTGCGGTGACGAGCGAGTTCCAAAAGCGCTTGAGTGAACTGAACCTGCCCTCCGGCGTGACCGTGAGCTACGGCGGCGAAACGCAGAACATCAATCAATCCTTCTCCGACATGTTCATCGCGCTCATCGCAGGACTCTTGCTCATGTTCATGATCCTCATCATCGCGTTCAACTCCATCCGCTACACGCTCTACCTGCTCGTCATCGTGCCGCTCTCGCTCATCGGCGTCTTGGACGGCCTCGCGCTCGTCGGGCAGCCGGTCTCGTTCTCCTCGCTCTTGGGCGTCATAGCGCTCGGCGGCGTCATCATCAATCACGCCATCATCCTCATGGATTCTATGATCCATCGTCGCCGCGCGCATCCGGAGGAACCGATGATAGATACGGTCGTTGAATCGGCTGCGACGCGGCTGCGCCCCATCGCGCTCACGACAATCGCGACGGTGATCGGCATGGTACCGCTCTCCTTCACCAACGCGATGTGGGGTCCGCTCGCTTTCGCCATCATGTTCGGCCTTTCCTTCGCGATCGTCCTCACGCTTATCCTCGTACCCGTCCTCTTCTTCCGCGCTCCGCAGAAATCGCGGTAAAACTTATGCCGACAAAAGGGGGATCGGCACGCGGACGACCTGGAGGAGGAGCAACACGTTGAGCGCGATGACGACGAGTGAGGCGAGCGATGCGCCGCCGAGGAGGAGCGGGCCGCTCGCGAACTGTCCCATGATGTCCTTGCGCGAGGTGAAGACGATGAGCGCGATGATCGGGAGCGGCAGGAGCAGGCTCAACACGACCTGGCTTACGATGAGCGCTTGCGTCGGGTCGACGCCGAATCCGATCACGAAAAAGGTCGGGACGAGCGTGAGCAGACGGCGGATGGAGAGCGGCACTTTAAAATGCACGAAATCCTGCATGATAGTCTGCCCGGCCATCGTGCCGACGACCGAGCTCGAAAATCCGGAGGCCAAGAGCGAGAGCATGAAGATGCCTGCGGCCGCGATGCCGAGCAGAGGCGTGAGCGTGTGGTAGGCGCTCTCGATCGAGGCGACGTTTTGATGGCCGGTCGCGAAGAAGACGACCGCCGACATGGCGACCATCGCCATGTTGACGAGTCCTGCGGCGCCAAGCGCGAGCAGGACCTCGTGGTTGGAGAAGGTGAGCACGCGCTTCACGTCGGCGTCGCCCCGCACCGGTATGCGGTCTTTGGTGAGGCTCGAGTGGAGGTAGATGGCGTGCGGCATCACCGTGGCGCCGACGATACCCACTGCCAAGAGCACGCTGTCGCCGCCGGCGAGTTGCGGTACGACGGCGTGGAAGAGCGCTGAGCCCCATGCGGGCGGGGCGATGAAAAGCTCCGCGATGTAGCTCAAGCTGATCGCGCCGACGAACGTGCCGATGACGATCTCCATCGGTCGGAAGCCGGTCCCTTCGAGGAGCAGGATGACATAGGTGGCGACGCCGGTGATGGCGGCGCTCACGATAAGTGGGAGACCGAAAAGGAGCGTGAGTCCGATGGCGCCGCCCAAGACCTCGGCCAGATCGGTCGCCATAGCGGCAAGTTCGCTCCCGATCCACAGCGCATACGTTGCCCACGCGGGCAGTTGCTCGCGGCAGTGCTCGGCAAGGCTTTTACCGGTCACGATACCGAGCTTGGCCGAGAGTGCTTGGAAGAGCATCGCGATCAAGTTGGCGACGAGCACGACCCACAGGAGCATGTAACCGTACTGCGCCCCTGATTGGATGTTCGTCGCGAAATTGCCGGGGTCCATGTAGGCGATGGAGGCAATGACCGCAGGGCCGAGGAACGGAAGATGTGCGAGGACGCCGCTCTTTTCTTCGGCAAGCACGCCCTCGCCTGCCCGTCTCGTCCGCTCGGTGAGGGAAGTGATGCGAGCGTTCATTACATCAATCTATACCACGCGGGTAGCGCAAAGAACAGTACGTGTGGTAGTGTAGTGAGTACCACCGTATGGCCATGCAGAGAAAGGTTAAAGCACTCACCATAGATGTCGCGAAAGGAGAATGGGAAAAGAGCCGCGGTTTCGTCATGCGCGAGGTGCCGATGCCGGTCCTCGATGAGAAGAAGAATCCCGACGACGCGCTCTCCGTCGTGCTCAAGATCAAGTATGCCGGCGTGTGCGGTTCCGATCGCGGACTCTGGTACCGCACCGCATTTTCCGACATGGTGCACGATTCGCTTTCACGCGAGGGAAAGAGCGTGCGCATCACCGGCCACGAATTCGTCGGCGAGATCGTCGCCATGGGTTCTATGGTGCAGCGCCTCTATTACGATCTAGACGAGATGAATCCCGTGAAGATACAGGTAGGCTCGCTCGTGTCCGGCGACTCGCACGTGACGTGCGGACGCTGCTACCAGTGCCGTCTCGGCGAGGAGCACGTGTGTCTGAATGAGGCGATACTCGGCATCTCGATCGACGGGATTTTCGCTGAGTACGTGAAGATACCGGCGAAGAATCTCTGGGCGATCGACTCCCGCCGCATCCGTGCGGAGATCGCTTCCATCATGGATCCGTTCGGCAACGCGGTGCATGCGACAACCGCAGTCGATATGCGCGGGCAGCGCGTCGCGATCATGGGCGCGGGCGCGATCGGGATGTTCAGTATTCTTCTTGCGCGCGCCTTTGGTGCGGCCAAGGTCATCGTCGCCGATGTCAACCCTGCCAACCTCGCGATGGCGAAGCGGCTCGGCGCGCATGAGACCATTCTCATTACGAAAAAGAAAAAGGAGCACGCGTGGGACGCAGATCCGGAAGTCGTCGAGCGCGTGATTGAGCTCACCTATGGCAAGGGTGTCGACGTGTCGATGGAAATGGCCGGCCCGCCCTCATCGCTCAACAACTGCATCATGTGCACGCGCCGTGGCGGACACGTCATCGCCTTTGGGATCAAGGACGGCGATATGACGATACCGGATTTCTCGCGTTCGGTCATCGTGCGCGGACTCACCGTTCACGGCATCATCGGCCGCCGCATCTTCGGCACGTGGCAGATCGCGCAGCGCGTGCTCTCCGACAAGACCAATGGCATCCAAGAGAAGATCTGGAAGGTGATGCTCAAGGAGGGGAAGGGCACCGTCCTCGATTTCAAGAAATTCACGCCTGCGTCTTTTGAAAAAGCGATGGAAAAGTATCCGAAGATCCTGTTCCGCATCAATGCCTGAGATCGAGTCGCGATTGCAGCCGCGATTTTACGTGATATAACCGTCCCAGACGGGATTCGTCGGAACCGCAAGAAAGGAAAACCAATGAGCGCAAGGCTCTTTGTCGTTTTGCAAACACTTTCACGGAGCGACACGGTCCGTTCGTTCGCGGAGAGCTGTACCGCGAATGGCAGCGATGTTCACGTGCGCAAGCTTGACGTTCGCACCGATACTGGCGACGGGGGACGGTGGGATATCTTCATGGGGAGCATTCGCGGACGCTCAGGTCTCGCCCACATGCATGATCAGAACGATGAATCGTTCTTGATCGTGCGAGGCGTTGGCGAGATGCGTCTTGCGGAAGCGGCGGGCGACGGGCAGTTGAAATGGTCTGGCGTGAAGATCTTGACGGAAAACACATATTTTGTCGCACCGCGTAGCGTACCGCATGTCCTCGTCAATCTAAGAGATGCTTCGTCGCCGCTCGCGTTCCTGTTCGCGTACCGGGCAGATACGGCAAGGGTACGCGCAGAACGAGCGGAGGCCTCGCTGACAAGTTCTTGGCCGCGCGATCACAAAGACGGAGACTGAACATTCGGCCGTCCACAAGAGCGGAAAAGACCGTTCTCGTGGCGGCCTTTTCTTTTTGGGCCAGCGGCGTACACTTCCCACCATGTACGACAAACTCAAACCAATTTTACAGGAGGAACTCGCTGCGATGCGGGAGACTGGCACGTACAAAACCGAGCGCATGCTCGAGTCGCCGCAAGGCAGAGAGATCGCGGTCGGCGGTAAGAAGCTTCTGAATTTCTGCGCGAATAATTATTTAGGGCTCTCGGGGACGGGGCTTTTGGAAAAAGCGTCGGAGAACGCGGTGAAAAAATGGGGTTTCGGCCTTGCCTCGGTGCGATTCATCTGCGGGACGCAAACTGTGCACAAAGATCTTGAGGCCGCGATCGCGAAACTCGTCGGGCAGGACGACGCCGTGCTCTACTCCTCGTGCTTCATGGCCAACGTCGGCCTCTTCCAAACCTTCTTCGGCGCGGAAGACATGATTATCAGCGATGAGCTCAACCACGCGTCAATTATCGACGCGGTGCGCCTCTCCAAGGCCGAGCGCGCTGTTTTTAAACACATGGACATGGCCGATCTCGAAGAAAAGCTCAAGACTGCTGCGGGCAAGCGGCTCACGGTCGTTGCGACCGACGGTGTCTTCAGCATGGACGGCGACGTGGCGCCGCTCAAAGCGATCTGTGATTTGGCCGGCAAGTACGGCGCGCTCGTCATGGTGGACGATGCGCACGGCATCGGCGTGATGGGGAGCAACGGAGGCGGCACGCCGGAGCATTGCGGTGTCGCCGATCGCGTCGACTTCGTGACGGGCACTTTCGGCAAAGCGCTCGGCGGCGCGGGCGGCGCGTATACCGCCACCCGCAAGGAAGCGGCTGATTATTTGCGCAACCGCTCCCGCACCTATCTCTTTTCAAACTCACTCGATACGGCCGTCACCGGCACATCGCTTTTCGTTATCGATTATCTCGCTAAACATCCGGAGGTTCGCAAGAAACTCTGGGATAACACCGCGCTCTTCCGCGCGCGCATGAAAGAGAACGGCTTCACGGTATCGGACGCGCCGCACCCCATCACGCCGATCATGCTCGGCGATGAGAAGCGCGCAGTTGCGATGGCCAAGGCGCTCCTTGATGAAGGCATCTACGTGATCGGATTCGCGTTTCCGGTCGTGCCCAAAGGCAAAGCGAGGATCCGCGTCCAGGTATCGGCTGCGCATACCGAAGCGGACATCGAGCGCGCGGTGCAAGCGTTTACGAAGGTCGGCAAACAATTCGGTGCCTTTTAAAGGAGCGCGCGAACCGAGCGATTGACGAACGGGTGCGATTTCGTTAGCATCAACCTCCCGGTTCTTTTTGGAGGTGGTCATGCAAGCAAATTCTGCTAACGCGGTATTGGCATGCCGAACGAATGCCGCCGCACGGCGGCTCGGTATGGAAAAACCGCCCGAGGTCGTGCTCGTCATCAAGCAAGTCAGGGAGCGCGGCGTTGCCCGCCTGATGTTGCAAGCGGTCCAGGTCAGGGCATCGGAGGCGGCTGAAGCCCTGACGACCGATGTCGAGATACTCGAGAGTCGCGCGGTAGATCTGGCTGACTGTATGGATATGCAGAATGGGATCGACTGGTATCGACGCCAATTCGCGCTTTTGGACGACTGCTTTGTTTTCCGCCTGGAAGCGTCGGGCAGGCTGGACTACCGGTTCCAGCTTCGGCTGGTCGATCCCGTCAATTACGACGATACGCGGCTAGTCGGCGACAGAGCAGTGATCGGGCATTTCAACTTGTGTTGACGGAAGTATTCGCAGCCGGCGAAACCCAAGGGTTTCGCCGGCTGTATCTTTTTATACGGAATGATACTATTGCCCCTAATGAGTCGCGATTTTCGAGAGCTGTTGGAGAAGCAGTGGGATGCGGGCAACATGCTGTGCGTTGGGCTCGATAGCGACCTCGAACGCATTCCCGAAGCGGCGCGAACGGCCGACGTCCGCGAGAGCATCGTCGGTTTCAATCGAGCCATCATCGACGCCACCAAGGACCTCGTGTGCGCGTACAAGCCCAACAGCGCTTTTTACGAAGCGCACGGCGATGAGGGCTGGAACGCGTTGCGTGAGACGATACAGTACCTCCTCGAGGCGGCGCCCGGCGTGCCCGTCATTGTGGATGCCAAGCGCGGCGATATCGGCAGCACCAACGAAGCGTACGCAGCGGCGATATTCGACCATCTGCACGCCGACGCGATCACGGTGCAGCCATACGCAGGCGGCGAGGCGCTCAAGCCTTTTCTCGAGCGCGAGGAGAAAGGAGTGTTCGTTCTGTGCCGGACTTCCAATGAAGGGAGCGGTGAATTCCAAGACATCGCCACGGAGGGAAAGAAACTCTATCAAGTCGTTGCCGAGCGAGTGTCGCGCGAGTGGGATAAGAACGGTAATTGCGGGCTCGTTGTCGGCGCGACGTACCCTAGCGAACTGCGGACGGTACGGGACATCGTCGCGAAGATGCCCCTCCTCGTGCCGGGCATCGGCGCGCAGGGCGGCGACATCGAGAAGACCATCGCGGCAGGCAAAGACGTGCGCGGCCGCGGGCTCATCGTGAACGTCTCGCGTTCGCTCATTTTCGCTTCGAGCGGCGATGATTTCGCAAATGCCGCTCGCACGGAAGCGCAGCGGTTGAGTGGCGCGATGCGTAAAGCCGCTCTACAATAGCGCCTATGAACGAAGATCAGGTCCTCGAGTTGCTCCAGCGGGTCGGCGCGTTCAGGAGCGGTCATTTCGTCTACACCTCCGGCAAGCACGGCGATTCCTACGTGCTCAAGGACGCGATGTACGCATACCCGCGCGAGACCTCGGCGGTATGCCGCGAGACGGCCGAGCGGTTCAAGGATGCGGGGGTGGGAGCGGTCATCGGACCAGCGGTCGGCGCCGCGCTGCTGTCGCAATGGACCGCTTATCACCTGAGCGAAATGACCGGTCGCGAGGTTTTGAGCGTCTACGCCGACAAGGACGGCATGGGCGGTTTCGTCATCAAGCGCGGCTACGACAAGCTCATTGCGGGCAAGAAGACCCTCGTCGTCGAGGATCTCACGACGACCGGCGGCTCGCTGCGCAAGGTCGTGGAGGCGGCGCGTGCGGCCGGCGCCGAGGTGGTCGGCGCTATCGCGCTCGTGAATCGCGGCGCCGTGACGAAAGAGATGATCGGGAATCCGCCCGTATTCGATCAACTCCTCAACGTTGATCTCGAATCGTGGGATGCGGCCGATTGCGAGCTCTGCAGAAGCGGCATACCGGTCAATACCGACGTCGGGCACGGCAGAGCGTTCCTCGCGAGCAAGGACGCGTAATTCACCATGGCGGAGGCGGATTTTCCGGAGCATCTGACACTCAAGGCGGAACTGTCCCAGCGCCTGCGCTACGGCGAGAATCCGCACCAGCAGGCGGCGCTCTATCTCGACGAGCGCAGCGAGCGCGTGGGTGTCGCGACCGCGAAATTCCTGCAGGGCAAAGAGCTTTCATACAACAATATCCTCGATGCCGACGCGGCGTTCGAGTGCGTCGCTGAATTCGAAGAGCCAGCGGCGGTCATCGTGAAGCACATGAACCCGTGCGGCGTGGCGGTAGGAGAGAACCTGCGCGACGCATATCTGCGCGCGCTCGCATGCGACCCTGTCTCCGCGTTCGGCGGGATAGTCGCGCTCAACTCCACGCTGACCGCCGCCCTCGCGACCGAGCTCGTCAAAGTGTTCCTCGAGGTCATCATCGCGCCCCTGATCGAGCAGGACGCCCTCGCTATCCTCTCGGCAAAACCGAACGTGCGCGTGCTCGTGACGGGCTCAATGCCGGACCCCTCGCAAAAGCGTCTCGTCGCGCGTTCGGTCGCGGGAGGCATCCTGGTTTCGACCGCAGACGACAGCGTGATGTCAGGCGAACTCAAGACCGTGACGAAACGCGCGCCGAGCGCTGAAGAACTAGCGGATCTCACGTTCGCGTTCACCGTCGTCAAGCATGTGAAGTCCAATGCTATCGTGTACGCGAAAGACGGCGCGACCGTTGGTATCGGCGCTGGGCAAATGAGCCGCATTTATTCCGCGAAGATCGCCGCGCTCAAGGCAGAAGAGGCGGGGCTGTCGCTCGAAGGGTCCGTCATGGCCTCCGACGCTTTCTTCCCGTTCCCCGACACCGTGGAACAGGCGCGCGACGCGGGCGCGACCGCCATTATCCAGCCGGGCGGCTCCAAAAACGACCAGGCGTCGATCGGCGCTGCCGATGCTGCAGGCATGGCGATGGTCATCACCCACGTGCGGCATTTCAGGCACTAAAAAGAATGACCGTTCCCCGCAGCGGAGAACGGTCAATGTCTCGGTGACGTGTGCCGTCACATCACGGGAACACCGCGAACGCTCGACTCGCGGCCGCAGAAGTCGCATTCGAATATGACGCGCCCGCCGCGTTCAATCCGTCCGTTATTGATGAAATGACCGCAACTGCAGAGGGGCTGCTCGCCATAGTAGTCCTCCGTTCCGTCGACGATATGTATGCAGCCGTCCTTGACGGACACTCCGCGCGGCCGGTCCTTGAACGTGTTCATCGGCATGAGAGACCTCGCTCTAATTTCGCATCAGTAAGCAGCGTGCTGCCCATCCGATATCGTACCGCCCATGCGTTTTGAAGTCCAGAATCCGCTCAACCGCGATGTGCGGCCATGTAGATATCTTCGAGAGCTCGGACGGCGTCGCCGGTCGCGATGTTGTTCTGGTGGTAGAGCGAGTCGGTGCAATCGCCCGCAGCCCAAATACGCGGGTGCGACGTGCGACCCGTGCGGGGGTCCGTCTTCACCTGTTTGACGGCGTTCATGTCGACGGCGTTGCCGAGCCACGCGGTATTGGGGACGAGCCCGATCTCGACGAACACGCCTTCGATCGGCAGCGTCTCTTCGGAGCCGGTGTCGGCATGCTTGATACGCAAACCAGTGACGAACTTGTCGCCGAGCACTTCGAGCGGGGTGGTGTTGGTGAGGATACGCATGTTCTCGTGCGATTTGGCCGCCTCGACCGTTATCGCGTCGGCGCGAAGTTCTGTGCCGCGGTTCAGGAGCGTCACGGTCTTGCAGTAGGCCAAGAGCTGGAGCGCAGTCTCGAACGCCGCGTTACCGCCGCCGACGACGACGACATCCTTATCCGCGAAGAGCGGGCCGTCGCAGCTCGCGCAGTAGGTGAGGCCTTTCTGATCGAACTCGGCGGCACCGGGGACCTCGAGCTTCCGGCGGTTGGCGCCTGTCGCGATGAGGAGCGCTTTGCCCGCATGGTTCTTGCCGTCCTTGGTCGTCACCTCCACGCGATCGTCGTGTGTCGAAAGCGAATTCGCGAGCGCGGGGGATACGATGGTGAGCCACTCGCTCGCGTAGGCTTCCACGTGCGCGCGCAGCGCTTTTGCGAGATCGGCGCCGGATATCGAAGGCGTGCCAATCCAATTTTGGATGTCGGTCGAGATGGTGCTCTGGCCGCCCCATTCGGAGGTGATAAAGAGCGTCTTCAGACGCTTGCGAGCGGCGTAGACCGCTGCTGCGGCTCCCGCAGGACCGCCGCCGACGATGATGAGGTCGTACATAGACATGTCAGTATCAGGTATTTTGCGACGAACGGCAAATGAGCGATACGTGAATAAATCGCGGCCGAGCGTCTCGCGTCTATTTATTTTCCCGAATCGCGGAAGACTCGGCGCGCCGGCCCCTACTTACGCTTCAAAAACGAGGGAAGCCCGCCCCACGAATCCTCGTCGTCCTGCATGGGCGCGATAGGTTCGGGCTTAGGCGGCTCTTTCGCGATAGGCCTCTCGACGAGAGGCTGTTGCTCGGGGCGCTTCATTTCGTCGCGGGTGCGGGCGTTGACCGGCGGCACGTCGTGCTCCTTCTTCGGCGCGACGCGGGCGGTACCTCCGAACAGGGCGGAGCGCTGCGTTGCCTCCGGGAATCCGGTCGCGATGACGGTGACACGTATCTGACCTTTCTTAAGCGTGGAGTCGGTGACCGCGCCGAAGATGACCTTGGCATCGGGATCGATGGCTTCGGTGATGACGTTGGCCGCGTCTTGCACTTCGAGCATGCCGAGGTCATCGCCGCCAGCGACCGAGAAGAGCACGCCTTTGGCGCCGTGGATGGAGACCTCCAGGAGCGGCGAATTTATCGCCGCGCGCGCCGCCATCTCGGCACGGTGCTCGCCGACCGCGGTGCCGATGCCCATGAGCGCGCTTCCGGCGCCCTGCATGATCGTGCGCACGTCGGCGAAGTCGACGTTGATGATGCCGGTCTGCGTGATGAGATCGGAGATGCCCTCGACCGCTTGCTTGAGGATGTCGTCGCACATCGCGAACGCGTTCTTGATGCCCGTCTCGCGCGAGACGATGGCGAGGAGCTTGTCGTTGGGAATGATGATAAGCGCGTCGACCGCCTTGCGCAGCTCGGAGAGGCCCGATTCCGCCAAGCGGCCGCGCTGCTGGCCCTCGAAGGCGAACGGCCGCGTGACGACGCCGACCGTGAGCGCGCCGAGCTCGCGCGCGATCTTCGCGACGACAGGCGCTGCACCAGTGCCGGTGCCGCCGCCCATGCCGCACGTGATGAACACCATGTCGGAACCTTTGATGACATCCTGCACCTCCTCGCGCGTCTCCTCTGCCGCTTGCTTGCCGAGCTCAGAATTCATGCCGGCGCCGAGGCCGCGCGTGAGGTTCTTGCCGATGTGGATCTTGCGCTTGGCTTTGCTCTTGTGAAGGTCCTGGCCGTCGGTGTTGATGGCGACGAAGTCGACGCCCTGCACGTGGCTCTCGATCATGTGGTTGACGGCATTGCCGCCGGAGCCGCCGACGCCAACGACGCGGATGCGCGCGAACGATTCGACATCGGGCTTGACCTGCTTGGTCATAGTGGAGCCACTATACCACCTCCAATTTTTCCGCAAACTTGACTCTCGTTTGTTCGTGATGCGAAGTGTCTCGCGCTATTACGGCAGCAAACCCCGCAAGCCTTGTTTAAGCTGCTGCCAGCCGCCGGAGAGGACGTCGCCGAGCGTGGAAGATACTGCCGACGAATCTTCGGCGTAGGCCCAGCGGGTGAGGCCGTAGGCGACCGCCCAGGTGGCGTCGACGCTTGAAGTGCGCGGTAGATTGCCGATCTGGCCGATTTGCGACGGGAGTTTCAATACCGCACGCGCGATTTCCGCGCTCGTCGCCAGGCCCGAGCCGCCGCCGGTGATGACGATCCCGGCCGGCAGAAGGCGGTGGCGGCCGATGGATTTGAGGTGCGCGTTGATGAGCGTGTACATTTCTTTGAGTTGCGCGGCGATGATGGTGTACATGCGTTTCTCTGGCACGTTGCTGCCGGTGATGCCGCCGCGCTTCAGGTTCTCTGCTTCGGTGAGCGGGACTTGGAACGAGAGCGCGAGCGATTCGGTGATGCTCGAGCCGCCGATAGGGAAAACCTTGATCGAGATCGGCGCGTCCTCCTCGAAGACCGCGACGGAGAGCGTTTCTGCGCCGATGTTGGCGAGCACAACGCCCGCCGCTTTTTGCGCTTTCGTGAGCGTGACGAGCGCGGCTGCCAGAGGCGATGCCATGACGCCCTCCACCTCGACGCCCGCCGCCTCTATCGCGTCGATGAGGTCTTCTTGATGCTGCGAGAGCATGGTCACGAGAAGCGCGTCGACAGCGAGCTTCGTGCCCTGAAGGCCGTGCGGTTTGCCGTAGGATTTCACGCCGTCAACGCGATATTCGAGCGGAATGGCATGGATGACCGTGCGATTGATGAGGTTGTTGCCCGCACGCTTCTCGCATTCCTTGAGCGCGCGGTCGATCATCGCCTCCGTGACCACGCCGCCGGATTGGGTGAGCGATATGTCGGCGCTCGCGCGGATCTCATCGAGCCCGACGCCGCCCAAGCCCACGCGCGCACTCTTGACCTGTACTTTGGCCGCAGCGCTCGCGCGCCCGAGCGCCTCGCGAATGCTCTTGGCCGCCTCCGCGCGATCGATGATGTAGCCGTGGCGCATGCCTTTCGAGCTCGCGGTGCCGACGCCGATGATAGAGAGCGGCATCTCGGGGCTCTCCGACGGCGTGGCGATGACGACCTTGACGTGGTAGGTCCCGATGTCTATTCCCGTGTAGATCTTCCGTGCCATTGAAAACCGAATCGTCGCAGCGTGCGGCGTTCGTTATCCTCCATTATACGCCCATGATCGAGCCCTTTCAGGTGGTAACAGCCGTGGACAAAGAGGAGAGCCAGGCGCTCTGCTATCGGTATGCCGAAGGCGCGTGCTTCGCGCTCGGCTTTGCGGATGTTGAGGAAGATCTCACCCTCGTCGTTGGCGATGGGAAAGGAGAGGACATTGGGCTTGTAGGTCTTGTGCCGATACGCCTTGTTCATTTTGTGGGCGAGCGCATCGCCGCAAAGGACGAGAGAGAGTTCGTATTCTGTTCCCAAAATGGAGCGCGCGAAGCTCTCGTACGGAATGCGGCGCGCACCCCCTTGGGGCGCGCGCCGCACCGTTGTCTTTATCTCAAGAATACGCTAGCGGGCGATCGGAGTTGTCTCGCCGAGGCGGGATTGCGATCCGCTTTCGGTGGTCGGTCGCGGCGCGCGCGAATGGCGCGGCTGCGGTTCGGCCACCTTACCTTCCTTGACGAGCTTACGGAACTCGGAACGGCGCTTCAATCGTTTGAGCGCGTGCTTCTTGCGGACGGTCTTCGAGGTTTGGCGGGAATGATAGCGGTTACCGCGCACCGTCTTCACGAGCCCGGTACCTTGCACTCGGCGCGAGAATTTCCGGATCGTCGAAAGCGCGGGTTCGGTCCCACTTTTTTGTACTTCTGCGTTGATGGACATAACCGCAAAAGACTATCACGCCCCGCGTGAGAATGCAATGAAAAGGAGGGGATATCGGATTTTGCGTACGGGGTCACGCCCTCGCTTCGCGGCCGATACCGACTCGGCGGCGCCTGAGGTAACTCGGGAGATTGGCCAAGGGAACGGCGTCTTGCGAATTGGTCGCGACCTCGCGCACGAGGATGGTGCCCTCCAGCGCTTCTTTGTGGCCCATAATGAGGACATACGGCGTCGCGAGCTCGCGAGCGGCCATCATTTGCTCGTGGATGCGGTCGTCCCAGATACCGTGGTGCACGGGAATGTCAGCGCGGCGAAGCATTTCGAGCACTGAAAGCACCCGTCTGCGCGCCTCAACGCCCAAGTGCGCGAAGTAGATGGCGGGTTGCACGTCGCCGCCTTGTGCCGCAGCGGGACGCTTCGCCTGTATCTTGCCGCGCGCTTCGCAGGCGATGGATAGCATTGCGCCGTGCGTCGGCGTGCGGGCGAAGCGGGATACGATCGGATCGTAGCGACCGCCGAAGGCGAACGGCAGTCGCGCACCGGTCTCAGGGTCGAGCGTGCCGATCTCGAAGAGCGCGTGCGACCAGAGGTCGCGGCTGCCGAGTATGTGCGGGTTGAGTTCGTAGGGCAGGCCGAAGAGCTCGAGGTATTCGAGCAGTTCCCAGAAGCGTCGTCGTTCTTCCTCCGTGAGATACTCCATCGCCTGCGGCGCGCGCGGCGCTGCAGGATGTCCCTTCTCTATCAATTGAATGAGCGTTCCGAGAGGGTCGGTCGCGGCGCGCGGTCGCAGGGTCGGCGAAATGGTTTCGATATGCTTGTGCAGGTACAGGCCGATGTCGCGCAGGTAGCGATTGGAGGATTCGGTGGAACCGATGTTGTTGATGGAGAGCGTGCGCTCCGCGAGCCCCGCTTCTTCCGCGATGGCGTTGCCGATCACGATGAGGAGCGCTTCGGTCATCGCCTGACGGGCCCCGAGCACGTGCAGCTCGAACGAAACGGACGGCATGGCAGCGGTGCCGTTCACGATGCGCCACGCGAGCATAGTCGCGCCGGGCCGCGCCGAGAGGCACGAGAGGCACTTGCGCGCGGAAGAGAGCAGCGCGCGCTCATCGCGCCGCGCGAATGAGACTTCCGATTCCACCTGTGAGAGCGGCAGGTGCGGCCGCTTCACGCCGCCGACCGGCGTGCTCGCGCGCGGCAAGCGTTCGAGCGGCGCAAAACCGTAGTACTCGGCGATGCGGATCGCGTTGGAGAGGAACGCGGCCGTGTTGGGGTAGCGGGTATCCTTGAGGCGGATCATATGCTGTTCGCTATCGGGTCGAATCTTGCGCGTACCGCGCGAACGCAGGCAGCGCGGAGAGTTCGTTGAGCGGATACAGGCGCAGGAGCACGCGGCCGACGATGTCGGAGCGCGGCAAGATGCCCCACAAGCGAGAATCGGCAGATACTTTACGGTTGTCGCCGAGCACGAAGTACTGGTCGGGACCGAGGGTGACCGTCATGTCCGAGGCGCCGCCGAGATCCTGCGGATCGAGGTAAGGTTCCGCGAGCGTGAAGCCTTTCGGGTGTGCGCTATTGATGATCGTGACGGTCGGCGCGGTGCCGGAAAGCACGACGGTCTCGCCCGGCAGTCCGATGATGCGTTTGATGAGCGCGCGGTTCGTGTCCTCGGGCAGATTCAGGACGATGACGTCGCCACGCTGGGGCGCGCTGAGGTCGTACGTGACCCGATCGACGAGGAGATAGTTCCAATCTTGGAAGTTCGGCTCCATCGAAGCGCCTGAAACGACGTACGGCGCGGCGATGAAGAACCGAATAAAGAGAGCGAACCCAAGCGCGAGCACCGTGTAGCCGAATAGCGACGCGTTGGGACCGATGCGGCGTTTCGACAGAGCGGGAGTCGCGGCAGGTTGCGCGCTCTCCGAGCTTGAGTGGAGAGAAAGATCAGCTTTCTTTTGAGCGAGCCCATCAGAATTTGTTCCAACGGGATTCATGTGCGCACATTGTACTGTGTCGCGTGCGTTGACACCAAATGTTTACGATGGTGCATCGCGAACACGCGGGAAAGATCGATGCGCGAAGGTTTTGTTCGGTAAGCATGTCTGCGAAGAACGCACCGCGCGCCATTGCGCGTGGAGATTTCGTCGATATGATGTCGCCATGGGATGGGTCATCGTCGGTCTGGGAAATCCGGGGGAAGAATATGACGGCACGCGGCACAATACCGGGCGCATGGCGCTCGGCGAGTTCGCGCGCGAAGCGGATCTCGGCGCATGGAGGGAAGATAAGAAAGCGAACGCGCACATCGTGAGCGGCATGCTCGGGAAACAAGTCGCCGTACTCGTTACGCCGGATACTTTTATGAACAGATCAGGCAGAGCAGTAGCGAAGTTCGTCAAAAGTCCGAAGGCGGCTGAGCGGATGATCGTGGTGTACGACGATCTCGACTTGCCGCTCGGCGCGCTGAAGGTGTCGTTCGACCGCGGGAGCGGCGGGCATAAGGGGCTCGAGTCGATCATGCGAGCCGTGAAGACGAAAAAGTTCGCGCGCGTGCGTATCGGCATCACGCCATCGACCGTCTCCGGCAAGCTGCGCAAACCTTCGGGCGAGAAGGCGGTCAACGATTTCATTTTGGCACCGTACAAGGCGGCCGATTACGCGTCCCTCAGGCCGGTCTTCAAGCGGGCTTCCCAGGCGATTGAGTTCATCATCGCGGAAGGGCCCGCCGCAGCGATGAACAAATTCAACTCCTAATACAGAACGACCGCCACGCGTGGCGGTCGTTCTTAAACTTTCGCCTACGCCACCGGCTTCAGCGTCATGCGGCGATCTTTCGGTTCGAAGAAAGTGATGGTGAAGGGATACACCTTGCCGAGCTCGAGTTTGTTGCGCAATTCGGTTTCGTTGCCGAACTCGGAGATGTGCACCAAACCGGCGACGCCTTCCTCAATCGAGGCGAGCGCACCGTGCTTGTTGTACTTGATGACGACCGCGTCCACCTTCTGGTCTTTGTGGTACTTCGCCGATGCGGCCTTCCACGGATCCTCCATGAGCGCCTTGATCGAAAGCGAGACTTTGCCGTCCTTTATCTCGATGACTTTCACTTTTACGTGGTCGCCGCTCTTGTAGCGGGTCTTCGGGTTCTCGACGAGCGCCCAGTCCATTTCCGAGATATGCACGAGACCTTCAAGTCCCTCTTCGATCTTCACGAAGATGCCGAACTCGGTCGCGCCGGTGACGATACCTTCGAACACGTCACCGATGCGGTACTTCTCGACGAGCGACGCTCGCTCCGGCGTGCCCGCGCCCTTCTCGCCGAAGATGAGCTTCTGTTCGCGCGGGGAAGCGGTGATAATGAGCACCTCGAGCTTCGAGCCGACCATCTTCTTAAGTTCCGCGAAGATCTTATCTTTGTCGCCATCGGGAACACGCGGGTAGTGTGCGGGGGAGAGCTGCGAGGCGGGAAGGAAGCCGGCGATGCCATTCCAATTGATGATAAGGCCGCCTTTGTTGGCGTCGGTGATGGACAGTTCAAATACGGTCTTCTTCTGAAGCGCCTGTTCCGCTTCTCCCCAGATGACCGCCGCGCGCGCTTCGCGCAACGATAGTTCGATATAGCCTTCTTCGTTGTCGTTGCCGATGACTTTGGCGGTGATGGTGTCGCCGATGTTCACGTTTTTCAGGGATTCGCGGGCAGACAGGTATTCGCGTCCGTAGATGATGCCCGTGCCAAAAGGCGGCAGGTCGATAAAGACGCGCGCGCGACCGATTGCGACGACCGGTCCCTCGACCACGTCATCGACTTTCGGCGGCACCGTCGCCGCTGCCAGGAGTTCGACCATCGGCCCTGTCTTCACCTCGACGGCCTGGCCCTCTTCCAAAACCGCACCCTTCTTGTCTTCTGTCATATGATCCGTCCGGGCTACCCCGCCTGCGCTACCGAGACTGTCAGCGGGAAAGCGTTACCGGAACCGTTATTAATGAGTAATCGCCATACGGCGTCCACACAATATATATGAATGGTGGGCGTGGAGCAAGCGATCGGATAACGTTGGATTTTGCAGCTTGCGTCCCTGCCGGTATACTTCGCCGCATGATACTTACATTCCATGAGGGCGCGTGCGTTCGAGCGCAGGCGGGGGACACGACGCTCGTGTTCGGCCCTGTGTCGAAGGCTTCGAAGCGGTTCAAGCCGGTCAATTTCAGCGCCGACGTCGCGTTCGTCTCGCTCAACCACCCCGACATGAACGGCGGCGGAGAAGCGGGCCGTGGCGACAAGCAGCCATTCGTCATCACCGGACCGGGGGAGTACGAGGTGCAAGACATCACCGTGGCCGCGTTCTCTGCCGGATCGACGTACGACGGAGCGCAGCGCATCAATACCGTCTACTCGGTGCATTTCGACGGCATGTCTATCCTCTACCTCGGTGCGCTCGGCGATACCGAGCTGCCGCGCGCCATACTCGAAATGGATGCGCCCGACGTGCTCATCGTGCCGGTCGGCGGCGAAGGCACGCTCTCGCCCGCTGAGGCCCAGAAGCTTGCGGTGAAGCTCGAAGCCAAACTCATCATACCCGTGCTGTATGACGATAAGAGCGTCAATCAATTCCTGAAGGAGGCGGGCGATGACGTGAAGCCGGCGGACAAGCTCACCATCAAGCCGCGCGATGTGGCAGGCAAAGAGAACGAGGTGGTCGTCTTGAGTGCGTAGTGCGGGGAAACTCGTGTAAAATAGGTGCATGCGCGGCATATGCCGCACGCATGTATGGCATTGCAGAACAAACTCAACGATCTCAAGCAAGGTCCGAAAGAGGACAAGGTCGCGGTCGCGAGCGGTGTCGCCGTGTCGGTCGTTTTTGTGCTTCTTGCTGCGTGGACGATCTATTTCCTGCACCAGATACAGAACGGCTCGCAGCAGCTTTACCTTGGCAACAGCCAGTTCAACTCGGACACGATGAACCAGGCGCAGCAGCAATTGCAGCAGCAGCTCGGTTCGAGCACGGCGGACCTGCAAGCGGTTCAGCAACAGCTCTCGGCTCAAGGCGGTAGCGTGCAGATGCAAACGCAAGAGATGCAGATACAAGGGCAGACCGGCGCGAGTCCGTTCGGCGGCTCAGGACAATAAAAAGAAAAGCCGCCGCGCCAAGGCGCGGCGGCATAGTCACAACAGCTTCAGCTGTCTCCGATACTTCTTTCGAAGATCCTCAGGGTGCGCTTCGGGAGCAGGCGAAGGCGCTGGCTCGGCCGACTCCTGGTGGGAGCGCCTCCATTCGGCAAGCGCGTGCTGCTTGCGCGCGTTGCGGCCGGAGAATATCTTCATCACCGCCCCTTTATACGCTTCGTACTTTAGAGCATCTTTGCGCTCAACGTACGGCAGCGTGGCGCGAACGATCTCCGCGACGAGCATCGGCAATTTGGTGCCTTTGCGCTTGTGAGCGCGCGCAGTGTCGAAGATCAGGCGCAACAAATCGCCGTTCAGCTCGCGGCGATACTTGTGAGAGGTCGCCGCGTACTCGAGCGCGACCCGTATTTCTTCGTCGGTCGCAGGCCCAGTGAAGGCCTGGGTCGCGATGACGGCTCGTTCGACCATTCTCTTCCTCCCGATGACATTGAGTGACCCAAACGCGACGAACCGCACTCGATATTCACTAGCGTAATTATATAACTATATAGTGGTTTTGTCCAATTTTGCCGCTGGATTCCTGCGCGAAATTTGCTATAATTCCCGGACTTTATGGCAGCGCGCGGAGGAAAGCATAATGACAAATCGGAGAATCCTGCGGCGCCTGCCCCCGAGAAAGGCGTCGTCGATCGGAGTATCTCCGCCGAAATGCGCGAAAGCTATCTCGATTATGCGATGTCCGTCATCACGGCCCGCGCGCTCCCGGACGTGCGCGACGGGTTGAAGCCGGTACATCGCCGCATCCTCTTCGCGATGCAGGAAGCGGGCTTGACCGCGAGCGCCAAGACGCGAAAGAGCGCGACGGTCGTCGGCGACGTCATCGGCAAATACCATCCGCACGGCGACGTCGCCGTGTACGATTCGATGGTGAAGATGGCGCAGGATTTCACGATGCGCTATCCGCTCATCATCGGCCAAGGCAACTTCGGTTCGATCGACGGCGACGCGCCCGCGGCCTACCGCTACACGGAGGCGAAGATGTCGCGGCTTGCGGCGGAGATGCTTCGCGATATAGAAAAAGAGACGGTCGAGTTCCGCGCGAATTACGACAACACCAAACAAGAGCCGACCGTGCTTCCCGCCGCGATACCCAATCTTCTTTTGAACGGCACGCTCGGGATCGCGGTCGGTATGGCGAGCAACATCCCGCCGCATAACCTGCGCGAGGTCGGCGAAGCGGCCGTGCATCTCATCGAGCAGCCGGACGCGACCACCGAGGACTTGCTGCAGTTCGTGCAGGGCCCCGATTTCCCGACCGGCTGCATCGCGTTCAATCAGAAGGACATCGCGCACGCGTACTCGACCGGCCGCGGGCCGGTCGTCGTGCGCGGCGACGCGGAGATCACCGAGAACAAGAAGGGCGATTACCAGATCGTCATCACCTCGATACCGTTCCGCGTCAACAAGGCCGACCTCCTCACGAAGGTCGCCGACCTCGTGCACGAGAAGAAGCTCGAGGGTATCCGCGACATCCGCGACGAGAGCACGAAGGACATCCGCGTCGTCATCGACCTCAAAGGGAACGCAAACGCGCAGACGGTGCTCAACTATTTGTACAAGCACACGCAGCTCGAAGAGACCTTCCACTATAACGTCGTCGCGCTCGTCGACGGCGTGCCGCAGACGCTCTCGCTCAAGGCGCTCCTCGAGCACTTCATCGCGCACCGCAAGGACGTCGTGACCAAGCGCACGCGCTACGATCTCAAGGTCGCGCAGGCGCGCGAGCACATCCTGCTCGGCCTCAAGAAAGCGCTCGACCACATCGACGAGATCATCGCGCTCATCAAGAAGAGCAAGGACGTCGACACCGCGCGCGTCGGGCTCATGGCCAAGTGGAAGTTCTCCGAGATCCAGGCGCAGGCCATCCTCGACATGCGCCTTCAGAAGCTCGCCGGCCTCGAGCGCAAGAAGATCGAGGACGAGCTCAAGGAGGTGCAGGCTTTGATCGAGGAGTTGACCGCGCTCCTCAAGAATCCGAAGAAGATGATGGACCTCATCAAGAAGGAGATACGCGATATCGTCGAGAAGTATGGCGACGATCGCCGTACGAAGATCGTGAAGCGCGGGGCGACGATACTCTCGGCCGAGGATCTCATTGCCGACGAGGATTCGGTGCTCGTCCTCACGCAGGGCGGCTACATCAAGCGCACCAATCCGGCCGAGTACCGGCGGCAGCGCCGCGGCGGCGTCGGCGTCGTCGACCTCGACACCAAGGATGAGGATTTCGTCACGCAGTTCCTCACGGCATCCGCACATTCCGACCTCCTCTTCTTCTCGGATCGCGGCAAGGTCTATCAGCTCAAGATGTACGAGCTGCCCGAAGGTCGCCGCGCGACCAAGGGCAAGTCCATCATGAACTTCCTCTCGCTCGAGCAGGGCGAGCAGGTCACCTCCATCCTTGCGATGCCGAAGGAGAAAAAAGCGGCCGAAGGGCTCTCGCTCCTCATGGCGACCAAGCACGGCACGATCAAGAAGACCTCCGCAGATAAATTCAAAGAAGTGCGCCGTTCGGGTCTCATCGCCATCACGCTCGACAAAGGCGATGCGCTCATATCCGCGCAATTCGTCTATCGCGGCGACAGTGTCGTGCTCGCGACCGCAAAGGGACAGTCGATCCGTTTCGATGAGAAAGACGTGCGCGAGATGGGGAGGCAGGCGGCGGGCGTGCGCGGCATGAAGCTCGGCAGCGGCGACGCCATCATCGGCACGGGAGTCGTGCCGAGAGGAGCGAAGGACGCCGAACTGCTCGTGCTCTCGTCGACCGGATACGGCAAGAAGACGCTGCTTTCAGAGTACAAGGTGCAGGGCCGAGGCGGCTCCGGCATCAAGACCATGTCCATCACCACGAAGACGAAGCAGCTGATCGGTGCCGCGATCATCACTAGGGGCGGCGAGCTCGTCGCGATGTCGAAGAAGAGTCAGACTATCCGCACGGGCTTGAGCGAGATACCGACGCTCTCGCGCGCGACTCAGGGCGTTCGCGTTATGAAGCTCCGGGAAGGGGATGCGGTCGCGTCGTTCGTCGTGTTCGAAGCGAGCGACGAGGCGTAACGGTACTCCACATGTTGACGGCGCACGGCCCCGCCTGAAGCGGGGCCGCGCGTTATACTGATGGGTAATGCAGCACGCTGCGCATAAGGAGGTTTCGCGCGCCGACGGGCGAACGCCATCGGCGCGCGGGTTTGCGCATCCGGAGCGAAATACTGCCGCGCTCGGCATTACCGAGGGTATGAAAGTCGCGGACTTCGGCTCCGGCTCCGGTGCTTACGCGCTTTTGATCGCGCCCCTGGTCGGGGAGGCTGGTCGTGTGTACGCGATAGACGTACAGCGCGACCTTTTGCGTCGATTGCACAACGAGGCGATGAGACGCGGCCTGCGCAACGTGAGCATCGTGTGGGCCGATCTCGGAGCGGAAGAATCATCGAAGCTCCCCGCTCGTTCGCTCGATCTCGTCCTCATGTCCAACATCCTGTTCCAGCTCGATGACAAGCGCGACGCCTTGCGCGAAGCGTGGCGCATCCTCAAGCCCACTGGCCAGCTGATCATTCTCGACTGGAGCGATTCGTTCGGCGGAATGGGGCCGGTGAAGCAGCATGTCGTGACCAAGGCGGGCGCGCTTGAACTCGCACGCGAGACCGGTTTTGAGCTCGTGCGCGAATTTGAAGCCGGAGCGCATCACTACGGCCTCGTTTGCCGCCTCGTGCCGAAGAAGCTATGAAACAGCTCTCCATTTTCCAGACCGTGCTCTTGGCAGTGTTCGGCGCGCTCGCCGTCGCAGGCGTGCTCATTTTCGCGTTCGCGATAGGCGGCTCCACGAGCACTTCGCTCGGACCGGTACAGATCTGGGGCACGCTCGACGCGACCGCATTTTCCGCAGTGCTCCAGCACCTGGCAGAGAACGACCCGTCGCTCGCGCAGGTCACCTATATTCAAAAGGACCCCGCGACCTTCGACAGCGACGTGACGAAGGCTCTGGCGAGCGGCACCGGACCGGACCTCATCCTCATCTCGCAGGATTACGCGTATAAGGATTCGCCTGAGATCGTGCCCATTCCGCCGACCGCGATGTCGCGGACCCAATTCCAGAATACGTTCATCGACGCGGCGAATCCGTTCGTTTCATCGAGCGGCGCGCTTGCCATTCCGCTCCTCGCGGACCCGCTCGTTCTCTACTGGAACAAGGACCTGCTCGCGAGCGCAGGCTTTTCACGGCCGCCCGCGTATTGGGGCGAACTGCCGGCCATCGCGCAGAAGGTGAACGTGCAAGACTCGAGCGGCGCGCTGAGCAAGAGCGCGATCGACCTTGGCACGTACAGCAATGTCGACCACGCCAAGAACATACTTGCGACGCTCATTATGCAAGCGGGCGGTTCCATCACGGGTTTCGACAGCTCAGGCCATCTGATATCGACCATCGTACCGAAAGGCAGTACCGCCTCGGGAGCGGCGCAGAACGCGCTCAGCTTTTTCACCGAGTTCGCGAACCCTTCGCTGAGTACTTATTCATGGAGCAGCGCTCAACCGGACGCACAGCAGGCATTTACTGCGGGAGATCTCGCGCTCTACATCGGCTACGCGAGCGAAGAGCCGGCGATCTTGCGCGGGAATTCCAACCTCAATTTCGGCGAGTCGCTTTTGCCGCAGGCGAGTTCGACCACGTTGCTGAGCAGCGCGCGCGTGTGGGGGCTAGCCGCGACGCGCGGGAGCAAGAACCCTTCGGCGGCCATCACGGTCGCTGCCGCCCTCGCGACACCGGCGAATGCCGCAGCGTTCTCGACCGCCTTCGGCATACCCTCGGCGCGCCGTGATGTGCTCTCTGCGGCCGCAGCAAAGGGCATCCCGCAGCAACTCGTCTCGAGCGACGACCTCTGTAAAGGGGTGGATCCCGCCGTATGCTCGGCGCAGGTCGCGGAGACGTGGGTAGACCCAGATCCGGCCGCGACAGACGGCATTTTCCAAGCTATGATCGACAACACGACCAGCGGCGCCATGCTCGTTACTGAGGCGCTCCAGCGGGCCGATCAGCAGCTCAGTCAATTACTCAACTCAACCCAGCCATCGTCATGAACCGCCTTGCCCGCGCGCTCGTACCCGCCATCATCTCGTTCTTCGGTGGCGCATCGATCGCATTCGCTCAAACGCAGGGCCTGGACAATCCGCTGCAATTCCATGACATTCCAAGCTTCATCGCGGGCGCGCTCAAGGCGCTCGTCGTGGTCGCGCTGCCCATCATCACGCTCTTCATCGTGATATCGGGCTTCATGTTCGTGATGGCGCGGGGGAATGAGAGCCAGCTCAATAACGCGAAGAAGAATTTCTTCTACGTCATCATCGGCGCGATCCTCATCCTCGGCGCGTGGGTGCTCGCGACCTTGATCGGCGGGACCGTTTCGCAGGTCTTGGGCCCGCAGTGATCGGTATGCGGACACTTCTCTACGCAACGCTCGTCGCACTCGCAACTCCCGCGCTCGCGCTGGCCGCGGCACCGCGCACCCTGCAGGATCTTGCCAATCTCATCGTCCAGCTTCTCGACAGCACGACGACCGTTCTCATTGTCGCCGGCATCGTCGTGTATTTTTACGGCGTATCGACGAATCTGTTCAAGGTGAGCGAGGGAAGCGGCGCTCAAAAATTGAGGAGCCAGCTCATTTGGGGGATCGTCATCCTCTTCGTCATGGTCTCCATCTGGGGCATCATCAATCTTCTGCAAAACACGCTGTTCGGCGGCAACAGCTTCAATCCGACCAGCGGCGCGCCGCAGTCACCCCAAAACCAGTTCCAACAGCCGCAGTTCCTCCAGTGATCGCATATGCGCGCTCCTTTTGCAGCCGCTTCTCTTTGCGCCCTTGTGCTCGTTCCGTTCATCGCCCAAGCGCAAACTGCCGAGATCTCCCGCATCGCGGGTATATTCAACGTGATCGTCGGCCTGATGCTCACGGTCGCGCTTACGACCTACTTCGGCGGACTCGTGCTGTGGTGGACGCGCCTCGGTTCGTGGCCGAGCTACCGCACGCAGGCGATCAAGGTCATGGAATGGTCCGTTGCGACGCTCTTTACCCTCATCGTACTCCTGGGCATCGTTCAGTTCTTCCAGAACCATCAACAGGAGACGCTGTACGTCATCTCCGTCATCGTGGTGGTAGGTATCATCTGGATGGTGCTCGCAATCGCGAAAGGATCGGGTGGGAAAAAGAAAGAGAGCGGAGGCAAAGGAGAAGAATAGGAGGGGGCTTGGTCGTTATCCACAAACCACCCTATCTTCGTATTGTGTTTCCGGTGCGCCGCAGTACCATTAGGGGCACTAGTCGAATAAATAATCACTACCATTACCTATATGAGGAAATCCTGGGTCTCTCTTCTCGCGGTAGGCTCGATCACGCTTCCTGTGCTCGCGAGCGCGCAAACGCTCCTCAATACTCTTGCGCTTGCCAACACCTTCCTGAATGCACTCATCGGCCTCTTCATCACGCTTGCGATCGTCGTTTTCTTCTGGGGTCTCATCAAATACCTCGTCGGTGAAGGGTCCGAAGGCAAGGGCCAGGGCCTCAAGATCATGTTCTTCGGCGTCGTCAGCATCTTCGTGATGGTTTCCATCTGGGGCATTATCCGCTTGTTACAGAGCACGTTCTCCGTCACCTCGACGATGCCGGTCATTCCGCAGGGTATCCAGGTCAACACCTCGGGCTTCTACTAGCCGCATGTTTCGTGTCGTAACGCGGAACGATCATCCACAGAGATATGCCTACGGGAGCAAGTGACGCGATGAGCCGCGTCGTGCAGTACGTCATCAACCCGGCGCTCCTCATCGTTTTCGCGCTCGGGTTCCTCTATTTCGTGTATGGGCTCGTCGAGTTCTTGGTGCGCGTCAATGAAGGAGGAAAGACGGACGAGGGCAAGCAGCACATGGTATGGGGCATCGTTGGGATGCTCGTCATGGTGTCGGTGTACGGCATCCTCAAACTCATTGACAACACCTTCCAGCTCAATTTCTCCAACCCCGACGTCAGCCGCATCAACAGCGTCTCCGTTCCCTCCAATCTTTTCACCGGCCAGTAGGCGAATGTTATACTCGCGCTGAGGGCAGGTGGCGTAATTGGTAGCCGCGCCAGCCTTAGGAGCTGGTCCCGCAAGGGGTGAGAGTTCGAGTCTCTCCCTGCCCACTGCATTCGTCTGCTGAGCGCCAGAAACGCTTCACGTTTTGTCCGCCCAGCAGGGATCGAACCTGCGACCGTTCGCTTAAGAGGCGACTGCTCTACCAGCTGAGCTATGGGCGGAAACAATTTGATTTTACACGAAACCACGCAATTTAGAAGTACTTTTAAGGATTTCGTAGATCCTTTTTATCGACAGGTACCGGGAGTGGGACTCGAACCCACACGACTGTTTAGGTCCGGGGATTTTAAGTCCCCTATGTCTACCATTCCATCATCCCGGCATCGTCCCTCCGAAGCTTTGCGCGAAGGGGGACTGGAGGCCACAGTGGGAGTTGCACCCACCCAGTAGCGGTTTTGCAGACCGCCGCGTTGCTACTTCGCCATGTGGCCGTTGTCGTCGAGCGACGAATGCAACTATACCATCACTCGCGGGTTAATTCATCGACGCGCTGGCGGTTCTTCTCGCCGAGATCAAGCTCAAAATCCACACGCGGGGTCGGATGCAAGAAGCTGTGCTCGCGCACATAGGAATGGAAATCGCTGCGCGCGCGCCGGGCGAAGGTCATCACTTCTTCTTCCATCGCATGAGGAAGGACCGACAGATAAATGGTGGCCTGCGAATAGTGATCGTTCATCGTCGCGCGGGTAACGGTCACGAGTGCTCGAGGCGATATTTCGCGCGCGATGAATTCGCCCGCAAGGTGGGCGATCGCTTCTTCGACCTGGTCGCGGCGGCGCATAGCATCATTTCATGACGTGTACGACGCTCTCGAGCACGTCGCCTTGCATGATTTCGACTTCCGCCTCGATGAGTGCGCCGAACTCGCGGTCGGCCTCGACCTGATCCACGTCCTGCTTGTTGGTTTGAATGCTCGCCACGATGCCTTCGCCGAGCATCTCGCTCCTGCGGACGATGCGCACGGATCCTTTGCGGGCGATGGAGCCTTCGAGCACTTTGCCGCCGATGGTCGTCTGGCCTTTACGCGCGGAAAATTGTTTCAGTACCTTCGCGCGGCCGACAACCTCTTCGGTCTTTCGTTTCGGTGCGATCTCGCGCAGGAGCTCGGCGGCACGCTCCGTGAGCTTGTAGATGATGCTGAAAGATTCTACGCGAATGCCCCGTTCCCGCGCGAGCGCTTCCGCGAACGGGTCGATGCCGACGTTGAAGCCGAGGATGATCGCCGGGATGACGCCGGAAAGTGCGGCGTTCACGTCGTTCTCCGAAATCGATCCGATGCCGGTCTGCACAACGCTCAGGCGTTTGTGCGCATCGCCTATGGATGAAAGCTCCTGCACTATCGCCTCGAGCGAACCGGCCACGTCCGCGCGGATGATGATCGGCAGATGGAACGGACCCTCTTCGCCGCTCTCAAAGCGGGCAGCGACGGGCGCGGGCCGCACGGGCGCGGGCCGCGCATCTTCCGCGTCCCGTTTGTTCTTGAACGATGTAAACTCCGCGCCCGCTTCCGGCAGTTCATCGAACCCGACGAGCGTTACCGGCGTTGAGAAAGTCGCGGACGAGAGCTTCTTGCCCGTGTGATCCTCCATGATACGCACGGGCGCGATGCTGCGTCCTGCCAGCACGGCCATGCCGCCCTTCAGCGTTCCGTTGGTGATGATGAGGGTTGCCGCCAGGCCGCGTTTCTCGTCGCGTTCCGCCTCGATCACGTATCCGCTCGCGAGCGCGCCCAGGTCGCCGGTGAAGCCCTCGACTGCAGCCAAGAGAAGAATGAGGTCGAGCAATTCCGGCACGCCGGTGCCAACCTTCGCAGAGATCGCGACCCACGGCACGTCGCCGCCGAGCTTTTCGAGGTAGACCTCATGCTCAAGAAGGGATGCTTGCGTGCGCTCGATGTTCGCGGTCTGTTTGTCCATCTTATTGATAGCGACGATGTAGGGCGTCCCCGCATCGCGGATGCTCTTGAGCGCTTCGAGCGTTTGTGCTTTCACGCCGTCGTCGGCGGCGACGACCAAGATGGCGATGTCGGCTACCGAAGCGCCGCGCGCGCGGATAGCCGAAAATGCGGCATGACCCGGCGTGTCGATGAAGGTAATGCGTTTCTTCTTTCCTTCATGCACGTGCTCGACCTCATACGCCGCGACGTGCTGCGTAATGCCGCCAGCCTCATGCGCGACCGTATTGGATTTGCGGATAAAATCGAGGAGGGTCGACTTACCGTGATCAACGTGACCAAGTACGGCGACTATCGGCGGTCTTTCTGCGGGGGTTGCGGGCTCCATACGAGAGAGGGATGCATACATGCGTATACAACGCGCTTGAGTATACGTCAAAATCGCGAAATCGCAATTTGCCGCCTCATCTCGATCGGCGCGTCGGTTCGCCCAATGTCCGAATTGAAGGTCGGTATTTTTGTCGTACACTGGTGTCATGAACCTGCGCAACGTTCGCCGCATCTATCTCGATCACGCGAGCGCGACGCCTATTCATCCCGTAGCACAGCGCACGATCGCACAGTTCTCGGCACGCTATGCCAATCCCGGTGCCCTGCATGCGGAAGCGGTCGAGGCCAAGCACGCGCTCGAACGTGCGCGCGAGCGGATCGCGGCGCATCTCGGCAGCAAGGCGCGCGAGATCATCTTCACCTCCGGCCTGACGGAGGGCAACGCGCTCGCCATCGTCGGTGCGGCGCGTGCGCTGGAGCGCACGCGCCGCACCCTGCAAGGCACGCACTGGCTGACGAGCGACATCGAGCACTCCTCGGTGCTCGAGTCTTTCGCGGAGGTCGAGCGCATGGGCGGCCGGGTTACCCATATCCCGCCCGACAAGCATGGCCGCATACAGCCGGAGCGCGTCGCGTCGCTCCTGTCGCAGGAGACGGTCTTCGTCTCGGTCGGTTGGGCGAACAACGAGCTCGGTGTTGTACAACCGCTCTCGCGCATCGCCCGCGTGCTACGAGCGTATGAAAAGAAGCACGCGGCCGGCAGACCGCGCTCGGCGATGCCGCGCATCCAGCTGCACAGCGATGCGGGCCAAGGACCGATATACCTCTCGCCCAACGTCCACACGCTCGGCGTCGATCTCTTTTCAGTAGGCTCAGGCAAGCTGTACGGTCCGCGCGGCGTCGGCTGTCTCTACGTCGGTACGAAAGCAACAATCGCACCCATTCATTTCGGGGGTGGCCAGCAGCGTGGGCTGCGGCCAGGCACGGAGGACCCAATACTCGCTGCCGGCTTCATGAGCGCATTCGATCAGATCGCTCGATCGAGAGCCGCTGAATCGCACCGTGCCGCGAAGCTGCGCGACGAACTCGCGAAACAGATAGGCGTCCTCTACCCGCAAGCCGTCCTCAACGGTGACCTGCAGCGCTCTTTGCCGCACATGCTCAACGTCTCGTTCCCCGGCGAGCAAACGGGCGAGTATCTCGCGTTGCGTTTCGACCGGCTCGGCGTTGCGCTCTCGACCAAGAGTACCTGCCGCGAAGGCGAAGCAGCCTCGCATGTGGTCGAGGCGCTTGAGAAGGCGGCGAGCACGACCTCGGTGAAACTCTCCGTCGGCGCTCCGGCGGGTGCCGCGACCACCGCCTCTACCTTCAGGCCGTGGCGCGCGCAGAACACGCTGCGTTTCTCGCTCGGCCCGACGACGACCGCGGCCGATCTCAAGTACGTTGTCGCCGCGCTTCAGCGCATCATACCGACCGTCCCGACGCCGAAGCGTTAGATAGCGGGAATAAACAGCGCAAAAATTTGAATTTCGCGCGGGCGATGGTACACTCGCCTCGTATGGATATCGAGCGTCTTTCTAAAGTCCAGATTGTGCTCCTGACGCTCCTCGTATCATTCGTCACCTCCATCGCGACCGGCATCGTGACGGTGTCCCTCATGGGCCAAGCGCCGCCGTCGGTCGCGCAGACGGTCAATCATGTCATCGAGCGCACCGTGCAGGCGGTTGTGCCAGCGAGCCAAACGAGCGCTACCGCAGAGCCCCAACAAACGAAAGCGGTCGTGACCGGAGCGGATATCATCGCGCAATCCGTGCAAAAAGCCTCCCCATCGATCGTGCGCATCTACACGAGCGATCCGCAATCGCCGACCTTCCTCGGCCTCGGCGTGGTATTGGATGGCTCCGGAACAATCGCGTCAGATCTCTCCGCGCTCGGCCAGAGTCAGGACGCGGTCGCACTGCTTTTCGGCGGGTCGCACGTGCGCGTCTCGGTCACGACGCGCAACAGCTCGACGGGTGTCGTGCTGCTCGCGAGCGCCACCTCGACCATAGAGGGTGCCGCACCCACATGGACGCCGGCAACGATCGCAGGCTCAAAGCTTTTCCTCGGCGACACGGCGACCATGCTCTCCGGCAGTTCGGTCGCGCGTATCGGCAGCGGCATCGTGACCTCGCTCTTTCCGCCGACGAAGGACATGCCTGAGATCATCGACACGAGCATCGATCCCAACGCTGTCCTTCCCGGAGCGCCGCTCATCGACGCGCAGGGCGAAGTGGTCGGCATGAGCACGGCGGTATCGCGCTCGGTATCTGATGTCGGGTTCGTGCCCGCTTCCGCATTCACGCCACAGGCGGCCGCCACACAGAGCAAATAAATCGTTCTGTGTTATAATGGTACTAGTACGCCACGATTTATGGCACCATTCAATAATTACACAACTAAAGCAAAGGAGGCGATACACCGCTCGCATCAACTCGCGGTGGAGCGCGGACACAATCAGGTATCGACCCTGCACCTTTTCGCGGCGCTCCTCATGCAAGAGGAGACGATGGTCGTTCCTATGCTTGAGCAGGTCGAGATCGACGTCGCGCACCTGACCGACTCCGTCCTCGAGCTTATCGAGGGTGCGAGCGGCAATACCGCCGTCTCGCCGAGCTTCCAGCTCTACCTCACGCCCGAACTCGTACGCGTCTTTGAGGCGGCGCCGCGCATCGCGGCATCGTTCAACGATCAGTTCGTTTCGCCGGAGCACCTCCTGCTCGGCATCGTCGAGCACCCGGGTCCGGCTTCCGACATTCTCGCGCGTTTCCGCATCGACCGTGCCGCACTCGCGCGCGTCCTCACCGACATGAAAGAAGGCAAGCTCCGCGACATCGAGAGCTCTTCGAAGCCGCGAGCGCTCGCGCGTTTCGCGCGCTCGCTCACCGATCGTGCTCGCGAGAACAAACTCGATCCGGTCGTCGGACGCGACCAGGAGATCACGCGCGTCATTCAGATACTCTCGCGCCGCACCAAGAACAATCCCATCTTGATCGGCGAGGCCGGCGTGGGAAAGACCGCGATCGCCGAGGGTTTGGCGCTCCGCATCGCCTCAGGCGACGTGCCCGAGAGCTTGCGCGGCAAAGAGCTCGTGCAGCTCGATCTCGGGCTCCTCATCGCGGGCACCAAGTACCGCGGCGAGTTCGAGGAGCGCCTCAAGGCCGTCATGAAAGAGGTCGAGAAGAGCGACGGCAAGATCGTGCTCTTCATCGACGAGATACACACCCTCGTGGGCGCTGGCGCAGCCGAAGGATCGATGGATGCGTCCAACATGCTGAAGCCCGCGCTCGCGCGCGGCGAGATACGCGTCATCGGCGCGACCACCCTCAAGGAATACCAGCGCCACATCGAGCACGACCCCGCGCTCACCCGCCGTTTCCAACCGGTGTACGTCAACGAACCGTCCGTCGAGGACGCTGTGGCCATCATGCGCGGACTCAAGGAGCGCTATGAGCTCTACCACGGCGTGCACATTACCGATGCCGCTCTCGTCGCCGCGGTGCAGCTTTCCACCCGCTACCTCACCGAACGGTTCCTGCCCGATAAGGCGATCGACCTCGTCGACGAAGCCGCCTCGGCGCTGCGCCTCTCGCTCGAAAGCAAACCGCCCGCCCTCGAGGAAGCGCACCGCAAGATCACGCGTCTCGAGATCGAGCGCGAGGCGCTCAAGAAAGAGTCTGAGAGCGAGGAGGGGAGCGCCCGCACCCGCACTCGTTCCATCGACAAAGAGATAGCCGATCTTCGCGACTCTACGCGCGAGCTCGAACAAAAGTGGAAGAACGAGAAAGAGACCCTCACCGAGATCAAGCGCCTCAAAGGGGAGATCGACAAGACCCGCATGGAGGCTGACTCCGCGGAATCGATGGCCGATCTCACCAAGACCGCCGAATTACGCTACGGCAAGATACCGGCGCTCGATCGCGAACTCGAAACCGCGACTAAAAAACTGAAGAAGCTCCAGCAGACGCGCCGCGTGCTCAAGGAAGAGATCATCGACGAGGACATTGCGGCGGTCGTTTCCCGCTGGACCGGCGTGCCGGTCTCGCGCATGCTCGAAGAGGAGGCCGAGAAGCTTTCGCGCATGGACGAAGAGCTCAAGAAGCGCATCGTCGGCCAGGACGAGGCCGTGCAGAAGGTCGCCGATGCGATCAAACGTTCGCGCGCGGGCATCAGCGATCCGGGTCGTCCCGTCGGCTCATTCCTCTTCCTTGGCCCGACCGGCGTAGGCAAGACCGAGCTCACCAAAGCGCTCGCGGAGTTCCTGTTCAACAGCGAGAAGTCGCTCATCCGCGTGGACATGTCCGAGTACATGGAGAAGCATTCGGTGTCCAAAATGATCGGCTCGCCGCCGGGTTATGTGGGCTACGACGAAGGCGGCGGTCTCACCGAGACCATACGCCACCGCCCGTACTCGGTCGTGCTCTTCGACGAGATCGAGAAGGCGCACCCCGAAGTGTTCAATATTCTGCTCCAGGTCCTCGACAACGGCCGCTTGACCGATGCCAAAGGCCGCACCGTGAATTTCACCAACACCGTGATCGTCATGACCTCGAACATCGGCGCCGAGCACATCGATCGCATGTCGAGCTTGGGCTTCGGCAGCGGCGGTTCCGTCACCGAGGCAGAGCGCTACGAGCAGGTGAAAGGCAAGGTAACGGATTCGCTCAAGGAGTTCTTCCGCCCGGAATTTCTCAACCGCCTCGATGAGATCGTCCTTTTCGATATCCTGTCGCAGGAGGCGGTCATGGATATCGTGCGCATGCAGGTCAATATCGTCGCGAAGCGGCTCGAGGAAAAACACATCTCGCTCGCGCTCTCCGAAGCGGCGCTCCAGCACCTCGCCAAAGAGGGCTACAACCCGCAGTACGGCGCGCGTCCGCTCAAGCGCTTGATCCAGAACAAGATTCTCACGCCGATCGCCAATCTCATGGTCGCGCGCGGCATCATGGAGGGCGGCTCGGTCTCGATCGATTACGACGAGAAGGGCGGCAAAGAGGGCAAAGGCGATTTCACGTTCGACATTCGCAAAGGCCCGCTGCGCGAGCGCAGCGCGCGCGGCCGCGCAAAAGCCGCAGTATAAATATAAAGAAAAACCGGCCACTGGCCGGTTTTTGGTGCACCACCTATTGTCGAAAATAGTCGTGCGTGCGTTTCCGGATCCGTTCATTGCTTGCGGATTTACTATGGAGGCGTATTGTTCGAATAATTAACCAGCTCACATCTATACGCATGGCTAAAATAGGCCGTTTTGTTCTTTTGCTGGTCATCTTAGGGGGATTCGTCGGCGTCGCAAACGCCGCGACTTTATATAGCCAGGCGATCACATTAGCTCCGGGCTGGAACATCGTATCCACGCCGCGCGTGTTGGACTCTCACTCGTTCTCCGTACCGGAAACCTCGACCAATTTTGATATTTACGTTCTCGACGCTTCACAGTCGTCAGGATGGGCGACGATGACCCAAGAGGGGCAGGCCGAATTCACACCGCTCTACGGATATTTTATTGACAACAAGACCGGCACGACACAAACCCTGACCTTCAACTATGCGGACAACACCGATCCGAGCTCGCGCTTGTTCCAACGTTCCTTCGGCGCGACAGGGTGGTATTCAATTGGTGTCGCGAATCCAACTTACGCCGTAGTGGCGACTGCAACTACGAGCAGTGACACCAACAACCCGAGCAATGTCCTATCGGCATTGTCAGGCAATTACGACTCGGCAGTTGATTTCACGAGTGGGAGCTATGCAGCGGACCAGAATTCCGTGGCTGTTGCCGATGTGTGGAAGGCGACTACGGTCGCCGATGTGAATAGCCTCAACGATCTCAGGGAGACCAAAGGATACGCGGTGTACATAACGAAAGCGGGTGCGCTATACGACGGGTTCCAGAACAATGACATCCCGGCCACGTCCACCACGATCATCACTCCGAATACGATCACGAACGCAGGTAGCGTAGCCTCCCAAAATATCGCCATGAATGTACCGAACCAGCCATTAGGTGGGTTTACGACAGATTTTACGGATGAAGGAGTAAATGTTTCCGGAATGACGTTCCATGTCGCGACGAGTTCTGGTAACGGCACGCCCGATATGCTCACGAACGTATCCCTTGTTGATTCGAACGGCAACGTAGCCGCGGGTCCGGTGGACGAGACTGCTGCAGGTGAGATTACGTTTAACGGAACAGTCACTTTTCCGGTGGGTGTCGCGACCTACACATTGAAAGGCGCTGTGCCATCGACGGCCGTGAACGGAGAGGCGTATTCGCTGTCGACGGATCCTGCAGTGGATTGGTCCGGCGCGACAGGGGCTTCGACAGGTCACGCGTTCATTTTCTCTAATAGCGTCATCAGTCTCAGCGCAATGACCGTTGTTGGCCCATCGCTTGTTGTTTCCGCAGCGTCATCTCCAGCGTCTACGACAATCCTAGCTGGTACACAGAACTTCACGTTCGCGAACATCAACCTCGACGCGTCGCAGTCGGGTGAGGACATCCGTCTCTCGTCACTGCCGATCACAGCAACGGTGGCGAACCAGATCAGCACGACGCCTGATCTTACGAACT
>JAJXVV010000008.1 GCA_021781955.1 bacterium | reverse complement strand
CTGATAGACTGGCTCATCTGGTACAACGCTGAACGTCCCCACGAGGCGCTCTCGCTGCGCACGCCGCTTTCGTGTACCATGGCAACATTATCGGCAGAGGAGTGCCAAATGTACTGGACGCGTACAAGTATTTGACAGGATCCTCGTGGTTTGTTATAAGGAACAACACGGTATATAACATAGGTCAATTATGTTGTCTTTCCAACCCAAATCGGTCACCAAAGACCTCCTCGCAGGTCTGCCGGAACGCTCTCGCAAAGTGCTCGTCGACCGCTTCGGCCTTAGCGCCAAAGGTGAACGCCGCACGCTCGACTCCATCGGCAAGGAGTACGGCATTACGCGCGAGCGCATCCGCCAGATCGAGAACCACGGCATCTCCTCGGTGCGCGATTCTGATGCGTACACCGCGCTCAATGCGCAGTGGAGCGATCTCAAGGCGGCGGTCGCTGCGCTCGGCGGCCTCCTCGCCGAGGAGACGATCTTAGAGGGTCTCGCGAAAGCCGACGCCGATCGCAACCACATCGTCTTTTTGCTCACGGTCGGGCATCATTTCGATGCTCGCCGCGAGGACGCGGATTTCAAGCCCCGCTGGTTCGTTGACGAACAGCTCGCTTCCGCCGTTGAAGCCGCGCTTTCCAAACTCTATGAGTCGCTTGAGCAGGATCGCCTCATGCCGGAGACGGAATTTCTGGAGCTGTTCGCCAAATATCTGAAAGAGGAGGGCGTGCGCAATCGCCCGGCGGAATCGCTGCCGCGCTGGCTCTTCATCTCGAAGCGCATCGGCCGCAATCCTCTCGGCGAGTGGGGTCGCACGGATTCGCCGCACGTGCGCATCAAGAATACGCGCGATTTCGCGTATCTCACGCTCAAGCGCCACGGTTCGCCGATGCATTTCGTCGAGGTCGCCAAGAACATCGAGAAACTTTTTGCCCGCAAGACGCATCCGGCCACGACGCATAACGAGCTCATCAAGGACAATCGTTTCGTGCTCGTCGGCCGCGGTCTGTACGCGCTCAAGGAGTGGGGCTACGAGCCGGGTGTCGTACGCGACGTCATCGCTGGCATCATCAAGCGCGAGGGTGCGATGACCCGTGACGAGATCGTCGAGCGGGTGAAGCGCGAACGGTACGTGAAGGACGCGACCATCGCGGTCAACTTGCAGGGGAGCGCATTCAAGCGTCTGCCCGACGGCAAGTACGATCTCGCGAAATAGTTCGCGTCTTTTGTGCGTCGATAGGCGCGGCCGCCTTCGGCGGCCGCGCTCAATGATATACTTTCGCCATGGCGTTCATCGGCGAGCATGAGCAAGAGGGTATCGTAACCTCCGATATTATTCGCGGCTTGATCGGCGAATTCCTCGAATTCGACCTGCACCATGTCATCGATGGGGCCATCGGCAATCTGTTCGGCGTTTCCCGCGCGCTGCAGCTGAGCATCCTCTTTTGGGGCATGATGGGGGTGCTGTGGATCGAGATACCCAATTTACCGACCTTCGCGTTCGGCTGGCTCCTCGGCACGATCCCGATCTGGGCGCCCGTCGTCATGCTTTTTGCCGCATGGAAATCGTGGATCTGGTACGCACAGGGCCGGTACCTCTCGACGCGCGACGTCTGCTTGCTCGAGATACGATTTCCCCGCGAGCTCGTCCGCTCGCCGCGCGCTATGGAGCTCGCGCTCTCGAAGCTTTGGATCGATTCCGGCACCACCACGTTCCTTAACCGCATCTGGCAAGGCCAGGTGACGCCGTTCTTCTCGCTCGAGATCGCGTCGTTCGGCGGTTCGGTGCACTTTTATATTTGGACGTGGCGCGGGTGGCGGCCCAATATAGAATCCGCGCTCTACGCGTATTACCCTGAAGTAGAGATCTACGAGGTCGAGGATTATGCGACGAAGTTCCGCTTCGATCCCGAGAAACACGAATGCTTCCCGACTGACTGGCGCTTTGAGCCGCGCAACGACGCATACCCGATAAAGACGTACATAGATTTTGAGCTCGACGAGGATCCGAAAGAGGAGTATCGCATCGATCCGCTCGCGCAAGTGATCGAACGCATGAGCAATTTACGCCCCGACGAGCAAATGTGGATACAGATCATCATCACGATGTGCAAGGACGTCGAGCACAAACCTGGCGCGCCGTTCTGGGCGATCCAAAGCAGGTATATCAACACACTCAAACGCGAGATCGACAACGTGCGTAAAGAAGCGGCCGGCCCGCAGGACAAAGAGGGAGAAGGGTGGCGCCGGAGCGTTCGTGTCGCACAAGCTCGGCATATCGATCTCGTCGAAGCGATGGACCGGCACATGGCGAAACACCCGTTCAACGTCGGGATGCGCGGCGTCTACATTTCGGATACCGACAAATTCTCCGGCGCGGGATACACGGCGCTCCGCTGGATCTGGCGGCCCATGGGCAACCCCCAATACTCCAACCAGCTGCGCCCGCGCCGCTGGGGCAACATGTTCGACTGGCCATGGCAGGATTATCACGACATCCGTTGGCGCATCATGCAGCGGCGCTTCTTCGACGCGTACCGACGCCGAGGCCACTTCTACTCGCCGTGGATATTCCCGCATAACATGATGTCGACCGAAACGCTCGCGACGCTCTGGCACCCGCCGTCCTCTGCGATCGTCTCCCCCGGGCTCGATCGTATCCCGGCAAAGAAGTCTGAGCCGCCGCCGAATCTGCCCAAATGATCCTTGCTCATGACGGACGATAAACTGACGCCGAACGCGGTCGAAAAATACCTAGAGCGCTTTTTCGATTGGCAGCACCGATTCATCGACTCTTGGCGAGCTGAATGGGAGACGCACGCGAACCGTCGCACGCTCATCATCATCGTGGTGCTTGGCGCGCTCTTCGGCTACGTGTACGTCAACATGATCGAGCCGCCGAGCGCTTTTCCTATCGATTCGCTCGTCTCGGTCGATTCGGGGGAGTCGCTTAGGCAGATAGCCGACACGCTGCAGCAAGAGCAGGTCGTGCGCTCGCCGCTCATGCTGCGGCTCTTCGTGACGCTTTTGGGCGCGCAGAAGAGCGTCCACGCGGGCGACTACCTCTTTACCGAGCCGTTGAACGCGTTCGAGGTGGCGCGCGCGCTCGCGGTCGGCCGCTTCGGGCTCGAGCCGATAACGATACGCGTGCCGGAAGGCGCGACCGTCAAGCAGATGGCCGTCATCTTCGGCCGGTCGCTCCAGCGCTTTAATGTAAGCAACTTCATGGCCAAGGCGGGCCCGCAGGAAGGATACCTTTTCCCTGACACGTACAATTTCTTGCCCAACGCGAACGAGAACATGGTGATAGACGCAATGCGGCAGAATTTCGACGATAAGATCGCGGTCATCGAACCGCAGATCGCAAGCTCGACGCATTCGCTCGCGGATATCGTCGTCATGGCCTCGATACTCGAGCGCGAAGCGTTCAATACGACCGACCGCCGCATGATCGCCGGCGTGCTCTGGCATCGGCTGCGGCTCGGCATGCCGCTCCAGGTCGACGCGACCTTCGCGTACACGCTCGGCAAAGGAACGTTCCAGCTCACGATGAAGGATCTCACGACGCCATCACCGTATAACACCTACCTCAACAAGGGCTTGCCGCCGACGCCGATCGGCTCGCCCTCGCTCGATTCGCTCGAAGCCGCTGCCGACCCGATCCAGAACGACTACCTCTTCTTTTTAGCCGACCACCAAGGCGTCACGCACTATTGCAAAACCTACGCCTGCCAACTCGCCAACGAGGCGAAATACTTCTGACCCTGTTATAGTGAGGGCATGAATCATTCGATTTATGTGGGTCTCTCGGGCGGCGTGGATAGCGCCGTTGCTGCGGCGATGCTCAAGGCGCAGGGGTGTCAGGTGACTGGCGTCTTCATCAAGATCTGGCAGCCGGAGTTCATCGAGTGCACGTGGCGCGAGGACCGGCTCGATGCGATGCGCGTATGCGCTGCGCTCGAGATACCGTTCCGCGAGATAGATCTCTCCGAGCAGTATAAAAAAGAGGTCGTCGACGCGATGATCGCCGACTATGCGCGCGGCGTGACGCCGAATCCCGACGTGCTGTGCAATCGAGCGATCAAGTTCGGGGCGTTCGCCGCGTGGGCGCGGAAACAGGGGGCCAGCGCGGTCGCCACTGGGCATTATGCGCGCATCAAGAGCGAGATGAGCCACGTCGAGCTCATGCGCGCGACCGATGGAGCCAAGGATCAGTCATATTTCTTGCACACGCTGACGCAACAAGACCTGCGCTTCGCGATATTCCCGATCGGCGAACTGCCCAAAGCGCTCGTGCGCAAGGAAGCGCAACGCTTGCAGTTGCCGGTAGCGCAGAAGCCCGACAGCCAGGGGCTGTGCTTCATCGGGGAGGTGACGATGCGCGATTTCCTGGCGCGCTATTTACCGCTCACGCCCGGCCGCGTCGTCGAGAAGAGCGGACGCGTCATCGGCGAACACGAAGGCGCGCCGCTCTATACCCTCGGCCAGCGCCACGGTTTCACCGTCCGCAAGGGCGGAGGGCCGTACTTCGTGGTCGGTATCGATATTCCGAGTAACACGGTCCGCGTCTCGAAGAAACGCGACGATGCCGCGCGCGGCTCGGTCGTGCTGGAGCACGCTTCGTGGACGCACCACGGTCCGGAGTCCGAGACGGACTATCTCGTTCAGGCGCGCTATCACGAGGAACCAGTCCGCACACGCCTCGCGCGCAGGGGAGAGCAATGGCTCGTCACGTTCGCGAAGCCGCACATCGCGTCGCCCGGACAATCCGTGGTCGTCTATCGCCCGACCCCGCAGGGCGACGTATGTCTCGGCGGCGGCATCGTAAGCCTGACGCGCAGTTCACAGGTGAAGGTCCAAGACTTGAAGCTTGTTCCAATGTCCACGGTACAATAAATCGGATGGGTGCGGCCGTATTACGATTTTTCACGTTCCTGATCTCCGCGATCATCATCGGGTATGTCGTGTACCTTATCGGCGCGGGCATCGTGAGCGCACAATCTGCGGGCGCGTACCAGCCGATCGTCATACGCGATACGTGGTCGGTCGGCGCTCACCAGCTCGACGGCATGGTCATGGTCGACAGTCCGTGCGAGCAGCTTTTCGTCACGACGCAGCAGCTGTCTCAGACGGCCTTCCGCCTCGCATTCACCACGTGGGCCGATCCGGCGGTGCCGTGCCCTTCCGTCTCAACGCCCCGCTCTTTCCACGCGATCGTCTTCGCTGCAGCAGTCGGCATCACGTTCGTCGCGACCTACAACGGCGAGGATCTGCCCATCGCGGTCATACCGCTCCCGCCGACCAAATAACCCGTATGCCGCCTATCGCAGCTCATCGCAACGTCTCGCCGCTCCGGCACGTGTACGTGCGCAAAGCCGATGGGGAGGAAGAAGCGTTCGACGCGGGCAAGCTCGAGCATTCGCTCGAACTCGCGGGAGCCACATCGGTAACGCGGGCGGCCATCACCGCGCGCGTGATGCGCGAACTGCGTCCCGGCATTACGACGGAGGAGATTTATCGCCGGGCGTTCGAGCTCTTGAAGAAACACGAACAGCCGCCGGTCGCGGCGCGCTACTCGGTGAAGCGCGCCGTCTTCGCCCTCGGACCATCAGGATTCCCGTTCGAGCAGTTCCTTGCCGAAGTGTTGCGCGCACATGGCTGGTCGACGCGCACGGGCGTCGCCATGAACGGCCGCTGCGTGTCGCACGAAGTGGACGTGCTTGCGGAGCGCCGCGGCAAGCGGGTCGGCATCGAGGCGAAATTCCACAACGACGCCGCGGGTAAGACCGACGTGAAGGACGCGCTCTACGTGAAGGCGCGTTACGACGATCTCCGCCGAGCGCCGCTCGAGTCGCAGCGCGTCGATGAGGGCTGGCTCGTGACGAACACCGAGTTCACGAGAAATGCAATCCGGTATGCACAATGCTCGGGCCTCACGATCATAAGCTGGGACTACCCGCATCAGCGCGGCCTCTTCCACATGATCGAACAGGCGAAGGTGCATCCGCTGACCTGCCTGACGACCTTGAGCGACGGCGAGAAGCATCGCTTCCTCGACCAAAAGGTAGTGCTCTGCAAATCGGTCACGGCTCCGCACGTGCTCCGCGAGTACGGCGTAAGACCGGATCGCATCCCGCATGTGCTCGATGAGGCGCAGCGGTTGTGCGGCGCCTAGCACCTGCTATAGTTGCCGTATGCACACGCCGGCGGAATTCATGGATCCGACCTTCGCCCTCTTCGGCAAGCTCGTACTCGCGCTCGTTTTGGGCGCGCTCATCGGTACCGAACGCGCAGTGGTCGCGCGGCAGTCCGCAGGCACGCGCACCTTCGGTTTGGTGGCGCTCGGCTCGTGCCTCTTCACCCTCATCTCGAACGACGTCAACAACGCCTACCTCGGCATCACGTCGTTGCAGACGCTGCAGCTCGCCTCCGGAGTCGCGACCGGCATTGGTTTCATCGGCGCCGGCCTCATCATATTCCGCGGCGACACCGTCCACGGCGTGACGACTGCTGCGGGCCTCTGGATCGTGACGGCGCTCGGCATGGCGGTGGGCTACGGCATGTATGCGGTCGCCGTCTTCGCGACCGTGCTCACGCTCATTATGTACACCGGCATGTGGTATGTGGAGAACCGCTTCAAATCCTGGTTCCGTGATGCGGACGGCGAAGACAAACCTGGCGTCCTCGAGGGTCCGCATAAAGGCGGCACGCTGCACTAGCGAAGGTAGTTCGCTGGCGAGTGGTATACTCGGACCGATGAGCCAATACTACAAACCTGATAGAAAGCCGGATTGGAATTACGGCGGCAATAAGTGGCGCTTATCGCGCTCCAAGATCGACCTTTTCGTCGAATGTCGCCGCTGTTTTTATATCGACAACAAGCTCGGCACGGCCCGGCCGCCTGGCTTTCCCTTCGCGCTCAACAGCGCCGTCGACGCTCTGCTCAAAAAAGAGTTCGATATCCACCGCGCAGAGAAGACCGCGCATCCGCTCATGGAGCAATACGGCGTGGACGCGGTGCCCTTCGAGCACGCGAAGATGGGCATCTGGCGCGAGAATTTCAAAGGCATCGACTACAGGCACGAGCCGACCGGCTTCACCGTTTCCGGCGCGGTCGATGATGTGTGGGTCAAGCAGGACGGCGAGCTCATCATCGTCGACTACAAATCCACGAGCAAAGATGAGCGCATCGAATCGCTCGACAAAGATTGGCACGCCGGCTACAAGCGGCAGATGGAAGTGTATCAGTGGCTCTTCCGACGCAACGGCTTTAGCGTTTCTGACACCGGCTATTTTGTGTACGCGAACGCCGGAAAGGACAAGAAAGCGTTCGACGGCAAGCTCGAATTCGAAATAACGCTCGTGCCGCATACCGGCGACGATTCTTGGGTCGAGCCGATCCTGCTCAAAATAAAAACGTGCCTTGACGAAGGCGCGTTGCCGGACGCTTCGCCCGACTGTGACTACTGCACGTACCGCGAAACGGTCGGCAAGAAACTCATGTCCTTTGCGGGGAAAGCCGTTCGCGCAAAATGAAGACCTTTGCGAACAAAGTGCGTGACATCGTGCGGGAAATCCCGAAAGGGAAGACCATGACGTATGCCGAAGTGGCGGCGCGGGCGGGCAACGCCGGCGGCGCTCGAGCGGTCGGCGCCATCATGCGCGCCAATTTCGACGAGACCGTTCCATGTCACCGCGTCGTTCGGTCCGATGGTTCGCTGGGGGATTACAATCGCGGTGGCGTTCGAAAAAAGAAGCGGCTCCTCGAACAAGAGGGCGCGCTCTAGGCGCGCCCTCTTGTTCGATCGGTATCTGGTCGGCTCAAGAGAACAGGAAGTTCTTGAACTGCCACGGATCGGTCTTGTCCAGGTCGACCGGGAACATGCTCTCGCCCTCCGTGCGACCTTCGAGCGGGGTCCAGTCGCTGTACGCGCCGGTCATTTTGCCGAGGTACGGTTCGATGATCTCCATGACGCGTTCGTAGTCCATCTCATCGGCCTCGACGACCCCCGCGCGCGGGTTCTCTATCGCCCAGATCATGCCGCCGAGCACGCCGGCTGTCACCTGCAAGCCGGTCGCGTTCTGGTAGGGTGCCAATTTTCGAGTAGCGTCCATGGTCAGCTGCGAGCCATACCAGTAGATGCCTTTCTTGTGTCCCATCAAGAGAACGCCGAGCTCGTCCATGCCGTGCACGATGTCGTCCATGAGGACGCGTTGCTCGGATTGGAGTTCGGAATTGTTGCCGAAGCATTCCTCGATCGAGAGAATGGACGCGTCGCACGAGCGATAGGCGTAGTGAACGGTCGGCCGGAACGATACTTTGCCGCCTTTGCTGATGCTGTAGTAATCGGCGATGGAGACGGATTCGTTGTGAGTGACGACGCGGCCGAGGAAAGGTCCGTGCTCCGGCGTCCAGGTGCGCACGAGCGTGCGTGCTCCGGGCTGATCGAGGTAGATCGCGGCATCGCAGCCGTGCGGGTGTCGGTGGCCGTTCTTGGGGAAATGCCGTTCATGGGTGCCCCAGCCGAGTTCGCAGGGCTGGCAAATGCCTTCAGAGTGGAAACCCGGCACGGACCACGTATTCTCGAAGCAGCCGATCTTTTTCGGCAGCTTCGACACCTGAGAGTCATATTCCGCGATGTGAACGACTTTGACGCCAAGATCGCGCATGAGCTCCGCCCATTCGTGGCGCGATGCGGGCTTCTTCGTTTTGTGACCCGTATCGCGCGCGATCTGCATGAGCGCGCGTTTTACGAAGTGCGATACGATGCCGGGATTCGCGCCGTGCGTCGACACCGCAGTGGGGCCGCCCGCCATCTTCTTTTTCGCGGCGAGCAGCGTTTCTCGAAGGCCATAATTCGAACGCTCCGTGATGGAGAGGCTCGGGTCGGTGTAGCCGCCAAGCCAGGGCTCGACCACCGTGTCGAGGTAGAGAATGTTGCGTTCATTGCAGTACTCCATCAGCGAGATAGAGGAGACGTCAACGGAGAGATTAAGCAGAAAATCACCCTCTCTCAAGTAGGCGTCGAGGACGGCCTGGTAGTTGTCGCGCGTCAGCGGCTGTACTTTGAAGGGAATGCCTTCTTTCTTGGCGAGCCATTTGCCGAGGTCGTCAGCCGCGATAATGCGTATCTTTTTCTTGTCGATGCCAATGTGTCGCAAAATGAGTGGCAGCACGCCTTGGCCGATTGAGCCGAACCCAACGATGAGCAATCTGCCCGGGAACTGCACGTGGACCTTGGATCGCTTCTTGCCTGCGGCGCTCTTGCCGCGCGTTCTTCGTTTCGTTTTCATGCGCATGTAACTTACAGATAAGCGGATAATGGGTTGCGTCGCGACGCGGAGCGCGAGTGCGGCGCATACCAACTTCGTCGGACTCCCTGTACAATAAACGAGTGGAGGGAAAAATCAAAAAAAGGGACGGACACCATGGATCGGGGAACGCGCTATCGATCTCGGAGATAGCTGGCAGTTCAAGAATTTCCGCGTATAGAGCGATCTCGATACCCGCCTGCTCCAGAGTCGCTTGTACGGGATGTGCTATGCTCGCGGTATGCTCGCAGCGCCAGCACTCGCAGCGGTCTTTGCGTCGGCGGTCCTCATCACGATAGCCGATGCGCTTATCAAAAAAGTGGCGCTCGGCAGCGGCGTCCTCGCGGCTCTGAGCGATCCATGGATGCTCCTCATTTGTACGCTGTACCTCGCGCAGATCGTGCTTGCCATTTATATTTTCGAGAAAGGCGAACTCGCGGTCTACGCGAACCTCTTCATCGTTTTCTACTCCGTGCTCATGGTACTTTTCGGCATGTTCTTCTTCCGCGAACAGCTGACCGCGCTGCAGGCGGTGGGCGTCGTCTTCGCGCTGATCGGTGCAGTGCTCCTGAACGGCTAGTAGGTATGGCGGACGAGGTGAAGATGGAAGGTTCTTGGAAACAGGTGCTCGCGGAAGAGTTCGGCCGGGACTATTTCCAGCAGCTGCGGGAATTCGTGAAGGGGGAGTACCAACACGCCATCGTCTACCCTGCGCCGAAGAACATCTTTCGCGCGTTCGAGCTCACGCCGTTCGAGCAGGTCGAGGTCGTCATACTCGGGCAAGACCCGTACCATGGCCCGGGTCAGGCCAATGGCCTGTGCTTCGCGGTGGGCGAAGGCGTCGCGCTCCCGCCCTCGCTCCAGAACATCTTCAAAGAGGTCGAGAGCGATCTCGGGCAAAAGCTCGCACATCGCACCGGCGACTTGGAGCGCTGGGCCAGGCAGGGCGTTTTGCTTTTGAACGCGACCCTCACGGTGCGTGCGCATAGCGCCGGCTCGCATCAAAGCAAGGGGTGGGAGGAGTTCACCGACGCGGTCATCCGCAAACTTTCCGAGGAGAAAGACGGTCTCGTGTTCATTTTGTGGGGCAATTACGCCAAGGCAAAAGGCGCGCACATCGACCGTGCCAGGCATCTCGTCATCGGATCCGCACACCCGTCGCCGTTCTCGGCCGCGAGCGGCTTCTTCGGTTCGAAACCGTTCAGCAGAACGAACGAGTATCTCGCCGCGCACCACAAAAAGCCGATCGATTGGCTGTGATCGGTTATCCCCAACTTTGTACAGAGGACCGTCCTCTGTATTTCAGGCCCGGAGCAGTTTCAGGAGACTCTTTTGGTCCACGTGCGGGCCGATGATCGCGAGATTGAGTTTTTCGGTCCTGAGGATGTCGCGAGCGACACGCTGGACATCAGCAGCAGCGACCTTGTCGATACCGTCGAGCACCTCTTCGAGCGGACGCACACGGCCAAGCGAAATGATGGATGAGGCCGCCTGCTGCGCAATACGATCGCTCGTTTCGAGCGAGAGCGTCATCGTGCCTTTGAGATATTGCTTCGCCTTCCTAAGCTCGCTCTTCGTGAGCGGCGTTTTCTTGATCTTGCGGAACTCCGCAAGGATCGTTTTGACCGCTTGCTCGAGCTTCGCGTGTTCCACTCCGGCGCTCACGACAAAGTAGCCGGTATCCGGATATTTCTCGACGGACGCGTGCACCGAATAGGCGAGCCCGCGTTTCTCGCGCACCTCGATGAACAATCGGCTCGACATCCCGCCGCCGAGTATCGTCGAGAGCACCGCGAGCACGTACTCATCTTTGTGCTGGAAGGGGTAGCTTGGCACGCCGAGCATGAGCTGCGTCTGGTCGGTCTGCTTTTCCTTGATCGCCACCTGCGGCGCCTGCTGCTCTGAAGAGAACGAGGCGTAGTCAGGAGGATCGCCGTTCGGCAGCGAGGCGAATTCCTTCCTTATTTTCGCCAGAACCTTAGCCTCATCGAACGCACCCGCGACGCACACGATCGTGTTGAGCGGCGTATAGTTGCGCTTGAGGTAGGTGGAGAACTCTTTTCGGCTGAAGGACCGGATGTTCTCTTTGGGACCAAGTATCGTCCGGGCGAGCGGGTGCGGCCCCTGCGTGCCGAAAATGAGCGCGTCGAAAACGTTGTCTATCGTGTACATCGGCATGTCCTCGTACATGTCTATCTCCTGGATGACAGCGCCTCGCTCCTTCGTTATTTCTTTCGTTGGGAGCGTGGAGTGCAAAAATATGTCCGTCATGACGTCGAGCGCGGTGTCGACGTACTGTTTCGACACTTTGGCGTAATACGCAGTGCGATCTTTTGCGGTAAATGCGTTGTAGACGGCGCCGACGCCGTCGAGCTCTTCGCTGATAGCTTTTGCGTCGGGGCGGCGCGAGGTCCCTTTGAAGAACATGTGCTCAAGGAAGTGGGCGAGCCCGTTCTCCTTTTCGTTCTCGTAACGCGAACCGGTGCCGGACATCACGACGACGGTCGCGGTCTCCGTTTGCGGCATCGGCGCGAGCACGATGCGCAGGCCGTTTTGCAAAGTATGAATGTCGTATTTCATCGCAGCATAGTAGCCTTTTGCACCGAAACACGCTACTCTTTGCTGATGACCGTCAACGAGATCCGCGCGAAGTACCTGGAATTCTTCAAGGCGCGCGGGCATGCGATCATCCCTTCCGCTCCGCTCGTTCCGCAGAACGATCCGACGACGCTTTTCACCGGATCGGGCATGCAGCCGCTCATCACCTATCTGCTCGGCGAACCGCATCCGGAAGGCGCAAGGCTTACCGATAGCCAGAAGAGCTTCCGCGCGGAAGATATCGACGAGGTAGGCGACAATCGCCATACGACCTTTTTCGAGATGCTCGGCAACTGGTCGCTCGGTGATTATTTCAAGCAGGAGCAGTTGCCGTGGTTCTTCGAGTTCCTTACCGACGTGATAGGCCTCGATCCGAGCAACTTGTACGTGACCGCGTTCATCGGCGATGAGCGTAACGGCGTGCCGCGCGATACCGAAGCGGCCGAGCTGTGGCAGAACCTATTCGCGCGCAAAGGCGTCGAGGCCAAGATCGTCCCCATCGGCTCTGAGTCCGACGGCTATCGCCTCGGCATGCAAGGCGGTCGCATTTTCTACTACGACGCGAAAAAGAACTGGTGGAGCAGGGCGGGCGTACCTGAAAATATGCCGGCGGGCGAGCCGGGCGGACCGGACAGTGAGGTTTTCTACGATTTCGGTACGCCGCACGATCCTCGATTCGGCGCGGAGTGCCATCCCAACTGCGATTGCGGCCGGTTCCTCGAGATCGGCAATTCGGTTTTCATGCAATACCTCAAGCAGAAAGACGGCACGTTCGCCCTCTTGCCGAAACAAAATGTCGATTTCGGCGGCGGACTGGAACGCATCGCGGCCGCCGCGCAGGGTAATGCGGATGTGTTCGCCATCGACGTGTTCGCCGACGCCATCGCGCTGCTCCAGCAGTTCTCCGACAAAGAGTACGCGGACGGTCGTTACCGAAAAAGCTTCCGCATCGTCGCTGATCACATGCGCGCGGCGACCTTTATGCTCGGCGATGGCGTGCGTCCGTCCAACACCGAACGTGGGTACGTGTTGCGCCGACTGATACGCCGCGCCTCGCAGCATGCGCAAAAGCTCGGCATCGCGGCCGAGAAGCGGGAGGATAGCATGCTGGTGCGCAGCAGCATCATCATGCTCGAGAAGTACAAGCAGCACTACGCGGAACTCGAGGGGGAGGACGCGTACGAGCGCGTCACCGCGGAGATATGGAAAGAAGAGGTGCAGTTCGCGCATACGCTCGAGAAAGGAATGAAAGAGTTCGAGAAGATCGCCGCGACCGGGCACATCGAAGCCGACGAGGTATACACGCTCTTCACGACGTACGGCTTCCCCTTTGAAATGACGCTCGAACTCGCTCAGGAGCGCGGGCTCGACGTGGATCAGATAGGGTTCCAAAAGCTCATGGAGAAGCACCGCGAGCTTTCCCGCGCGGGCAGCGAACAGAAGTTCAAGGGCGGCCTCGCCGACACCTCCGAGCGGACGACGCGCCTGCACACCGCGCACCACCTGCTGCTCAAGGCGCTCCAGCTCGTGCTCGGTCCGGCCGTGAAGCAGCGCGGTTCCAACATCACGCAAGAGCGTCTCCGCATCGACTTTTCCTACGGCGCCAAACTCACGCAAGAGCAGCTCGCGCGGGTCGAGGAAATAGTCAACGAAAAAATGGATGAGGAGCTGCCGGTCGTGCGTTCGACCTTGCCGAAAGAGGGAGCGGAGCAGCTCGGCGCGGAGCACGAGTTCGGGGCGAAGTACCCCGATATCGTGTCCGTCTACTCGGTCGGGCCGAAAGGCGCCACCGCCGAGGTCCCGCGCTTTACCGAAGCTTTCTCGATCGAGTTCTGCGGCGGCCCGCACGTGAGCAATACTGCGGAGCTCAAGGGGCCGAAAGGCGAGGCGGTCTTCAAGATCAAAAAGGAAGAGGCCGTCGCTGCCGGTATCCGCCGGATCAAGGCGGTGCTCGAATAACGATCACGCGTTATTTTCCGCGGTATACTTCTACGCATGCAGGGTAAGCGTCCGAAGATTGGACGGGGACAGATCGTCGCCATCGCCGATGTCGGGAGCGGAAGCGCGGCGCTCGCAATCGTGCTGGTGTCAGCGCGGCGCGCCGCACAGGTGCTGAGCGCGACCCGCGTCGTGTTGCCGATTGAAGTGCGCGACCGTGAGGCGACTGTTGCCCGCGTTGGCGCAGCCTTGGAAGAGGCTTCCGAGAAAGCGCTCGCCGCTTATCGATCGGCCGATCAGAAGGTGCGGGCGGTCGAGGCGCTGTACTGCGTCATCCGAGCTCCCTGGGTACGTTCGACGACCGCTCGCGCGCAAGCCGATTTTCGCGAAGAGACCGCCATCACCGACTCGATGCTCAGCTCGCTCGCCAAGCGCGCGCTCGATGAAAATCGCGCGCTCAACATCGCCAACTTGCTCGAGGCAAGCATCGTCAACGTGAAGCTCAACGGATATTCGACGACTAAGCCGGAGAATCAGCGCGCGCACGCGGTCACGGTAACGACGCTTTTCAGCGTGTGCGACCCGGCGCTGGAAATGGCCGTACGCGCGAGCCTGCAAAAATCGTTCCCGCATCTCCTGCCGGTCTACCGTTCGTCGTCGCTCTCGATACTGTCGTTGCTCGATTCGCGTCCGGGTCCGAATGAAGACCATCTCGCCATCGAGGTGCTCGGCGAGGCGACGACGTTGTCGGTGGTACGCGATGGCGCGCTTACGCATCAGCAGGTTATTCCCGAAGGCGTGCACACGATCATTCGGCGTGTCGCTCCGCAGGGCATTCCTGAGGAAACATTGAACCTCGTCCGGATGATCTCGACGGGGCAGTGCGCGACGGCCGCGTGCCAGGCGATACAGGCCGCGATGGCGAAGATCGAGCCCGAACTCGTCCGAGCGTTCGGCGAGGGCATGGCGGAATGCGCCTCGCGCCGCAAGCTCCCCAACGCACTCTTTCTCACGACCCAGGATGATATGACGGAATGGCTGGGCGCATTTTTCGCTCGCATCGATTTCGGACAGTTCACCCGTACGACCCAGCCGTTCGTCGTCGAAACGGTCTCGCCTGCGGATCTATCGGATCACGTTCTGGCGGGGAAGAATATCACGCTTGATACCGGGCTCGCGTTCTCCATCGCGCTTGTCAACAGAGAACTCAGCAGGGCGTGAGATGTTTGGTATACTAGGATCGATGACGGCGAAGGACTATTTCCAAGACATTACCCCGGCGCAGAAGAGCGCCGGCATGCAGCGCCCGGCGCCTCAAAAGCCCGTAGCGCCAGTCTCGCCGCCGCCCGCCCCTCGCCCGATGGCCGCGCCAGATGATTACTCGGACGACGTTGAACAGAACATTCCGATCCACCGTTCGCAAGAAGAGTCACGCGGTATTCGAACGATCATCGCGCCCCGATCACGGCCGGGTCGCACCACGGGCAATGTTCGCGAAAACTTGCCGCCGTCCGGATTGCGCGAACTGCCGAGCAAACAGAGAGGCAAGTGGTGGCTCTGGACGCTCGCCGGGGTGGGAGTCGTCGTAGTCGTCGGACTGCTTCTCGTCGCGCTGCGGCCGACCACGGTCACCATTTCGCCGCGATTACACGCGATCATCTTCTCCTCCGGCAGCGTGTACACCGCCTATCCGGCGCAATCGGCCGCTACCGGAACGCTGGCCTATACGGTCGCCACGATCGACCTGCAAGATTCGGCACAGATCGCCGCATCTTCGACCCCGGTGAATACGCAGCCCGCGAAGGCGAGCGGTAGCGTCACTGTGTATAACGGGTACTCCGCATCGAGCGTCAAGCTCATCAAGAATACGCGCTTCGCGACACCGGACGGTCTCGTATTCCGTACGCCGTTCGAGATAGTCATTCCGGGCAGGAAAGGCTCGACCCCGGGCAGCGTGAAGGTGACCATCATGGCGGATCAAACCGGCGATCAATACAACGTCGGCCCGACGACGTTCACGGTCCCCGGACTGTCGGGTAATGCAGCTATGTATAAAACGATTTACGCGAAATCGGCCGCTGCAATGAGCGGCGGCGCCACCGGCGGCGGCGTTACGGCCGGCGTCGATCCCGCGACTCTCTCGGCAGCCGTAGACCAGTTGAAGACCGATCTCGCGAACAAGGCGTATGCGGCGCTCTCGACGCAGGCGGGGAGCAGCAGTGCCGTTCTGGCCGGTCTCGTGCAGCTTACGTACGCTGCTTCGCCAACCACGACCCAAATGCCTGGAGGCACGATCCGCATCGACGAAACGGTACACGCGGTCGCCCCGGTGTTCTCGGCGGTGGCACTCGGCCAATCAGTCGGGTCCGCAGTATCTGCCGATGTCCAGAACGAAGACGTAACCCTTGTGCCCGGGAGCGGTTTCTCTTCGGCGCTGAGCGGCCAGCAGCCCGTTCTCGGCACCGATCCCGTTCAATTCTCGCTCTCCGGCCAAGGCGAATTGCTGTGGACCGTCGATGCGTCGGCGCTCCAAAACGCGCTCGCAGGCAAAAACCAGGGCGCGTTCCAAGCGGTCATCGCCGGATTCCCCGGCATAGAGGAGGCGTATGCCAAGGTCGAGCCGTTCTGGAAGAACACCTTCCCCTCTAATCCGGCCGACATCAGGGTCATCATGACGACCCCGAAAGCAGGCCAGTAGCGCCGCATATTTGACGTATTCGCGTCAAGCTGATAGACTCACTCGCGCAGATCCGTATGGCCGAACAAGAAGTCGTACCCGGAGTCGTCGAAGAGGCGCTTCCGGATACTCTCTTTCGCGTCAAGCTGGGGAACGGCGACGTTGTCCTGGCGTACCTTGCCGGCAAAATGCGTCTGCATAGAGTGAAGGTGCTCGTCGGGGATCGTGTCGAACTGCGTCTTGATCCATACGGAGGGCGCGCGCGGATCGTCCGGCGCAACTGAACTCGACCTTCGTATGAAAGTGAAATCATCGGTCAAGAAAGTCTGTGCCCACTGCCGTACCGTCAAACGGCGCGGTCGGGTATGGGTCATTTGCACGAATCCTCGCCACAAGCAGCGTCAGGGATAATTTTCATTCAATATTTCAATATCATGCGTATCGCAGGAGTAACCATACCGGATGAGAAGCGCATCGAGATAGCGCTTACGTCGATTTACGGAGTAGGCCGCCCGCGCGCGCTCTCCACGCTGAAGCGTCTCGGCATCGAAGCGGGTGTTCGTGCCAAGGACCTGAGCGCGAAGGATGAGACCGCTTTGCGCGATGCGATCGAGCGGTTCACGATCGAGGGCGAACTCCGCCGCGAGATCAGCGGGAACATTCGCCGCCTGAAGGACATCAAAGCCTACCGTGGCACGCGGCACGCGAAGCGTCTCCCGGCGCGCGGCCAGGGTACCAAGACCAACTCTCGCACCGTTCGCGGCAACAAGCGCACCACGATGACCTCTGGCCGCCGCAAGCTCGAGAAGACATAAAACTTATGGGAAAGAAACGCATCATCAGAAAATCAGGCGGTACCGTCGATCAGGGGCTCAAGTCCCGCTCTCTGGCACGGGTGGCCAAGAAGAACATCGTGGCTGGCACGTTGCACATTCACGCGACCTACAACAATACGAAAGTGTTGCTGGCCGATAAGACCGGCAATGCGATCGCGTGGTCGTCCTCCGGAGCGCTCGGTTTCTCGGGCGCGAAGAAGGGCACGCCTTTCGCTGCCGCGAAGGTGGGGGAGCTCATCGGCGACAAGGCAGCCATCATCGGGGTCAAGGAGGTGGATGCCGTTATTCGCGGCGTCGGCGCCGGCCGGGAATCCGCGCTCCGTGGTTTTGCCGGCAAAGGCATCGACATTACCCGTATCGCCGACGAGACGCCGGTACCCCACAACGGCCCACGGCCGCCCAAACCTCGACGCATTTAATCCGATCACCCGTTGCTATGCTTTTGATAAAATCAAAATACAAGGTCGCCAAACGCCTCGGCGCTGCCGTTTTCGAGAAGACGCAAACGCAGAAGTTCGCGCTCTCCGAAGCGCGCTCTGCCGCCAACAAGAAGCGCCGCGGCGGTCGCGGTGGCAACGATTACGGCCGCCAACTGCTTGAAAAGCAGCGCGTGCGCTACACCTACGGTCTCTCTGAGCGTCAGCTTTCGAATTACGCGCACACCGCGTTCGCCGAGAAAGATCCTTCGGCGAGCCTCTACCGGGCGCTCGAACTCCGTGCGGACAATGCCGTGTATCGAGCCGGCTTGGCGAATACTCGCCGGGCCGCGCGCCAAGCCGTCTCGCACGGCCACATCACGATCAACGGGACACGCATCACGACCCCGTCGATGCGTCTCAAGAAAGGGGACGTCATCGCCGTTCGAGAGGGGAGCCGCCGCAGCCCACTCTTCGCAGGCCTTACTGAAGCGAAAGAAGAGAATACGCGCACTATCCCCCAGTGGCTTTCCGTCGACCTCTCTCTCATGCGAGCGGAGGTGGCGGGCGAGCCTCCGTATTCAACGGTAGACGCTGGACTCGACTACGCGACCGTGTTCGAGTTCTACAGCCGCTAAACGGTCAAGATGTATTCATTTGCCTATCGGAAGGAAATCGGTTATACTTTCGCGCGATTTTTACCAACTAGTTGACGCCTACTAATTTCCATTTTTTATTCATATGTCGGACTACCACATCGCCCTCCCGAGCAAGCCTCGCGTCGTTTCAGAAACGGAACGCGGCGGCATCTACGAGATAGACGGCCTGTACCCGGGCTACGGCTATACGCTCGGCAACTCGCTTCGTCGCATCATCCTTTCGTCGCTTCCCGGGGCGGCGGTCACGCACGTGAAGATCCCGGGCGTTTCTCACGAATTCTCGACCATCGAAGGCGTTAAAGAGGACGTGGTGACCATTCTGCTCAACATCCGCAAGATCCGCTTCAAGATCCTTACCGACGAGCCGCAGACGATCCATGTGTCCATCAAAGGTCCGAAGACGGTGACCGCTGCAGACCTCAAGCTCCCCGGCCAGGTGGAGATTCTTAATCCCGAACAGCACATAGCGGACGTCACGGGAAAGACGACGCTCGAGATCGAGATGCGCGCGGAGCGCGGCTTGGGCTACGTCGCGAAAGAGACGCACCAGAAGGACCGCGTCGAGATCGGCACGATTGCGCTCGACGCCATTTTCTCGCCCATTCGCCGCGTCAACTATGAGGTGGAGAACATGCGTGTCGGAGACCGTACTGATTTCAACCGCTTGCGCATGGTCATAGAGACCGATGGGACCCTTGGCGCCCGCGAGGCGTTGGAGCGCTCGATCGAGACCATGATCCACCAGCTCAAGGCGATCGTCGGCTTCAAGGAAGAGGACGCGGAGGAAGTGCCGACGGCCGAGATTGCACACTCAGCGACTCGAGAAGAGAAGATCGCGCCGGTGGACGCTGAGGTGCTCAAGACCCGCATCACCGAACTTTCGCTCCCGCCCCGCGTCGAGCAGGCGCTCGACAACGCGTCGATCCGTACGGTCGGCGGGCTGGTCCGCAAGCGCGAGGACGACCTCTTGGCGATCGAAGGGCTGGGCCAGAAAGGTTTGCAGGACATCAAACGAGCGCTTTCCAACATGGGACTTACGCTCCGGAACGATCGATGAACGTATGCGTCACCACCGCGGACATCGGACATTGGGTCGCGTGAAGCGACAGCGCGAGGCGCTCTTGAAGAGCCTCGCCCGGTCGCTCGTGCTCAAGGAGGGGATCACGACGACTGTCGCGAAAGCCAAAGAGCTGCGCCCGTTCGTCGAGAAGCTCGTCACGACCGCCAAGAAGGACACGCTGGCGTCGCGCCGTGCGGTGCACGCGCAGATCGGGACCGCATCCAAGAAATTGTTCGAGCTGAAAGCTCGCTACGAGGAACGCTCTGGCGGATACACGCGCATCGTGCGCCTCGGTCGAGTCGGCAAGCGCGCGATCGAGAGCGCGCGCATAGAGTTCGTTAAATAGCCTATGACAGACAAAACCTACACTATCGATGCAGCAGGGAAAACACTCGGACGTGTTGCGTCCGAGGCCGCCAAAGCGCTTATGGGCAAAATGCGTGCCGACTATACGCCGCACAAAGATTCAGCCGTGAAAGTGACCGTCACCAACGCCGGCAAGCTCTATCTTCGCGAGAAGAAACGCGCGCAGAAGACCTACCAGACCTACTCGGGTTACCCCGGCGGCCAGAAAGTGGAAACGCTCGCTTCGCTCTCCGCTCGCAAAGGCAAAGGAGCTGCTATCCGCTTAGCGGTCACGCGCATGCTTCCGCGCAACACCATGCGCGTGGCGCGACTTAAAAATCTCTCAATCACTGAATAACTCGTATGGTGAAGATGAAACAGTACACGGAAGCCGTTGGTCGTCGCAAGACCGCGAGCGCGCGCGTCCGCATCTCGGAAGCGAAGAGCGCCTCCATCACTGTCAACGGCAAGAGCGCGCAAGACTATTTCCCGCTCGAGGCGATGGTAAAGACGGTACACGCGCCGATGCAGGTGCTCGGCGTCGCCTACGAAGTCACCGCGCAGGTCAAGGGCGGCGGCCACAAGGCGCAGGCGGAGGCGGTACGCCACGGCCTCTCGCGCGCCATCACAATGCTCGTCCCTGAGCAGCGCAAGGACCTCAAGGTCCGCGGCTACCTCAAGCGCGACCCGCGTGCGAAGGAGCGCAAAAAGTTCGGACTCAAAGCGGCCCGTCGCGCTCCGCAATGGTCGAAGCGCTGAATGACGAACGACCGCCTCTCGGCAGTCGTTTTCGTTGAGCCTCCATTTTTGCTATACTCGCGCCATGAACGACGACGTCGATTTTGAGCCAGAAGACGAGCTGAACGCCGCCGACTCTCTCAAGGCAAGATTGCAGCGGCTCAAAGAGGAACTTGGCCGAGCGAAGAAGGAGCGGCAGGAGTATCTCGACGGCTGGCAGCGCGCGAAGGCCGATGCCATCAACGTCCGTAAAGATGCTGAGGCGCGCGCCGCGCGCTCAGCCGAGCTTTTGCGCGAAGAGCTCGTGCACGACATCATCCCTGCGCTCGACTCGTTCGACATGGCGGCTTTGAGCGAGGCGTGGACGAACGTCTCCGACGGATTCCGCAGCGGCATGGAGATGGTGCAGAATCAGCTTCTCGGCGCGCTCAAACGTCACGGCATCGAACGGTTCGGTAAAGTGGGAGAACGTGTCGATCACGCGCTGCACGAGGTGGCCGAAGAACGCGACGATATGCCCGGCGAGAGCGGCACCGTCGCGCGAATACTGCGCTACGGGTACCGGAGCGGGAACAGGGTGCTTCGCGCGGCTCAGGTCATCGCCAAGAAGTAGGCCCGCGCGGGTTTGACATGCACGTGGCTGGCGCGTATATAATGATTGCCTCATAAGCTAACGCAATATCGCTATGTCAAAGATACTTGGTATCGACCTGGGAACGACCAATTCCGCCATGGCGGTCGTCAAGGGCGGCGAGCCGGAAATACTGGAGAATTCCGAAGGCGCGCGCACGACGCCGTCGATCGTTGCGGTCTCGAAAACTGGCGAGCGCTTGGTCGGCCTTCTCGCGAAGCGCCAAGCGGTCACCAATCCGAAGAACACGGTCTACCAGATCAAGCGCTTCATCGGCCACAACTTCGATGAGCCGCTCGTCGCCAAGGATCGCGCTGCGGTGCCGTTCGAGACGCGCACGTCGGGGAACGGCGGCATCGAGGTGCGATTGGCCGATAAGTGGTACCGTCCGGAAGAGCTTTCGGCAATGATCCTGCAGAAGCTCAAGACCGATGCTGAGGCGCGTCTGGGCGAGACGATCACCGAAGCGGTCATCACGGTCCCTGCGTATTTCAACGACTCCCAGCGCCAGGCGACGAAAGACGCGGGCAAGATCGCCGGACTTGACGTAAAGCGCATCATCAACGAGCCGACCGCTGCCGCGCTCGCGTACGGGTTCAACAAGAAAAAGAACGAGAAAATCGTCGTCTTCGACTTCGGCGGCGGTACGTTCGACATCTCGGTGCTCGAGGTCGGCGACGACGTGATCGAGGTTCGTTCGACGGACGGCGACGCCCACTTGGGCGGCAAGGATATCGACCAGAAGATCATGGATTGGCTCGCGAGCGAATTCAAGAAGGAGAGCGGCATCGATATCCGCACCGATGCGCTCGCCCGTCAGCGCCTCGACGAAGCGGCCGAGAAAGCGAAGATCGAACTTTCGACCGCGCTCGAAACCGAGATTAATATCCCGTTCATCACCTCCGATGCGTCCGGCCCGCGCCACCTGCTCATCAAGCTCACCCGCGCGAAGCTCGAAGATCTCTCGCGGGAGTTCCTGGACCGCGCCATGACCATCACGAAGCGCGCGATGGAAGCTTCTCCCTTCAAGAAAGAGGACATCAACGAGATAATCTTGGTGGGCGGTCAAATACGCATGCCAGCGATGCAGAGAGCGGTCGAAGAGTACTTCGGCAAGAAGCCGAACATGAGTGTCAATCCTGACGAAGTTGTCGCCATCGGTGCGGCGATCCAGGGCGGCATTTTACAGGGCGATGTAAAGGACGTGCTCTTGCTCGACGTCATTCCGCTCAGCTTAGGTATCGAAACGATGGGCGGCGTCGCGACGAAACTCATCGATCGCAACACGACGATACCGACCTCGCGCTCGCAGGTTTTCTCGACCGCGTCCGACAATCAGCCGTCGGTTGAGATACACGTCGTGCAGGGCGAACGTCCGATGGCGATAGACAACAAATCCCTCGGCCGCTTCAATCTCGACGGCATCCCGCCGGCACATCGCGGACTCCCGCAGATCGAGGTTTCGTTCGATATCGACGCCAATGGCATCCTTACGGTGAAGGCGAAGGACCGGGCGACCAGCAAAGAGCAGTCTATTCGTATCGAGGGCAGCTCAGGTCTTTCCGATGCGGATATCGAAAAGATGCGCAAGGACGCGGAGACCAATGCCGATGCCGATGCGAAAAAGCGGGAGCTCGTCGAAGCGCAGAACGCTGCCGATCAGCTCGTCTATTCCGCCGAGAAAGCGCTCAAGGAGCATGGTGAGAAGGTGGGCGATGAGATTCGCAAGAACGTCCAGGAAAAGATCGACGCGCTCAAGACCGCGCGCGGCGGCAGCGACGCACCGGCGCTGAAGGCCGCGTCCGATGCGCTCTCGAGCGCCATGAGCGCGATAGGCCAAGCAATAAACCAGCAGCAGGCTCCGCAGGACAGCCAGACGCCTCCGGAGGAGGCCGGACAGTAACCTGCGCAAAAAAGGCGCCGCATGGCGCCTTTTTTGCATGGATGTAAAATCCCGAGTACTATGGTGCCCGTATGAAAGATTACTACGACATACTCGGCGTGCCGAAGACTGCGAGCGAGGACGACATCAAGAAAGCGTTCCGCAAGCTCGCGCACAAGTACCACCCCGACAAGAAAGGCGGCGATGAGCAAAAGTTCAAAGAGGTGAGCGAGGCGTACGCCGTTCTTTCGGATAAAAAGAAGCGCGGCGAGTACGACCTGCGCGGCACGTTCACCGGCGCCGGAGGCGCGCAGGGCGGGTTCGGCGGGTTCGATTTCTCGCAGTTCCAGGGTTTCGGTAACGGACAGCAGTTCGAATTCGACCTCGGCGATATTTTTGGCGACGCGTTCGGGCAAACCCGCGCCGCCCGGCGCGGCCGCGATGTTTCGATCGACATCGAGCTCACGTTCCGCGAATCCGTCTTCGGGGCTGATCGCCGCGTGCTCATCTCAAAGCTCGCGACGTGCAGCGTCTGCGGCGGTAGCGGCGCGAAAAAAGGCTCGAAGGTCGTCGCCTGCACGAGCTGTAATGGACGGGGAGAGATACGCGAGACGCGAAACTCGATCTTCGGTACGGTTACGACCGCTCGCACGTGCCCCCGATGCAACGGCCGCGGACAGGTGCCCGAACAGCCGTGCGACGGCTGCGCTGGCGCGGGAGTGCGGAAACAGCAAGAGGAGATACGCATCGTCGTCCCGGCCGGTGTCTCCGATGGCGAGATGATACGCATGCCGGGAAGAGGCGAGGCCCACACGGGCGGCAGCGCCGGCGATCTCTACGTGAAGCTGCACGTGAAGCCGGATGCGCGTTTCCAACGTGAAGGGAACAATCTCGCGAGCGTCCTTCAGCTCAAGCTCACCGACGTGCTCCTCGGCGGCGATTTTACGGTGCCGACACTCGACGGAGACGAAACGGTTCGCGTACCCGCCGGGGTCGCGCACGGCGAGGTCATTCGCGTGCGCGGGAAGGGTGTGCCGCATGGCCGCACTTCGCGCGGCGATCTGCTCGTGCAGGTACGCATCGACATGCCGAAAAGACTTTCGCGAACGGCCAAGGAGCTCGTCGAGCGTTTGCGCGCGGAGGGTCTTTGAATTCCACGCTATACTGCTGATACGGCGTTCTCGCGCGCCGCGGTTATGGATATCCACGCATCGCTCAACGTGCTCTCGCGCTGGCCGCTCGAATGGAGCGTTCTCGGCATTTTCTTGCTCATTGTGTCGGCCGAGAACGTGCGCGCCGGGACCAACAAAGCGACATCGCTCGCGCTCGCGCTGCCGCTCGCGTACCTGCTGTTCGGCATCGCGCAGCACGCCGCTGGGCTGCAAACCGTGCTGGCTCAGCTCCAAGGTCCGGCGGCTCAGGCGGCGCTCTTCGGCGCGTTGACGATGCTTTCGTACCTCTTCGTGCATCGCGCGGTGAGCTTCTTCGGCACTTCTTCCGCGCAGATACTGCCCGCGCTCCTTGCCGGCATCGCGACGACCGTTATCGTGCTTGTCTTTTGGATGCAGGTAGCGGCGCTCGACTCGATCTGGCGCTTCAGCGCGCAGATCCAAAGCATTTTCGGCGAAACCTACCGCTTCTGGTGGCTCCTCGCCGCATACCTTTTGCTCGCTCTCGCGCGCAGCTGACGCGGATGGTCGACGAACGATCGTCTCGGTGATACTGTGAATTCGCCCGATGATATGCACAAATCGTATTCGATCATCCCGCGCATTTTGCAAACTATCGCATGGCTGCCGACGAGACTCCTGCTCGTCGGCTTCTGCGGTTTCGAGGTGCGGGGCACGCAACATCTCGACGGCATCGATCAGGCGATCTTCGCGGTCAATCATGCCAATGAGCTCGACCCGATCATCCTCACCGCCGCGATCAATCCACTCGGCCGATTCGCGCCGATGTTCTATGTTGCCGGCCCGCTCGACGGTTTCCACGATAAGAAATTCGGCTGGCGCCGCCGCCTGTATTCGTCCTCATGGTTCTTCCGCGCATGGGGCGCGTACCCGCACGTTCCCGGACACAAAAACTACGAGCGATCGCTGGCGCAGCATCGCACCATTCTCAAAAACGGCGGCAGCCTCTGCATTTTCCCCGAAGGCGGGACGACCAAGGACGGCAAGTTGCGGGAAGGGAAGGGCGGCGTCGCGTACCTTTCGCACGCGACCCATGTGCCGGTCATCCCGGTCGCGATTGTCGGCACCTACCGCCTCAGTTTCAAGCGATTCCTGGACCGCCGTTACCACATAACGCTCGTGTTCGGAAAACCGAAGTATGTGCATGAAATCATAGCGCATTCCGCGCCGGAACCCGCGCGCTTCAAAGATGTCGCACGCGAGATAATGGCGGAGATCGAGACATCCATTGAAAGCGCGTTGCGCGAAGCACGGCATGCGCTGCAGCGCGTCGAACGCAGCCTCTAGGCATTTATGTTCGATCGCGACAAGCCCAAGGCATATCGGATACCTCGTCGTATCGAATGGTCGTATGCATGCATTCGATTCTTATTCGGGCCGCTGGTGAGGCTGATATGGATCAAGCGCGTCGAAGGCGCGGACCACATACCGCGTCGCGGGCCGGCACTTCTTGCCGCTACGCATGAAAGTTACTTCGATTTTATCTGCACCATCGCGGTGGCACGACGGAATGTCTACTACCTCGCTGCCGAGAAATTCTTCCGGAATCCGCTCTGGCGGCCGATCATGCGTGCGACCGGACAGATCGAAGTCGATCGCGAACACAAGGAGAAGAGGGCGCACATAGACCAAATTGTTCGAGATCTATTGAATGCAGGTGAGGCGGTGGGCATTTTCCCTGAAGGAACACGCGCACCGTCGCCTCATGAACTGTTGCGCGGCTACCCCGGTGTCATACGCTACGCGTTCGAGACGGGCGCACCCATCGTCCCGATCGGGATCCGGGGTGCGTTCTCGGTCATGTCGAGATTCGACAAAAAACCTCGATTCCGAAGGAATATCGAACTCTCAATAGGCGAGCCGATCCGATACGGCCTCAGTACCGTTGGACCGGTGCCAGCGGACGAGCGTATCAACGGCGAACTCTCGGCACTTATGAAAAAACTCGCTATACTGTCGGGCAAAGCCTACCCGTATGCTGAGTCCTGACAAGCGCGACATTGTTTTTTTTGATATCGACGGGCCGCTCGTGCGTGGCCTAACGCAAGAATCTTTCATTTGGTACCTTGTGCGGAAAGGGTTACTGCCATGGACCGATTTCGCCCGATTAGTGTTCGGTATTGCTTTATACAAAATGCACTTCCTGAAGGACCCGCGGGATCTCTTCGAGATCGGGATACGGTATGCGAAAGGTCGTACCGAGAACGACGTCCAAACTATTTGCAACGATTTTCTTGATGAACACTTGCCCCGTCACCTTTTGAGCGGCGGCGTCGGCATCATACGCGAGCAACAGGAGGCCGGCCGGGAGGTTGTTCTGCTCTCATCGATCATCGAACCGCTCGCTAAGGCGATCGGGGATCGAGTGGGAGTGGCGCGAGCCACGGGAACACGCATGGAACTCTCGGGTGATCGCTATACGGGTCGGATCGACGGACGCATTCTGCACGGAGAAGAGAAGGCCGCGGCAGTGCAACAGTATCTTACCAACGCTGGCCTCGATCGATCGCGATCATGGGCGTATACCGACCATGAAAGCGACGAACCGCTCCTCGAAGCCGTTGCCCATCCATTCGTAGTGAACGCGACTTCATCGCTCCAAAAGATCGCACAAGCTCGTCAGTGGTCTTCACTAAGCTACACGGCAATCCTATGAATCTCTTTGCGATATCTGCCGTGCTAACGGCCTGTGCGAGCCTCGGATTCGGCTTATTCGTATACACTGCGGACACCAAATCTCGACTCGGGTTTCGGTGGCTCGTCCTCTCAATGCTTATTGGCGCCTGGACCATCGGCATGTGGGGCGTGACAACGTCTTCGGTACTCGAGATCGCGCGCGGATGGCAGTACTTGCTCGACCTTTCCGCTTTTTTTATACCTCCAGCATACTTCGCGTTCGTAACGACCTTCGTAAAAAAAGAATCGCGCTTTCTCGAAAGCATCGTGCTCCTAGGTTCCATCGGCCTGACTATGTTGCTATTTACCAACCTCTATTCCCCAGGTCTCGAGAATCATGAACTTGGATTTTACTGGATCAAGCCGGGGCCGTTATATTTTCTCTTCCCTCTGTACTACGCCGTCGTGACGACAGCCGCCTTCTCATTCCTTGTGAAGGCCTACAGAAAAGCGCCTCGCGGCTCGCGAGAAAGCGGGCAAATACTCAATCACATCATCGCTGCGGCGATCGGGTTCAGTGGCGGCGCGACCGATTTTCTCCCGCAACTATTCAACGTGTATCCATTCGGGAACTATTTTGTCATATTATATGTCGTCTTGATGAGTTATGCGGTCATTCGATATCAAATCTTTAACATTAAACTGATCGCTGCGCAGCTTTTTGCCAGCGGCCTGGTCCTCGCGTCGATCTTCAACCTCTTCGACGCCAGCTCCTTCTCGACGTGGCTTATTCGAGCGGGTTCGCTTGCGATCGTAAGCATTTTTAGCTGGCAGCTCGTGCGCAGCGTGTACAACGAGATCGAACAGCGAGAGCTCATCGAAAAACAAGAGAAAATACTTGAGATCGCCAATCACCAGCAAGAAGCGCTGCTGCATTTCATCAGCCACGAGGTGAAGGCGTACATGACGAAAGGCGTGGGCGCGCTCGCGGAGATCGCCGAGGACGGCATGGACGCGTCGCAGCAGGTGCGTGATTTCGCGGCGCTCGCGCTCGTGGAGATGCGCGAGGGAGTGCGTACCGTGATGGACATCCTCGAGGCGGCCAACCTGAAGCGCGGCACGATGGCGTTCAACAGGGCGCCGTGCGATCTCAGGGCGATCGTCGAGCAAGCGGTCGGGTCACAGCGGCCTTTTGCCGAAGCTAAGCGCCTGAAGCTTGAGCTGAGCGTGGGCGATGGATCGTACGCGATGGAGGGAGATGAGGCGCGGGTGCGCGATCATGTCGTGCGCAACCTTCTCGACAACGCGATTCGCTACACCCCGCAGGGGGGAATAGTTGTCGCTCTATCGCGGCACGATGGCATGGCCCGCCTTTCGATCAAGGATAGCGGCGTCGGCATTACGCCCGCCGATCAAGCGCGCCTCTTTACCGAGGGAGGACACGGCGAGAACTCGATCAAGGTCAACGTCCACTCCACAGGCTACGGCCTCTACATCGCCAAGCAAGTCGTCGAGGCTCACCATGGCAAGATCTGGGCGACATCCGCAGGGGAAGGCAAAGGATCCGAATTTTCGGTGGAATTCCCCATGTCCTAGGAAGGATTTTCTGGTACAATGGCCGTTATATGGCCAAAAAACGGCTATTTACGGACAACGTAGAGCGAGTACCGTGCGATTCCGGCATGCCGGAATCGCACGGTCGAGCCGAGGGATCTGAAAACAAACCGCGTTTGTTTACCGGGCTACAGCCCAGCGGGCAGCTTCATATCGGCAACTATTTCGGCGCGCTCAAGCAAACCGTCGAATTGCTACAGGAAACAAACGGCCTCGTCATGGTGGCCGATTACCATGCGCTGACCTCGCTCAAGTCTGCGGACGAATTGCGCGCGAATGTCGCCGAGGTGGTACGGGACTTCCTGGCCGTGGGGGTGGACCCCGCGCGTACGATCATTTTCCAGCAGTCCGCCGTGCCCGAGCACACTGAGCTCGCGTGGGTTTTCGATTGCCTGGTGACCGTACCGTTTCTGATGCAGGCGCACGCATACAAGGACAAGGTCGCCAAAGGGCTTGAGGCCAACGCTGGCCTTTTCACGTACCCGATGCTCATGGCAGCCGATATTTTGCTGTACGAGATCGACGTTGTGCCCGTGGGGGCAGATCAGCGGCAGCATGTGGAATACGCGCGCGAGGCTGCAGCCAAATTCAACAACACGTTCGGCGCAACCTTCAAAGAACCGCGAGAAAAGATCCTGGAATCCGTCGCTGTCGTGCCGGGTACCGACGGCAAGAAGATGAGCAAGAGCTACGGCAATACGATCCCGCTTTTCGGCACGCGCGACGAGATCACGAAGGCGGTCATGGGCATCGTCACCGATTCGGCCGGCGATATGCCCGAACACGTATACGCGATACATAAGCTTCTCCGCACGGAGCATGAGCTCGCCATCCTCTACGCGGCGCACAAAGGCAAGTACAAAGCGCTCAAGGACGCGCTTGTCGAAGATATCGACGCGCTCATCGCGCCGATGCGGCAGCGGCGCGAAAGCATCACGGACGCCGACGTGAAGTCCGTGCTTCGCGAAGGCGCTGAGCGCGCGCGAGCGCAGGCGGATAAGAAGATGCGCGATGTTCGCGCAAAGGTAGGCGTTACTCTTTAATCTCGATCACATGGAACGAACCCTGAACAGCGAATTGACGGACAAAATCGGCGAGCCGGTACGCACCGCCGGGTGGGTGAGCATCCGCCGCGACCACGGGAAACTTATTTTCCTCGACGTGCGCGACCGCAGCGGCGAGGTGCAATGCGTCGTGACCCCGAAGGCCGAAGATGCCCTCGCGGTCGCGAAAACGCTCCGCCCGCAATGGGTTGTCGAGATCGAAGGCGAGGTAAAAGAGCGCCCCGAGAACATGAAGGGCGCGGGCGTGTGCGGCGGCGTCGAGCTCGTCGCGAGGCGCATCGCGGTGCTCTCGCAGGCGGAAGAGCTGCCGTTCGATATGGCCGCAGAGCTCAATTTGGATACCCATCTCGATTACCTGCCTCTCACGCTCCGCACCAAGCGGAGCCGCGACATCTTTACCATGCAGGCAGCGATCCTCGACGCGTATCGCCGCTCGCTCATCGCGCAGGGATTTACGGAGTTCGCCGCGCCCGCGCTCGTGGGCGGCGACGCCGAAGGCGGCGCTGCCGCGTTCAAGGTCGAGTACTTCAACGATGCCGTCGCCTTTCTTGCGACCTCGCCGCAGCTCTATAAGCAGATTATGGTCGGACCGTTCGAGCGCGCGTTCACGGTCGCCAAGATCTTCCGTGCCGAAAAGAGTGCAACGACCCGCCACCTTTCCGAAGCAACCTGCATCGATTTCGAGATGGGGTTCGTCGAGAACGAGCACGCCGTCATGCGAGCGCTCGAGCGCTCGATACGCGATGTCGTCGAGGAGGTGTCGCGGACGCACGCCGATATGTTCGAGCGCTTCGGCACCACGCCGCCGCTGACCCCCGAACATTTTCCGGTCCTCACGCTACAAGAAGCACTGAAGGCGCTCGGCAAGAAAGAGGCGCCTGATATGGAGCCGGAGGATGAGCGCGGCATATGCGAATGGGCCAAGAAAGAGCGCGGCTCCGATTTCATCTTCATCACCCGGTTCCCGACGAAAAAGCGCGCCTTTTACACCTATGAAGACCCCGCCGAGGCGCCGTATTCGCGCGGTTTTGATCTTCTCTTCCGCGGGCTTGAGATAAACAGCGGCGCGCAACGCATTCATGACCAGGCCATGCTCGTCGAGCGCATGCGCGACCGCGGCCTTGATCCGCAGAAGTTCCGCTACTACCTCCAAGCCTTCAAATACGGCATGCCGCCGCACGGCGGCTGCTCGACCGGCCTTGAACGATTCACCGCCCGCATGCTCGAGATACCGAACGTAAAAGAAGCGACCGCGTTCCCGCGCGACATGAACCGCATCGATGTCCGCCTGTCCGATTGAGCCACCATGGAGAAATTCGAACTATCGACCACGAATTTCCAAGGCCCGCTTGAGGCGCTCTTGGGCATGATAGAGGAACGCAAGCTATCCATATCGACCGTATCGCTCGCCGACGTCGCCGACTCGTACCTCGCCTACCTTGAGAAGCTCCCGGAACTGCCGCTCGCTGAGACAGCGCAGTTCATCTTGGTGGCTTCGACTCTGCTTCTTATAAAATCCCGCGCGCTCTTGCCTTCGCTCGAGCTCACGGCGAATGAGCGCGAATCGGTCGATGAACTCGAACGTCGTCTCGCGCGCCTGCGGCTCATTCGGTCGACAGCGAAACTCGTGCGCAAAGAATGGGGGCGCCAGCCGCTCCTGCTCGCCAAACGCGCGCCGCTGCGAGAAGCGATCTTCGCGCCCGGCGAGATTTCGCTCGCTGGCGTCATGCGCGCAGCCGGACGTCTTATTGCCACGTTCCCGAAACCGGAGGCGATGGCTCAGGCGGCGGTCGCGCCCGTGCTCGCGCTCGAAGAGGTCATCGTACAGATGAAGGGCAGGCTGACGAGCGCCTTCCGTGCGCGCTTTTCCGAACTGATCCGTTCCCGCGGCAAGCACGACATCATCGTCTACTTTCTGGCAATGCTCGAACTCGTGCGCTCGGGCTCGGCGAGCGTCTCGCAGGATAAGCTTTTTTCCGACATTACCATCGAGCTCGAGCAGGTGACGGGCGCACCGAGTTATGGCGCCTGATCTCACCCATAGCGCCCAGCGGGCGGAAGCGTTCCTCTTTTCGGAAGGCGGTTCGCTCACGCGTAAGAAGTTGGGATCGCTGCTCGGCGTGACGGAGGCCGAGCTCGCACCTATCCTCACTCGCCTCTCCGAGATGCTTTTAGGCGGCGGTCTTTCGCTCATCCTGACCGACACCGAAGCCACGCTCGCCGTCGCGAAAGCGTGCTCCGACGATGTGCGGGCGGCGTACCAGCGCGACCTTGAGAAAGACATCGGTGACGCGGGATCAGAAGTGCTCGCCATCGTGCTGTATCGCGGGCCGTCGACTCGCGCGCAGATCGACTACATTCGCGGGGTCAACACCAGCTCGACCATTCGGACGCTGCTCTCTCGCGGATTTCTCGAGCGTACCGGCAACCCGGACGACGCGCGCGAGTACCTGTATCGGCCCACCGTCGAGCTGCTCGCGCACCTTGGGGTCCGCACTACCCATGAATTGCCCGATCATGCGAAAATAGCGGGCGAGCTCGCCGCCTTTGAGACGACAGCGCGGGCAACTGCGGACGAGACCGAAGCATCCGAACGAACGATATGAACGACGAATTCATCGTGAAGATACCTGAACATACGCCGGAGGACACGCCGGCCGCGCTCCTTGAGGAGTCGGCTACGGCCGAGACGCCAAGGGCATCTGCAGCACCGCAAGAGAGCGAAACGAAGCGCGCAGTGACCGTCGTCGGCGCCGTCACGCTCGTGCTCATGTTCGTCGCGAGCGCCGGGTTTACTGCTTCATACTTGTATGCGGCCTCGTCGACGGCGCCCGTGGCCCAACTCCCGTCATCTCCCGAAGCGGCGGCGGCGGCCGTGCCGAGCCCAAACCCGTTCGACGCGCTCGATCTGCAAGCGGAAGGCATATACGTGCTCGACACGACGAGCAACACGGTGCTTTTCCAGCGCAACGCCAACGCGCAACTGCCGCTCGCCTCGATCACCAAGGTCGCGATGGCGCTCTCGGTGTCCGAAGTACTGTCGCCCAACGACATTATCACGATCCCGTACGACACCGCGCCGCCCGGCAGCGTCGAGCGCCTCGCCAAAGGAGAGGTGTGGAAAGAGAGCGACGTCATGACCTTCACGCTCGTCGCGTCGTCGAACGCGGGGGCGGATATCCTCGCCGCTGCGGCCGACAACGGCCTGCATCAGAAGTATCCGCGATCGCCCGCAAGCGGCGCGACGCTTTGGCGCATGAACGATCTGGCGCGGCAGCTCCACCTGACCAACACCTTCTTCCTCAACGATAACGGCCTCGACATCAGCACGACCCAGGCAGGCGCGTACGGTTCGGCGCACGATATCGCCACGCTGATGGCATACGCGGCATCGACCTCGCTCCCGATCTTCGAGGGCACCTCGCGCGACGGTTTCTTGTTCACCTCAATCAACGGCAGCACCACGCATGCGTACAACACCGACGAAGCGCTCAGCTCGATACCGGGGCTCGTCATGGGCAAAACGGGCTACACCGATCTTGCCGGTGGCAACCTGGCGGTCGTGTTCGACGTGGCAGGACATCGCGTCGTCGCGGTCGTCTTGCACTCCACGTTCGACGGGCGTTTCGACGACATGAAAAAGCTCGTCGCGACGACCGAGCAGGTCCTCGGTTCGAACGCAGCGCGATAGCTTTTCGTCACGGCCTATGCACCTGTCTATCGCGCAAACGCTGATCCCCGGAGCCGTCGCCTTCGCGCTCGGCATGCTTGGTACGCCGCTCCTTACGCACTACCTCTACAAGCACAAGGCATGGAAGAAAAAGGCGGGTAAGCGCGCCCTCGACGGCTCAGTCGCTTCCGAGTTCAATCGCCTCCACAACGGCCATGAGACGCGCGCGCCGCGCATGGGCGGCGTCGTCATTTGGGGGAGCGTGCTCGCCGCGATATTCGGCATATCCGCGCTCGCGCGCCTCGCTCCGAACGCTTTCGTCTCGCACCTTGATTACCTGAGCCGCAGCGAAACGTGGCTGCCGCTCGCGGCGCTCGTCGTCGGCGCCTTCACCGGCCTGGTGGATGACCTGCTCGTGATAGGCGAGCGCGGGGAAGGGCTGCGCCTGCGCCATCGGCTCGTCGTCGTGCTCGCGCTTTCGACGTTCATCGGCTGGTGGTTCTGGGCGAAGCTCGGCGTGGCCGCGATCAACGTCCCTTTCGGCGCGCCGCTCCAGCTTGGCATACTGATCATACCGGTATTCGTGCTCATTTCGCTCGCGCTCTACGCCTCCGGCGTCATCGACGGCATCGACGGCCTTTCGGGCGGCGTCTTCAGCGCCATTTTCGCCTCGTACGCGATTATCGCGTTCGAGCAAGGACAGACCGACCTCGCGGCGTTCTGTGCGAGCGTGGTCGGCGGCCTGCTCGCGTTCCTGTGGTTCAACATCCCGCCCGCCCGCTTCTACATGAGCGACACAGGCACGATGGGGCTCACGCTCTCGCTCGGCGTCGTCGCGTTCTTGACCGACAGCCTCGGCGGAGGCATCGGCGTCGCGGTGCTGCCGGTGATCGGCGGACTCCTCGTCGTGACCGTTCTCTCCGATATCGCGCAGGTGCTCTCGAAGCGGCTTTTCAAGCGGAAACTGCTCCGGATCGCGCCGCTCCACCATCACTTCGAGGCTATCGGCTGGCCGGGGCAGAAGGTCGTCATGCGCTACTGGGTCCTCTCCATCATGCTCGCGTTCGCCGGCGTCATCCTCGCGCTCGCGCAGCACTAGCATCGCTATGAGACACGCACGCGTCGATAAAATGCTCGCCCTCCTCATCGGCATGCTGCTCGTCGGCGGATGCTTTATCTTCGCGTCGGCAGCATTCGGATCGCTCGCCAAAGGCTCGACGAGCATCACCTCGATCGTGTTCAGCCACCTCGTGCTCGGCGTCGGCGGCGGCATCGCGCTGCTTTTTATCGCGCTCGCGGTGGAATATCAGCGCTGGAGGAAGTTCGCTCCATACGTGTTCGGCGGCGCTCTTTTCATTACCGCACTCGTGTTCGTGCCGCACCTCGGGGGTTCCCACGGCGGCGGACAGCGCTGGCTGTGGCTCGGACGAGCCTCGCTTCAGCCTTCGGAGATCCTCAAGATCGCCACGATCGTCATGGCAGCCGCATACTTCGCAGCGATGCGCGATAAGACGGCTACCCTCCGCTACGGTCTCGGGGGATTGCTCGCGATACTCGCGCTGCCGGTCCTGCTGCTCGTGGCACAGCCGGACATCGGCACGCTGCTCGTCATATTGGCGAGCATATTCGCGATCTATTTCGCTGCAGGCGGACGGTGGCGCGATATGGGACTCGTCGTCGTTATCGGGCTCTTGGGAGCGGGAGCGCTCCTTTTGTACAAACCATACTTGCGCGATCGAGTGGCCACGTTCCTCAATCCCGCCCAGGGACAGCAGACGCAGAGCTTCCAGCTGCATCAATCGCTCATCGCGATAGGCTCGGGCGGCGTGCTGGGCCGAGGGTTCGGGCAGGGGATACAAAAATTCACCTACTTGCCCGAACCGATGGGGGATTCGATATTCGCGGTCGCGGGCGAGGAGCTTGGATTGGTAGGAAGCATCACTATAGTGGTACTGTTCATGCTCTTCGCCTTGCGCGGCTATTACGTAGCGGCGCATACGCCTGATCTGTTCGGCGGGCTGCTTGCGGTCGGTATTTCTACCTACCTCGCCTCTGAAGCGTTCATCAACATCGCCGCGATGCTCGGAGTCGCTCCGTTGACCGGCATTCCGCTCACCTTCGTCTCGCAAGGCGGCTCGGCTATGCTCATGTCGCTCATGAGCGCGGGCATTCTGCTCAACGTCTCTCGCCATCAAAGAAAGGGTCGTTCATAATTGATGCCCGCAAGGTGTCGCCCCGCGGGTGCACAGCTCCTAAAAAATATTCCCACGGGGGGAGGATACCGTAACGCCTGTTTAACGGATTTGTGGTGCTACACTGATTCTGTAGTATGAATAGTCTCGCGGGGTTGTTGCATATATTCGGATCAGCTATCGCCGCCTTTTTCGCTGGTTTGGCGCTGCTCTTTACCGGCACTTCTACGACCGCGAGCGTACCGCCGGTCAGCCAGCCGGCCGCCTCTGTCGTCGCCACCGAAAACGCGCCCGCCATTGTTGCGGCCACGACGACAGGAACCGGAGGAGACACCTCCCCGGGAGGAGTTACCTCCGGTGCTGCTCAACTTCCGACCTCAACCACCATCGTGGAGCAGCCCATCATCCAGAAGATCATCGAGACGCTCCCCCAGGGGAGCGCCGTGACCCCGACCGCGCTCGCCACGATACTCGCACAATTTGAGCAGGGCATCGACCAGAAGCTCGCCGCCGCGACGCAGCCTGCTCCGCCGACCCCGCAGTGGGTTGCCGCAGGCGGTAGCTACGGCGGCGGAGGGGGAGGCGGCGGCTACATACCCGCCGCATCGCAGAATATCTCGCAGCTCGCCAACACGACGATCACCAGCCCCGCCATCACGGGCGGCTCGATCAGCAACACGCCCGTCTCCGCCACCACGCTCTCCGCCAACACGTCATCGACCGGCTCCACCACCGCCAGTTCGCTCCTCGTCACCAACGATTCGACTCTGAACGGACAACTCAAGCTCGACGGCGTGCTCACCGGCACCGACGCCACGTTCTCCGGTACTCTCACCGTCGGCTCCCTTGCGGTCGCCGGCGTCTCCTCTGGCGGCGCAATCACCGCGCCCTACTTCAGCGCGACCGACACCGCTGCGACATCGACCTTCCAAGGTCTCACTTCCACCTTCGCCCACCTCACGAGCGGCATCGTCGATACGTTCACCGCCTCGCTTGCGAACATCACCGGCCTCACCGCCACGAACTCCACCACGACCAGCGCGACCACCACCAATCTCGCGATCACCGGCCTCGCCAACGCGCTCCTCTCCACCGACCAGACCGGCAAGCTCGTCGCCACCACCTCCGCCTTCACCTTGAACGGCACTTCGGTGGGCCTCGGCACGACGCAGACCATCAACGCCGCCTCCTCCACGCTCCTCGCAGACAACAACACCTTCTCAGGCACGAACAGCTTCACCAAAGCACTCACGCTCTCCGGCACCACCGGCACCACCACCATCGCATCAGGCCAAGGCTTCACCGTCGGCGGCAGCAACTTCGTGGTGCAGC
>JAJXVV010000010.1 GCA_021781955.1 bacterium | reverse complement strand
TCAACCTCGGCATCAGCGCCTCGGTCGACGGCGGCGCAACCACGACGGTCGACAAGATCACCATCGGCACGAGCGCCGCAGGCACGCACACCATTCGCTACAGCGCCACCGACCAGCAGGGCGCGACTGGCATTGCCACCCGCACCGTCAACGTCGTCGCGCCCACAACACAAACGCCGCCAATCGCCACGACCACGCCGCCAACCGCCGCCAGCACGATCATTGCGACTTCGAGCGAGGCGACTTCGACGGCAGCGCAGTGATCAAACGGATCTGTTCAGGTGCCGGGGCAATAGCGAGAAGAGCGCAGCTAGGATATACTTGCGGCATTACGCAGGGAGTAATGTGGACTTTTATGTTGAGCGGATTCAAACAATTTATCCTCCGAGGCAATGTCGTCGACATGGCGGTCGGCGTCGTCATCGGCGCGAGCTTCGGTTCGGTCGTGACGGCGCTCGTACAGGATCTTCTCACGCCGCTCATTGGCGCGATCGCGAAGGTGCCCGACTTCTCGGGCCTGTTGTTCACGTTGAACGGCAGCAAGTTCATGTACGGCAGTTTCGTCAACGCGCTCATCTCGTTCCTTATGGTCGCGGCGGCGATCTATTTCTTCGTAGTGACGCCCATCAACGCGCTCGTCGCGCGCACGAAGAAGCAGCCAGTCCCGGCCGATCCGACGAGCAAGAACTGTCCTGAGTGCTTGAGCGAGATACCGGCCGCAGCCAAGCGCTGCGCGCATTGCGCGCAGCCGGTCGCGTAACCGGCGATACCGCTCTTGATCGGGGAACTCCCGGTTGCGCTCCTCGCGTGGGGTGCGGTATAGTCGCGCCATGCACTGGCTGCGCGCGCGCTATCCCATGCTCGTGGTTATTTTGCTCGGATCGCTCGCCGTGACGCTCATTATCCCCATATGGATGCGCGCACAGGTCGCGCCCTACACGTACGAGAGCGTTTACTCGGCGCCGCAAACGGATGTGGCGATCGTGCTCGGCGCGTCGGTCTACCTTGGTAAGCCGTCGCCGGTCTTGGCTGATCGCGCCGACATCGCGATCGCGCTCTACAGAGCGGGCAAGGTCGGCAAGATACTCGTCACGGGGGACGATGCGGGCATTACCTACGACGAGGTGACGCCCGTACGCGACTACCTGCTCAAGGCCGGCATTCCGCCGCAAGACATATTCCTCGACCACGATGGCTTCGATACCTACCTGAGCATGTACCGGGCGCGTAGCGTGTTCGGCGCACGATCGGTGATCATCGCGACGCAGGATTTCCACCTGCCGCGCGCGCTGTGGATCGCGCGCATGCTCGGGCTCGACGCGTACGGCGTCGTCGCGCCCGGCTCGACCAGCAACACGTTCGAATACCTGCGCGAGATACCGGCTTCGCTCAAGGCGGCCTGGGATGTTGCGGCGCGTCGGGTGCCGCAGGATACCGGCCCTTCAATCCCGCTTTCGGGCGATGGACAAACGACCTGGAACTAACCGCTCATCGAGCGCGTCGAGCGTCGCCACCTCCTCCGGCGAGAGCTCGAAGCCGAAGATATCGATGTTCTCGCGCATCCGAGCGGAGTCGCTCGATTTCGGTATCGCGGAAACGCCGTGTTCGATGCACCAGCGCAGCAGCACCTGCGCCGGCGTTTTTCCGTGCCGATCCGCGATCTCGGTAACGGCCGTATCATGCAGGCGCGAGCCGCGGGTGAGCGGCGAGTACGCTTGCAGCGCGATGCCGCGCGAAGCGCAGCTCTTCAATGCTTCCTCGGCATAGTCGAACGGACTGAAGCGCACCTGGTTCACCGCTGGCACCACGGTGGCGTAGGCGAGGAGCCGCTCCAGGTCGCCGATGCCGTAGTTGGAGACGCCAATAGAGCGCGCTCGCTTGCTTGCGAATAGTTTTTCCATCGCGAACCACACGCTTTTCGGCATCATCGGGATGGGCCAATGGACGAGGTAGAGATCGACGTAGTCGAGCCCGAGCCGCTCCAGGCTCGCGTCGAACGCCTGCTGCGGCGAGAAGAAATCGGTCGGCCAAAGCTTGGTGGTAACGAAGATATCTTCACGGAGGATATCGCTGCCGCGCACCGCGCGGCCGACGCCGCGCTCGTTGCCGTAGAGAGTCGCGGTGTCGATGAGGCGGTAGCCGAGGTCGAGCGCCGCGCGCACCGATCTTTCGGCCTCATGATCATCCATTTTCCACGTGCCGATGCCGATGAGCGGCATTGCATGACCCGTATTGAGCGTTACGTACTCCATGCCATCAGTATCGCCCGAATATGGACATTTGGTACTATGCGTTCCATGCGGCCGGTGCTCGAGATCAAGAATGTGCGCAAAGAGTATGGCGATGTCGTCGCGGTCGGCGGCGTGTCGTTCTCGGTGGGACGGAACGAGATAGTCGCGCTCTTGGGGCCCAACGGCGCGGGCAAGACGACCCTCATCAACATGGCACTCGCGGTTCTCGCGCCCACGTCGGGAACGATCATGATCGAAGGGCACGACGTCGAGAAAGAACGCAGGACCGCGCTCTCGCGCACGAACTTCGCCACCGTCTACGCGCAGCTTCCGGGCAATCTCACGGTGCGGCAAAATCTCTACATCTTCGGCTTGATCTACGACGTGCCGGAGCTTTCGAAGCGCATCGAGGAAGTGATGACGGAGTTCGATCTCGTGAAATTCGCGGACACGAAAGCGGGACTGCTGTCCTCCGGAGAGCAGACCCGCCTCTCGCTCGGGAAAGCGATGCTGAACGAGCCGCGCCTACTCCTCCTCGATGAGCCGACCGCATCGCTTGATCCCTCGACCGCGCGCACGGTACGCGAGCTGATACGCGACTATGGCAAGAAGGATGGCGCGGCGATCCTGTGGACCTCGCACAACATGTTCGAGGTCGAGGCGGTGTGCGACCGCGTGCTCTTTCTCTCGAAAGGCACGATCCTGCTCGAAGGCGATCCGAAGAAATTGCCGCAGGAGCACGGCGTACCCAATCTCGAAGAACTCTTCATAAAAGTGGCGCGCGAGCCGCTTTCCGTAACCGTCGAATGAGTATGGATCTTCGTCGCGTCTACGCCATTTTCATACGCTACGTGTACCTCGTCCGCACCAACGCGCAGCGGCTCGTGCAGATATTCGTGTGGGTGACTTTCGACATCATCTTGTGGGGCTTCATCACCAAATACTTGGGCGGCGCCGACGTGGGCAATGCGGGTTTCGTCTCGACGCTGCTCGGCTCGATCATTCTCTGGGACTTCCTCTCGCGCGCGATGCAGGGCGTATCGACGCCTTTTTTGGAGGACGTGTGGGCGCGCAATTTGCTCAACATCTTCGCCTCGCCGCTTTCGGTGGGGGAGTACCTCGCGGGTCTGGTGTCGGTGAGCATCGCGACGAGCGCGGTCGGCATCGCAGTCATGTTCGCGCTCGCGTACGTGCTGTTCGGTTACTCGATCCTCAACCTTGGCCTTCTCCTCCTGCCGTTCATCTGCATCCTCTTTCTCACCGGCATCACGCTCGGCGTGCTTGCTGCGGCGATATTGCTGCGCTTGGGGCCGTCGGCGGAATGGTTCATCTGGCCGCTCCCGATGATCTTGAGCCCGTTCGTCGGCGTCTTCTACCCCGTCACGATATTGCCGCAGTGGATGCAGCTCATCGCGCGCGTGCTGCCGCCCTCGTACGTGTTCGAGGGCATGCGCGCCGCTTTGATGACCGGCACGTTCTCCGCCGCAGCGCTCGCCGCAGGCTTCGCGCTCGCGTGCCTCTACCTCGCGCTCGCCTACGTCATTTTCGTGCGCACCTACCGCCAAGCGGTGCGAAGCGGCGCCATCGCCCGCTACAGCGCGGAAAGCTTCTCGTAAAGAGTGAGAGGGCCTTGGCGTGCCCGCCTCGCCCTACTATAATCGGCTTATGAGTTATCGCCGCACGATCTTTTCCTTCGCGTTCGGTTTCTTGCTCATGAGCATGCTGCCCGCGCATGCCTTCGCAGCAGCAACGTTCGAGGTGACCGGCTGGCTGCCGTACTGGCGCGGCGCGACGAGCACCAACGACGTCATTCCGCACCTGGGCGAACTCACCGAGGTCGATCTCTTCGCCTACAGTCTCAAGAACGACGGTACGCTCAGGGACAACGCCGGGCTCGACAAAGCGCCATGGACGACGCTCATCGCCGACGCGAAGGCGCAGCACGTGCGCGTCGTTGTGACCGTCATGACGAGCAACACGTCGCTCATTCACTCGCTCTTGAGTAATACCAGATCGCGCATCGCGCTTGAGAGCACCATCACGAATATGGTGAAAACGAACGGCTACGATGGCGTCGACATCGATTTCGAAGGGAAGGCGGCCGAGGACAAGAATTATTTTTCGACCTTCCTGAAAGGGCTCTACCAGCGCATGGGCAGCAAGTGGGTCATGTGCGACATCGAGGCGCGCACGCCGGTGGACGCGCGCTACTACGGCACGACCGTTCCGCCGGACGCGACCATCTACGCCAACGACTTCACGCAGATCAACAAGTACTGCGATCGCGTGCGCTTCATGACCTATGATCAGCAAGGGGTCGACCAATCGCTCGCCGCCGCCGCCGCGTCTTCCTCGGAACTCTACGCGCCGGTCGCCGATCCGCTGTGGGTGAAGAAGGTGATCCAGCTTGCGGAGCAGAGCATCAGCCCGAGCAAGATATCCATCGGCGTGCCGACGTACGGCTACGAGTATAACGTGACCGCCTACGCGGGCGGCCAGTATACGTACGACATCCTCGACGTGTTCAATCCCGGCTACGCGACGCAGATCATGCAGCAGTACGGGGTCGGACCGCCGGCGCGCAACATCGCCGGCGAGATGCAGCTGACCTTCCCCGAAGCCACCTCTTCCGCGCCGATGACGCTCTCGCAGCAGGTGGGCGCCCTGGTCGCCGCCACCGCCGCGAGCGCCTACGCCGACGCGCTGAATTCGCACCAGACGTTCCGCCTCCTCGACTGGCCCGACGCGCAGTCGATCGCGGGCAAGGCGTCGCTCGCGCAGATGCTCGGCGTGCGCGGCATCTCCATCTTCAAGCTCGACGGGGGAGAGGATCCCAATATGTGGACCGCGCTTCTCGGGGTGAAGGGCTCTGCTTTTGGAGACGGCGGCGGCCCCACAAGCGGCGCGGCAGCAGGGAGTACGAGCGTCTCGCGCGCTCCGCTCTCGCGCACGCTCACTCTCGGTTCGACCGGCGAGGACGTGCGGACGCTCCAGATGATACTGAACGCGAGCGCCGATACGGCCGTCGCCGCGAGCGGGCCGGGTTCTTCGGGCCAGGAGACGACCCGCTTCGGTCCGGCGACCTTGGCTGCGGTGAAAGCCTTTCAATCGAAATACGGGATAGCGACCGCGAAGAACCCGGCGTACGGCACGGTCGGCCCCGCGACCCGGACCAAGCTCAATGCGCTCCTTGCGTCTTTGTGATGTCCGATTTGCGTTCTCAAAAGGTGGTGTACAATGGCGACCATGTCTGAAGAAACTACGAAGAAGGATTTTAGTAAGCTTTACACACCGGGCGCCATTATTTTTGCCGGCTTACTCGTCGGCGGCGGGCTCTTTTTCGGTCTCTCGCACGGCAGCAGCGCTCCTGCGGCGGCCGGTAACGCGGCCAACGGCCAGCAGCAGCCGGCGCAGGCGGTCAACATCAAGGACGTGAAAACCGACGGCGACCCGTACATCGGCCAAGCGAATGCACCGATCGCGCTCGCCGCGTGGGAAGATTTCCAGTGCCCGTTCTGCCGCGCGGTCGAAGTGGGCAACCCGCAGATCCCGACCGCTCCGGCGATGCCCGATCTCATCAAGCAGTACGTCGATACCGGAAAGCTCAAGATCGTCTTTAAGGATTTCGAATTCCTCGGCCCCGATTCGCTCGTTGACGCAGAGTGGGCGCGCGCGGTCTGGGACCTCTATCCGAGCCAATACCTCGCATGGCGCACGGCGATGTTCAACCAGCAGCCGCAGGAGAACTCGCTGAGCGCGGCGGACAACCTCGCGCACGTGAAGAAGGTGACCGCGAGCATCTCCGGCATCGACGTCGCGAAGGTCGCGGCGCAGGTGGCCGCAAAGCAGTCGCTGTATGATGCCGCGATTCAGGCCGACCAGCAGGAAGGCGCGTCTTTCGGCATCACGGGGACCCCGGCGTTCATCACGGGCACGACCGAGATCGACGGCGCGCAGCCGCTCTCCGCGTTCCAGAGCGCGATCGGCGCGCAGTTGAAGTAAGCCGGAATGTAGCGTACAATGCCTCGCGAACGTGCCTCGTTCGCGAGGCATTTTGTTTTCATCTATGGAGATCCGCAATATCGCTATCATCGCTCACGTCGACCACGGCAAGACCACCCTTACCGACGCGCTTTTGCGGCAGACGGGCGCCGCAGAGGAAGGGTTCACGATGGACACCAACACGCTCGAGCGCGAGCGCGGCATCACTATCTACTCCAAGAACTGCGCCGTATTTTACAAAGACACCAAGATAAACATCGTCGACACGCCGGGACACGCGGATTTCGGCTCAGAGGTCGAGCGCGTGCTGCGCTCCATCGACTCCGTGCTTTTGGTCGTGGACGCGCAGGAAGGGCCGATGCCGCAGACCCGTTTCGTGCTCAAGAAATCGCTCGAGCTCGGCTTGAGGCCGATCGTCGTCATCAACAAGATAGACAAGCCTGCCGCCGATCCGAAGCGCTGCGAGGATCAGGTCTTCGAGCTCTTCATCGAGCTCGGCGCGTCCGACGAGCAGGCGGATTTTCCCATCGTCTATGCGATCGGTAAGCAGGGGATCGCGAAACTGAAGCTCACCGACGAGTCTTCTGACCTTACGCCGCTCCTCGATACCATACTCGCGAACGTGCCGGTCGCTTCGAGCCCGGATGCCGCCGCGAAGCCCGCACGCTTGCAGCCGTTCAATCTCGCGTACGACAACTACCTCGGACGTCTCGCCATCGTGCGCATGTACGAAGGGGTCCTCAGAACGGCTGATACGGTCTTCGAGAAGAATCCGCTGACCGGCGAAATGCGGCAAGGCAAGATAACCAAGATGTTCACATTCAATGGCCTGAAGCGCATCGAGACCAGCGAGGTGTCGGCGGGGGATATCGCCATCATTGCGGGTTTGCCGGACACGTTCATCGGCGACACGATCACGATCGACGCTGCCGCGGAGACCCTGCCCGCGATCGCCATCGACGAGCCGACCATCACGCTCAATTTTCTCGTCAACAACTCGCCTTTCGCCGGCCGCGAAGGGAAGTACGTGACCTCGCGCCAGCTGCGCGACCGGCTCGAGCGGGAGCTCGAGGTCAACGTCGGGCTCAAGGTCAATTTCGACAAGAACGACGTCTTTCACGTGAGCGGTCGCGGTGAGCTCCACATTGCGATCTTGCTCGAGAACATGCGCCGTGAGGGGTACGAAATGCAGGTCTCGCAGCCGCACGTCATTTTCCATGAGGAGGAGGGCGAGAAGCTCGAGCCATTCGAAGAGGTCGTCGTCGACACGCCGCAAGAGTATCAGGGCGCCATCATCGAGCGGCTGGGACTCCGGAAGTTCATTATGAAAGATATGAAAGTGCACGAGAATCAGGTGCGCTTGGTCTTTGAAGGGCCGACGCGCGGCTTGCTCGGCTACCGCAATCAGTTCGTGCTCGACACGAAGGGCGAGGGCATTCTTTCCTCGCGCGTGATCGGATTCCGCTCGTTCGCAGGAGAGATAAAGAAGCGCGCGGTTGGCTCGATGATCTCGATGGCGACCGGGAAGGCGCTCGGCTACTCGCTGTGGAACTTGCAGGATCGCGGCGTGCTCTACATCACGCCGGCCACCGAAGTGTACGAGGGGCAGGTGATCGGCAATACCTCGAAAGGCGAGGAGATGACCGTCAACCCGACCAAGGGCAAGAACCTGACCAACGTGCGCGCCTCGGCCGCCGACGAGGCGATCGTGCTCGTGCCCCCGTATCAGCTCACGATCGAGCGCGGGCTCGAGGTCATGGCCGATGACGAATATTTGGAAATCACGCCGGAGAGCGTGCGCTTGCGCAAGCAGTACCTCACCGACCAGGAGCGCGGGCGCGTAGGGCGCGGCCTCTCGGCCGAGATACCCGGTTGACGATGTGCGCACTGGCGCGGCCGAGCCAAGGATCTGCTGCATAAGTTCAGATACATATGGCACTCCTCGTAACTGAGGGGCCATGCGGCAATTCAACATATTCCGGGGCACGAAGGGGTGGTTGAGCATGTACGAAAGCGTCATACGCTTTCGGTATATGAG
>JAJXVV010000007.1 GCA_021781955.1 bacterium | reverse complement strand
CGTTGACCTGGAGCTGCGGCGGCGTCGAGGTCGCGCTGGGTGAGGTTGGGGCGTTGGGCGATACGAGGGACGCGGAAGGCTGGCCAGCCGTGGCGAGCATGGCGGCGAGCTGCTGCTGATCGACGCAGACGGAGCCGACGCAGAGTTCGTCCGTCTTGGTCGTTGAGGCGTCCATCGTCTGGAAGTTGGCGGTTTGCGCCGTGACGTTGCTCGCGTAGAGATTCTTGGCGAAGAGGTTGTCGATACCGTTTCCGGCATTGCCGAGCCATGCGATGAGGTTTTGCTGGAACGCATCGCTGATGGTGGCGATCTGCTGTACGGCCTTTACGAGGTACGGCGTGAGGCCGGCGTAGTTCATCGTGTAGTAACCGTCGGGGCCTTGCGAGATGAGGTCGGGGTAGATCGTCTGCACGCTTTGCGCGATGAAGCCGGTGTGCGGCGAGCTCGTGGCGCTCTCGGTCTTCCAGTTGAAGGTGATCGGATCGAGCTGCAAGAGCGCAGCGAGCCCCTCGGCGCTCGTGAGCGGCACCACATTGGTCTTGAGGCGTGCGTCGGATGAGCAGGAAAGTGATGTGGTCGTGGGGTTGATGTAGCAGGAGCCGGTGGAGTTTTCGAAGTGGGCGACCGCGCCGGTGGGCGTTGCGCTGCCGACCGTGAGTAATGTATCAGGCGTCGTCGTCCCGATGCCGACGTTGCCACTCGCGTTTATGAGCAAGCGCACGGTCGGCGTGTTGTAGGAATCGCTCGATTCGTTCGTTGAAAAGTATATGACGCCGTTATTGGTGTCATTGATAAGGCCGAGTCCATTTGCGACGCCAATCCCGGAATCAAAACGCAAGGTCGCTTCTATCGTCGTGCCATTGAGGAAATTCAAAACTGCGCCTCCTTGGTTTTGCGAGAGATTTGAATCGTAGTGGACAAGATCAATCCCTGCGTAAGGGTACGCGGCCCCGTTTGATGTGTGGCTTACGACTAGCTGGGATGCGTTGCTCGCGATCACACTCCCTTCCGGTTTTGCGATCACGAATTGCGCAGTCGGGCTCGAAGTACCAACTCCCACATTCCCCGCCTGTGTGACGATGAAGTCCTGCCGCGTCGATGAGCCGATCGTGAATTCCGGCACGCCGGCAGCAAGATTCGAGGTGTCGAGCGAGAGCCGCGCCCATGGGGTGGTGGTGCCGATGCCGACGTTGCCGGCGCTGTCGATCAGCATTGTTTCAGCGGCGTTGTTGTAGAAAATGATGCTGCCAAGTCCCGCCAGCAGGCGGATGTTCCCCGATCCTGTCGTCGCAGCTCCAATTCCAAGTGAATGGTTATCACCGTCGGAAGATTTAATGTAGTTCGTGTCTGTCGTTGAACCCGGCCAGCCGATAGAGATCAATGGAATTCCTGGGTCTGATCCCCATGTGAAGCCGCTGAATCCGTTCGCGTCGCCGAAGGCATCGCTTGCGCCAATAACACCATTAACTGAAAGCATTTCGCTCGGCGCCGTCGTCCCGATGCCGACCGCCTTCGCAAACGTCGTCGTGCCCGTGACGGCTCCACCAGAAAGGGAGAGGTATTTGCCGGAGAGGTCGGGGATGTCGCCCGCGCTCAATCCTGTGATCGTCGGGTTGTTGATCGTCACGTTGCTGAGCTGGCCGATGTTGCTGGCGGCCGCGATCGTGTTGGGAGCGCCGCCTGCCGCGACACTCTGAGGGACGGCTGCCGATCGCTGCGGAGTCGTCGAAGCAAGGTACGCGTCCATATTGGCGAGCAGCGCGGCTATGTTGTTCAGAACGCTGCCGTCGAGGGACGAGACGGTGAGAGACCCCTGGATGGCGAGCGGCTGCGGCTTGGCTTTCGGGAACGAAATCGTGGCGGGCGCGGATTGTGGGATGGCGGCGACGGACGCTAGGGGCGAGGAGGTTCTTGCTGCGGCACCGGAATCGAAGCTTGTTTGCGGCGGGGCGGTCACCTGCGCTACTTCACTAGAGGGGGGGGGTAGCAGCGGCTGCGGTTTGCGCCGCGGGAGCGCCGACGTGAATGCCGAGCGCCGAGAGAATGAGCGCAACGATCGCGGAGAGAAAGCCCCATTTCATATGGTTGGTATTATACCCCCCCCCCCCGCGTGCTCACCGCGATGCGGCGTGGCGAAAGATGTGGATAATCGCTCCACCGGCGGAGATGGCGCGGGTGACCATGGCACGGGAGACGGGAGCGGCGCGGCCTTCGGCCGCGCCGCCATGCGTTACCACGCTTTCGCGTTGAGTGCGTTCTCGGCGGCCCGCTGCTCCGCCTCCTGCTTGCTTCTTCCTTCGCCCGTGGCCAACTTTCGCTGCCCTATGTATGCGGCGACGGTGAAGACGCGGTCGTGGTCGGGGCCGGTCTGGGCGGTGACCGCGTACGTCGGCGTTATCTTGAGCTTTTCTTGCGCGAGCTCCTGCAAGCGGCTCTTGGCGTCCTGCCAGAGGCGCTTCTCGACCACCTCATCGGCCTTGTGGAAGAGCTGTTCGGCGATGAACTTCTCGGCGACCTTGTACCCCGAGTCGAGGTAGAGCGCGCCGATGAGCGCCTCGAAGGCGTTCGCGAGGATGATCTGCCGCGCGCGGCCGGTGTCCTTCGCTTCGCCGCGAGAGAGGAGCAAGAAGTCGTTCATGCCGAGTCCTGCGGCCGCCGCCGAGATCGATTGCGTGTTGACGAGCGCCGCGCGATAGGCGGTGAGATCGCCCTCGGGCTTTTCCGGATATTTCGCGAAAAGGAAGTCGGTGACCGCGAGCTCAAGGACCGCATCGCCCAGGAATTCCAGCCGCTCGTTGTGCTCGCGCCCGACCTCACGGTTCTCGTTGAGGTAGGAACGATGCGTGAAAGCGGTCGCGATGAGACTCGCATCCTTGAACGGGTGCCCTATCCGTTGCTCGAAGCGCGAGAAATCTGGCATGGCGAACGCGGCGTCAGGCTACTGTTTCCCCTTCTGGGCGAGCCGGTTGATCGCGGGAATAATGATCTTGAGCGTATCGTCGTAGAAATTGAGATCGCCGACTGCGGTGATCGGGAACCACTGCGCATCGTCCAAGCCGCCGGTCGAACCCAGCTTGATATCCGAGAACGGCGATTCCGCGAGGAAATAGGTGACGCGCTTGCGCTTTTTGCCGCCCTCCACCTTTGAATCGTTGGCGGTGTATTCATTCACCCCGAGTTCCTCGATTATGGTGGTATCAAGACCCATTTCCTCTTTGATCTTGCGTACGGCGCCCGCGCGCATGTCCTCGCTCTCTTCTATCTTGCCTTTCGAAATGGTCCAGTGCCCGAAGATGTCGTGCACGAAGGCGAGGTACGTTTCTCCGTCCGAGCGCGCATAGACGACGGCGCCCGCGAGATGCTCGGTCGGCATCTTCGCCGGCTTCACGCCTTCTTTCTTGCGCATGCTGCCCTCGTTCTTGCCCGGCTCGCCGAGCTCGACGTAGACGGCGCCGAGCACGCCGTTGACGAAACGACTAGATGAGCCCGAGCCGAACGTCTTGGCAAGCTCGATCGCCTCGTTGATAGCGACTTTCGCCGGCACCTGCGTGCGATCCGCGTAGAGGAGTTCGGAGAGGCCGAGGCGCAGGATATTACGATCGATGGCGGCGATCTTCTCGATCGGCCATTCGGGCGCCGCGCGGGCGATGACCTCGTCGATCTCTTTCTGTTTCGCGATGGTCGTCTTGAGGAGCTCCTGCATGAACGGCATGTCGCTTTGGCGCGCGCCGAACTCCGAAGCATAGCCGGAGAGGCGCGAGATCGCTTCCTCGATCGTCATGACGCCGCTCAAAGCGTCGCGCTCGAAGAGCACTTGGAGAACGACGGAGCGCGCGAGATGTCTGTTGGCCATAGAAAAAAGAACGTCAAGTTATTGTACACGAAATGAAAAAAGAGCGAATGCTTGTTCCAAGCGGAAAAAGGGGACAACTCTACGCGGAGGTTTTCTCGGTATCCGAACGCGTCTCGGTGTCCGCGATGGTGCCTATCTCGCGCTCTTTGCGCTTGGCGCGTCGCGCCTCGCGCTCTTTGATCGCGACGACATCGACGACGACGCGGCCCTTGTACTTGCCGCACGAGGGGCACACGCGGTGCGGGAGGTGAAGCGTACCGCATTCGCACTTCACAAGCCGCGCGCCCGCTATCGCGTGGTGAGAGCGCCGCTTGGCGGTCTGGGAACGGTTCCGGCGCATTCGTACTACCATGAATCGCGATTATACCGACTTTTCCGCATGAAGCAAATGCGAGCAGAAGGTCGTCCGGTGAAGCTCGCAGAGTCCCTCGAGCGCGATGGCGCGGCGGTGCGCGAGCGTCCCATAGCCCTTGTGCTCCTGAAAGCGGTACGCGGTGTACATGAGCGCGACCTCCTCCATGAGGCGATCGCGCGTCACCTTGGCGATGATGGACGCGAACGCGATGGCTGGTATCGTCTCATCGCCTCGGATGATGGATCGCTGCTCCCACACGCCCGGCGCGCGCAAACCGGCATCGAGCAATACCTCGACCTTCGAGGGCGTGATGCCGAGACGCGAAAGTGCGATAGCGACCGCCTCGTGCGCGGCATTCACGATGCCGATCGAATCGATGGCCTTGGCATCAACGAGCGCGAACGAGTGCCGGAGCCGCCCGTGCTGCGTAACGTACTCGTACAGGATGGCGCGCTGCTGCGCGGAAAGCTTCTTTGAATCGCGCAGAATGGGCTCGCGGCGCGATACGAGGGAGAATCCCTCGCGCCAATCGAGATCCTCCGGGTAAAGCACTGCTCCGACGCACACCGGCCCCGCAAGTGCGCCGCGCCCCGCCTCGTCGATACCAATGAGGTATCTCACGCTTCAAGTATACCAACCGCGCAAGCAACCGGCGCGCGAGCTGTTGAAAACACGCGATGATATACTCGGCGTAATGAGAGCCGATTTCGTACACCTCCACGTTCATTCCCACTACTCGCTCCTGCAGGCGCTGCCCCGGATACCCGAACTCGTCGAGGCGGCGAAGATGGACGGGCAACATTCGCTCGCGCTCACGGACAACGGCACCATGTACGGCTCTATCGAATTCTACAAAGAGTGCAAGAAACAGGGATTGAAGCCCATCATCGGGGTCGATTTCTTCGTCGCGGCGCGCACGCGGCACGACAAGGAGTCTCCGGCCGACGACGTCTCCTCGCGGCTCATCCTGCTCGCCAAGAACGAGCGCGGCTATCGCAATCTCATGCTGCTCGTCTCGCGCTCGAGCCTTGAGGGCGTGCACAACAACAGGCCGCGCATCGATCATGAGCTCATCGAGCAGTATCGCGACGGCCTCGTCGCGATACTCCCTGCGCACGGGAGCGAAGTGGCGCACGCGCTCCGGCACGGGGAACATGATCGCGCATCACAGTCGCTCGAGTGGTTCTCGAAACTCTTCGACAGCGACCTGTTCGTCGAGATCACCCACCATCCTGAGATTGCCGGACACCGCGAAGAGATGCGCAGGCTCGCTTCTTTTTCTGAGCGTTCCGGCGTGCCGGTCGTCGCGGCACAGGATATTTATTACCTTCAACGCGAGGACGGCCTCGCGTGTGATCTCGTGAACAAGATCGGCACTGGCGGCGTTCTCAATCGGGAAGGTGGCGAGTATCAAAGCCGCGATTTCTCGTTCAAAACGCGAGCCGATATGCGTGAGGCGTTCGACGACCTTCCCGAAGCACTCGTCAACGCCGACCGCATCGCGCGTATGTGCGACCTCGAGCTTACGCTCGGCAAAGGCATCTTTCCCGTCTTCCCTATCCCTCCCGGCACGACCGCCGACGGCGAGCTGCGCACGCTCTCCGAACGCGGCATCGCTGCCCGCAGCCTCAAAGACACACCCGAGCTGCGTACGCGCATGGAGTACGAACTCGACGTCATCGCCAAGAAAGGCTACGCCTCGTACTTCCTCATCGTCGCCGATCTCCTGAATCACGCGCAGGAGGCGGGCATCTTCACCAACACGCGCGGTTCGGCCGCAGGCTCGCTCGTGTCCTACCTCTGCGGCATCACGACCGTCGATCCCTTGGCGTTCAATATGCCGTTCGAGCGATTCCTCAATCCGGAACGCCCTTCGGCTCCGGATATCGACATGGATATCGCCGACGATCGCCGCGACGAACTCATCGAATACGCGCGGCAGAAGTACGGCCGCGACCACGTTATCCAGATCGGTACGTTCGGCACCATGCTCGCGCGCGCGGCCGTGCGCGACGTCTCCCGCGCGCTCGGCCACTCCTACAGCGTTGGCGACACCATCGCCAAGCTCATCCCCTTCGGGAAGCAAGGCTTTCCGGTCACGATCGACAGCGCGCTCAAAGAGACGCCGGAGTTGGCCGAAATCTACCAGCGCGATGCCGACTCGCACGAGGTCCTCGACCTCGCACGGCGCATCGAGAGCAATGCGCGACACATCGGCGTGCATGCGGCCGGCGTCGTCATCGCGCCATCCTCGGTGACCGATTACTCCCCCATCCAACTCGATCCGAAGGGCGGCAAGACCATCACGCAGTACGACATGTACTCGATCGTCGACGAATACGGCGGGGTCGGGCTGCTCAAATTCGACATGCTCGGGCTCACCAACCTCTCGGTGCTCGCCGACGCGGTCGCGCGCGTGAAGACGCGCCTCGGAACCGATATCGATCTCGCCCGCATTCCGCTCAACGACAAGAAGACCTACGATATGCTCTCGCGCGGCGAAACGCTCGGCGTCTTCCAGATGGCCGGCTCCGGCATGACCGCGTACCTCAAAGAGCTCCGCCCGACCGTCATCCACGACTTGAACGCGATGGTCGCGCTCTACCGCCCCGGCCCGATGGCATTCATCCCCGAGTATATCGAACGCAAAAGAAATCCGGCGCGCGTGCGCTACCTCGATCCGCGCATGGAGGCGATCCTGAAACCGACGTACGGCGTCCTCATCTATCAAGACGACGTCATGCTGATCGCGGTGCAGCTCGCCGGCTACAGCTGGGGCGAGGCCGACAAGTTCCGCAAGGCGATGGGCAAGAAGATTCCGGAGGAAATGAAGGCTCAGAAGGACCACTTCACCAAAGGCTGCCTCGCCAGCGGCATGAAGAAAGACGCCGTGCAGAAGCTCTGGGACCAGATCGAGACCTTCGCCGCATACGGGTTCAACAAGGCGCACGCCGCTTCCTACGGCAACCTCGCGTACAAGACCGCCTACATGAAAGCCAACTTCCCGGTCGACTACCTGGCGGCACTCTTGACCGCCGACGCCGGCGACGTGGAAAAGGTCGCTGAGGTCGTGAGCGAGTGCAAGCGCATGGGCATCTCGGTGCTGCCGCCGTCGGTACAGGAAAGCCGCGGCCGCTTCAGCGTGATCGACGACCAGCGCATCCGCTTCGGGCTCTATTCGATCAAGAACTTCGGCGAGGGCGTCGCGGATTCCATCATCGAGGCTCGCGAGGGCGGCGGCCGCTTCAAGGGCATCGCCGACTTCCTCTCGCGCATCGCCGACAAGAACCTCAACAAAAAATCGCTCGAGTCATTGATACAGTGCGGCGCCTTCGACGACCTCGGCGTCTCGCGCGGCGAGCTGCTCGAAAACCTCGACACGCTGCTCGATTTCCACCGGCAGCACGTGAACACCCCGCAGGACCAAGGCTCGCTCTTCGGCTCGCTCGGATCGCACCGCACGGAATTGACCCTGAGGCAAGCCGCTCCGGTACCGCTCGACACCTTGCTCACGTGGGAAAAGGAGCTGCTCGGTCTCTACGTCTCCGGCCATCCACTCGACAAACACCGCGAGAAGTTCAACGATCCGAAGAAGACCATCAAGCACGCCAAAGAAGCGCTGCGCGGCGTCGAGATCGTCATCGCCGGACACATCGACGAGGCTCGCGCGACGACGACCAAAAACGGCGAGCGCATGGCCTTTTTGAAGCTCACGGATTACACCGACACGATCGAGCTTGTCGTATTCCCGCGCACGTTCAAAGAGTTGGAGCGGCTGCTCGTCCCGGGCGCGCTCATCGCGGTCAAGGGCCGGATATCCGAACGAAACGGCGAAGCGAGCTTCGTCGTCGAGAAAGCGAAGCCGTTGTAGACAAGCTAGCCCAGGTGTGTTAGGATGCTTTCGCCGGAATCGGCATCGTTCTCCTAACAAAAAGGCTACCGGGAATGGCGACTCGCCTCTCTGACGACCAGGTCTTCAGCAACGCTGCTGATGAGGTCGAAAACAAATTGCATTCACGCGTTGTGGATGCCAGAAAAATCACCCCGGCGGTGGGGAAACTCCGTACGATCGCGCTCAAAGCCGACAACTGGGACCCTGCATGGACAAATGCGTTCAACGCAGCACTTCGGAAACCATACCCTCACCATGAGCGGTGGTCTGCGGGTGTTGTAGTCCCACTTCTCGTAGACCTCGCGGACTGTCTCGACCATGTCAAAGACGACGAGCCCATCGACCGTCAAACACTGATCGACCTCCGAGATTTCCTCCAGGAACTTTCCAAGGCATTTCGGCGGATCCTCGACCATGTCAACAGCCGTCGGGTACACGCACAAGAGCACCATGCGCATCGCTGACCGGGCAGTTCACGTTCTTTCGACGGCGGGCACACAGCCCGCCGTTTTCTTTTTGCCTCACGCGCGCAAGCTGCTATGATGGCCCGATATGGTTTCTGATGCTCCAGCGCTCGAACACCGCCGCCACACCCTTGCCCACCTCTTGGCCGCCGCGATGAAGGAGCTCTACCCCGCCGCCAAGCCGACCATCGGCCCCGCCGTCGACAACGGCTTCTACTATGATTTCGATACGAGCGACGTGAAAGAGGCCGATCTCGCCAAGATCGAGAAGAAAATGCGCCAGCTCCTGCCCGCGTGGAAAGAGTTCACGCACGAAACGGTGACCGCCGACAAGGCTCGCGCGGTATTCAAGGACAACCCGTATAAGATCGAGATCATCGACGAGCTCGAGCGCGAGGGTGCGGCCATCACGCTCTACGCCTGCGGCGGCTTCACCGATCTCTGCCGCGGCGGCCACGCGGAGCATCCGGCGAAAGAAATCTCGCCGGATTCCTTCAAGCTCGACCGCATCGCCGGCGCCTATTGGCGCGGCGATGAGAAAAATGAGATGCTCACCCGCATCTACGGCCTCGCGTTCGAGCGCAAAGATGAGCTCGACGCCTACCTCGCCCAGCGCGAAGAGGCGGCGAAACGCGACCACCGCAAGCTCGGCAAAGAGCTCGACCTCTTCCTCACCTCGGAACTCGTCGGCTCGGGCCTGCCGCTCTGGACGCCGCGCGGCACCATCGTACGCACCGAGCTCGACCGCTACGTGTGGGAGCTGCGCGAGAAGCACGGCTACCAGCGCGTCACCATTCCGCACATCACCAAGAAAGATCTGTACGAGACCTCGGGACATTGGGCGAAGTTCTCGGACGAGCTGTTTCGCATCTCCACGCGCGAGGGCAAGGAATACGCGCTGAAGCCGATGAACTGTCCGCACCACGCGCAGATATTCGCACGCAAACCGCACTCATACCGCGAAATGCCGCAGCGCTACGCGGAGACGACCATGGTCTACCGCGACGAACAGAGCGGCGAGCTCGGCGGCCTCACGCGCGTGCTTTCCATCACGCAGGACGATTCGCACGTCTTCTGCCGGCACAGCCAAGTGCGGGACGAGTATTTCAAGATCTGGGATATCGTCGACACGTTCTACGCCGCCTTCGGCTTCACGTTGCGCGTCCGCCTCTCGTTCCACGATCCCAAGACCCCCGAGAAGTACCTCGGCACGCCCGAGATATGGCAAGCAGCTGAAAGCGCACTGCGCTCCATCGCCGAAGAGCGCGAAGCCGATTTCTTCGAGGCACCCGGCGAGGCGGCGATGTACGGCCCGAAGCTCGACTTCATGGCGACCGACTCGATGGGCCGCGAGCACCAGGTGGCGACCATCCAGCTCGACATGAACCAGCCGGAGCGCTTCGACCTCTCCTGCATCAACGAAAAAGGCGAGCGCGAGCGCGTCGTCATGATCCACTGCGCCATCATGGGATCCATCGAGCGCTTCAGCGCCGTTCTCATCGAGCACCTGGGCGGAGCGTTCCCGCTGTGGCTCTCGCCGGTACAGGTGGCCGTGCTTCCCGTCTCGGAAAAACACGCCGTGTACGCGCAGGAGACCTTGGCGCAACTCATTGGCTCAGGAATCCGAGCGGAACTCTCAGCCGACGAATCGCTCGGCAAGCGCATCCGCGGCGTGAAAACGATGAAAGTCCCCTACTTCCTCGTCCTCGGCGACGATGAGGTCGCAGGCAAGACCGCGACCCTCGAAGGGCGCGCCGGCAAAGTAGGCACGCTGCCGCTTACGGAGCTCACCGCGAAGCTGCAGGAGGAGATACGAACGCGCGCGATGTAAGCATCGGGTGCGGCCCGCCTCCGGCGGGCCGCACCGCACCAAAAACAAAAGCTCTCCCCGAAGGGAGAGCTTTTGTTTTCACCTTGGAGCCCTTGGGCGGCGGGCTTCAGGAGCGGTTGATGACGATGCGCGGCATCTCGTGCTCCTTCTTCGCCTGCACGACCGTCATCGAGTCACGGGTCGCGTAGCGCTCAAGGACCGGTAGGTGCTCGAGGGTTGTGCGGACCGGTTCGACGACTTTTTCTTCGATGGTCTGAGCCGTCGCAGCGACCGCCTTTTCGAGTGCCGCGACCGGTTTCATCGCCGTGCGACGGGCCACCATCGCGGTCGCGAGCGTCATCGCGCCGCCGCGGTAGTAGACCATGAGGTAGGCGCCGGCCGCCGCGAAGGCGAAGAGCGCGAGCCAGTAGAGCGAGTCGCCGAGGAAGCCGAAGTCGAAGCCGGTGTACGGGATCTGGTTGAGCGTGACCGACGGAGCCGGGTTGTTGTAAACGATCGGCTGAACGTAGTACGGCGCGGAGACGCAGGTGCTGGAGCCGCCGGGGCCATAGACCGTCATTGTGTAGGACTGGCCGTTGACGGGATAGACCGTCTGCGAACCGGAGACCGCTACCGAGCCGATGTTGGGGTAAATGGTCGCCGATGTCCCGTAGCTCGAGCTCCAGGTCAGGGTCGCGAGCTGGTTGCCGTACGCGCCGTAGCCGTAGCCGTTGTAACCGCTCAGATTGATGGTGCAGGTGGGCGCGGGGCTCACGTAGGTCGGCTGCTGGTAGTACGTCGGCTGGTAGTACGTCGGCTGCGTATAGACGGCCGGGTACTGCACCGAGCCCGAGATGACCGGGGTCACCGTCGTGGCCGGCGTATTCGTGTTGGTGTTGGTGTTCGTGTTGACGTTATTGTTGACGATGTTGATCGGCTGCGCCGAGGCCTGCTGTTGCTGCTGCTGTTGCTGTTGCTGCTGCGGAGCCGAGTACGCGACCGGCTGCGTGTAGTAGCTCGACGGCGCCGAGAAGCTGTAGCCCGGGTTCGAATAGCCGTAACCGCCGTAGTACGAAGGCATGTAACCATACCCGCTACCATAGTACGAGGGCATGTAATACGAACCGCCGTAGTTGCCGCCGTAGTTGTTGTACGAGTATCCGACGCCGCCCGAATCATAGGTCGAATTGCCGTAGATGTCGGTGCTCGGGGTCGAGTAGTCGGTGTAACTCGGGCTGTAGGACGAATAGTCGGTATAGCCGGGGTTGGAGTAAGAATAATCGGTGTAGCCGGGACTCGAATAGGAGTAGTCAGTGTAGCCGGGGTTGGAATATGAGTAGTCGGTGTAGCCGGGGTTGGAGTAAGAGTAGTCCGTATAACTAGGATCGATAGAGGAATAGTCGGTGTAGCCGGCATCACCGCAACAACTTCCGTCACCGCTGTATTGCGCGAACGCGGTCGCAGGGAGCGAGAAACCCACAAGAAGCACGGCAAGAACACCAGCACCGAGAGTCTGGGCGTTGAAAACCTGAGCAATTTTCTGGTTCATAGTATTTTTATCTTACCGTTAGTAATTCTCGTAATTCTCATTCTCACAGAGCTATTATACTTACTATTTCTATATTGTCAAGAGATTGTGGTGCCGCCGGTTTTCATGTCCGGCGGCACCTGCTGCGACGATCAGGGCATCATTTTGAAGCCCATCTGGCCGCATTTCTGTTTGCCGTAGAGGCAGGCGGTCAGCACGCGCGAATCCTTCGGCTTGCGCGCCAATTTCGCGAGGTCTTCGCCGAAGTATTCGGCATTCCCGACGAACTGATTGCACAGCTCGACCTTGGTCGCGCCTTCACGCGTGAGCCAATGCCTCCCGATGCAGTAAAAGTCGCCCCTTCCCTTCGGACGCGAGTACCGCCTGGTCTCGCCGTTGCCGAGCTTGATCGTGAGCACGACCACGCCTGGCTCGGGCTGGATGAACGGAATGCACACTTCGTCCGGCACGGCGGGTCTCGCCTGCTGTGGACGATGCGCCGCAACGCAACGCGCGTTCGCGCAACGCTCCCCTGCGGACGCCGGAACCGACGCGAGCAGGAGCATTGCAAAGCCGATGCTGCCAAAGAGCTTTTTCAACATGGCTTCCTCCTTTTTGTTCGGCCCCATCCGACCGGATGAGTTCGTGAAAGCCTGGCTGGTCACCTTACGCGCAGATGACTACTCAGGCAATAACGAAAGAAATTTTGCGGGTCGGAGAGACATAGGAATCATCCTATGCTCTCCGACCCGCAGGAGGTTCAGCGGTGAACCCAACGGTTCGGGCAGCGCAGCTTGGGCTGGCCGTTCACGACCACCTTGAAGCAGTCGCTGTCGGTCGCCTGGCCTTGCTGGAATTCGATGCCGCGCTTCTTCGCCTCGGCAATGAACTCGTCGGCCGGGCGATGCCCTCCGGTCACGACGAGCAACGATCCGGTCTGCGGCTGCGGAGTCGCGGCCGGTGCCAGGGCAGCGGTTGGTGCCGGAGTAGGCTGCGCAGCCGGGACCGGCACATACACGTGTTGTGGCGCACGAGCTTCGAAGCCCGAGAACGCCACGGACGGCGGATTGTACATCACCTTGCCGGTCGAGGCGTCATACCCCGGCTGGAAGACGATGAACGCGCCCAGAGTGAGAGCGGCGATACCGCCGACGATCAAAACGGTCTTCGACATGGAACCCTCCACTGAATTTACAACGTGCTCACAAAGAAAACCTTTCCCTTTGTGTTGCCGATATTATAGCAGATAGATAAGATATGTCAAGCATTAAAAGAGGGCGGATTTACTTGATAAATCCGCCCATACTATGCGAGAACGATCTCGTTATACCGTGCGTCCGGCAAGCGGGTCGACGCCGACCGTACGCAGTGTGAGCCGACGCGACGTCCAGAACTCGAACACCAGATCGGCTATCGCCTCCTTGGTGAACATCCACAGCACGAGCCATTCCGCCGCGCCGACATGCACGCGTCCGACGACCCACATCGCCAAAATAGCGACCATCGCCACGACGGGCAGCAGCGAAAGCCAGAAATCGGCTTCGTCCTGCGCGACGTTCGTCACCTGGCGCGCGAGCACCTGGGCGGCCTGTATGTCCTTGTAGAAAGACGCGATGACCCACCCGCTGCCCAAGATCATGCAGCTAATGACGAGCTGCCGCGTCGCCTCGTCGGGCGACACGCTCGAGAACAGCAGGTTCAGGAACGGCCGAACCCAGAGCGAGCCGACCATGAGAAGCGCGAACACTATCGATGATAGATAGCCGATGTGGACCATGTGGTCCTCCGGCTTCTCGCCCCACACATGTCGCCAAGCCGATCTTTTCGGTTCATTCAAGTTGATGTTGCCGAGCGGCATGACTGCCTCCTCTTGTTGCGTGAATCCAACCCATCCGACTTGCCGGACGAGCACTGTCGATATTATATCTCGATATACACGGATGTCAAGCTTGCGTAGCGCCGGCTTGTGATACTTCGTTCTTGAAGTGCTGGAGTATTTCGAGCGCTTGCATCCCCTGCTCTTGTATTTCACCTATCGCCGCCTCCCCCGCTTCTGTATCGAGCGCGTCTTGCGCGAAACTCATGAGCGCTTTGCCCTGCACCGCTTTCGGCAGCTCGGCGAAATGTTCGATCACGTAAGCCTCAAGCCCCTTCTCGCCTTGTGTCTCGAATGCCGTCTCCATCTCTTTGAGCAGTTCTTCGTTGGTCATACGCTTAGAATTTCAACGTGTTCTTAATGTCATCCTTCGTGCCGAAAAGCAGCGCGATGAGCGCCGCCAATATTCCGCCCGCACGAAAACCCTTTTGCTGGTCCAGCTCCTTCTGCGCGAACGAGTTCTTGATGTTCTCGGCAGCAACAGGTTGTTTAGTGATGTCCGTAATGTTGCGCCGCTTTAACTCCGCTCTCTTGTACTCCTCCCATCGTTTCTGCATATCGGCTGGCTCGAACGCGTTCTTAACCTGCCGATAGTCTTGAATGGTCTTCACGTTGTTCTCGACTTTCTTGTCCTTGACCAATCCGCCCTCGGTCATCGCCTTTTGGAACATGAGCCGCACCTCCGGCGTGAGCGTACCCTGCAGCACTTTGCCGACCACCTTCATATGCTTGTCGCATTCCGCGAGCAAACGCTGCTGATCCTCGAAATTCGCGACCAGGTCTCGCGTGGCGTTCGCAGAAAAATGACCGCTCGATATGACATCGAGCGTTTTCTTGAACCAGCCGTAGTTGTCGAATACGAGCTTGCCCAATTGATCGCGTGTCTCGCCTGTCACGCCGCTCGTCATACCGGCGCTCGAGCGCGTTGCGTTCCAGTAGTCCTCCTCCTTTATGCCGAACTCCGCAAGCATGTGCGTGAGGTCCTCCTCTCGCTGTGCGGCCTCCTTACTCGTGCGTATCTCCCGCAGGTGGCGCATCTGGCCCACCATTTTCTTGAACACTTTCGGATCGGAAAGTGCGAGATCAGCGAACTCCGCGCCGAGCACCTCGGCGGCTTCGTCGGGGCCGACCTTGCCGATGACCTGCGCGATGCGCGGGTCGATATCCTTCAAATGGACGAGTTCGGCAGGGAGCATCTCTTGCACTTGTTCGATCTCCGCGCTGCGCAGATTGAACTCGACGCGCGCTTGTTCGAGGAATTTGTCCTGCTCAGGGCTCAAAACAGTATTCTCTGCGAGCGAGTCAACGATGTCCTTCGCCTTATCCGGATCTTTCGCCCACAAAAATTTATTGAGGAACTTGTCCTGCTCGTCACGGTCGCCTAGTATCTCTGCGAGCGTACGATCGTACTCCCCCAACTCCATCGCTTCTTCCGTAACGGGGTGCGCGGTCTTCTCCTCTTCTTGCATCTCCTTGTGCGCGGCGCGCATGCGATACATGTTCTCCATTCCCATGGGGGTATTGTGGCAAAGTGCAGGGATTGCGCAAGGACATGAAGAAAGATTGTGGATAAGCCAAAAAAGAGAGGCGCACAGGGTCCGAAGACTCTGCGCGCCTGTTTTGCTCGGCCGAACAATTTAATTCTTGTCCGACACAAAGACCATGTCGCCGATGGGACCATGCCACTCATCCTGCGTGATGGGCGAGGACCTGATAACCGTCGGGGGATACGACGATTGCATCGGCTGATCGACCGCTTGCGGCGAACCGCAGGTCGGGGCGACGTGCCTCACGGCCACGTTGCAGCAGCAGCAATGCCGATGATGCGCGACGTGCCGATAGTGGCGATATCGCGGCGCGGCATAGACAACGCGCGGTTGGGACTGATGGATCACGAAGCGTTGCTCGACATGCCTATGCCAGGCATAACTCGAGCCGCTCTGCTGGTAGAAGGATCCGCTGTTGAACCCTCCGCCGCCGAGACCGAGCCCGCCATAGCCGTATCCGCCCCCGTACGGCGCATAACCGCCGCCGTACGGGGCATAGCCGCCGCCATAGCCACCGCCCATGTACGCCCCACTGCCGAATCCGTTGTAATACGGACGCTGACCGTAGAACGGGACCGGCGGGTGCGTATCCCGCCACCCGCACGCTCCGCCCACGTAGGGGCTGCAGCCGACTTGCGCCGAGGCGGGGACTTGTCCCGCGACGACGAGCGCCGCGATCGCCAGCACGAATGCGACGATAAAGTTGCCAAAGATCTTTTTCATCTTCCCCTCCTCAGGGAAAATCGATTGACTCTCATCTCGAATCCCGCCGACGGCAGGTTCGTGAGAGTCCGGCAATGTCCGCGAGCGGACACTATCGGACGCTTACGAATTTATTTCGCAAAGATCACGGGCTCGCCCGCGTCGGCCGCATAGCCGACGGCGACCGCGCGGCCGGATGCTGCTGCCGTGCCGAGCGATACGCTTGAGCCGACAGAGACCGGATGCGCGAGCGATACCGCATGGGCAACATTGACCGGCTGCGCCACGGAGACCGCATGCGCGACCGTGACCGGCGTGATGGTCACGCCGCCGCCCGAGCCAGACGGTACGCCAACGTTCACGGCGTGCGCAACGCTGACGGGCGCGGCAACAGGGACCGGACGAGCGACGCTGACAGGATAAGCGACGCTCTCTGGCAGAGCGGTTTGCGCGGGTATCCCGACCTGTGCAGGGACCGAACCTGCGTAGGGCATCGAGCCAAAATACGGTTGTGAACCTGCGTACGGATAGACGACCGCTTGCGGATAGGCGCCAGCGACCGCGTATTCATCGACCGTTACATACTCATCGGTCACTACGTAGCCGTCGGCCCGCGCGACGAGCGCCCCCGGGTCGACGAGCGACGCGCACAAGACCGCCGCGACGAGCGCGGAAAAGAATACCGTCCTGTTCTCGAAAATGGTCATAGGCTCATTCGGTGCCGACGAAGGTCGCGGTGAGGATGAAGCGCGCGGAGACGCCCGTGAGCGTGTCGCAGGTGACGAGCGTGAGTTTCTTGCCGATCGATGGCGAGAGCGGGATGGTCGTGCCGTCCTTCGTGTTGGCCTTCACGACCGAATCCACCGAATAGAGATATTTCTTGCCGTCGGAGCCGGTGAGCGTGATGAGGTCGCCCTGTGTGAGGTTCGGGATGTTGTTGAACGCGCGGAACATTTGGTTATGCACGATGGGCAGGTGCGACGAGTGCGCGAATATGATGACGTTGCCGTCCTGTCCGAGGTCGGCGGAATCCGCATAGTGCGCGGGCCCCTGTTTGAGCAAGTTGTCGAGCGCGTTCACGTCGAGCGTCGTCGGGTTCTGCACCGGCAGATCGATGCCGACCGACGGTATCGCGATGTGCGTCGGCTCAATCCCTTGCGGCACGGCTGCGGGTGTCGTCGTGCCCGATATGCCGAGCATCGGCAACTGCGAGAGCGCGACCGACTGGGACGCGCACGAGCCGTCGAGCTGGCACGGTACGAACCCGATCGAATCGGCAGCCGAGAGCCCGGTCACGAAGATGACGATGAGCGCAGCGAGAAAGACGCCCGCAGGAGCGCGTTCGGGTCTGCTTTGAGCCGCCGGATATGTCGTAAAGCGGTCCATACTTGATGGCGCAATCTTACATCATAAAATGGCGCATGTCAATATACAGAGCTTGACAAATCTCACGAATGTAGTAGCATTCCGGCACCTTTCACCTATGAACAGTGCCTCTCGTCCTGGGCCGGTGGCCAACGCGCTCGCGATCGCGGGCTTCGTCGTCGTCGTTATCATCATCATTTGGGGCCTCATTCACCTCTCGACGCTCGCCTCGCCGTGGCTCTCTTCCCTTTTCTCGCCGGCAGGGACGTCGCAAACGCCTCTCGAGGTACAAGCTCCCGGGTCCGCCGTATCGGGACAACCGTTCACGCTGACCTGGAGTTCTCCCGCTTCGGCGCAAGGGACCTATGGGCTTATTTACCCGTGCAGCGCGGCGCTGTCATTCCGAGCGGTCAGCGCGAGCAGTACGCAGGCCAACATTCCGTGCGGCGCCGCATTCACCGTCTCGGGCAACTCGGTCTCGCTCGTGCCGCTTTTGGCCGGCACGACGACGATCAATGAACCGCTGAGCATCATCTTCACGCCGGCGTTCGGCAGCGGCGGCGCTTCCGCGCAGGGATCGGCGACCATCGCGATCAAACCCGGTGCGAATCCGATCGCACCGGCATCGGTGGCGACCGCGAGCGCGCCTGCGCAGGTCGTCTCGAGCGGCCGCCCCGATCTCGCCGTGCGGATAATCTCGGCGACCGGCGACGGCAGCGGCAACGCGACGCTTGTCTTTGAGATCGCCAACAACGGCAGCGGGGCTTCCGACCGCTACAGCTTCACCGTTTACCTTCCGACGGTCTCGCGTTCATACACTTACTACTCGCCCGACCAATCACCGCTTTCTCCCGGATCGCACATCGTCAACACGCTGCACTTCACGCAAGCCGTCTCAGGCACCATCTCCATCGTCGTCAACGCCTCGCGCGACGTCGATCAGACCAACAACTATGCGAGCGCGGCGCTCTCGATGCCGTACTCGCCGCAGCCGCCGTACCAGCAGTACTACCCGCAATACTATCCGCAACCGTACCCGTACGTGTCCTACTGACGTGACGGACGTCGGGTTAGATAATGTCTCGGCCGTATCGCCGTTCGTCGATCGGCGGAGTTTGTTCTGAGGGCTGCGACGGCGTTTCCTGCGGCGGAGTTGGTTTGGCAGGTTCCGGCGCCGGCGTCGTGTCTTCGAGGCCGTGCGGCTCGCCAGACTTGTCGGACGGAGACGAATAGCCGTCTCCGAGCGAATCTCCGGGCACGTGCGCGCGTTTCGCCAATTCCTCTTGAACGCGGCGCTCAACTTCCGCTTTCATCCGCGCATCGAGCTCCCCTTTGCCCAACGCTCCGGCAACAACTCCCGCACCGAACAAAGCGGCGCCCAGCAGTTGCCGCCGACTTACGTCAACGTTCTCCTTCTTCTTATCTGGTGTCGGTTGACCTTCCAACATAACGTATTCGCGATTAGCGGTTATACCGGCATGATAGCGTTCGACGCGCTTTGCGCAGGCCGGGCAAGTGAATAACCTAAATGTCGATCGTCGCTTCTTTCGCGTGCGATTGGATGAAGGATTTGCGCGCGGGCACATCGGTGCCCATGAGCATGTCGAAAACGATGTCGGCCTCCTGCGCGTCCTCGATGGCGACGCGCTTCAAGATGCGGCGCGCCGGGTCCATGGTCGTCTCCCACAGCTCCTCGGCATTCATCTCGCCCAAACCCTTGTAGCGCTGCACCGAAACCTTCGGCGTTCTCTTGGCGACGGCGGTCTCCCCTTGCTCCTCTTCCTGTTCGTCGGCAGCGGCCTCGCTCTCGATCTCGATATCCTTGCCGGCGAGCTTGATGCGCTCTTCGTCAGAGAATGCGTAGAACACTTCCTTGCCTTTCTTCACCTTGAAGAGCGGCGGCTGCGCGATGTAGAGGTACCCCTGATCGATGACGGGGCGGAAGTGGCGATAAAAGAGCGTGAGGAGGAGCGTGCGGATGTGCGCGCCGTCCACGTCGGCGTCGGTCGCGATGATTATCTTGTGGTAGCGCAGCTTCTCGATATCGAAAATGTCGCCGATCGCCGTACCGAGCGCGACGACAAGATTTTTTATCTGCTCCGAAGAGAGCATTTTGTCGAGGCGTGCGCGTTCGATGTTGAGGATCTTCCCGCGCAAGGGCAATATCGCTTGGATGCGCCGATCGCGGCCCATCTTGGCGGTGCCGCCTGCCGAATCTCCCTCGACGATGAAAAGCTCCGCTTCTTCGGCCGACCTCGTCTGACAATCGGCGAGCTTGCCGGGAAGCGTCATGCCGTCGAGCGCGCCTTTGCGGAGGATGGACTCTTTGGCGGCCTTGGCGGCCTTGCGCGCCTTCATCGCGAGCGTGACCTTGCCGATGATGGCGCGCGCGTCGTCCGGATGTTCCTCCAGGAACGCGGCGAAAGCCTCGCCGAAAACGGTCGCGGTCGCGCCTTGCGCCTCGGTGGAACCGAGCTTGCCTTTCGTTTGCCCTTCGAATTGCACCTCGCGCATCTTGATGGAAACGACCGCCGTGAGACCTTCGAGCACGTCATCGCCCGTGAAGGAGTCGCCGTTTTTCCCATTCTTATCGAGAGCGTTCAGCGTGCGCGTGAGCGCCGTCTTGAAGCCGGTCACGTGCGTACCGCCTTCGCTGTTGTAGATGTTGTTGGCAAATGCCGAGATGCGCGAGGATATGTCGTCGACATATTGGAGCGCGACCTCCACCTGCACGCCGTCCTGCTCCTTCTCGACATAGAAAATATTCTTGTGTACCGGTTCGAGGTAGTGATTTTGAAAACCGATGAGGCTGCGCAATCCTCCCTCGAAGTAGAAGGTGAAGGACGGCACGTCGAGACCGAGTTCGCGCACGTAGAACACCTCGTCGAGACCGGCCAATAAGGATGCCGAGGACGGTCCTTGGGACCCCTTAAGGACCGTCCTCGGCCCACTCTCGACGTTCCGTAGGTCGAGCATCGAGATACGGAGGCCGCGCACGAGGTATGCCTGCTGGCGCATGTGTGAGACGATCGTGTCCCAGTTGAACGCGCGGTCGGGGAAAATGCTCGCGTCGGCTTCGAAGGAAATGATCGTGCCGTTCGCTTTTGATGCCGACACTTTCTTGACTTTGCCGACCGGTTTGCCGCCATTTTTGTACTCCTGGACGAACCGGCCGCCATCGCGATGCACTTCGGCACGCACCCACGTGGAGAGCGCATTGACGACGGAGACGCCGACGCCGTGCAGACCGCCGGATACTTTGTAGCCTTGGCCGCCGAACTTCCCGCCGGCATGCAGAACCGTCATGACCGTCTCAAGCGTCGAGACTCTCGTTTTGGGGTGAACGTCGACCGGAATGCCGCGGCCGTTGTCTGCGACGCGCACGCGATTGTTCGGCAGAAGCGCGATCTCGATGTCGTTGCAAAAGCCGCCCATCGCCTCGTCGCGCGAATTGTCGAAAACTTCCCAAACGAGGTGATGCAAGCCGGCCGAGCCAGTGGTACCGATGTACATGCCCGGGCGGCGGCGCACTGCCTCCAAACCTTCGAGAACCGTGATGTCTTTGGCCGTGTACGACGAACCCGCCTTATCGGCGGTGGTTTCTTTGCCCTTTTTCGCCTGTTTTTCAGCCATATTTCGTGTCCCGAGTATAGCAAAAAAGTGCTCGTTCCGCCAGCGGTGGAAAAATGACCCGCGAGAGATCCCAGTACTCGACCGGAACCGCCGCGACTAGCGCACTTCCCACCCCTTCGCTTTGACCGCCGCGTATATCTCCTCCATGATCGCATTCACCTCCCCGTCGGTAAGCGTTTTCTCAAACGACTGCAGCACGAGATGGAACGCGTACGAGGCGCGGCCGTCTTTGTGGTACTGATCAAAGAGGTCCACATGCTGGAGCAGCCCATGATTGTGTTCCGCGAACACGGAGACCGCCTCGGAAAAAGCATTGGGATCCTCTGGTATCCACATCGCGATGTCGCGCACGATGAAGGGGAACTTGGAGAACGATCGATACTGCCTGGTGTTCGATACGGGCAAACTTGGGTAGGCGTCGCCCGCGCCGGGATCGATGACTCGTTCCGCTGGCTCCTCTTTCTCGCCGACCGTACCGACGACGACGAGCTCCCGGCCATCGCGCCAGACGGCGCCTATCTCGAAGAGCTTCACCTCCCGCAAGCCGAGTATCGCCTTGGTGCGCACGTTGCGTTCGAGCGCCTCCTGCAGTCCCGGCAACAAACTTCGGCGCAAGAACGGTCGCACGCCGTCGACCTTATTGGCGACGACTCGCTCCCCTTTCTCCGCAAAGACGCTCGTGAACATTTCCGAGTATCCTCGCGCCATCAGCTCCTCGCGCAATTGCTCTGCCGCAAGGAAATCCGCGTTCACTTTTGGCTTACCTCGAGCGGAGTCAAGGGGTAGGAGCGGCGTCGCAAGTACCGCGTCGTAGCCGACGATGCGTCCGACCTCCTCAATGAGGTCTTCGGGTATCGTCAGATCAAGCCGCTCGGACGGCGCTTCGACGATGAATGCGCCTCCTCCGTACTTGAACGAGAAACCGAGCCGCGTGAACACGTCAGAGATGTCCGCATCGGCAAGCTTCGTGCCGAGCACGGCGTTCACTTTTTGCATCGGGACGGTGATGGCGACAGTAGCGAACGGCGACGGATATTCGTCGGCAAACCCCTCGACTTCTCCGTCCGCGAGCGAGCGAATGAGCTCGACGGCTTGCTGCAAGCCGTACGCCGCGAGCTCCGATGAGATGACCTGCTGGAACCGATCGGAGGCGTCGGTGCGCAGCTTGAGCGACGCGGCGGTGCGCCGCACCGACGCGCCGTCGAAATTCGCCGATTCGAGGATGATATCGGTCGTCTGATCATCGACGCCGCTCGGCTTGCCGCCTTTCACGCCTGCAATGCCGACGGCCGTATCGGCATTCGCATCGGCGACGACCAGGTCGCTCGGCTTGAGCGCATATTCCTTGTCATCGAGCGCGATCATACGCTCGCCTGCTCTCGCCGCCCGCACCTCGATCGCATACAGAGGACGGTCCTCTGTATTTCCAGAGGACCGTCCTCTGGAAAGTTTGCCCGCGTCGTAGGCATGGAGCGGCTGCCCCGTGTCGAACATGACGAAGTTGGTCGCGTCCACGACGTTGTTGATGCTGCGCTGCCCGATTGCTTCCAACGACTGCTTCAGCCACTCCGGCGACGGGCCGACCTTCACGCCGGTCAAATACGCCGCAGTAAAACGGCGGCAAGATTCCTGGTCTTCGATACTCACTTTCACTTTGCCGGTGCGCTTCGACAAGTCCGGCTTCTTTGCAAACGGGTCGCGCTGCGGATCGATCGGAAGCTTGAGTATGGCGGAGAGCTCTCTGGCGATGCCGCGATGCGAGAGGCAGTCGTGCCCGCGATTGGCGGTGACCTTCACATCGAGCACCACGTCGTCATCGATCCGCTCGACGCCGTCGACCTCAAAGACGTGGAAGGTTAGCGCCTCCACCACCGCATCCGCGCTCGGCAATTTCTTGTCGAAGAACGTATTGAGCCAGTTGTAGGATACCTTCATACTAGAACTGGCTCACGAACCGCAGATCGGCCGAGTGCATGAGGCGGATATCGTCGATGCCCCAGCGCAAGATGGCGAGGCGATCAAGGCCCATGCCAAAGGCGAAGCCTTGATACTTGGTCGCGTCGACGCCTGCGTTCTTGAGCACTTGCGGATGCACCATGCCAGCGCCCATCATCTCGATCCATTTGCCGCGCAGCTTTCCCGGCACGTGTTCGCCGACCAGACGCATATCCACCTCAACCGACGGCTCAGTAAAAGGAAAAAAACTTGGGCGAAACCGTATCTCGACCGATGAGCCGACGAAAAGTTTCCCGAGGAACGAGGCGAGCGTACCCTTGAGGTGCGCAAGCGTGATGTCCTCGCCGACCGCAAGGCCTTCTATCTGGAAAAATTCCGCTTCGTGCGTCATGTCGGTCGCCTCGTTGCGGAACACTTTGCCCGGCACGATCACGCGATAGGGCGGCTGCGTGCCTTTTTTTATTTGCGCTTCCATATAGCGTATCTGCACCGGCGAGGTGTGCGTGCGCAACACCATGCCCGGCTCTCCTTTCAAGTAGAACGTGTCCTGCATGTCGCGTGCGGGATGGTCCTTCGGCACGTTGAGCGCATCGAAGTTGTGCCATTCGTCCTCGATGAGCGGCCCTTGGGCGAGCGCGAAACCCATGTCGTAGAAAATGGCGTTGGCCTCACGGATGAGCGAGGAGATGGGGTGGATATGCCCGCGTTCCATATCGACGTAGTGTACTCGGCCGCTGTCCTAGATGCCAGTGAGGTGGTAGTAGGAACCGTTGTACTTGATGATGATCTGTCCTTGCACGATGCGGAATGTCGCTCCCGCATGCGGGAAAAGCGCCGCCGAGGATACGCTCGGCCGCATGTCGACCTCGGAGAAGTATATGCCGCCTTCGCGTGTCGCGTAGACGACGCCGCCGCCGTAGAACGCCGCTGAGAGCGCCGTCTCGGGTGAGCGTTCGACGGGTATGGCATCGACGCAGTACGAGGGCCGGCCGCAAAAGACACTCGGCTCACGCTCCGAAGTGCCAAGCCAGCGTACGAGCACATCGCCGTGTTCAACGCTGACCGCCATACTCCCCTCGACGAGCGAATCGACCGACGAGCTCGCGAACGACTCGTTGAACGTCGCGCGAATGCCGGTGAGCTGACCGGCCGAGATCTGCTCGGTGCCGGTCGCCGCTGGTGAGAGCGTCAGTCTGAGCGCAGGTGTCGACGTGGGGATGAGGAGCGCCTGTGCGTCGGTGACGAGCGAAGGCTCCACGATGAGCGTTTTGTCCCATGTGCGGTACCCCTGCTCCTCGACGCGCACGGTATAAGCCGATGGCGCCAAGTCGCTCAAATAGAGCCGATGGTTGAGAAAGCCGCTCTCGCCCACGACAGCGCCGTCGAGGGAGATGGTCGCGCCGGAGTACGGCACGCTCACGAAGATGCCGCCTGTGCGCACGATGCCGAAGCCTGGTTTGTAGCGCCAGCCCGCAGCGTAGAGGAACGCTGCCGGTACGACCGCACAGAAAAGCGCGAAGAGCGCGATGAGGTAGAGGCGTCGGCGGCGCGGCGAGAGCGGTTTCATGCGGTAACAGTATCACGACGGAACTCACGATCCTTCGGCGTCACCCAAAAGCCGAGGTACCGGCCGAACAGGAGTCGGATCTGCGATTCGAGCCCCGGGATCGAACTGAACACCACCATCGTGATGGGCACCAATACCCATTGCAGGACCATCGTGAGTTTGCGCCAACGCGGTATGTCGGCGGGGCGCGGCGGTATCAGGTACATGCAGAGAGCAGCCGAGAGCACGAGCCCGAGCATCGCGAAGGTGAGGAACATGCGCGCGACGACCGGCAAATTATACGAGAGGACGGTCGCGTTGAAGTCCGCCCCGCCGATGAAAAGCGGCAGCCAACCCACGAAGAAGAGGACGAGCGGGTGCGTCACGAGCGACCAAAAGCCTTCGATCTGCACCGTGGCGGCACGGAATTTCTTCCCGCGCGGAATGCGCGGATTATGCATGAACGCGAAGAGCATGTACGGAATGTTCTCCGCGCCGTAGGTCCAGCGGCGATGCTGCAGGTAGATGTTGCGCACCGTGCGCCAGAGGCTCGGCGCGGCGTTGGCGTCCATCGAGACCGGGTACGCGAGCGGTATCACCTCGTAATCGCCGTCAAATCGGATGAAGAGGTTCCAGAATATGCGCGAATCTTCCGAGACGACGTTGCGCTGCCAGTATCCTATCGCGCGAAGCGCGTCGAACGGCACCGCGTGCGAGGAGAAGGTCGAGAGTTTTTCCGGCCGCTCCTGCTGGATCATCTGCCAGAACGAGCTCGAGTAGGCCATGACGCGCGAGACGAACGACGCATGCCAGATGTTGTTGTTATAGAGCGGTACCGGCTGGAACGAAGCGCGGCGCGGGTTCTCCGCAGTGAGATAGTGCCAGGTGAGGCACGCGAAATACTGCGGGTAGACGACCGTGTCGACGTCGAACGCGGAGACGAGCACCTGCTCGTACGGGACGTGATGCGCATCGAGGATGCGCACGCGCGCCTCTTCGGCCGCATACGACATGTTCGATCCTTTTCCCGGAATATCGCCGGGGAGGTCGGCGGGATGCGTCGTCGCGATGGCAGCGAAAAAGCGGTGACCGTACCGCTCAATGATGCGCCGCGCCTTTTCCGCATCCTCCGCTCCCCCGCGCGCCTCGGTCGCAACGACGAGCGCGATCCGCTTCGAGTCCCACTTCGCGGCGAGCAACCCCTCGATGCTTTCCGCTATCACCTCGTAACTTTCCCGGTAGAGCGGGAACATGGCGAGCTGCAGTAGGTGGTCGTGCGGGATACCCTCGAGGCGCTCGTTCCAATCGAGCGCCATGTGGTGGCGCATACGCACGAAGTTGTGCCGCAAGTGGAGCGAAAGATAGAACGTCTTGAACACCCAATAAATGGAAAAAGCTATGGTGAGGAACGCCGCAACGGCCGGATGCCAAAACGAAAGACCGACGAACAGCACGAGCGTACCGATCGAAAGCGCCCCGGGCAGCATTTCGAGCGCCCGGTACACGCGCGCGTCCCAGCCGGTGAGGTCGGTCGCGCGAGCAACGTGCAGGTACCAGTACGGCGAGTTATGCGTGTCGTTCATAATGTTCGGAGCCGCCTCCCGGATTCGGACCGGGGACCTTCTCTTTACAAAAGAGTTGCTCTACCGCTGAGCTAAGGCGGCACTTACGTATTGTGCCCGTCTTCGCTCGCCGTATCAAGCCCGCTGCTTTTATGCTCCGCGACCTTTTTGAGGAACTCGGAGCGCGTCTCGCGGCGCTCGAAGTGGCGCTTGTGGGAAACGAGATCGGCAATGCGGTACGCACCGCGCTCGGCAGCGCGCGCGATACCCGCGGAGGTGAGCGCCGCATCATGGACGAGCGTGCGGCCCGTGCGCACCATGAGCGGCGGCACTTTGGAAAGATCGCTGCGCGCCGCGAGCGCGAGTTCCTTCAGGCGCATCGCGCGCTTATCCGCCTGCAAGCGGGCGTCCGGAAAAAAGACGGCGCCGCGCTTCAGCTCCTGCTGCTTGAGCACAAAGAGCGCGATGATGCCGACGAGCGACAGGGAGAATATAGCCGCAGCGAGAAGTGTCATGGTCACTTCACGGAGAGACGCGCCATCTTGACGATCGCGATCTTCTCGCCGAACTTCTGTACGGCCGCATCGATGAGCTGGCGTACGGTGAGGTCGCCCTGCTTCACGAACGGCTGTTCCAGAAGCACCCGCTCGCGCAGGTAGCTGTCCACCTTGCCTTCGAGCGCCTTGGAACGCGCCGCTTCGGGCACTTTCTCGACCTCCTTGGCAAAGACCTCGCGCGCGGCTTTCAGGTCGGATTCTCTCACGTCGTCGCGAGACACGAACTGCGGGTTCATCGCCGCTACGTGCATCGCAATGTCGTACGCCAATCGCGCGAATTCCTCATTCTTTGAAACGAAATCGGTCTCGGACGCGAGTACGACCGCGCCGACGACCGAGCCGCCTGCGTGCGTATACGCGGCCGCGACGCCCGCGCCGAGCTCGCGATCCGCCTTCTTCGTGGCGATCGCAGCACTATGTTTGCGCAGGATGATCTTCGCTTTCTCCATGTCACCGCCCGCCTCTTCGAGCGCTTTCTTGCACTGCATAACGGACACGCCCGTCAGATCACGGAGCGCCTTGATCTCTTCTGTGGTAGCCATACGGGGATAAGTATCGGGTAAAAAGGAAAACGCGCAAGTAGTAGAAGGTGCGACGAGCGTATTGCGCGCTACTTTGCCGCAACTTGCGGCTTCGCGACGGCGACCTTCTTGCCTGCCTGGTACGCGTCGGCGATCTCTTTAGCGACGAACGAAACGCTGCGCACGGAGGTGTCATTGCCAGGGATGGGATACCGCACGAGCGAGAAATCGCAGTCGGAACTCGCGAGCCCGACGACCGGTATCTTGAGTTGGTTCGCCTCCTGCACGGCGGTCGCCTCATGGCGCGTATCGACGACGAAGAGCGCGGCCGGAAGCTCGGGCATGTTCACGAGCCCGCCGAAGCGGCCCAAGAGCTCCTCGATCTCGCGGTCGATAAGCAGGCGTTCCTTCTTTGTGTACTTCTCAAGCTCGCCGGAATCGCGTTCGGCCATGAGCTTCTGGAGACGCTCGATGCGTTTGCGGATATTCTTGAAATTGGTCAGGGTCCCGCCGATCCAGCGGCCCGCGACGTACGGCGCGCCGATGCGTTCCGCCGTCTCTTTCACGATCACGAGCGCTTCCTGCTTGCCGGAGACGAAAAGTACCTGCTTGCCGCTCCCCGAAACCGAAGAAACAAACGCGGCGGCGGCTTCGAGCTTGCGGCCCGTCTCCTCGAGATCGAAGATGTCGGTGCGGTCTTTGGTACCGAAGAGGTACGGCGCGGCGGTCGGATGGCGCCGCGCGCGGCCATAGCCGAAGTGCGTCCCGGCGTCGAAGAGCGCTTTGATATCGGTGGACATGTGGCGTGATACTAGCAAACTCAGCTTTCCTGCGCAACTTCCCCGCCTTCTGCGCGGTCGAGCGCGGCGAGGAGGTCGCCGATCTCGCCGTTCATTATCTTGGGGAGATTGGACCATGATTCCTTGATGCGGTGGTCGGTCACGCGGTCTTGCGGGAAATTGTAGGTGCGGATTTTCTCGCTTCGGTCGCCCGTGCCCACCTGCTGTTTGCGATCCGCCGCGCGCTTGCGGTCCTCCTCCTCGTCTTGCATCTGCTGCAAACGGCTCGCGAGAAGCTTGAGCGCCTTTTCCTTGTTCTGCGCCTGCGAGCGCTCCGAGGTGCAGCGCACGTCGATACCGGTCGGCTTGTGAATGATACGCACCGCAGTCTCCACCTTGTTCACATTTTGCCCACCCGCGCCGCCGGAGCGCGAGGTCTCCATCTCGATATCGGCCGGATTGATCTCGATCTTCGTGCGCTTGTATATCGGAAGAATGACGACCGAAGCGGTCGAGGTGTGGATGCGCCCCTGCTTTTCGGTCGCCGGGACGCGCTGCACGCGGTGCACGCCCGTCTCGAAACGCAGCGTGCGATACGCGCCCTCGCCCTTTAGCTCAAAATCCGCTTCCTTATACCCGCCGAGCGCAGCGCGACTTTCGGAGAGCTTGCGAACGCTCCAGCCGTGCGACTCCGCGTATTTCAGGTACATCGCCGCGAGTTCCTCGGCGAAGAGCGACGCTTCCTCGCCGCCGACGCCGGAGCGCACTTCGAGGACGATCTCGTTCGGCCATTCGCGCTCGCCTGGCGCGCCGACTATCTTCTCCATTTGCTCAAGCAAGGTATTCTTTTGCGCTTCTATCTCCTCGAGCTCCTTCTCCGCGAGCCCTTTCATCGACGGATCGAGCTCGACAAGCTCCTGCGCATCCTTCTCGGCTTGTGTCAGCCGCTGCCACTCGGCCACCAAGAAAGAGACGCGGTGGTCGTCTGCGTATTCGAGCGGATCGATGTGTTCTAGGTCGGCCATAGCACTCGCGTAGCGCCGCGCCCCGCGAAAGCGGGGCGCGGCGCATCAGGGTCGTTACTTTTTAGAGGAAGGCTTCTTCGCGGCCGCGCGCTTCTTGTTGAACTTCTCGACGCGGCCGGCGGTGTCGATGGTCTTGGAGATACCGGTGTAGAACGGGTGCGAAGCGGAGGAAATTTCCACCTGCACCACCGGATATTCCTTCCCGTCATCCCACTTGTCGGTCTTTTCGGTATCGATAGTCGAGCCAATGAGAAAGCGCTTCCCCGAGGTAACGTCCTCGAAGATGACCTCCCGATATTCCTGCGGATGGATATCCTTTTTCATGTCCCGGCACTATACAGAAAAGTGGCGCTCCGCGCAACCCGCTTTACGATCCGTTGAGAACATTGATGTTCTGCTGGTACTGCTGCATGTAGCCTTGCACGCTCTGCCAGTAGAACGCGTACGCGGGATTCTGCCAGTGGCTGCCGGCGAGGTAGCGCAATGCCGCCTGCCGCTCGGAAGCGAGCGTGCCCGCGTCGGCACCGAGATCGCTCATGTAGATCGCGGTCGCGAAGGTGGCCGTGCGCGGGTCCCAAGGATTGGGCGGATTCTGCCCCGTTGCCTGTGCGATGCGGTCTTGGTAGAGCGTCCACGTCGAGGGGATGAACTGCGCCGGGCCCATGGCGCCGCCGTAGGCGCCATAGCTTTGCGCGCACGACACTTTCTCGGAATCCGGATCGAGCCCAAGCTGCGACATGATCTGCAAGTAATCCGGAACGTCGCGCCTCGGGCTCATCGCGCTCTCATAGGTGCACGAGCCGGTGTTCTGGCCGAGATCGCTCTCCTCCGTGAGAATGGCGAGGATGAACTCGGGTGCGACGCCCGTCACCGCGCTCGCTTCTTTCGCGTACGAGTACATGTCGCCGAACGAGGTTGTATGGTTCGCGTTGTTGAGCGAGAACAGCTCGGCTTTTATCTGTGCGGCGGTCTGCTGCTTGTCCGCGATGATCTGCTGATAGATCGATTCTTGGCCTTTGGCGGCGTTGACTAAATCCTGCTTCTGCTGCTCGGTCGCTTTGAGCGCGTTCTGCTGCAGTACCTGCACCTGCAAGAGGCTCTGCTCCTCTTGCTGCTGATCTTGGAGAGCGATTTCGCGCGCGGCGAGATCCGCACGCTGCGCCGCCATCTGCGTGAACGAATCGCCGAGCGCGCGCTGTATCGCATCGAAATCGCTCATCTCGCTAAAAAGGTCGGAGAACGAGCCCGCGAGCGCGACTTCGGTGAACGAAAGGCCGTCGATCTGCTGCGTGCGCCGCAGGATCTGCGCGAGCGAATCTTGCCCTTTCGCGACCTGCGAATCGAGCGCCGCGATGCCGGTTTGCTTATCCGCGATATCGCTCTCGATCTGCGATATTGTGAGGTTGCGCTGCTTTATCTGTAATTGCGCCTGCTGGATCTTCGAGTCGAGAATGGCGACGTCGCGCTCGTACGAGGTGCGTTGTTTCTGTTGCGTTACGAGCTGGGCCTGGTTCTGCGCTATCTCCGTATTGATCTCGTCGAGCTGCGCCTGGAGCGCGGCTTTCTGTTGGGCAGTATCGGCAAAGGCCGCCAGCGGCGCAGCGAGAACGGCGATTGCGATGGTAATACTCAAAACTCCCTGGAGCATACGAGACAAGCTTCCAGTATACCAAGAGCCGCGCGCGTTGCGCGCGCGGCTCGTTCGATCGAACGTGGAAAGGGGAACGCGTTATTTCTTCTCTTCGACGGGCGCGGCGCCTCCGCCAGCAGCCGGGACTTCCTGTTTTGCGGTAAGAATGACCGTTTCGGAAGCGACCGTCGTTTCTTTCTCTTCGACGAACGCGGTCGCGGACGCGACGATCTCTTCGCCATCGGTGATGAGCCTCGCCGAAGGCGGCAGCGGGATGTCGCCTACGGTGATGTGCGAGCCGATATTCGCGAGCTTCGAGAGATCGGCCTCCAAGTGATGCGGCAACTCGGCCGGCGCGACCTCGATCTCGATCTCGTGCACCGCTTTGGAGATAATGCCGCCCGCTTTCTCCGCCGGCGCCTGGCCGATGTACTGGAGCGGCACGCTCACACGGATCTTCTTGCCTTTTTCAAGCACGTAAAAATCGGCGTGCAGCACGGCGCCGGAGACCGGATGGAACTGCACGTCGCGGATGAGCGTTTCTTTGTCTTCACCGAGGCCCTTGAGCACAACGATGGTCGTTTCGCCTGCCTGTCGCCACACTTGCTCGAGGTTGCGCGCATCGGCCGAGAAAGAGGTCGCCTCTTGTTTGGGACCGTAACAGACAGCCGGAACAAGCCCGCCCTCGCGGATCATCGCGGCAACTTCCTTGCCGCGCGGCGTGACCTCAAGCGTCAACATGGGCTGCAGTATACGGATTTCTCCACCTTTGGCAAGACGAAACTCCAGGCCCGCACGTGTAGTACAATGGATCCATGCAGTACGACTTCGTCGCGATCGGTGATATCACGACCGATGCTTTTATCAGATTGAAAGATGCCGAGGAACTCGTGGACCACGGCGTACGCGAGCTGTGCGTACGCTTCGGCGATAAAGTGCCGTACGAGGAGATGACCGAGGTGCGAGCGGTCGGCAACGCCGCGAACGCGGCCGTTTCCGCGCGCCGCATCGGGCTTTCGTCGGCATTCGTCACCTGGATCGGCGATGACGAGAACGGCGCGCACTGTCTCGACACCCTGCGCGCGCAAGGGGTCGCCGACGAATTCGTGACCACCGAGAAAGGCAAGAAGACCAATTACCACTACGTGCTCATGTACGGCCCCGAGCGCACGATCCTCATCAAGCACGAGTCGTACGACTATCGCTTGCCGGATTTCGCCGAGCCGCCGCGCTACCTCTACTTCTCGTCCATTTCCGAGAGCGCCAAAGACTTCCACCACGAGGTCGCGCGATACTGCGCCGCACATCCAGAGACCAAACTCGTCTTCCAGCCGGGCACGTTCCAGATAAAACTCGGCGCAACCGAGCTTAAGGATATTTACGCGGTGACCGAGATATTTTTCTGCAACAAGGAAGAAGCTCAGACCATCCTTGGCACGACCGCGCCCGACGTGAAGGAGCTTATGGAGGGTATTCGCGCGCTCGGCCCCAAGATCGTCGTCGTGACCGACGGTCCGAACGGATCGAACATTTTAGACACCGACGGAAAGGCGTGGCACCTGCCGATGTACCCGGATCTCGCGCCGCCCGTTTCGCGCACCGGCGCCGGCGACGCGACCGCATCGACGACCGTCTCGTACATCGCGCTCGGTCTTGCGCCGCACGAGGCGCTCATGCGCGGCCTCATCAACGCAGCGTCTGTGGTGCAAGGTATCGGCGCGCAGACGAAACTCCTCGCGCACGACGAGATCGAAGCTCTCTACGCCGCGCGCCCCGCGGACTTCCAAGCGACGGAGCTGTAACGCGGGGTTTTACCGCACTTGACAGTACATGTTGGTGTGATATAATTCTATCCGGGAAAGCTGCCGCGATTTGTTCGCGCAGCTACTCCCCTACTTAGTTCGTGGAGTTGTGTGATGCGTATCTTGAAGCTCTTGGCAAAGGGCGCGGCGATCATCGGGTCGGTCTGGGTTGGCTATAACATGCTGATCCTCCTCATGGTCGCGAATGGTTCGCAGTGGGACTATGTCCCGATCGTGAACTGGCCCCTCAAAGCCCTTGTTCACGTTTTTGGGTGACCGTGCGGCCACTCGTCCAAAAGCCCGGCGCTATCGCGCACGGGCTTTTACTTTTGCCCCAATGCAGTCTGTGTTGCTGTCGCGACGTCGACGAGCGGACCGGCGAGCTGCTCAGCGGCGAGTATTCTCGTCATCATGAAAAGACCGAAAACGAGGATGAAGCTCGCGCTGATGAGGAAATTCACTCGTTGTTTGAAGAAATCTGCGTGCAGCATACGAACGATTTAAACCGAACCTTTTCTCCTGACGACCTTTTTTACCGCCTCGACAATGTGCGGCACGCCCATGCCGTAGCGCTCGACGAGCTCTTGCGGCGTGCCGCTCTGTCCGAAACGATCATGTACGCCGACGAACTCCATCGGGAGCGGCGACTCTTGCGCGAGCACTTCGGCAATTGCGCCGCCCAAACCTCCTGCCGTCTGATGCTCCTCAACGGAGACGACCGCGCCCGCCTTTCTCGCCTCGCGCAGGAGCGTGTCCCTGTCGAGCGGCTTGATGGTGTGCACGTTGACGACCGTCACGTGCGTGCCCGCCTGCTCGAGATCGCGCGCGGCTTTGAGCGCGTTGTGGACGAGCGGCCCCGTGGCGAATATCGCGGCGTGAGGCGCATCATTCTTCCAGAGCACGTTCATTTTGCCGAGTTCGAACGGCGAATCCGCAGTCGTCATGATCGGCGTCTTGTCGCGCCCCCAGCGCAGGTAGACCGGCTTGCCTAAGCTTGCCGCCGCGATCGTCGCCTTCCTCCCCTCCTCGGCGTCGCACGCTGAAATGACCGTCATATTGGGAATGGCGCGCATGAGCGCGACATCCTCGAGCATTTGGTGCGTCGCGCCGTCGGGACCGACGGACACGCCCGCGTGCATGCCGCACACGATGACGGGCACGTTGTTGAGCGCGATGGTCGTGCGCACCTGCTCCCAGTTGCGGCCCGGATTGAACGCCGCGTACGAGGTTATGAACGGGATCTTGCCGTAGGCCGCCATGCCGGAAGCGACGGCCGCGAGATTCTGTTCGGCCACGCCCATCTGCACGAAGCGCCCGGGAAATTCTTTTTGGAACAAGTGCGCCTGCGTCGATTCGGAGAGGTCGGCGGTGAGCACGACGATACGCTCGTCGGCGCGGCCCGCCTCGACGACGCCCTTGCCAAAGCCTTCGCGCGTCGAGGCGAGCGCGGGGTTCTCGAAAATGTTCTCGGCGAGCTTTTGTTCCGGATCAAGCATAGCGATACCGTATTGTACCGTATAAATCTGCGCGGCGGTGCGTCCTACAACTCGATCAAGTCGAGACCAGTCTCGTCATCGAACTCCCGTACGAGCGGCTGGCTCACTTCCCACAGGCACACTTCGAGCGTGAGCGACACGCGCGCCGAACGCAGGTGGCCGCCGATGCATCCGAGCGTCCGGTCCGCCCGCGAAAGCACCGCGTGCAGGTGGACGACGGGCTCTTCGTCGAGCTCGGCGACGTTGCCGGAGAGGCTCGCGACCTCGAACGGGCCGTCGTCTTGTATGAACACGTACTCGCGGCTCGGCGCGTCGTAGTACCCTATTTCCACGTCCTCGACCGCGCCGATCGCCTGTATGAGCGCCCAGTGCATTTTCTGACTCTCGCAGAATTCCTGTATCGAGCTCGTGACCTCCTCGCCGCGAGAGAGGGTCAGGAAGTGGCCGTTGTGTATCTGGACTGAGCGCATGTTCGTACTTGTTCGTGACCAGTCTATGATACCAAGCCTGAACGCCTCATGAACTATTTTGGACCGAACATACTACCTCCGTTCATACGATCATTGACTTGGACCGACGGAAGGCGGAGGGGCAGTCAAGCGCGACGTATCAACGGTACTGATACTGCCGCTCGACATATGCCACACCGCCAGCGCGATGGCCGCAAACAGCGCAGCGAGTCCCGCGAGCACGTAGTACGCCTGCTGCTCATTAGAGACGATTCCTTTTTGGACGAGCAGCGTGACGATCCGCGGCGCTAATTCGGCCGCGCGATGCGTGTGACTCGGTTCATCGGTTTGAAAGTGGATCTCGCTCATTCACTGGCATTGTACACTGCCCACGATAATTCTTAATGCGTCTGGCACCATGTCAGCGCGGTCGGTGTGCCCTGCCCCGTGCGGAGCTTGTACGTGCCGCTCCAGACCCCCCAATACATAGGATTCGTCTGCGCGGATGAACTTTCTTGCGATATCTGGATACAGTAACTGGTACCGTCGGAATTGTAGTAGTAATACTGTTCGGGCGAGCCTACGTTGACAGGATCCTGAGGTACCGCTGCTATGTAGGTCGGTACAAGACCCGTTATCCAACTTGTTCCCGACGTGCTGTTCCACCAATTTCCGGAAGAACTTGGGTACCCGTTGTGGTCGCTGTAGTACAGTTCAAGCGCGGTTTGAATGCTGTGGAGATCCGCAACTCGACGCGCATCGCGGCCTTTGGCGCGGGCACTGTTGAGCGAGGCCAAGATGATCGAGGCCAAGAGGCCGATGATGGCGATGACCACCAAGAGTTCGATCAGGGTGAAGCCGCGCGATCTCATGTGAGAGCACTATACCCCATCGATCCGACGGCGCTCGGAACGCAGCTCCTCGAGGAACGCGTCGCCTTCCGCGCGCGACGGCGGCTTGCCGTGCCAGCGGTAATCATGCTCGATCGAGGCGATACCCTTGCCCGGAATAGTGTGCGCGAGGATGAGCACGGGCTTTTCGACTATGGCTTTCGCCTCTTCACATGCCGCGATGAAGCGCGGGATGTCGTGGCCGTCGGTCTCGATGACATGCCAGCCGAACGCTTCGTACTTGTCGCGCAAAGGCTCCAGCGGCATCACGTCTTCGGTGTCGCCGTCGATCTGGATGTTGTTGCGATCCATGATACCAGTGAGGTTGCCGAGCCGCTTCGCGCCGGCGAACATGATCGCTTCCCACGCGTTGCCCTCGTCGTGCTCGCCGTCGGACATCGCGCAGTAGACGTGGAATTTCTTGCTATCCATGCGCGCCGCGTAGGCCATGCCTGCCGCTTGCGAAAGTCCGGAGCCGAGCGGCCCCGAGGTCGTTTCCAAGCCGGGGAGCATGTCGCGCTCGGGGTGCCCCTGCAAGCGCGATCCGAACGTGCGGAGCGTGAGGCACTCCTCGACGGGAAAGTAATCGGCGTGCGCCATCGCCGCGTAGCGCACCGGCGCAATGTGGCCATTCGAAAGAATGAGCCGGTCGCGCTCCGGCCAGTCGGGCCGCTTCGGGTCGTGTTTGAGCACGCGGAAATAGAGCGCGGTGAAAATATCCGCCATGCCCAGTGGGCCGGCCGTGTGGCCCGACCCGGCTTCGACCAGCATCTCGATGATGGTCTGCCGGATCGCGTTCGCCTTGAGCGCAAGATCCTTCGCTTCGGAATCGGTCAGCGGCTGCATACCTGTAGTATAGCAAGATGTGTCTTACGCGCGCGCACCCAATGAGCGAGACCGGCTGATCGCGGTGACGATCAGTTGCAACCTGCCACGACCGTGCCGTTCGAGGTAATGCTGACCATACCGGGCGACGTAAGCGGGCCTGAAGCCGTCTCAAGATAGGCACAGACTTCGAAATTCTGCGTTGTGGGGTTTCCCGCCATGACGGACGATTGAGAACCAATCGCGTAGTCGCACGAGCTCGTATTGCTCGTCCCGCAAGCGGCCGTCGCACCTGAGGGATCCTTGTAGGCAGAAAGATTCGGGGTCGTGCATTTCGATACGTTCGAATCCGCGGCGGTGCAGCCAACGAGCGTAACGGGCGACGCGCCGTTGTCTGTCAACGCCATAACGTTCGCGATCTCTTTGAGATCGGCCAAGCGGCGCGCATCGCGGCCTTTGGCGCGGGCACTGTTGAGCGAGGCCAAGATGATCGAGGCCAAGAGGCCGATGATGGCGATGACGACGAGCAATTCGATGAGCGTAAAACCGGCTGCACGCGAGCTGGCCGCGCGCGAAGTTCGTGTCCCCCCCATATGTCGTAAATGTAGCATCGTCCGCTCCCGGACTCAATCCTGCGTGTGGATAGCGAGCGAGAAGAGCGTCTCGTAGGCTTTCTTCGGGTCGGCGGCTTTGGATATCGCGGAACCGACCCCGAACCGCGAGGCGCCCGCGCGCGCGAGCTCGGCAATGTTCTGCTCGGAGACGCCGCCGTCTATGGCAACGGTAAGCGAGGGGTGCGCCGCGTGGAGTTGCCGGATTCGCTCATAGATGCGCGGTTGGAAGGCGGCGCCCTGCGCGCCGAGTTTCTCTATCGACATGAGGAGCACGCAGTCGAGCTCCGCGATGAGAGGCTCAACGCGCTCAAGCGGCGTATCGATGAGGAGCGCGAGGCCGACCTCGCGCGCGCCGCTCTCCCGCCACGCACGCAGCGTCTCGCGAGCGTTATCGATAGAACCCGACGCTTCAAAGTGTCCCATGATGCGCGGCACGCCGACCTGCGCCAAAAGCTCGCCGCATGCGCGCGGGCTCTCTATCATCAGGTGCGCTTCATAGCGGACGGCCTCGGCATGCGGAAGCTTCTCGCCTACCTGTGTCATGCGCACAAGTTCGTCCCACTGCCCTGCCCCGTATGGCCACGAGATCGCCGGCACGAACGAGCCGTCGCACACGTCGAGCTGCACCTGCGGCGCGTATGCCGCAAAAGCGCGCGAGCGCTCGGCAAGCTCGGCGAGGTCCTTCGGGCAGGTGTTGGTAGGGATGATCTCGGGCATCGCGAAACAGTATAACGCACCATCCCGCCGATCGGCGGGATGGTGCGCTGTGCGAGCGGTCGACGCCTACGGATCGACGTAGGAGTCGTCGCCTGCGGCCGTGATATCCGTGACCGCGCTCGTACTTGAGCACGCGAGGCCGGCGGATTACCTCAGATTATTGCGTGACGAAGTACACGCTGCCGCCGCTGCCGCCTGGGGCGACCCCGGTTACCGTGCTGTAGCACGCCGCAGCAGCGCCTGTCGGGAGCGAGCCTTCGAGGCGAGCTTCCATGCAGTAGTGCTGACCATCGCTGGAAATCGCGTACGTGTACGAATTCGAGCCGGGATCCGTCGGCAGCGTCGCCATGTAGGTGGGCGCGAGCGTGGGCGGAAGAGCGCCGGCCGTGCCAGCAGCCGGGTACGCGTTGCCGGCGCTGCTGTATTCGAGTTCAAGCGCCGTTTGTATGTCTTTCAGGTCGGCGATGCGGCGCGCATCGCGGCCTTTGGCGCGGGCACTGTTGAGCGAGGCCAAGATGATCGAGGCCAAGAGGCCGATGATGGCGATGACCACCAAGAGTTCGATCAGGGTGAAGCCGGAATCTTTACGTGCGTTAAGCATAGGTGGTATCAGCAAGCTCTTTTTAGTTACCTACGGCGTCCACGACACCGCCAGAACCGGACGGAGCGGCTGGAACTACGCCGTTCGCGCAAGCCGAGACGCCACCGGTCGGGAGCGAGCCTTCGAGGCGAGCCTCGATGCAATACTGCTGGCTGGTGGTACTTACCGCGTACGTGTACGAGAAGCTGCCCGGATCCGTCGGTACCGTTGCGATGTAGGTGGGCGCGAGCGCAGCGAGACCAGCCGCGGTCGTCGGATACGCGTTGTTGTTGCTGCTGTAGTAAAGCTCGAGCGCCGTCTGCATGTCTTTCAGGTCGGCGATGCGGCGCGCATCGCGGCCTTTGGCGCGGGCACTGTTGAGCGAGGCCAAGATGATCGAGGCCAAGAGGCCGATGATGGCGATGACCACCAAGAGTTCGATCAGGGTGAAACCGCGCTGTTTGCTAAGAGTCTTCATATTTTTTACGCTTGCTAAATTAATAAATAGCGAAAGAACGTCTTATTCCACACGCGTATTGTAGCCCGCCGCCGCCCAAAGGGCGGCGGCGGGCTGTGGATAGCTCTTACGCAGCGTCTATCGCGCGGATGCGGCGTGCGTGCCGCTCCTCGCCAGGAAAGCTTATTTCAAGCCATTTTTTGAGTACCTGCTTTGCCTCATCTTCCGTGACGAAGCGTGCGCCGAGCGAGAGCGCGTTGGCATCGTTGTGCTCGCGGGTCGAGGCGAGAATGTCGAGCTCTTTGCCGCTCATGTCGGTTTGCGAACGCCCCGGAGCGCCGTAATAAAGCGCGCAACGTACGCCTTTGAAGCGGTTGGCGACGATGGCTTCGCCCTGGCCGGAGCCGCCGATGACGACCGCGCGCGAAGGCAGGGCCGCCGCAGCATCGCGCGCCAAGGCGCGCGATGCTGCGGCGACGAATCCCGGATAATCATCGTCCTTGTCGTGCGCAAACGCCCCGCAATCTTCCGGTTCATGCCCCAGCCCGCGAACGAATTCGATGAGCGCGCCTTTAAGCTCGAAACCGGCGTGATCGGCCGCGAAATAGATCTTCATAGCGAGCGCATCGGTCTAAAGCTTCGCGGCGGCCGCCGCGACATGCTCGACCAAGGTGTGCACGTACCCAGCCTCGTTGTCATACCACGAGAGCACCTTGACGAGCGTGCCGTCGACGACGCGCGTCATGCCGAGGTCGGCAATGGCGCCGAACGGCTCGCCGATGATGTCCGAAGAGACGAGTTCGTCATCGGATGCGGCGAACGTGTTCTCCCAGCGGGGATCGGCGGCCGCCTTTCTCAGGAGATCGTTGACCTCTTCCCTGCTGGTCGGGCGTTTCGCGATGAACGTGACGTCCGCGATGGAGCCGGCGGGTACCGGCACGCGCAAGCTGATGCCGTCGAACTTGCCCGCGAGCGCCGGATAAGCTTTGGTGACCGCGATCGCCGCGCCGGTCGAGGTGGGCACGATATTCTGCGCGCCCGCGCGACCCTCCTTCATGTCTTTCTTCGCCGGAGAATCGACGATCGCCTGGCTCGCGGTGTAGGCATGCGTCGTCGAGAGGATGGCCTTTTCGATGCCTATCGCTTCATCGAGGATCGCGATGAGGGGCGAAGCGGCGTTGGTGGTGCATGAGGCGTTGGACGTAACCGCGCAGGTGCCCATCTTCTCCTCGTTGAGCCCCATGAGCACGGTCGCGCCGACGGATTCATCGCCTTTCCCCGGCGCGGAGATAACGACCCGCTTCGCTCCCGCTTGCACGTGCTTGTGCGCATCCTCGAATTTCGTGAAAAAGCCCGTCGATTCGACGACCACATCAACGGCAAGGTCTTTCCACGGCAGCGCGGCCGGGTCCTTTTCCGTAAGGATAGGAATCTCCTTCCCGTCGATGACGAGCGCGCTCCCCTTCGCCGCCACGGAAAACGGGGCGCGCTTGTAGACGGTGTCGTATTTCAATAAGTAAGCCAGATTCTCAGGCGTCGTGAGATCGTTGATCGCCACGATCTCGAGATCGCCCCTGGCGTGCGCCGCCCTGTAAAACCCTCGCCCGATTCTACCGAACCCATTTATCGCTATGCGTGCCATATGCACCTAGTGTACCTCATCCGACCCGCCCCTCTCCTGTGTACAACCATGAAAAGACTCGCGGGATTCTTTTTGTCAGATGAACTGCCACGTCTGCATGATGCTCTGGAGCCAGGTATCGAGCGGTTTTAAGGTCGTCACCTCGTAGAGGTAGCCGCCGTGGATGAACCACACTTCGTAGGTATCGCCAAGTGTCTGGCTCGTACTATAGAAGGTGGCCACGTTGGCGCCGTCGATCGTGCCGTAGCGCGGGTTGACCCGCTCGCCCGAAGGCTCGTCCATCGCGAAGCGCTGCGCGCTCACTGTCGTGCCGCTATACGGAACAACGAACACCTGGAATCCTTCGGGCGGATCGACGCTTTGAAAGACAAGTGTGGTCGCGCCACGATCGTCGTATCGCTTTACCGAGAGTTTCTGCGGATAGAAGAGCGAGAAACCGTACTGAACGTTGTGATATTCGAGCTGACCTGCCGGCGGCGTGCGCGGCGCCGGCGAAGCGCCAGAACCCTTTATCCCCGCATCACCGCCTGGGAGACCGAAAAGCGGATTTGAAGTCGCGATTGGCGTCGCTTGCGGCGTCGGCGCTTCTCGTCCCTTCATGAACCAAAATCCTATGCCAAGCGTGATGATTACTACCGCCACCGCGCTCAAGAGAAATAGGTCGCCCTTCTCCATCCGCATACTAAAGTTGATAGATGATGATGCTCGGCTTCGAGCCATAATTCGAGAAAATCTTCAATTTATACCCCTGGAAAAGAATGATGTGCCGAGCGGGAGGGGCTACGGTTGGGGTGTATGTAATCACAATCAAACCTTGTGCTCCGTTGCCGCCGCTACTAAAACCAACACTACTGGAGCCGCCGCCGCCACCGCCACCGCCATAAGAACCGCCCGCCCCCCCAGGAGTGCTTCCCGCGCTACCGTAGCCTCCCCCGCCACCGCCTCCACCTCCTGAACCATACGAGGCATTCCACTCAATTCCCGTACCGCCCGCGCCAGCTGTTCCAATACTGTAAGAGCCGGCACCGGCACCGCCGCCGCCGCCGCCATTCGAGCCATTTCCTGCATTCCCACCAGAGGAGCCTGTGCATGTAGAGAGGCCGCCGATACCGCCGCCCGACCCCTGAGCATTATTACCACCATTGCCCCCTGCGCATGAAGCAGTACTGCTCGTATTTGTGCCGGCTGTTCCGCCTCCGTTTCCTCCTCCGCCGCCAGTACCTGACTCAGTTGCGGCAGCATTTCCCCAGGAAGGAGCTCCGCTGGCACCGCTCCCTAGGGGGCCGGCACCGCCGCCGCCGCCGCCGGCAACAAAAAAATATTGTGAATAGCTGCTGGTATACGCTACGCCGCCTCCATTCCCTCCCAAGTTTTGGGTCGTACCAACGCCCCCCGTGTCACCACTCTGCCCGCCGCCAATCCCGGCAGTATGAGAAGACCCGGCCGTGCCGCCTTTTGCACCAACAACGACAGCCGTGCCTGCGATAGAAGCACAATTTGATGTCGAGTTGCAGAAATAACTATCGCCGCCAGCGCTCCCTGCCGCTCCGCTAGATGCTCCGCCGCCACCGCCAGCGCCAACAGAGTAGGCGACGGAACTACCCGGCGCCAAACTGAAGTTCGATATCTTCGAGTATCCTCCCCCTCCTGCTCCTCCTCCTGCGCCATTTGCGCTGTTCGTTGTACCCGCGCCGCCGCCACCGCCGCCTCCGATCGTTTCGATCGTGTTGTTCGAAGGGTTCCAATCGCTCGGGGCGGTCCAGCTTGTGCCGGAGGTGAGAAAGCCGACGCATACGCCGCTGCCGTTGTCGGTGCCGAAACCGCACGAAACGGCATGCGCGCTCTGCGGGAAGATGCCGAACGAACTCACGACGAGCGCGGTCGCCGCTATGATCGAAAGTAGTTTGCGGGATTGCTCTTTCATATGTCTCCTACCCTATCATCTATATGATGGTGCCGCTCGTGGTCGTGGCGGTCGAGGTGCTCGTGGTCGTCGTAGGAGTTGAGGTGCTGCTCGTTGTTGTCGCTGTGGTCGTAGAAGTTGAAGTTGCCGGAGTGCTCGTGGAAGTCGTGCTGCTGGTCGTCGTTGCGGTCGTCGTGGCGACAGGAGCCGTGGCTGATGTCGCCGTTGACGTTGCGGTCGTTGTTGTGGCTGGCGAAGTTGATTGTGTGGTCGATGTGGTCGCCGTCGTTGTTGCGGTTGGCGTTGCGGTCGTCGTGGTGGCAGGAGGCGTGGTGGTAGTGGTGGTCGTGGTGGCACTCGTAGTGGTCGCGGACGGATCGTACACCACTACCGAGCGCGTCGCGTATCCGGTCACGCCGTTTTGATCGGTCGCAAAGTAGAGGATCGTATGCGTGCCTGCCTTCGCAGTGTTGACTGAGACCTTGGTTGCCGTCGTGGTCGCGCCGCCGTCGACCGTCGCGTCGATGCCGAGATTGAGGTCGGCCTGCGGACCAGTGATCGTCGCGCCGAGGTCGTTATACACGGAACCGATCGCCACGCTCGCAGGGTTGTTGCCGTTCACCGAAATGAGCGGTCCTTGCGTCGATGTTGCGGTCGTGGAGGTGCCCGCGCCTGCCGCGATCGCCGCCGCAAGCTGATCGCCCGTCACGCACACCTCGGTGCCGTCCGCCTTCGCAAGGCACAACTGCTTCGCGTGCACGCGGTTCGCAAAGAAGTCAGCAACTCCGTTGTTCGCATTGCTCATCCACGCAATAATCTGCGTGAAGATGCTGTTCATGAATTCATCCACGGCCGATGTTACAGCCGTTGAGGTAGCCGCAGTTGAAGTTGCCGCGGTTGAAGTGGCGGAACTCGACGCCGATGATGCCACGACAAGCCCAATACGCGAAGCAATCGCATTCATCATGCCTCCTACAAAGTCGAACGATCCCGATGATGCAGATGCCGTTGACGTTGCGCTCGATGATGTTGCCGTCGGAACGGCAGAGAGCGCTGTATTGCTCCCCAAGAGCGTCATGCCGATTGCGTTGATATCAATTCCCTTCTGCAGATCGATAAATACTGTGATGGTGCTCGAAGCCTGTGTGCCGTCGTAGCTCTCAAGCGCGATGCCCACTGAATCATCGAACGGCCCGGCCTTCATGCCCACGCCGGGTGTTGAAGAAACAGCGATTCTATCGCCAATCGCAATCGGGCCGTTCTCGAGCGAGACTTTGGTAGGTACGCGGCCAGCAAGTGCAACAGGACGCATACCAACGGTACCCTGGTCTCCCAATGTTTGTCCTGGCGCCGTGGAGATCACACCCGCAAGTGCGCGATCGCCTTTTTGCGCGAGCTTCATCGAGACAGGTGTCCCCGCATCAACAGCCACGATGTCTCCAGCATTGATCATCGGATTGCTGACCGGGAACATTTCAGCGTAGTCGTTGCCGGCGGCAGTCGGAGACGAGGTCGCATATATGGTTATTACGATACCCCCCGCGCCGCCTGTGCCGCCTGAACTGCCCGCGGTAGCACCACCACCGCCACCGCCATAACCCGTAGAGTCATATTGACCAACACCACCGCCAGCGCCACGCGGTGCATTACCGCCAGCGCCAGTATTGGTATAAACAACATAACTTACAGTCTGGTTATAAGATCCGGTACCGCCCGCAGAACCTGTGAGGTTTATATCACCGCCAGATGCCGTGCCACCCGCGCCGCCGGCATACTGATAGCCGCCGCCGCCGCCATTGGCAGTCGAAGTTGCTGAGCCAGTTCCAAACGAAGACGCAGTAGCTGCCCCTCCTATATTGTAGTAATAAGTTGAGGCAAGCGGCGCTGTGTAGAGTTTGTATGAATACCCGCCGCCACCGCCGCCGCCGCTGGCAGAAGTATTGCCGCCACCGCCCCACACTTCGCTTGCAATCGAGACTGTATTGCTTGGAAGTGTGAGCGTGCTGCCAGAGAAGCTCGGCGCACTGCCTGGCGATCCGCTGAAGGAAACTTTAGCGTTACTGACAGTTGTGGTGCTGGTGTAGATTCCAGCAAGTTTGACTATGTAGCCGATGCACACGCCTGCAACCCGGAAGCAATGTCCGGAAGAAACATTCACGTCTCCAGCAACATCGAGCGTGTATGCGGGGTTATTGGTACCAATACCGACGGCACCTGTTGATTTGACGTAGAGCGTGTTTGAGGGGGTGTTTGATTCGATAGTGAACGGACCAGTTCCATACAAGGAATCCCAGAAGGTGAAGGCGCCCGCTGAATTCGACGAAGAAATGTCCCACTCGCCGTTCTGAGATGCGGTGAAGAGCTGCAAGTCCGCGTTGCCACCGTTCACGCCAGAGACGCCTTGCACGATAATGCCGCCCGGGGTGTTCTCGTTCACGGTGAGAGGTGAGGTCGGACCCGTCGTACCGATACCAACATCTCCGTTACTAAGAATGGTCATGAGGTCGGAGTGTGCAGCACCCGATGTTTTAAGTTGTTTGAATGTAAAAGCAGTGCTCGCAGGAGTGTAAGTGTTCCAGAGATCAGTTTCGCCGCCGCCGTTGGTACCATTCCAACTCACGGCGAGACCCGGAGTTGCGTTATTCAATGGGTTCGCGGTCGTGTTGTACTGGCCGAGGTAGGCAAAACCTCCGGATTGATTGAGTGTGCCGTTCACGGTAAGACCAGTCAGTGTTGGTGAATTAGACAGGACCATATTTCCTGTTCC
>JAJXVV010000006.1 GCA_021781955.1 bacterium | reverse complement strand
GCAAATCCGAAAAGCAAGGAACATTTTTCTTTGGTGTCCGCCGAGTCCGCGAGGCGGTGGCGGGGCGTCCTCATTCTTGGGGGTTCTCCGCAAAATGGGTTCTAACTTTTTCAAACAAACACCACCAAATTTGATTTGCCGAAGAAGTTGCCTCGGGGCTTCGCCCCTCGGCATTGGTTTCCGCCAAGAAATTCCAGGGGGTTTTGAAATCCGCCAAAAGCATTCCCGCCGAAAGTCGGCGGTTCCCAAACGAAGTTTGGATTGCGCCAAAGGCGCAAGAGCCGATGAGGAGAGATTTTTAGAAATTGTCGGTGTAAGTGCAATGCCTTTATAAATTTAATTCCCGAAGCTATGATCAAATACTTTATTTATTGTCGTAAATCATCAGAGGACGAAGAACGCCAAGTTTTGTCTATTGAGGCGCAACTGACGGAGCTTCGGGAATTCGCCAAGCAAAACAACCTTTTCGTTGAAAAAGAATTTTACGAGAGCAAAACCGCCAAAGAGCCAGGTCGTGAAGTATTTAACGAAATGCTTGGCGAAATTGAAAAAGGCAATGCACAGGGAATTTTAGCGTGGAATCCAGACCGTTTAGCTCGCAACTCGATTGATGGTGGGCGTGTGATTTACCTTGTTGATACTCTCAAAATCCAATCGCTAAAATTCCCTACTTTCTGGTTCGAGGCGACACCCCAAGGAAAATTTATGTTGAGTGTCGCCTTCGGACAAGCAAAGTATTACACCGACAATTTAAGAGAAAACATTTTGCGTGGTATTCGCCAAAAAATACGCCGTGGCGAACTTTCAGCAAAAGCCCCTTTGGGATATTTCAATGAGCCGAGATTGCGAACTATTGAGCCGGACAAAAAGACCTTTGGCAAAGTAAAAGAAGCGTTAGGGGCTTTTGCTACGGGACAATATACGCTCACGGCAATTCAGCGCAAAATGTTTTCTCTTGGCTTGGTTAGCAAAACAGGCAAACCCTTGCACCTCGCCAGTATTGAACATATTTTGAAAAATCCCTTTTACTATGGACATTTTCAATATCGTGGCGAGGTGCATGTGGGTTCGCATAAGCCAATGATTGCAAAGAGACTTTTTGACCAAATCCAAACAGCACTTGTTCAGAATGGGAAGCCCCGCAAAAAGCGAGGACCAAAGAATTTTCAGTTTTTAGGTTTTGCTACTTGTGGGGTATGTGGCTATGCCATAACCGCCGAAAGACACATAAAGAAAAGTGGTTTGAAATTTATTTACTATCGTTGCACCCACAAGAGCAAAACTATCAAATGTTCTGAAAATCGCTTTTTGCGGGAAGATGTTTTGACTGAACAAGTGAAAAATCTGTGTCAAAAAGTTTCTTTGCCCGATGAGTGGCGGGAAAAGTTTTTAGCAAAACTGGAAAATGAGAATAAGGAATCCCGCCACTCATCAGACCTTTTCGCTCAAAATCTCCGCGATCAAATTTCCGCCATTAAAACGCGACTAGAACGCCTTACAGACGCATATCTTGGCGAGGCGTTGGAACTTGGCGAGTATCAAGAGAAAAAGAATGTTTTAATGGCGGAAAAGAAAACATTTGAGGAGAAATTATCGGATTTTGAGCGAAAAGGTAATCATTGGCTCGAACTCATGCGAAACTGGATTACTGAAGCCAACCAAGCCGAAAATCTCTCCAAACAAGAAAATCCCTCGGGGGCGAGAGATTTTCTTGTTTCCATCGGCTCGAACCGCCGACTTTCGGCGGGAATGCTTTTGGCGGATTTCAAAACCCCCTGGAATTTCTTGGCGGAAACCAATGCCGAGGGGCGAAGCCCCGAGGCAACTTCTTCGGCAAATCAAATTTGGTGGACCTACGGGGAGTCGAACCCCGGACTCGGCAATGCGAATGCCGCGTAATACCACTTTACTATAGGCCCAAGTGAGGAACAAAGCGGAAGCTCGCTTACATTTTCTCCGGACGCCGGGTCTATGTGACTTCCGTATATAGACCCTTGCTGAAGAAATATAGCAAACAAAAAGAGTTCTCTCAATCGATCAGTGTACACTCAAAACCTAATTCAGAGACCATATCTCCATCGTGAGGTAGAGCGCGAAGACGACCCACAGCAAATAGGGGAGCATGAGGTAGGTGACGGTGCGATCGATTTCCCACGCGCTCGCCGTCAGCCCGAGCACGATGAATACGAGTATGAAGTTGTCGACGAATGCGACCGTGATCGAGTGAAAGCCGAAGAAAAAGATGACCCAGCCCGCGTTAATGAAAAGTTGCACAAAAAAATAACGCACCCAGCCCTCGGTGTGATCGTTCTGCGGCTCTTTGCGCCAGACGATCGCGCACGCGGTCGCCGTGATGAGGTAGAGGAAGGTCCAGACAACGGGGAACGCGACGGTCGGCGGCGTGAAAGGGGGCAGGTTGAGGTTGGCATACCAGATGCCGACGCTCTGTCCGACGAAGAGCATGCCGACGATGCCTGCCGCGAAAACGCCGATGAAAGGGGCGGCGGTACGCAGGTGCTTGTCCATGCCACTAGCATATATGCATACCGCTCGTCCGCGCCACTCCCTTTATCCACAGCGAGAAATAGAGTATCCTTTGCGAACCCCCTCGATCTTCTCGGGGCAGGGCACCCTTAGCTCAGCTGGTTAGAGCGTTCGATTCACATTCGAAAGGTCATAGGTTCGAATCCTATAGGGTGCACCCATAAAATACAGGACTGATTTACAGAGAAATTTTGACGCGCTTCGCGGAGCGAAGCGTATGGCGGGATGGGATTAAATTCGATAAGACGGTCTCTTAAGGACGGGTTCGATCCTGAGATTTTTTGGAGGGAGGATTTTTTGGAGGGGAGGTCGCTGTTTTTTCGTATTTCGTCCAGCGTTTGAGCCTCGGATATCCAGTTGCGCAGAGGTTCGAGCCATGAAGCGGCGTCTCGTTCAAGTTTGACGATCTGCTCCTCTTCCGACCTCTTGTCGGACATGAGGGCGGCCTTCCTTTCGAGATAGTCATGCCGTGCTATATCCTGCTCAACGTAGAGGTCGGTAAGGCGGGCGAGCTTCTCGCTCTTCTCCTCGATCTCCGCCCGCAGGGCTTGGATGGCGGAGACAGCGGCAGCAGCAGCCTCCTTCTCGTCCTCCGCCGAGAGCCGGAGCAGCTCGTCGGCGCACGTCTTGGACATAGTGAACTCTTCGAGAAGCTCGTTCACCTGCAAGACGAGACGCTCTTCGCGGATGTGGGGCTGGGAACAGGAACCTTTCTTCTTGGTACAGCGGTAATAGACGTAGCGGTGGACGTTGCCGTTCTTCTGATATTTGAACTTCACCTCGGCGGTGACGCTCATCCCGCACTCGCCGCAGCGGAGCAGTCCGCAGAGCGCCTGTGCGTTGTTTTTAGGTTCCTTGTGCGGCCTGCCGCGCAGCTGCAATACCTTCTGCACCTGGTCGAAAAGGGACTTTTCGACGATGGGCGCATGCCTGCCTTCGTACATCTCTCCCTTGAAGCGGAAGTGGCCGTAATAGAAGGGATTGGAGAGGAGGCGCTTGATCTGGTCTCGGGTGAGCGGCTTGCCGCCGTTCCCGAGCCGCCTTCCCGCATTCGTCCTGATGCCGCTCTCGAAGAGGAAGCGGCTCACGTCTTCGAGGCGGGACTTGTTCTCGGCATACAGCTCGAAGGCGGCGCGGACAATGGACGCTCTGCGTTTGTCCACGACGATGGTCTTGGTGCGCGGATTGTTGAGGTATCCGACGGGAGCGTTGCAGGGGTAGTGGCCGAGACGCGCCTTCGCTCTCAATCCGCGCGAAGTGTTGGCGGCAAGCTGCCGCACGTACTCATTGGCCATTCCGAACTCGACGGACATCACGAGCACGTTATCTGTCGGACAGAAGGTGCGCTCATGGGTCGTGATGCTCTGTATGGTTCCCTGCTGCAGGAGCCAGCTCACGCGGCCGCTGTCCACCGGATTGCGCGAGAGGCGGTCTATCTTCCAGCATAGGATTCCGGACGCTTCGCCCCTCTCGATACGGGAGAGCATCTCGTTGAAGACTGGGCGGCCGGGTCTCTTGGCTGACTGCTTCTCGACGAACTCACGCCCGATCTCGATGCCCTCACGCTTGGCGATCTCGCGCAGCTCGGCGAGCTGGCTTTCGATAGAGAGGACTTGCATGTCCTCGGTGTCGGTGGACTTGCGGGCGTAGAGGAAGTAGAGGGGCATATCGACAGTATAGCGTCATCACCGATAACCCCTCAAGGGTTTGTAACGCTTGGCTTTCCCTCTCTTCCCTTAATTTTCTCTCGTCATCGGTCTCGGTCATATCACTTTACAGTATCACTTCGGGCACTTCCACGCGGCCTGCACGATCGCATCCGGCCTCGTCGTGCCGTATGCCGTCTCGGACATGAACAGGAACATGCCGCTGCCTTGTTTGCGGGCGTCGGCTTCTTTGGCCGCTAGGCAAAGATTCTCCGCTCGCTTCTCGTTGGGAGTAATCGTGAGGACACGGAAATGGGTAATGCCGAGCGACCTGCTGAAACCTTCCTCGCGCCAGTATTGCCAGTACATACGGAGCTTGTTCACGTATCGTTCCTGCGTCATCGTCCCGCGATCCGCTTCGAGAAAACACGGATAGTTGAACTCGGACGTTTCCAATATGAAAAAGGCGTCCGGCACGAGCGATGGATTTTCGCCGCGCCTCCGCAACAGAACTTTCAAGTCGTTGCCCTGCGTCCAGCGTATCAGCTTCACGCTCGGACGACTTTTAAGGGCGAGCGTAAGACACACTCTGAATTGTGAAATCATCAACGCGTGGGCGATGAGCGGCGAGGTATGCTCAAGCTCGCGGATGCGGCGAAACAGTCCTTCGCGCTCCTGCGCGTCCTTGCCCAAAACCTCCGCGCCCCTTCGGTCGAGAGCATAGACGATGTGGGAAGAAGCGAGCAAGGCCCTTTTCTGAACGTCGGGGCGGTCGAGATGTCCGTGGCGGTATAGCAGGTGCAAGCGCTGTTTGAGATTGCGCTCTCCGCCGGGGTGGAGTGCTAAAAGCTGCTCCGAGTTCAGAAAGCGGTACTCGGCAACATCCCGTAGTATGGATATATCGCGGGGAGTCAATTGTAGGGGGTCGTTGGCATGGCCTCTTTCGAACTTTTTTCGTCTCGGTTCAGGCATAGCTATTAGGTAGATTATACCCACTTACGACCCCCGGAAACGAGGCCTTCCCCCTTCCCGTCCCATCCTTTTTTCTCGTGGTTCTAACCCCCCCAACAAAAAAGAAACTGCGGGACGGAAGGAGAAGGCCGAGGCACAGACTCGGAATTGCGGAGGGGCGGACACGGTACTCCGTGGCCGCCCTTCACGGAGCGACAGCAAGGGGCTGGAGCGGAGTGAAGTAGGACTTAGGATTTTTGAGAGCGACCACCGAAAAGCCTAGCATTAAAGCCAATATCGAGGTGAGCTACCCCATCATGCCGAGGGGTACCGCATGATGGGGTGCATGATGGGGTAAACCACCCCCGAATGAAGGGGTATTTACCCCTGTTTTCTGCTAAAATAGGTGCGAGCGGACTGGTAGAGACTCACAGCGGTGCTTGTCCACAAGTTTGGCGAACGATGATGCAAATCGCTCGGATAGGTGTAGGATGAGCAAGTTCTCTGATAATTGCATAGGAGGTGTCCTGGCAAAGACTGACATTGGCGTTTATCTCTCGGATACGAATCCTTCCACAAGGTGTCTCTTGAACGATGGAGGGCGATATGATCCCGATGCTTGACCCGCAGCCGACTATCCCTATCGGCTCACCATATCCGATGAACGGAGGATTCTTCGCTGAAGACCACCACGTAAGCCCGGAACAAGCGCACACGTGTCCAGCTTGCGGCACTCGCTTCAGGCTGAAGAACGGGCGCGCGTTCCCGACGCTTTACAAGTGCAATGGCGCCGACATTTACGGAATGCTGGTGTTCTGCAGTAATGCCTGCGTCCTGCGTTTCCTCGACAATGACGCGGAATGCGGTCATGCGTGAAGGGAGGTGATCGAATTCTAAAACACTGCGCGATAGACGCAGGACACTTACTTCGCGACCCCAGGCCCAAGCCTCGGGGTCGCTTTTTTATGCTGGGGAATAGGCTGGCGGCATGGTATACATATATGTCACGGATGGATGGGGTTCTGTTTCGGGCCGTAGTATACCGGTAGTACGTGCGCTTCGGGTGCGTAAAGACCGGGTTCGATTCCCGGCGGCCCGAAACAGGACCTGATCGCATCGGACCAGAACGGGATGTCGTATAGTGGTAGTACGCAAGCATGGGGTGCTTGTAGCCCGAGTTCGATTCTCGGCATCCCGAAATCATCTGCTATACTAGGCTCTCAATGGAGTACAAGCTCTTCAGTCTCGGCAGCAACGACGGATTGGCGCAGAAGATTTCCGAGAATTTGAATGTTCCGCTCGGCGCCGTCAAATGTCGCGCCTTCTCCGACGGAGAGCAGCAGGTTCAGTTCCTAGAGAATCTGCGCGGCAAACACGTGTTCCTCGTGCAATCGACCAATCCGCCCGCTGAGAATTGGGTGCGGCTGCTTTTGGCGCTCGACGCGGCTCGGCGCGCCTCCGCGCACGAAATCACGGTCGTCATGCCGTACTTCGGATACTCGCGCCAGGACCGTAAGACGAAATCCCGCGAACCGATCTCGGCGCGCGTTTTCGCCACCATGCTCGAGAGCATGGGCGCCGATCGCCTGCTCACGCTCGACCTCCACAACGACGCCATCGGCGGCTTTTTCCGCAAGACCATCGTCGACAACCTCTACGCGCGCCGCGTCTTCGTCCCGCATTTCAAGGAGCTCTTCAAGGACGCGCTCTCGCGGGACGAGCTTGTGGTCGTCTCTCCCGATGCGGGCGGCGTGGTGCGCGCGCAATCCTATGGCAAGCGGCTCATGAGAGAGGGCGAGCTCGCCATCATCCATAAGGAGCGCGACATCCCGAACCAGGTTGCGCACATGAAGCTCGTCGGCGACGTGAAAGGCAAGGTCGCACTTATCACCGATGACATGGCCGACACCTGCGGCACGCTTTCCCGCGCCGCTGATCTCCTCGTCGAGAGCGGCGCGCGCGAGATCTACGCGACCGCGACGCACGGCGTCCTCTCCGGCGCTGCCGTCGAGACCGTGCAGAAGTCCGCTATCAAGAAGCTTTTCATCACCGATTCCGTCTCGACCGGCCGCACGCTTGCGGATAAGATCGAAGTTATCTCGGTCGGCGAGCTTTTCGCTGAGGCCATCCGCCGTTTGGAGAGCGACGAATCGTTGAGCGAATTGTTCGAAACCGATTAGTCCCCGCGGCAGGAATCGAACCCACATTACAAGCTCCGGAAGCTTGCGTCCTATCCATTGAACGACGCGGGGGATGGCTCATCCTATCACTTTTTGCTAGTATTCATGAATTCGGGCCTATATGCGGAAGCCATGTAGACCTGGCGTTCGGGAAAAATGCGAGCGAGCTTCCGCATTGTTCTTCACTTGGGCCTATAGTTCAGCGGTAGAACGCGTCCATGGCATGGACGAGGTCGGGGTCCGACTCCCCGTAGGTCCACTGGTTACTTTATGAACTCAAAACGACAGGTGCGGGTCTACTCGGGTAGGCTCGCGCAGAGCATTGCCAACGCGATACAAATGTATAATTTCGCGAGCGACCGGCTGCGGCGCACGCGCTCGCGCGTGCGCCGCAGGGACTTCAGCACGATTTATCGTCATGCAGTCGCTTCTGCTTTTTCGCTAGAATTGCCGTTCATCGTGACGGGCGCCCCTCATGCGCGCGCGTACTATCCGCGCAATTTCGCCTGGTTCTATCCGGCGCTCCTCGATCCGGCCACCATCGTGAGTGAAGAAGATGCCGAGGCGCGCGTGGTGCTTATGGAGCGCAGCGCGCGGCTCGTGCTCGAAAGCGTGCGGAGCGGCAACGTGACGACGACGCTCGTGCCGCTCACAAAACGGCGCATGCTGGGGGCGAATTATTTCTCGCCGCCTTCGGATTCGCTGCTCGGCAGCATCGCGGCGCTCGACCAGCTCATCGAAGCGCCGGCAGGTTCAGCGTATGAGGACGTCTACGCGCGTGCGCGCGCTGTTGGCCAGGAATCTCGCACGGAGTACGGGAACGATCTGCGCACCGCACTCACACAGTTGGCAGGTGGTTTGGAACGGGTGAAGCTCGGGAAGCGCGTGCGGCTGTTGTGTGACGCAAGTAAGGCGCGCTCTTCAGCGACCGACACACGCGCAGAGAAACTACGCTTCGTCACCAATGCCAACACCTGGACGACCTTCGCGCGCGCCGTGGATCTGGGCATCATCGACGACCAAACTGTTGCTCGGCTGCTCGGCCGCACGCTCAAGCACTACAAAGCAGACATTCTCGACATCTTCGGCGATCGCGGCTATGTCCGCCACTCGCTTGAACGGGAGGCTGCGAGCGTTGCAGCCGATGTGTCGTTGGATTTCGCACATACCCAGCATGGTTTTTGGGATCTGTCCGACACGCATGAGCGACGCCTTTTTCGTGCGACCGCGGATATCGTGCTCAACGAGGCAGCGTTCCGTAATGAAAAAACGGGACTGTACCTCATGTCGGTGCGCAATCCGCGCCGTCGCGCGGTGCACCGCGTCGCCGCGCCATCGTATCAAGGCCGCACCGTGTGGCCCGCGTTCAACACTGAATTCGCTGACCGACTGCTCGACCTCGGCGCGTACGAGCGCGCATATGCGGACGAAGCACGCCGCATACTCCGCGCAATTCGGCAGGAAATAGAAAAGCATGGCGCGTACCCGGAACTCCTCTCACGAGAGGGAAAGCCGTACAAAACCTGGGCATATAAAAGCGCGGCAGCCAATTCTTGGCTGCCGCGCTTCGTGAGCGTGTGGACGAAAGCGTTCGACGAACATCCCTTCAACCCCACTCGATAGTCGCGGGGGGTTTGTCGGAGATGCGGTAGACGACCGCGGCCACCTCGCGGACCTCGTTGGTAATGCGGCGCGAGACTTTGTCGAGGAAGTCGTAGGGGAGCTGGGCGAAGCGCGCAGTAAAGCCGTTCACGCTCCACACGGCCCAGAGCGCGAGCACGGCGCCGAGGCCTGCGCCGTCGCCCTTGCTTTCGGTGTGCATCGAACGGGTGAACGTCGCCCCCGCTTGCCAGACGCTCTCGTACAGCCCGGCAGCGCGAAGTTCTTCGATGTAGATCTCATCGCACGCGCGCGCGATGCGGAGCGTTTCGGCAGTCACCTCGCCCTCGATGCGTACCACGAGGCCCGGGCCGGGGAAGGGGTGGCGCACGAGCAGGTCTTCGGGCACGCCGAGCTCGCGGCCGATGCCGCGCGCCGAATCCTTCACCTCGGTTTCGAGCGGCGCGATCTCCGGCACGGAGAAACCAAGCTTCACGTTGTGATGCACCTTGATCTCGGCGACGCGCGCGCCCGTGGCGTGGCCGTGGCCGCTCTCGCGGATATCGGTGTAAAGTGTGCCCTGCGCGATGAAATCGGCCTTCCACGACTTGAGCTTCTTTTCGAGCACCTCTTTATACACGCCGCGCATCGCGAGGCGCTTGTCGCGCATGCTCGCGTGGCCTTTGAGCGCTTTCAAGAATTCATCGGTCGCGTCGGCGATTTCCAGCTCGATCCAATTTTCCTCGCCGAAGTATTCGTGTACGTAGACTTCGTCGTCGGGACGGTCGATGCCACGGATGTAGACACCCTTCAGCCGCGCACCGGCCTCTTTGAGCAGGTACGCGACGACCGAGGAGTCGGAACCCCCGGAGAGCGCGATGAGCACGCGCTTTCCCGCGACGATCTTCTTGAGCTCCGCGATCTTCGCCTGCGCGACGCTGCGAGCAGGAAAGCGCTCGGTGATGCCGCAGATGTTCAAGAAATTGTCGTACATCTTTCCGCCCTCAAGCGTGTCGGTCACCTCCGGGTGAAATTGAACGCCCCACAAATGCCCCGCGTGCCCCGCGGCCACTTCCGCATTGTCCGTTGCGCCAAGTATCTCGAACGGCGCGTCGCTGATGGCGTCGCCGTGGCTTTCAAGCACCTGCGTCTCGTTCGAGACGCCCTCGAAGAGCGAAGATCCGCCTTTCTTGATCCGGAACGTGTGCACGCCGAACTCGCGCTTGGATTGCGGCGCGACCTCGGCGCCCACGTGCTTGGCCCACATCTGGAAACCGAGACACACGCCAAGCGTCGGAATGCCAAGGTCGAATATCGCATCGTCGAAAGGCGGCGGTTCATCGAAGACCGACGCGGGGCCGCCCGAGAGGATGATGCCCGAAGGCGCCGCCCTTCGCACGTCTTCGGCCTTCACACTCGAGGGATCGGCGACGACGCAGTAGGCGCCGAGGCGCGAGATCTGCTGGACGATGAGATGATCGAACTGCGAGCCCATCGAGAAGAGGAAAATGAAGCGGTCGGTCTGCCGCACGCGCATCTCCTCGTGTATGTCTTCAAGCGCTTCCGGCGTCGCGCTCTTGAAGATGGATAACATGCGGCGATTTTAGCACAAAGAAAACTTCGCGTCGGTCGGCGCGAGACGCCAGCCGCGCGCCGCTATTCGCCGACCTTCACTTTCCTGATCCGGCTCTCGGGTGTGGATAACTGGCTTGCGGTGGTGTATAGTGGGATATATTACTTAGTAGTGGGAAAAAGTGGAAAATCATGTTCATCGGTGAGTACGAACATACGCTCGACGAAAAGAAGCGGGTGAGTCTCCCGAAAACGTTTCGTGCCGGACTGGGAAAGCGCATCGTCGTTACGCGCGGCTTGGACAACTGCCTCTTCGTCTACCCGAAGGCGGGTTGGCAGAAGGTCGCAGGGCGGCTTGGCGAACTTTCTTTCGCGCAGGCGGATACGCGCGGCTTCAGCCGTTTCATCCTGTCGGGCGCCTCGGAGCTCGAGGTCGACCAGATCGGGCGCGTGCTCATACCGGAACATCACAAGCAGTTCGCGGGCCTCGGCAAGACGGTCGTTTTTGCCGGGGTCTCCGATCGGGTCGAGGTGTGGGACGCGGAGCGTTGGCACGGATACAAAGCGAAGATCGAGAAACAAGCGGATGCGCTCGCAGAGAAACTCGGCGAGATTGGCGCATTGTAAGGCGGCTTCGGATCGCCGGAGGATCAATTTTTTATGAACGTCTCGCGCACAAGACGCTCACCTTCCTCCGACGATCCGGTGCCACCTGCGAAACAGGTACACCAGGCGGTTCTTTTACATGACGTAGTGGAAGCGCTCGATGTGCGGCAGAACGACATCGTGCTCGACGCCACCTTGGGTGGCGCGGGGCACGCGAAGGCGCTCGCGGCATCGCTCGGAAGCGAAGGCGTGTTCGTCGGTTTCGATCTCGATGCTGACGCGATCGCTCGCGGGGAGCGAGCGCTTGCAGGATCCCAGGCGACCGTGCATCTCATTCGAGCGGATTTTCGCGATCTCAAGACGGAACTCGCGAAGCGGGGCGTCAAGAAACTGACGAAGGCTCTCTTCGATCTCGGGTGGAGCTCGTACCAGCTCGACTCCGGAAGAGGGTTTTCGATCTCGGCAGACGAACCGCTCCTGATGACGTACTCGAAGGACCAGCGCGACGTGACCGCGGCCACGGTAGTCAACACGTGGCAGGAAACGACGCTCGCGGACATCATCTATGGCTTCGGAGAGGAGCGGTATTCGCGCCGCATCGCGAAGGCGCTCGTCGAGCGACGCATGCAGCGGCCGTTCGCGACCGCTCGAGAGCTCGCGGAATGCATCGCGCAGGCGGTGCCTGCGGCTTATCGACGCGGTCGGATCCATCCGGCGACCCGGACCTTTCAAGCGTTGCGCATCGCCGTCAACGATGAATTCGGTGCGCTCGACGAGGGGATCCGTTCGGCGTTCGAGATGCTCGAACCAGCCGGCCGACTCGCGGTCATCACCTTCCACTCGATCGAAGACAGGGCAGTGAAGCGTCTCCTCGCAGGATTTGTGCGCGAAGGCAAGGCGGTCCACCTCACCAGGAAACCTCTGACAGCTTCCGATACGGAGCTCTCACAGAATCGTCGCGCGCGCAGCGCCAAACTGCGCATTATCGTAAAAGCAGCATTATATGACCAAGCAAGTGCTCAAAATAAGCAAGTACAAAACCTCGGTGCTCCAGGGGAAGTTTGAATTTATCGCTGGGTCGCAGGCCGTATCGATCGCGCTCGAGCATCCGCGCGAGCGGCTCCTCACCCGCGTCCTCGGCGCGACGCTCGTCGTCCTCTTCGCGCTCTACCTCTATTTCGTCAGCGCGTCTATTCTGAACGTCATGGCGCGTCGCGAGGCGCTCGTCCAGATCGACACGATCAACGGTAACATAGGCATGCTGGAGCAGCATTACCTCGATCTTACCTCGGCCATCACGCCGCAAGAGGGAGCAAAGCTGGGCCTGGCGCCGGTCGCCTCGACCCAATACGTCTACCGTCCAGGCGTCATCGGCGTTGCTACAATGGCACACAATGCGAACTAAGTTCATTCTCCGTACCCGGCTCTTGGCGAGTGCGTTCGTCGCGTTCGCGCTCCTCATCGTCGTGCGTCTCTACTTCATCCAAGTGGTCGACAGCGCTTCCTACCAGCAAGACGCCATCTCGCAGTATGTCGAAGCGAATCCCGATTCACCCGATCGCGGCAACATCTATTTCACCTCAAAGGACGGCGAGCTCGTGGCCGCTGCGGTCATGCAAACAGGCTGGCGCATCGCTATCCAGCCGGAGAATCTCAAAAACGCGACCGACACGTACGCGAAGCTGAACGCCATCGTTCCGATAGACGCGACGCACTTCTTCGCGAGCGCGGCCAAGCCGAACGATCCCTATGAGGAGATCGCGTACAACGTCAACGACGATCAGGCGGCGCAGATCCGCGCGCTCGGCCTTCCGGGGGTGCTCTTGGTCGCCGATCAGTGGCGATTTTACCCGGGAGGTAATCTTGCGGCGCAGACGGTCGGCTTTCTCGGCTACGTGGGTACGAGCACGATGAAGACCGGCATCTACGGCATTGAGAAAAGTTGGAACTCGACGCTCTCGCTCCCCGACAATGGGCTCTACGTGAACCCTTTCGCGCAGATATTCACCAACCTGAAGAGCGTGCTCTCGAGCGATCCGAGCGCGCAGACCGGATCGGTCATCACCTCGATCGAGCCTTCCGTGCAGCAAGAGCTCGTGGCGACGCTGCAGACCGTCATGACGAAGTACACGCCCGATTTCGACGGCGGCATCATCATGGACCCGCATACCGGCGCTATCATCGCGATGGCGCAACTGCCGGATTTCAATCTCAACAACGCCGGCAGCGTTACCGACCCGAGCATCTACAGCAACCGTCTCGCGACCGGCCGATACGAAATGGGTTCGATCATGAAGCCGCTCACGATGGCAGCGGGCATCGATTCCGGCGCCATCACTCCGGATACGACGTACGACGACACCGGGTGCGCTACCTACTCGAAGGCGAAGGTGTGCAACTGGGACTTCAAGCCGCGCGGGGTCATTTCGATGGGGCAGATACTCGATCAGTCGCTCAACGTCGGCGCCGCATGGGTCGCCACCAAGACCGGTTACCCGACCTTCACGCGCTACATGGATTCATACTTTGCCACGACGACCGGCATCGACCTGCCCAACGAAACGCCGCCCGATCTGCATAGCCTCGGCAACGGCACCGGTCCTGCGGTGCAGTACGCCACGGCGGCGTTCGGCCAAGGGGTCGCCGTGACGCCGCTCGAGATGATCCGCGCGCTCGCCGCGCTTGGGAATGGCGGCGTCATGCCGGACCCGCATGTCGTGACTGCCGTGCAGTACGAGAACGGGATCACGAGGCAGGTGCCCGTGGGCGCAGGCGTGCGCGTTTTCAGCACGACGACCGCAGAAGAGGTCACGCACATGCTCGAAACCGTGTACGACGACTATGAACTGCACGGCGCGATCAAGATGCAACATTACACCGCCGCCGCGAAAACCGGCACCGCACAAATTCCCGATCCCGCTGGCGGCTACTACCCGATGGGCATATTCATCCACTCGTTCTTCGGCTATCTGCCCGCGAGCGATCCGAAGTTCATCATCTTCCTCTACGCCTACCGCCCGGTGGGGCAGGAGTATTCCGCGTACACGTGGGACGAGCCGTACTATCAGCTCGAACAGTTCCTCATCAACTACTACAACATTCCGCCGGATCGGAATTGAGCGGCTCGCGTGAGGCCAGGAAATACGCTAAAATGCCGCTACTCGTCGCAGTAATGCGAAGTAGAGGCCCTATCGTCTAGCGGCTAGGACGCGATCCTCTCACGATCGAAACCGGGGTTCGATTCCCCGTAGGGTCACAAGAAGGGATTTATTAACGACAAATTCCTCAGATAGCTTGAAAAGGCTAGTTAGTTTAGGTGTTCCATTGAGTATCCCGTCTTATTTTTTAGGAAGCCACCTTTATATTTAAGACCGTCCTGGGACGCCCCGCGCGCCACGGCGCTTCGTGCTCGCGCGAAACGAGAAAGTGCCGTATCGTACGGCTCATGTACGAGCGTGTCGTCGTCAAAGTGGGCACGCAGGTGCTCTCGACCGGAAAGGGCGAGCTGGATCTGCGCGTGCTCAAAGGTCTCGTCGCGCAAATAGCTGAGGCGCGATCGAGCGGCGTCGAGGTCGTGCTCGTGAGCTCGGGTGCCGTGGGCGCGGGCCGCAGCTCGCTACGGCCCGCGCACCCGCGCGCAACCGAGAACAAGCAGGTGCTCGCCGCAGTCGGACAGGTGCGTTTAATGGGCGCGTATGCCGAGGCTTTCGCAGCGCACGGAGAGCTGTGCGCGCAGGTGCTCGCTACCAAGGAGGATTTCCGCGATAAGCGTCACTATCTCAACATGCGCACCTGTTTCGAGCAGTTGCTCGCAAGCGGCGTCGTACCGGTCGTCAACGAGAACGACGTGGTCGCGACGACCGAGCTGCTCTTTACCGACAATGACGAGCTGGCGGGGCTCGTCGCTTCGCAAATCGATGCCGATGCGGTCATTATCTTCACGAGCGTGGAGGGATTGCTCGCGGGCGACCCGCGCGACCCGCGCGCCGAGGTGGTGCCCGAAGTAACGCTGGCGGAGCTCGCGTCGCGGCAAAAGCATGTCGCGCCCTCGAAGACCGCGTTCGGCCGCGGCGGCATGCTGACGAAATTCGCCGTCGCCAAGAAACTCATGACGCAGGGCATCGCGGTGCACCTCGCGCGCGGCACGCGCGCGCGGGTGCTGCGCGACATCTTGGAAGGGAAGGGAACGGGTACGCGCTTCGTGCCGGAGCGGCGGTCGTCGGCGCACAAACGCCGCCTCGCCTATTCGGAAGGGCTTTCCAAAGGCGCGATCATCGTCAACGCCGGCGCGGAAGCGCTCCTGCGCTCCAACGAGCGCGTCATGAGCGTGCTGCCGATCGGCGTCGTCGGCGTCGTCGGCCAGTTCGAGAAAGGGGATATCATCGAGGTGCTTGGTGCAGACAAAAGACCGCTCGGTTTCGGCGTCGCGCAGTATAGCGCCGCGCGAGCGCGCGAGCTCAAGGGCGTGAAGCGCGCCCGCCCCGTCATCCACTACGATCATTTGTTCATCGGCGGGTGACGCGCCCGCGGTCGGGTATACTTGTGCCATGGCAAAAATACTCGTTTCGGGTTCGATCGCGTACGACCGCATCATGAACTTCTCCGGGCTGTTCTCGGAGCATCTGATGCCCGACAAGCTCCACACCATCAATTTGAGCTTCCATGTCGAGAAGATGTCGGTGGAATTCGGCGGCTGCGCGGGCAATGTCGCTTACAGTCTCGCGCTTCTCGGCGAGCAGCCCGTCATCATCGCGAGCGCGGGGAGCGATTTCAACGACTACCACGCGCACCTCTTGCGCTCGGGGGTCGACCCGGCCTCCATACACGTGCTGCAATCGCGCCTCACCGCTTCCGCCTACATCCTCACCGATCGCGCCGACAACCAGATTGCCGCGTTCCATGGCGGCGCGGGCGACGAAGGCTATGATGTGCCGGTAGAGACCGCCAATCGCTCATTCGCCATCATCGCGCCCGGCTGCTTGCCCGACATGAAGGCGCTCCCCGCGCACTACCGCGCGCACCAGGTGCCGTACTTTTTCGACCCTTCGCAACAACTCCCGGCGCTTTCGGACGAAGCGCTCATCGACGGGATCACCGGTGCCGCGGCGCTTTTCGCGAGCGATTATGAGTTCGAACTCATCAGGCGACGCCTCAACTGGCATGAGGCGGATATTCTCGAGCGTACGCCCGTCATCGTCGTGACGCATGGCGAGAAGGGCTCGTATGTCGTCACGAAGGACGGCTCGACCCACGTGCCGGCGCATGCCGTGAAGAATGTCGTCGATCCGACCGGCGCCGGCGACGCCTACCGCGCAGGGTACCTCAAGGGCAGCGTACTGGAACTTCTGCCCGTGCAGTGCGCGCGGCTCGGCAGCATCGCGGCATCGTTCGCCGTGGAGGCATACGGCACGCAAAATCACCGCTTCACCAAAGAGGAGTTCACGGCCAGATACAAGAAAACATACGGGGAAGGTATCGAGTTGTAGCTGTAAAACGGACTCAATCTTATTCTCGGCAGACATTCCGCGACGAAGAGGAGAGGTTCCTTGGAAGGTGGCCCCATGTGTTACACTCCACGTCTATGAAATACGACATCAAGGATATTCGGTTGGCGAAGGAAGGGAAGCGGCGCATCGAATGGGCCGAACGGGACATGCCGGTCCTACGAACGGTGCGGGAGCGCTTCGCGAAGGAGCGACCGTTCAAGGGCAAGTCGCTCGCGGCCGTGCTCCATGTGACGGCCGAGACGGCCAATCTCGCGCGCGCGCTCAAGGCAGGCGGGGCCGACGTCGCGCTCGCCGCATCCAATCCGCTCTCGACGCAGGACGACGTCGCCGCGGCGCTCGTGAAAGAATACGGCATTCCCACCTTCGCGGTGAAGGGCGAGACGACGAAGACCTTTTTCAAGCACATCGACGAGCTTATCTCCCGCAAGCCGGTCCTCACGATGGACGACGGCGCCGATCTCGTCTCGACCATCCACGAGAGCCACCCGCGGCTTTTGGAGACGATGCTTGGCGGAACGGAAGAAACGACAACTGGCGTGATACGTTTGCGCGCGATGGCGCAGGACGGCGCGCTCAAGATGCCGATCGTTGCCGTGAACGACGCGAAGACGAAGAATCTCTTCGACAATCGCTACGGCACCGGCCAATCGACGCTCGACGGCATCATCCGCGCGACCGACGTGCTCTTGGCGGGGAAGACGTTCGTCGTCGCGGGCTATGGGTGGTGCGGCAAAGGGCTTGCGATGCGCACCAAGGGCATGGGTTCGAATGTCATCGTGACCGAGGTGGACGCGATCAAGGCGCTCGAAGCGGCGATGGACGGTTTCGCGGTCATGCCGATGCGCGACGCGGCGCGCGTGGGCGACATCTTCTGCACGGTGACCGGCGACATTCACGTCATCGGGAAGCAGGAATTCATGGCGATGAAGGACGGCGCGATCGTGTGCAACTCGGGCCATTTCGACGTCGAGATCGATCTGAAGACGCTCGCATCGCTTTCGGATGGCGCACCGCGGGTGGTGCGCGAATACGTGGAGGAATACACGATACGCGGAAAGCGCATACGCGTCCTCGCTGAAGGCCGCCTCGTTAATCTCGCGGCCGCTGAAGGGCACCCCGCCTCGGTCATGGACATGAGCTTCTCGACGCAGGCGCTCGCGAGCGCGTGGATGGCTTCGCAAAAAAAACCGCTTTCGCCCGGCGTGTACGACGTGCCCGAGCGCATCGAGCATGAGGTCTCGACGCTCAAGCTTAAGGCGATGGGCATCACGATCGACAAGCTGACGTCGGAGCAGAAAGAATATCTCGCCAGTTGGAAGCACGGCACCTAGTCCATGCGTATCGTTCTCGGTTCGCGTTCCCCTTGGCGCAAAAAAATGCTCGAAGACATGGGCTATGCGGTCGAAGTGATGTCTGCCGACATCGACGAGAGCGCTGTCGAAGGGGAAATGCCGGAGGCGCTCACGCTTCGTCTCGCGCGCGAGAAGGCCGGCACGCTTTTATCGAAGATAGAAGGCGAGGCGCTGCTCATTACCTCCGACACGGTCGCTGTGTGGCGCGGCGAGGTGCGCGGCAAGCCGCGCGATGCAGGGGAGGCCGAACGGTATGTGCGGAGTTATTCGACCGCACCGGTGAACGCGGTCGGTGCCGTCGTCATAACGAACACGCGCACTGGGCGATCGCGCGAGGGCGTCGAACAGGCAGTCGTGCATTTCCGTCCGATGTCCGACGAAGCGATCGCGCAAGTCATCGCCGACGGCTGCGTCTTCGGGTGCGCCGGGGGATTTTGCATCCAACACGAGCTGTTCAAGCCGTGGATCGAAAGGGTCGATGGGGAAGTGGCGTGCGTCGCCGGCCTGCCCCGCGCGCTCACTCGACGCCTGCTCGATGAGATGGTAGGAAGTACGGTATGAAAAATATGCGACCTTGTTTTGCGTTCGAGTTCGAGACGCCAAAAGGGTACACGATGCGCGCGTTGTGGTTCGGCCCCAAGAAAGTAAAGCGGGTCGTCATCTTCGTGCACGGGCTCGGCGGCTCCGCCTTTAGCATGGCACGCGTGCTCGACGGCATTGTGAGCAAAGACACCGCGGTGCTTTCGTTCAACAATCGCGGCTTTGAGATGGTTACGGTGCTGCGCCGCAAGGATTCGGAGAAAGAACGCGGTGGCGCGGCGCACGAGATCTTCACCGATTCGCTCGACGACATCCAAGGCGCGGTCAACTTCGCGTGGCGGCAAGGTGTGAGAGACGTGTTCCTTGCAGGGCACTCGACGGGTTGCCAGAAATCGGTGTATTGGGGATATAAAAAAGGAAAGGGCGTAAAAGGTATCATCCTCTTCGCGCCGATCAGCGATTACGAGGCGGAGCTGTTCCGCCAGGGGAAGAAGAAGTTCGAGCAGATGACGAAACGCGCACGAGCACTCGTGGCGCAACGCACACCGCACGAGCTCGTCTCGCGTTCGCTGTGGTACGAAGTGTTGGATGCGCAGCGGCTCGTTTCGCTCTACACGCCGCATACGCCCGAGAATGTTTTCCCGTATGGGCGGCAGGCACAAAAACCCGTTGCGCTCCGCTCCCTCAAGATACCGGTGCTCGTGTTGTGGGCGGAGAAGGACGAGTATGCCGACCGCGCCGCAAAAGAGATCGCGCAGTGGTTCGACGCGAACATCCGGTCGCGGCATCGCGTCGTCGTCGTGCCCAAGGTCGGCCATGGGTTCAAAGGAGGGGAGCGCATCGTCGCGCGAGAGGTGAACGAATTCATAGGCCACCGGCTCCCATAGTCCATAGCGCGATTTACGAATCCCGATATCCTCGGTCGAAGTGCTAATGCGCGCATGTATGCTACAATCGCGGCACTATGCATAGCGTTACGGTCGAGCTTGCGCCTGCGCACCTCGGACAGCTCTGGGGTCTGCCCATCACCAATTCGCTCGTGACGAGCTGGGTCGTGATGGCGATGCTCATCATCATGGCCGCGGTCATTTACCGGAAGCTTTCGATGGCTCCGAGTCGTTTCCAGCTTTTGCTTGAGGCGCTTTTCGAATACGCCTACGACTTCGCCGCCGAGACGTTCGAGAGCCGCGAGCTCGCGCGGCGATTTTTCCCGCTCCTCATCACGATATTCCTGTTCGTGTTCGCCGCCAATAGCATCGAGTTTTTCCCGGGCATCGGCTCGATCGGCTTCTACGAGAATGGCGCGTTCGTACCGCTCCTTCGCAGCGTCAACACTGATCTCAACATGACGCTCTCGCTCACGCTCATCTCCGTTATTACGATCGAGCTCGCGGGCGTGGCGACGCTCGGTTTTTTCCGCTACGTGAGCAAATTCATCAACTTCCGCGGGCATAGCATCGGCGAGCGGCTGCTCAATTTCATCGTGGGATTGATCGAGCTCGTCAGCGAGGTCTCGCGTCTCATTTCGTTCTCGTTCCGCCTCTTCGGCAACATCTTCGCGGGCGAAGTGCTCGTCGCAGTCATAACCTACTTCGTGCCGTATATGCTGCCGTCGGTCGCGATCGGCTTCGAGATGTTCGTCGGTTTCATCCAAGCGGTCGTCTTCTCGATGCTCACGCTCTTTTTCCTCAAGCTCGCCGTCACTGATCCGTACGCGGCGCATTAGCTGCCCTTGAGCGGGCGCGCGTGTTGAAAGTGCGCTTTGGCGTGCTAGAATGCCGCCATATTATTCATCGCTTTTAAAAGATTATTACTATGGACGTTGAATCGGCAAAATTGATCGGCATGGCGCTCGCCGCAGGCTTGGGCGTCTTGGGCCCGAGCATCGGCATCGGTCTCATCGGCGGCCGCGCCATGGACGCGATCGGCCGCAACCCGGACGCCTCAGGCAAGATCGTTTCCAACATGATCTTGGCCATCGTGTTCACCGAAGCGCTCGGCATCTTGGCACTAGTCGTCTCCTTCATCATCAAGTTCGTTTAAGACGCTCGTATGCGGCACGCTCCATCGTTGCACGTCGGCACATGCCGCTCGTCGTGCGGTTCGGTACGAAACGCGGCCTGTGCCTCGTGCGCCGCGGATCGCGCTCGCCTACAAGCGTTTTAATCTCCCGATCATGGGTCAACTATTCGCAACATTCGGCATCGACTGGCGGCTGCTCCTCATCCAAGCGGTCAATTTCGGGCTGCTGCTCGCGACACTTACGTACTTCTTGTATGGGCCGGTATTGCGGCTCATTGATGAGCGTCGCGAGAAGATAGCCGAAGGCGTGCGTACCGCCGATGCCGCGCAGCGCAGGCTCGCTGAAGCGCAAGCGGAAGGGAAGGAGGTAGTCGGCAAGGCGGCTCGGGAGGCCGAGGATCTTCTCGCTGAAGCGCGTACGCGAGCGGATGGTGCGGGGGCAGATATCGTGAAGCAGGCCGAAGCTCGCGCGCAGGGCGTGCTCGAAGACGCTGCCGCTCGCGCCGAGGAGGCAAAACGCCTGGCGCTCAAGGAATCCGAACACGAGATCGCGCGTGCAGCGATGCTCGCTGCGGAGAAGATTCTTCGAGAGAAGAACGCGTAACCTATGGAAACTGATTACGCACAGGCTTTGTGGGACGTGATACAGAAGGGCGCGGCGCCCAAAGACGCCGTCGAGTCCCTCAAAGAGAGTCTTGAGGCGCACGGCCGCCTCGCCCTCACGTCGAGGATCGCGCGCGCTTTCGAGCGCATCGCGACGCGTGACCGGCAGCGCAACGGCGTTACCTTGCTCATCGCACGCGAACGCGATGAGCGCACCGCGAAGCATGCGGCGCATGCGATTCTGGAGGATATGGGCGTGAAGCCTTCCGATGTCACGGTCGCCATAGACGATTCGCTCATCGGCGGTTGGAGGCTCGAGGGCCGCGAGCGGCTCGTCGACGGCAGTTATAAGAAATATTTATCAGAGATGTATAATCGGGCCACGCGCGCCTAGTTCGACACGCTCATCACACGTAAGATATGGATACTGCGACAGTACAAAAGATAGTCAAAGAGATCGAGAAGTTCACCCCGACGCACGAGAGCGCGCACGTGGGGCGCGTCGTCTCGGTTGGCGATGGCGTCGTCGCCATCGACGGCCTCTCGAAGGCAGTGATGAGCGAGATCATCGTGTTCGAAGAAGGAAAGGGTCAAAAGCTTGCCCAGACGCTCAAGGAGCACCAGGAGCTGTTCGGTCTCATTTTGAACCTCGAAGAGGACGGAGTGCGCGCGACCATACTTGGCGACACGGCCCGCGTGGTCGAAGGTATGACGGTGAAATCGACCGGCCGCATCCTTTCGGTGCCCTCCGGCGAAGAGCTGCTCGGTCGTGTGGTCAACGCGCTCGGCGAGCCGCTCGACGGCAAGGGACCGTTCAAGAAGACGACGCTCATGCCGGTGGAGCGCCAAGCATCGGGCGTGATCGACCGAAAATCCGTCACCGTACCGCTCGCGACCGGCGTGAAATCCATCGATGCGATGATCCCGATCGGGCGCGGTCAGCGCGAGCTCATCATCGGCGACCGTGGCACGGGCAAGACGACCGTCGCGATCGACACGATCATCAATCAGCGCAACGAGCCCGCCGCCAAGCGCCCCGTTTGCATCTACGTGGCGATCGGCCAAAAGGAAAGCAAAACGGCTCGCATTGTCGAGCAGTTGCGCCGCGAGCGGGCGCTCGAATACACGATCGTCGTCGACGCGCCGGCATCCGCGCCTGCGGCGCTCCAGTACCTCGCGCCGTTCTCAGGCGTTGCCATCGGCGAGTACTTCATGGATCAGGGCAAGGACGTGCTCATCGTCTACGACGATCTCTCGAAGCAAGCCGTCGCGTATCGCGAGCTTTCTCTCTTGCTGCGCCGTCCGCCGGGCCGTGAAGCGTACCCGGGCGACATTTTCTACCTGCATTCGCGTTTGCTTGAGCGCGCGTGCCGCCTGGGCGATGAGAAGGGAGGCGGCTCCATCACCGCGCTTCCCATTATCGAGACGCAGGACGGCGACGTCTCGGGATACATCCCGACCAATGTCATCTCCATCACCGACGGCCAGATATTCCTCATCACGGAGCTCTTCAACAAGGGCGTGCGGCCCGCGATCGACGTCGGCATCTCGGTGTCGCGCGTCGGCTCATCGGCACAGACCAAGGCGATGAAATCGGTCGCGGGCGGTCTCAAGCTCCAGCTCGCGCAATTCCGCGACCTCGAGGCGTTCATGCAATTCGCACAAGACCTCGACAAAGCGACGGCCGATCAGATCGCTTCCGGCCAGCGCATGGTCGAACTCTTGAAACAAAAGAATGGCGCGCCTATCCCGCTCGAGATGCAGGCCGCCGTTCTCTACGCCGCAGGATACAAGCTTTTCAGCGAAGTTTCTATTGCGGACGTGCGACGAACGGAACAGCTCCTCACGGAATTCTTCGACGGACAGTACTCAAAGACGCTCGCCGAGATCAAAAAGTCCGGCATGCTTTCGGATGACACGAAGCGAGAGCTCAACAAGGCGATCGAGGAGTTCCGTTCGGCGCACAAGGAATTATTCGTTGAGTCGGAATAATGTATGGCGAGCTTGAAGAACATCAAGCTCAAGATACTCTCGTATCAAAAGACGGGAACGGTCACGCATGCCATGGAGGCGGTCTCTGCCGTCAAGATGCGCAAGAGCCAAGAGCGCGCGCTTTCCGGTCGCGCGTATGCGGCCGCCGGATTATCCATTTTGGAGCGTTTGTCCGGCACGGTGTACGCGCCGCATCACCCGCTCATGCAAGAAATGTCTTTCAGGGATCCTAAGGGCGATCCGTCGACGCCGAAAACCTGCGTGATCGTGGTGACGAGCGATAAAGGGCTGGCAGGCGCCCTCAACAGCGGAGTGATCCGGCTCGTGGAGCGCGAGACGCATGAGCGCGGGTGGAGAAAAAGCGAGGTCATGTTCGTCGGCATCGGGAGGCGCGGTGCGGAGTATTTCGCGAATCGCGGCTATGAGGTTCGGGCACGGTACGAGAACGTGAGCGACGGCGTGTCCGAAGAATACATTCGCAAGGTGACCGACAACGTGCTTGCGTGGCACGCCGCAGGGGAGGTAGACACGGTCTACGTCGCGTATCAGAATTTCATCTCGACTTTCGAACAGCAGCCGACTCTCCGTCAGATCGTCCCCATCAAGCCGGACATGATGCGTGCCATCGTAGAGAATATCCGGCCCGTGCGCGGCAAGTATGTCCCGCTCGAGACGGCGGAGCGTCAAGCGTCTCCCGCAACCTACACCATCGAACCCGATGCGAATTCCGTGCTCGCCGCACTTTTGCCGAAACTCCTCAACATCGCCGTCTTCCACGCCCTTCTCGAAGCGAAGGCCTCGGAGCACAGCGCGCGCATGGTCGCGATGAAGAGCGCGACCGACAAAGCGAAAGAAATGGCGCAAGGGCTCACGCGCACGTTCAACAAAGTCCGCCAAGCCGCCATCACGCGCGAAGTCTCGGAGATCACCTCCGGCATCGAGGCGATGAGATGAGTATGGGCAGCATGGAAGGACCGTTCGATGCGATGTTGCGACGAGGAAGAGAGATCGCGTCCGAGCGTCGCGGAATTGAGGGCGCGGCGGCAAACGCTATCAAGTATTTGGTGGGACAGATCCCGGATTTACGCGAGGAACGACACACTGAAGCTCTCGGCACTATGGTCCGCTCGCTCCTTACCGACACCAGTCCGGATGTTCCGTCCAGGCTCATCGAGTCGACCCTTGTGCATCACGTCGGGTCGTATATCCGCAAGCAACAGGTCGAGGACCCGGAAAGTGCGATCAGCGCGTTTTCAAGAGCCTTTGAGGAAAATTTGCGGCGTGACGACTGAAACTATGCGGCCGCTCCTCATCGCTACTCGAAATAAGGGCAAGCTCGTCGAGATCGAGCATGCGTTGCATGGTGCTCCGTTCGAGCTCGTGAGCGTGAATGACGTGCCGGCGCTCGAAGGGTTCGAACCGGAAGAGACGGGGAGAACGTTCGAGGAGAACGCCGTACTGAAGGCCAAGGCGTATGGCGAGCGTGCCGCCATGCTCACGCTCGCCGACGACTCCGGGCTCGAGGTGGATGCGCTCGGCGGCGCTCCCGGGATCAACACGGCACGCTATGCGCCAGGCACTGACGCTGATCGATACCACAAGCTCCTTGCGGCGCTGGAGAACGTGCCGGACGGCGAGCGCGGCGCGCAATTCGTCGCAGTCGTCGCGCTGTACGACCCGCGCACGGGAACATCGCGCACGTGCGAAGGGGCCGCGCGCGGCCGCATCATGCGCGAGCCGCACGGGACCGGCGGTTTCGGCTACGATCCCGTTTTCTTTTACGATGACATGGGCAAAACGGGCGGCCAGTCGACGACCGAGGAAAAGAGCAAGGTCGATCATCGGGGCAAAGCGATGGAAAAAGCGCGTGAGATATTGGGTACAGAATTCATATGAGCGAGTGGTTCGCATGGGAGGTTCTGCCGGCGCCGCTGTTTTGGCCGACGCGGAACCTGGTGGACACGGGCATTAATCCACTTGAATTCATCGCACAAAAAAGCTAGACTTCCATATCGTTATGAGCAAAGGCATCGTGACCCAAATTATCGGCCCGGTCGTCGACGTCCGCTTCGATGGCAGTTTGCCCCCCATCAAGCACGCGCTCCATGTTCGCCATGGCAACGCCACGCTCACGCTTGAGGTGGCACAGCACCTCGGTCTCAAGCGCGCCCGCTGTATCGCGATGCAAGACACCGCAGGGCTCGCGCGCGACGCGGAAGTCTCCGACACGGGCGCCCCGATCTCGGTTCCCGTCGGCGAAGCTTCGCTCGGCCGTATGTTCAACGTCATCGGCGAACCGATCGACGGTCTCGAACCGGTCGCGAAGGGGACGAAACGTTCGCCTATCCATCAGGATCCGCCGTCTTTCTCGCGCCAATCGACCAAAGCCGAGGTCTTTGAGACCGGCATCAAGGCCGTCGATCTTCTCGCACCTTTCATCAAGGGCGGCAAGGTGGGTCTCTTCGGCGGGGCGGGCGTCGGCAAGACCGTGCTCATTCAGGAGCTCATCCACAACGTGGCTTCGGAGCACGGCGGCTACTCGGTATTCGCTGGCGTCGGCGAGCGCGTGCGCGAGGGCAACGATCTCTACCACGAAATGAAGGATTCGGGCGTGCTCGACAAGACCGCGCTCGTGTTCGGCCAGATGAACGAAGTGCCAGGCGCTCGCGCGCGCGTCGCGCTTTCTGGCCTTACCATGGCAGAGGCGTTCCGCGACGAAGGCGGCAAAGACGTCCTCTTTTTCATGGACAACGTGTTCCGCTTCGTGCAGGCCGGCTCGGAAGTGTCATCGCTGCTCGGCCGCGTCCCGTCGGCAGTGGGGTACCAGCCGACGCTCGCCGAAGAGATGGGTCTCTTGCAGGAACGCATCACCTCGACGACCGAAGGCTCCATCACCTCGGTGCAGGCCATCTATGTGCCGGCCGACGATCTCACCGATCCCGCCCCGGCAACGACCTTCTCGCACCTCGATTCGACCGTCGTGCTTTCCCGCCAGCTCGCCGCGCTCGCCATCTTTCCGGCCATCGACCCGCTCGATTCGAGCTCGACCGCGCTCACGCCGGAGATCGTCGGCGAGGAGCACTATCGCGTCGCCAACGAGACCCGCCGTGTGCTGCAGCGCTACAAAGATCTTCAGGATATCATCGCTATTCTCGGCATCGAAGAGCTTTCCGACGAGGACAAGAAGCTCGTGTATCGCGCGCGCAAGATTCAGCGATTCCTTTCGCAGCCGATGGCCGTCGCCGAAGCATTCACCGGCAAGGTCGGCAAGTACGTCTCGCTCAAAGAGACCGTGCGCGGATTCGCGGAGATACTCGACGGCAAGCACGACGCCAAGAACGAGCAGGTTTTCTACATGAAGGGCGGCATTGACGAGGCGAAGGAAGATTAGTATGTCCTCGACCGGCACGTTCCACCTCGTTGTCGCGTCGGTGGGGGAGACGCGCTTCGACGGCGCAGCGCTCTCCGCGACGATACCGACCACTTCGGGCGTAATCACGATCCTACCGCATCATGAGGCGTTGGTCGCGACCTTGCAAAAAGGCACCATCACCATCAGGGAGACGCTCGAAACGAAGACCGTCGACATCGAAGGCGGTGTCATCGAGGTAGCCAACGATCGCGCGGTCGTTCTCCTGTAGCGGAGTTTTCAACACGACCGACACTCGTGTGCCGCCTTTGGACGTATACTGACAGTACCTATGCAACGTTTGGTCGCTGCACTTGCGGTCCTGTCGTTCGTTACGGCGTCGTTCGCGCCGTTCGCTTATGCCGACACCAGTCTCAATCAGGTTTTCGGCCAGTTGGAACAGGAGTACCGCCTGCCCTCGGGAGTTATAGCAAAGATCGCGAACGTGGAGAGCGGCGGTAATCCAACGGCAGGCACTCCGAGCGGTCCGTACGGCATGTTCCAATGGTATGCCAGATATTGGGTGCCAGCGAGCCAGGCCGCGTATGGGCGGGCGGTCGATCCGTCGTTGCGAGCTGATCCGACAGTCTCCGCAAAGGTGACTGCTGCAGCGCTCGCCGACGCGAGGTACCGCAACGGAGCGCTTATACAGCAAGCACAGCTTGATATGACGCTCGGACTCTATTTGAATCATTTTCTCGGCATTAACGGTGCCGCAAAGTTCATCCAACTGTATCAGCAAAACCCGAATCAACCGGCAGCACCATATTTCCCGAAAGAGGCCGCTAATAATCAGGGTATATTCAATGGCCGTTCGTTCGCTGGCATCGTCAATTATTTCGCGAGTAAGCTCAAAGTGGCTGGCCCGTCGGTTAGTGTCGCCGGGAACTTCCAAGATGCGAACGGGATCTCGTATGCGTATAGCAACGCTGACGTCACGTCGAATAACTTCTTGCCTGCGGGGTACGTGAATAATTCCGGGCCAAATCCGTGGACGTATCCGACCGCTTACAATTACAGCGGTACGCAAACGACCGGTCTTACAGCACCGACGACGGTAAATCAATCCGCGTCACTCGGCACGCCGACAGGCGTTGGCGCCGGACAGATCATGTCGCAGAATTACTACTGCATGACGAGCATCAATCCGGTGGTCGTCCAGCCGGTACAAGCCGGTACGGCGTTCCCTTCCAACTGCTACAACTCGCCCGCGATGCAACAAACGCAGCTTTCGCCGATGCTGCAGCAACAGATGTCGCCGACTGTGGCGCCCGGCGCGACGACCCAGCTGAACGGCCAAACGTCGATAACGAACGTTCTCGGCGGCGCGTCATCGTACGGCACCACGACATCGGGCACGTCGTACGCGACGACGCAGCCGCTCGCGTTCATTCTGGTGCAACCATCGATCGTCAGCGCGGGCCGCTCGGTCGTCGTGTCATGGACGAGCGTCGGCATGAGCACGCAATCACCCTGCCAGCTCACCGGCTCGACGAGCACGCTCGCGCAGGCCAATGAAGGCTCGATGCCAATCATCGTTCCCGCCACTGCACAAAGTGGCCAGCAGCTGCCGTTCTCGCTCTCCTGCACGACGCAAAGCGGGAATAGCTTCAACACCTCTGCCGCGGCCACCGTTCGATAGTGAACATGGGATTCACTCGCCGCGTCGAGGATTTCACCTGCGAGCACTGCGCCGCTCAGGTGAGCGGCAACGGTTATACCAATCACTGCCCGCGCTGTTTGTGGAGCAAGCATGTGGACAGAGAGCCGGGAGATCGCGCCGAACCATGTGGCGGCATGATGGAACCTGTCGCGCTCGAAGGCTCGTCGCCGCGCTACCGCATCGTGCATCGCTGCATGCGGTGCGGCGCGAAGCGCGTTGTTTCGGCCTCCGGAGCGGACGACGAGCGAGCACTGCTCACGCTTGCTGCGCAGCGCTAGCGTGCCATAATACAACGCATATGGCCAGGGGAGAGGAGGTGTCGGATATCCGCAGGGAAGAAGAGCAGGACGCGCTTCTGGGGTACGCGTACGAACCGCTCGGCACCCGCATTCCGCACTATAGCGGCGACGCGTCGCGTCAGCTTATCCTCGTCGCTGTGGGATTGCTTCTCATCGCCTCTCCGCTCTATGGCCACGATCTGCGGGCCGAGCTTCCGTATGAGGTGATGGGTTCGCTCGCGGCTGTCGGCTTCGCGGCACTCACCTCGCCGCGCGAATGGCTCGTGAGCGTCGGCGATGCGCTCATTTCTGCCGTAGGCGCCGGTATCTACGCGTCGTGGGCGCTGGGGGATTACGGGAACGCGACCTCGCTCGCGTTCGTGCTTCGTATCGCCATCGCGCTTGTCTTTTTGTCCGCATTCTACTTCAGCATGAAGACCGTCCGATCGTTCTCGCTCGGTCAGGTCGGCCGGCACGACCGGGTAGACGACTTCGACACGGATCGCGCGCATGAGGACAGTATCGCCGATGAAGAAAAACAGTTCGCGGAAGAGTCTGAAAGATCCGAGCGCTTCAAACCCTGGCCGTAGGCGTGCGTCGGCCCTCTTTTTCGGCTAGTATAGGCCGATGGCATTGAGTATCGGCATCGTCGGGTTGCCCAACGTCGGTAAATCGACGCTTTTTAATGCGCTGACGCGCAAGGGAGTGCCTGCGGAGAATTATCCGTTTTGCACGATCGACCCGTCGGTCGGCATCGTCGCGGTGCCCGATCATCGCCTTGATCGGCTCGCGGACATGTCGCATTCGGAAAAGAAAGTGCCGGCAGCGGTGGAGTTCGTCGATATAGCGGGGCTCGTGAAAGGCGCCTCCGAGGGCGAAGGTCTCGGCAATCAATTCTTGCAGCACATCAGAGAAACTGACGCTATCGCCGAAGTGGTCCGCATGTTCGACGACGAGGACGTGCATCACGTCGCCGGTCAAGTGGATCCGCGGCATGACATCGAGATCATCGACATGGAACTGGTGCTCGCGGACCTGCAAGTCGCGGAGAAACGGCTCGAGCGCGTCGAGCGTGATGCGAAAGGCGGCGACAAAGACCTTGTCGCCGAGCGCGACGTGTTGCGCAAACTCGTGCCAGTCCTGCAGACAGGGAAGCCGGCGCGCACGGTCGCCCTCGACGAGGGCGAGAAGCTCGTCGCCAAAGGACTTCACCTGCTCACGATGAAGCCGATCCTGTACGTGCTCAATCGTAAGAGCGGCAACGTGAACGTGGACGCCGAACAGGGCGAACGGTGGCGCGAGCTCAAGGAGTTCCTCGACTCCTCCGGTGCGGGATATGTATTTGTCGATGCGGGTGTCGAGAACGAGCTCTCTGACGTCGGCAACGATGAACGCGCCGATTTCCGTCGAGAACTCGGTGTCGTGGATGATGGGATAGACGCGCTCATCAAAGCCGGTTACGCGCTGCTCGACCTCATCTCGTTCCTCACCACGGGCGAGAAGGAGAGCCGCGCGTGGACCATTCCCAGAGGAGCGACCGCCCCCGAAGCTGGCGCGGCGATACACAGCGATTTCCGCGACAAATTCATCCGCGCGGAGGTCATCGCGTGGGACGTTCTGCTCGCGGCGGGCTCGTGGGGCAAGGCGCGCGAGAGGGGATTGGTGCGCAGCGAAGGTAAGGAGTACGTCATGCAAGACGGTGATGTCGTTGAGTTCAGGCATTCCTGAGTTGTTCCGGAGGCCATATTGTGCCTTGTTTCGCGGCGGGCTACCATTGGTGCCATGGACAAGCCAAAGGTCACGCCGAAGGATTTCTTCCTCTGGGCCGGCGCCATGGTGGCACTGTACTGGAGCGTGATCGCTTTCATACTCCTCTTCTTCAATTACATCAGTTACGCGTTCCCGGACCCTCTTTCGTACCTCTCGCCCAATCCCTACGACAGCGGCATCGGCAATGAGATGGCCGCCATCGTGGTGCTGTTCCCGATATACGCGATCCTGATGCGGCTCATCAGGAGGGACATCGTGCGTGACCATGCCCGCGCGGACATTTGGGTGCGCCGTTGGGCGCTCATCCTTACGCTCTTCGTGGCAGGTGCGGCAATGGCGGGAGATCTTATCTCGTTACTCGCGGCATTCTTTACCGGAGAAGAACTCACTCTGAGTTTCCTGCTCAAATCGCTGCTGCTCTTGTCCGTCGCCGCGATCGCATTCATGCATTTCATCGCGGACTACTGGGGTTACTGGGAAAAGAACGAGGCTCGAAAGCGCATGGTCTGTTACTCGGTCGCGGCGCTTGCCGCGTTCGCGGTCGTCGCGGGATTCGTGATGTTCGGCACGCCATACCAGGCGCGGCAGTACCGCTACGACGAGCAGCGCGTGAGCGACTTGCAAGAGATACAAAGTCATATCGTCACCTACTGGCAGGCCAAGGAAACGCTGCCCCCGACGCTCGCCGAGCTGAATGACCCGCTGGGCGGCTTCACGGTGCCGACCGACGTGCAGACCGGGGCTGCGTACGAGTACGCGACGGCGAGCGCGCGCTCTTTCAAGCTGTGCGCGACGTTCAACGCGATGACCCAAACATACGGCGCGTCAGACGCACGAACGTATCCGATGGCGCCGGTCGCCATTGGCGCGAAGGGGACCCCGATCTCGGATAATTGGTGGCACGATGCCGGGCACCAGTGCTTCGACCGCACCATCGATCCGCAGTTGTATTCGCCGCTCTCCAAGCTCGTGCCCGCGAAATGACGTGGGCGGGCATGGCTGCGCGGAAAAGTAGCGCCCGCGCGGCTTTGTGCTATTCTTTGGCTCAATGAAGCCCTACGACCACAAAAAGATCGAGAAGAAATGGCAGCAGTATTGGGCGAGGCACAAGATCTACACGACGCCTGATACAGCGCCCGGCAAGGACAATTTCTACCTGCTCGTCGAGTTCCCGTACCCTTCGGGTAATTTGCATGTCGGGCACTGGTACGCCTTTGCCGTGCCGGACATTCTCGCGCGGAAAATGCGGATGGAAGGGAAGAACGTGCTCTACCCCATCGGATTCGACGCGTTCGGTCTGCCTGCGGAGAACGCCGCGATCAAGCACGGTCTCAATCCGCGCACGTGGACGGAAAAGAACATGACGTACATGACGAAGCAGATACAGTCGATGGGCGCGTCGTTCGACTGGTCGCGCAAAGTCTCCACCATCGACCCTGCCTACTACAAATGGACGCAGTGGCTTTTTTTGCAGCTCTATAAAAAAGGGTTGGCCTATCAGAAGGAGACGGCGGTCAACTGGTGCCCGAAGGACAAGACCGTGCTCGCCAACGAGCAAGTCGTGAACGGCCGCTGCGAGCGTTGCGACAGCGAGATCGTGCAAAAGCAGATGCTCCAGTGGAACGTGAAGATAACCGATTACGCCAATTGCCTCATAGACGACCTCGATACGCTCGACTGGCCGGAGCAGATCAAAGAATCCCAGCGCAACTGGATAGGCCGCTCTGAGGGCGCCGAGATCGATTTCAAGATAGCCCGTAGCGAAGAGAGCGTCACCGTATTCACCACGCGCGCCGACACGCTTTTCGGCTGCACGTACCTGGTGCTCGCGCCGGAACACCCTTTCGTGATCGCGGCGCTCAAGAAGGACGGTCCGTTCGCCGGAATAACAAACGCGGACGAGGTAGGGAAGTACGTCGCTTCTGCCGACAAAAAAACCGAGCTTGAGCGGCAGGAGAGCAGAGAAAAGACCGGCATTGAGCTCAAGGGCGTGAAGGCCATCAATCCCGCGAACGGCGAAGCGATCCCTGTGTGGGTCGCCGATTATGTGATCGGTTCGTACGGCACGGGCGCCATCATGGCCGTGCCGGCGCACGACGAGCGCGACTTCGAGTTCGCGAAGAAGTTTGATCTTCCGATCCGGCACGTGATCGCCCCTCGCGTTGTCGATGAACGCAACCCGCATCGTCCGGGCAAGGATGTCGTGTTCCGGAAGACGATACTCGGTATCGTTCGAGACCCGGCGACCAACAAGTTCCTTTGTCTCCGATGGAAAAAGCATCCGTGGACAACCTTCGTCGTCGGCGGCGTCGAGGAGGGGGAGAGTTGGGTAGAGGCCGCACGGCGTGAGATACATGAAGAGACCGGTTATACGAATCTGAAGCTTGTGAGGTCGTTGGGCGGCCCGATATACACTGAATTCTTTGCGGCGCATAAGGATGTAAACCGTATCGCGCTCGGTACGAGCGTCCTGTTCGAGCTCGACGCGAACACCACGCGCGAGGAGGTGCGCGCCGACGAAACCGCTGCTCACGAGGTCGTGTGGCTCGATCCCCTGGAGCTAACCTGGGATCGGATGACGCACGCGGAGCTCGACATTGTTCTTTCGCGCATACATAGTGCGGGATCTGCCTACACGGGCGACGGCATTCTCGCAGATTCGGGCGAATTCACCGGATCGACCGCCGAAGAGGCTCGGAGGAGCCTGACGCAGAGATACGGGCGTTCAAAGACGACCTACCGCCTGCGCGACTGGATCGTCTCGCGACAGCGATACTGGGGCGTACCGATACCGATCATCCACTGTGCGAGTTGCGGCACGATCCCAGTAGCGGAGAAAGACTTGCCGGTGAGGTTGCCCGCCGTCCGCGATTATCTACCAGACGGCAGCGGCCGTTCCCCGCTCGCGAAGGCGAAGACCTTCGTGAACGTGAAGTGCCCGAAGTGCAAGGGAAAAGCGCAGCGCGAGACAGACACGCTCGATACGTTCGTCGATTCTTCTTGGTACTTTCTCCGCTACGCGGACCCGAAGAACAAAACGAGATTCGCGGACACGAAGAAGCTCGCGAACTGGATGCCGGTCGATCTGTATTCGGGCGGCGCGGAGCACACGACGATGCACCTGCTCTATTCGCGCTTTTGGCACAAGGCGCTCTATGACCTGAAGCTCGTTCGCGAATCGGAGCCGTATACGCACCGCATGAATCGCTCTATCATCTTGGGGCCTGACGGCCAAAAGATGAGTAAATCGCGCGGCAATGTCATCGACCCCGACGAGGTCGTCCGAACGCTCGGCGCTGATACGGTGCGCATGTATTTGGCGTTCATCGGCCCATACAACGAGGTATCGAGCTATCCATGGAATCCGGACGGCGTCGTCGGTGTACGCCGCTTCCTCGAGCGCGTGTGGCGCGCGCAGGAGTATGTCGGTGCGAAGAATGTCCCCGAGCTCGAGGTGCCGCTCAATAAGACCATCAAGAAGGTGGGAGAGGATATCGCCGCGATGAAATTCAATACCGCCATCGCGCAGCTGATGATGTTCTTGAACGATATCGAGGAATATAAAGCTGTCGAGAAAAAGCAATGGGCAGCATTCCTCAAATTGCTCGCACCGTTCTCGCCGCATATGGCCGAAGAACTCTGGTCGCTGTCCGGAAAAAAGAAGTCCATCCACCTCGAAGGCTGGCCGGAGTACGACGAAGCGAAGACTCGTGACGCGACCATTACGATCGCGGTGCAAATCAACGGCAAGACTCGCGGTGAGGCACGGGTGGCCGCTGGTGCGTCAGGGGAGGCTATGGAGGCGGCGGCAAAGCAGTCGGTCGCGCAACGACTGGACGGAAAGGAGATCGTCCGCACCGTTGCGGTCCCGGGTAGATTGGTCAACTTCGTCGTCAAAGGGTGAGTGATGTCAGAGCTTGAAAGTTCGCGGCACCTCTCCGTCCTTGAGCTTGTAGCCTAAGTCCTCGATGCGAGAGCGAAGCGCGTCTGCGGCCGGGTAGTTCTTGTTGGCGCGAGCGACCTCGCGCTCGTTCACAAGCTGCCGCACCTCCTCAGGGAGTGATTCGAGGGAGATCTCGTTCTCAGAATCCGCCGCGGCCAATTTTCTCGCCGCCTCGTCGGGCTCCGCGAAATCCAAACCAAGGACGCGATCGAAGTCGAGGAGCGCGGCGCGCAATTGCGCAGGGGAGAGGGTTTTGTCCTTCGTCATCTCCCAAAGCGTCGCGAGCGCTCCGGGCGTGTCGAGGTCGTCATCGATGCGCGCAAGGAATCTTGCCTTCCAGCGCGCTGGTACCTCGGCATTTTCGTTCGGGAGCGGGAGAAAGAGCGCGAGCAGTTTTGCATAAGCCCGCTGCGAGGCATCCAGTGCGTCCCAGGTGAAGTTGGCCGGCGTGCGATAGTGCGCGCCAAGCAGGAGGTAGCGCAGCGACAGCGGGTGGAAACCGCGCTCGATGATGTCGGGGAGGTAGACCACGTTGCCCTCTGACTTCGCGATTTTCGCGCCCGCGAGCTGCAGGTGCGCGCGATGCAGCCAAAAGCGGGAAAAGGGGCGCTTGCCGGTCGCGCACTCGGATTGGGCGATCTCGTTGTTGTGGTGCACGGGAATGTGCTCGATCCCGCCCGTATGGATGTCAATCTGTTGGCCGAGCGTGGCGCGCACCATCGCCGAGCACTCGATGTGCCAGCCGGGGAAGCCCTTGCCCCACGGCGAATCCCAGCCAAGGCCGTCACTGCTCTTCCACAAAATGAAGTCGGTAGGATTCTTTTTGTGCGAGGACGCGACGCGCGCACCTGCTCGGAGACCGGCAAGGTCGATATCGCCCAGCTTGCCGTATTCGGGGAAGCGCGCCGTGTCGAAGTACATGCCTTCCGGCGTGCGGTAGGCGTACCCTTTTTCCTCGAGAGTGCGTATCATCGCGATCTGTCCGGGCACGTGTTCGGATGCGCGCGGGAATTGTATCTTTTCCGTGCGGACGTTGAGCGCCTTGATGTCGTTGAAAAAGAGCGCCGCGTACTTTTCCGCGAGCGCATGCATATTCTCGAGCGTCGGCTCAAGGCCTTCGCGCCGGAGGCCTATCGACATCTTGTCCTCGCCTTCGTCGGCGTCGGAGGACAGGTGCCCGAAATCGGTGATGTTGATGACTTGCTTCACCTGCAGGTCGTTGTACTCGAGAACGCGGCGCAGCACGTCGGTGAAGACGAACATGGAGAGATTGCCGATATGCTGCCGTCCGTACACGGTCGGGCCGCAATTGTACATGCGCACTTCTTTTGCGTCTGGTACGGGCAGGAATCGCTGCTTTTCTTTGCCCATCGTGTTGAAAAAAGAAAGCTGGGGAGCGCGGTCGAGACGGAGCCACGCGCGGAACCGTGCGACGATATCCATACTCACAGCCACTCCTTGTGCCGGAAGTACATAACCATGGCGAGACCTACGGCCGCAACGATGCCGATGATGATCCAAAAGTCGTAAGGCTGGCCGTGGAGCGGATTTGCGCTCGTGTTTGATTCGAGTATCGCGACGATGAGCGACAGCGGGAAGGTGAGGAGCGCCATGATGGTAAGGATGCGCATCGTCTCGTTCTCTCGTGTCGAGAGGAGCGAGTTGTTGGTCTCGCGGAGTTCGTGGAGCGATTCGGTCTCGCGCATGACATGATTGTGGACCCGGTAGTATTCGTTGGATATCGAGCGCAGGTAAGGGGCGAAATCTTCACCGAAGAACTTCGCGCCTTCGAGCTCGAGTTCGCGCAAGACCTCCCGGTGCGGCTCGATGACTTGGCGCAAATTGAGCAAGTCGCGCGCGGAACGGGAAATCGGCTCCACCATGGCGACCTCGCGGCCGGAGAAGATGTGTTCTTCGATGACCCCCAGGTCGTGATTGATGTACTCAAGCTCGTGCTCCACCGCCTTGTACAGGCGTTTCAGCATTGAAAAGAGCACGTATCCTGCGTGATCGCCGATAATCCCGCGTTCGAGCGTTGAGTCGACCTCGAAGAGTTTCGAGAACTTATGCAGCGGGTCGATCGTATCGTACCGCGTCGTGACGATAAAGCGCTTGCCCACGATAAAATCGATCTCCTGCTCACGCGATCTATGGCTGTGACGAAGGGCAGGGAAGTGGAGCACGAGGTAGAGGTGCGCAGGGTACACCTCGGCACGCGGTTTTGTAGACGGCAAGAGCAGCTCTTGGGCGACGAACGGCTCGACATGGAACTCGTCGACGATGTCCTGCACTTCGTCACGGTCGGGAGATTCGAGGTCGATCCAGACGAGGTCTTTGTAGGTGTGCCGGGTCCGCATCGCACCAGTATACGCTAAAAATCGAGCAGGTGATCGCCGAGATGCCCACAGCCGCAGGCTTTTGACCCGAACGACGCCATCTGCGATAATCGCCGTATGCAAATGGGCCCAAAGACCCTGACCGTGCGCGCGATCCTCGTCGGGGGTATCGTTGCCGTCGCTGCCGGCTTTGCGGTCGGCTTTCTCATTGGTTCGAACCAGAACGTGGCGGCCGCGCGCCTTTCAGTCGACGGCAGTGAGCCGCAGGGGGTCGACTTCTCGCCCGTGTGGAAAGCGTGGAACCTGCTCAATGAGAATTTCGTTCCGGCTGCGGTCGCGACTTCCTCTCCCATCGCGACTACGACCAGCGGCCTCGATCAGCAAAAGGTATACGGCATGATCAGCGGCCTTGCCGACTCGCTCAACGATCCGTACACCTTCTTCCTGCCGCCGACGCAAAATACGCAGTTCGCCTCCGATATGAGCGGCTCCTTCGAGGGGGTCGGCATGGAGATCGACGTCAAGAACGGCGTGTTGACGGTCGTTTCGCCACTTAAGGGTACCCCTGCCGATCGGGCAGGCATCAAGGCGGGCGACCAGATACTTAAGATCAACGGTACCTCAACCGCGGGCCTCGACGTGACGACCGCCGTGCAGCAGATCCGCGGCCCGAAGGGGAGCATCGTGACGCTCACCGTCGCACGTTCGGGGTGGAGCACGCCGAAGGACATTCAGGTAATGCGCGACGTCATCAATGTGCCCATCGTCACGACCACCGCTCGGCCTGATGGCGTGTTCGTGATCACATTCGCGGAATTCACCTCGAACTCGCCGGACCTTTTCCGCAACGCTTTGCGCGAATTCGCCCTCTCCGGCGACACGAAGCTCGTGCTTGATCTCCGTGGCAATCCGGGCGGATACCTTGAGGCAGCGGTGCAAGCCGCGAGCTGGTTCTTGCCCACCGGGGATATTATCGTGACCGAAGATTATGCCGGGCATCAACCGAACGTCGTGCATCGATCCTACGGCTACGACGTCTTCAATAAGAACCTGAAGATGGTCATTCTTGTGGACGGAGGGACGGCATCGGCTTCCGAGATCCTCTCGAAGGCACTCCGCACGTACGGCATCGCGACCCTGGTCGGGACCGATACGTTCGGCAAAGGAGTCGTGCAAGAGTTGTTCCCGATAACGGCGGACACCTCGCTCAAGATCACCGTCGCTCGCTGGCTCGGGCCTGACGGCGCGCAGATCCCGCACAGCGGCATTACGCCAGACGTCGTGGTGCCCGTTACCGATGCGGATATCGCGGCAGGGAAAGATCCGCAAATGGATAAGGCGGTTGAGATACTCAATGCGCAATAAGAGAAGTCTCGTATGAAGCTCATATTCGTCAAAAATGTTGGTGGGGTCGCGCAAGCCGGCGTCATTAAGGACGTGTCAGACGGATACGCGCTCAACTACCTGATCCCGCGGGGGATGGCCGTGCAGGCGACGCCCAAGGCCATAGCCGACCATAAGAAACGGTATGCGGCACAGGCAAAACAGGATGCGCACGACGACGCGAAGCGCAAAGAAGACATCGACAAGCTCGAAGGCGCGACGTTCGTTCTGCGCGTACGCACCAACGATAATCGCCACCTGTATCAGCAACTCTCGCCGCACCTGATAGCAGATGCGATCAAGAAGGAAAAGGGCGTTCCGGTGCCGCTCGAGTCGATACACGTGCCCGGGCACATCAAGACGACGGGGGAGTACGAGGGGCAGATCAATCTCGGTTCGCACCGCGCCACCATCAAACTTTCGATCATAGCTGATCAAGGATGAATATAGAGGGACAAAAAACACAGCCCGACCGCCTTTGGCGGTCGGGCTGTATCTAAAGATGCTTTAGACGACGTCTACGATGTGGCGGCGCGACGAGCGGCCGTCGTAATTGGTCTTGCGGGTCGTACGGAACTTCACGGTACCTGCGACACGGGAAAAAAGCGTGTGGTCCTTGCCAACCCCGATATTCTTACCGGCAAGGATGGCGGTTCCGCGCTGGCGCACGACAATCTCTCCGACGGTGACCTTCTGGCCATCGGAGCGCTTGACGCCCAAATACTTCGGGTTGGAATCCCTTAGGTTTTTCGCTGTTCCGCCTGCTTTCGTTGTTGCCATACGGTATGATGTCCTTAACATGGCTACTATACAGGAAACCGTGGCAGATATCAAGGGCGGCGCGATCGGGTGGCTGGATGGGCCCGGGGCCGAATGGGGCGGTATCGCCGTCATTTTCTTGCTTGCTTTCATATCGTTCGGATTAGGGCGCTTTTCTGCGCTCGAGGAGGCCGTCCAGCCGGTGGCGATAGCGGATACCGCCTCAGGCGTCCAGCCCCTCCTTTCGAGACCGCTCGGCGGCTTTCTGATCGCCTCGCGTGACGGCAAGGCCTATTACTTTCCCTGGTGTGCCGGGGCGGGGAAGATAGCGCCGGCAAATCAGGTGTGGTTCGTGAGCGAACAGGCCGCCCAGTCTGCGGGATACGCTGCCGGAAAAGCCTGCAAAGGGCTCACGAATTAGGCTATAATCCCTCTTATGCTGGTCGTAGACGTGGAAGCATCGGGAACGGAGCCGTGGAAACATTCCATCGTGTCCGTCGGCGCGCTCGATCTCGCGAATCCGACGTACCGCTTCTACGAGGAGTGCCGCGTTTGGGATGGCGCGCACGTTATGGACACAGCGCTTGCCGTCAACGGCTTTCGCATGGAGGAGATCACGGACCAGAAGAAGCAGTCCGAGGCGGATCTCATCCATCGATTTCTCGCCTGGAGCGACAAGCTCGAGGATCGCACGCTCGCCGCACAGAACGTTTCTTTCGATCGCGACTTCTTGCGCTATGCGGCCGAGCGAGCCGGGCATACGAATTGGCCGCTCTCGTACCGCACGCTCGACGTGCACACGCTTGCATACATGCACATGGTGAACCGCGGCTTGCGTCCGCCGTTCGATAAGGTGAAGCGCCATTCGGCGCTCGACCTCGATCAGGCGCTCAATTATTGCGGCATCCCGCATGAGCCGACGCCGCACAACGCGCTCACCGGCGCCCTGAGCCACGCGGAAGTCATCGCACGTCTGTTATACGGTCGCACATTGCTGCCTGAGTTCGAGCAGTACGACATCCCCTGGCGCAGGGCTTGAGAGCGCCCCTTCGGCAGGGGAAGGGGAAGGCTCCCTTCCTGCCCCGTTTTTCCCTAAAAATAAAACGGCGCGTTCGGGTCGCGAGTGAAGGCGGCGTCGCGCATCAGCGCCGTTCGATGGGACGAACGAAGCGTTTTCGCGGAGATGCGATGGATCATGCCGTGTGGCGTAATATAGACAGAGCTAGGGTGGACGAGATAGAGCGTGTCGCACAATATATCTTTTGCGACATGTAGCTACGTAAAATAAGTACGTACAGATATAACGCCGCCCTTGCCGCCGAGGCCGTGCGCTCGGCGGATACCCGATGCCTTCTTCCGTCTCTTTTATCGCGTGCCGCAGAGAGCCGCTATGGCCGATTTCTGCGCGGCCGCTCCCCTGGGCCGCTCTCGCCGAGACGTGATGCGTTTAAGCGCTATCTCGGCGTTTGAGTTCTCTTGGCCAGAGCCAAAGAAGAGCCGATGTCCAGAGAAGTTCCTGCGCCCCGTTTCTTAGATGCTCGGCAGGTAGTTGAGCGGATTCAGGTACCCGGAAACCGGCGGTACGGGCATAATGGCTTTTGAGCATGGCGTACCGACCGCCTTGGTCGCCTGGCCGAGCGGTATGATCTGCGTCACCGCACCGACGTAAACGCCGAAGTGCAAGTGCGGGCCGGTCGCATACCCGGTCTCGCCGCTGAATCCGATGACATCGCCCGTTGATACCGACTGGCCCGGCGATACGCCGATCTTCGAAAGGTGCGCGTACATGGTGTTAAGGCCGTTCGCATGCTTGATCATGACCCACTTGCCGAACGAGTAACATTGCGCGCCGGAAATTCCGTGATACGTATCAGTGTCTCCGGTCGCGAGTATCGTCCCTGAGAGCGCGGCATGCACCGGCGTTCCTATGGGCGCGCCGATATCGAGCCCGTCGTGCCCGTGGCCGCTGTAGAGCGATGCGTGTACCTGTGCGAACGGCGTATCGCCAAAGTATTGCGTGATCCTGATCTTGCCATCGATCGGCCACGCAAGGATGCCTGGGCTCGGCGTTGGCACCTGCGTGGGATCGACCGCAACGTTGTACTGCCCTTTCAGGTTCGAGAGCGCCGTCTCCAAGTCTTGCTCCTGCGCCTTCTTCTGCGCGATGATCGATTGGTATATCGCTTCCTGCGATCTTGTTTGCGTGAGCAGTTGGTTCTGCGATTCTTGCTGAGCGCTCAGCGAGCCTTTCCGGGTCTGCAAAGTGTTTTGGCTGACCTTCAGCTCCGATTGCTTCTGCACTGCGGATGATTTTGCGTCGGAAAGCCGCTGCTGGGAATCAGCAAGCCGCCGCATATCGTCGCCCACCGCTTGCTCTATCGTCGCGAGGGCGGTCATATCGCTCCATGCCGCGCTCATACCGCCGTCGGATAACAGCGTGAGCGCGAGCGGCTGCGAAGTGACCTTTCCTACCGCGCGAAGCGCCTGTGCAAGGCCCGCGCTTTCGGTCGCGATAGATCGCTGTGTATCGGCTATCGTGCCGGAGAGTTGCTGGATTTGCAGATTGGTGGTGGTTATTTGCGCCTGGATGACCTTGATGGACGTACTCGTCTTTTTGATGGAGGTCTTGATCTGCGAGAGCGTGTTCTGAAGCGTTTGTTTCTTGACGGTCGTAAGGTCGAGCTGCTGCTGGTACTTGGCGATGTCCTGGTTGAGTTGCGATATCTGCGCGTTCTGCGCGTCGATCCGCGTCTGCAGGTCGCTCTGCGAGGTCGTCGCGGTTTGCGCGTATGCCACGAGCGGGATCGTCGTGAGCACACACGCTGCAAAAACGATTCGTGCGGTGAGTGCTCGAACGCGGCTCATCATAGGCGAGCGATGAGCGAGAGTGCGTGGTCGATCCTGCGCAGCGTGGCCGTCTTGCCGATGATGCTGGCCACCACGAACGGGTCCGGGCTTCTTTGCTGCCCCGTCAATGCGTATCGCAGCGGCCACAGCACCGCGCCCCGGCCATGCTCGGCCGCGTATGTCCATAGCGTATCCTTGACAGTCTCTGGTGTGAATGTTGTTAAACCTTCGAGCGCCGTCCTCGCGTATGCGAGATGGGTTCGAGCGTCGGCAGGATTCGATTTCTTTTCTGGAATATGCGCTGCATCGGGGGCGGGATCGGCGAAGAAGAAGTCGTACTCCCCTGCGCCGATCATTTCGGCGAGGTCCGAGGCGACGCTCATCCGCTCTCGCAAAGTCGGTACGAGTTTCCCGCCGACGGCATCGTCCCACGGCAAGCCGCGCAGCTCGATGGCGCTCTTCAAAAGCGGCAAGACGTAGGCGGCGAAGGAAGCCTCCGTCTCCCGCAAGAGGTACTCCCGGTTGTACCAGCGCAATTTCTCGAGATCGAACACGGCCCCGCTCTTGTGGAGCTCGGTGAGCTCGAATTCTTCGACCATTTCGTCGAGCGACATGAGCTCTTTGCCCGAGGGCGGCGTCCACCCGAGGTGGGCGATGTAATTGATCAGCGCGTCGGGCAAGAAACCTTTCTCGCGGTACGAGCGCACCGCGACATCGCCCGTGCGCTTCGAGAGCTTCGATTTGTCCGCGCCGAGATGGAGCGGGTAGTGCGCGTACTGCGGCCGCTCGTACCCGAGCGCTTCTTGGATGAGGATCTGGCGCGGCGTGTTCGAGATGTGATCCTCTCCGCGTATGACGTGCGTGATGCCCTCGGCCGCATCGTCGACAACGACCGCAAGATGATAGAGGGGGTCGTCGATCGCGCGCGCGATGGCGAAGTCGCCAAGCTCGGCAGTATCGAACGTGATATCCCCGCGAATGAGGTCGGTGAACGTGACCGCTTTCCCGGGATTACGCAGTCGCACGACCTCGACGAACGTGCCCGGTTCGCGCTTGCTCTCCTCGCACGAGAGATATGCCTTGTCCGTTTCGATGAGGGTCGTAAGCGCGTGTGTGTGATGCGCGACGAGCTCGCTCGTCCGCTGGAACGAGTCCCATGAAAGGCCGAGCCACCGCAGCTGCTCGATGATGTCCGCCTCGTATTCGCGCGAGCTGCGCTCCTTGTCGGTGTCCTCGCTGCGGAAGACGATCGTACCGCCGTGCTTGCGGGCGAAGAGGTAATTGAGCACGGCCATGCGCGCGGTACCGACGTGGCACCAGCCGGTCGGCGATGGGGGGAATCGTACCTTGACGCTCATACGGGTTCGTGCGAGAGCGCCTCGTCGAGCAAGGCTGTCGCTATTTTTCGTGCCGCGTCGGGCCGCGCGTACACTTTGGCGGCCGCCGACATTTTCGCGCGCACCTCGTCATCGCCAGCGATGCGCTCCACTTCGGCGACCAGCACGTGCGGCGTGAAGTTGCGTTGCTCTACGACCACGGCGGCTCCGCCGCGAGCGTAGGAGAACGCGTTCTTGGTCTGATCATGGGACACGTCTTCGGGTATCGGCACGAGAATGGACGGTATGCCCCAGCTCGCGATCTCAAAAATGGTACCGGAACCCGCGCGCGCGACGATGAGCTTCGAGATGCCCGCGGCCATGCGCATCGCGAGCGTGTTCAAGAGGCCGAATATCTTGTATCGTTCCGCGTACCGAGAATCTCTCAGCGTGACCGAGGCGATGCTGCTCACCTCTCCCAGGTTGGCGGTGCCGACCTGGTGCACGACGTTGAACTCCTTCAGGAGCGTCGGGAGCGCGTCGAGGACGGCATTGTTGATCGCCTGTGCCCCTTGCGAGCCGCCCATGATGAAGATGGTCGGCGCGCTCGGATCCAGTTTGAGGAATTCGTAGCCGCCTTCGCGCGTTGCGCTCTGTATCTCGCGGCGGATCGGATGTCCGACGCGCGCGATCCGATCCCGAACGCCGGCCGGGAATTTCGCTGCGGCATCCGGATGCGCGAGCGCGATCCAGCGCGCGAACTTCGATGACCAGAGCGAAACGCGGCCCGGCGTCGCGTCGGCGTCGTACACGATGATCGGGATGCGGAGCAGCCGCGCGGCGTACAGCGTGGGGAACGCGCCATAACCGCCGGTCGAGAATACGACGTCGGGATAGAGGCCGAACAGTTGCGCGGTCGAGCGAATGATGCCGATGGCGGTGGAAAAGACTCCGAACACGTTCAAGAGGCTCGGGTAACGGCGCATCTTCCCCGCTGGCGAGGGCTTGTAGATGATGTCATGCTCCAGGAGCGCTTCTGCGTCGAACGGCTTCGGACCGACGTAAAAAAGCTCCGGCTCCACCAGCACGCGTTCCTTGCAGATATCTTCGATTGCTTCCGCAACGGCTATGTGCGGATAAAAATGCCCGCCCGTACCGCCGCCGGTCATGACTATCTTCATAGGTCGCCTTATGGTACCACGTTCTCCCGGCGTTATTCGAGAACGACGGGGAGGCCGCGGGCGCTCCAGGCGAGCATTCCGCCGGACACGTTGATAGCCTTGACACCGCTCCCTACCAGTGCTGAAGTCGCCGCCGCGCTTCTTCCGCCGCTGCGACAGATGACGTATACCTCGGCGAAGGATTTCAATTGTGCGGCCTGGTTCTCGTCGAGGGTATCGAGCGGGAAATTGACCGCCCCTTTCGCATGGCCGTCGGCATATTCAGCCGGAGTGCGCACGTCGACAAGGGCGACGCCGGGCTCCCCTATCCGCGCGGCGGCTTTGTCGACTGGTACGGCAGGCGTGGATCCGAAGAACATATCCCGCAGGATACCACGGGCTTGCGGGCCCGCTCACGGGGGGGTTACTGCGCCGTCGAGGTTGCGGCGCTCGTCGTTGCGGCTTGGCCAGAAATGCTTGCTGTCGAGGTCGCGACGCTTGACGAGCCGCCTCCAGCGCTTCCCTGCTGCGCTGTCGGCGCGACGACCTGGACGGTGCGGGTCGCGGTGCCGATCTGGCCCTGCTGGTCGGTGGCGCTGTAGCGAATGGTGTGGGTGCCGGCGACGCTGGTGTCGATGGAGATGGCGGAAACCGGCGTCGAGGTCGCGCCATCGACCGAGGCGCTGATGCCGAGGTTGGTGTCGCCCTGCGGGCCGGTGATGGTCGCGCCGAGGTCGGCGTAGGCGGTGCCGACATTCACGGTGGCGGGGTTGTTGCCGTTGACCTGGAGCTGCGGGGGCGTGCTGCTGGAGGTAATTCCTCCCGGGGAGGTGTTTCCTCCGGCGGCTGCCGTTGGGGCATTTCCGCTGCTCGCCTGTCCGGCCGCCGCAAGGAGCGCGTCGAGCTGTGGGCGCGTGATGCAGGTCTTGCCGGCGGCGTCGGTAACGCAGAGCGTTCCGAACGTGCCCGTGTCTGCCGTCACGTTGCTGGCATAGAGGTTTTTGGCGAAGAGGTTATCGATGCCGTTGTTCGCGTTCGCGAACCAGTTGGTGAGACGCGCAAAGAGGCCAGCAAAGAAGTTCGTCACGAAACTCTGCGCCTGCGGCGATATCGAAGCTGTCGTCGTGCCGCTTGCGATTCCGTTTACGTTGGCGTCGAGTTCTTGCAGGGCTTGGAGCGTGAGCCACTGGATGCTGCCATACTGAAGCTGGTAGTAGCCGTTGCTCGATGTCGAAACAAGCTCCGGCGCGATCGGGAGAACCTCTTGCGCGATGAGGCCTTCGTATATGCTCGATGTCGCCGTTTTGTAGGCGAAGGTGCGCAGACGCAACTGCGACACCTGCTCAAGCGCGGTCGTCGAGGCGGTGCCGAAAGTGGAGCTCGCATAGTCGAAAGAAAGGTCGTTGATGTCGGTCTTGAGGCGCTCGTCAGAGGCACAGGTGCCGAGCGTGGAGTTGTTGTAGTAGAGACAGCTCCAGTTGGCCCCCGAGACGCCAAGGTTGTAGCTGTTAGTCGCGTTCGGTACGACACCTTCACTAAAGGTTGCTGCGCCGCCCTTTGCGATCGCAAGCACAGCACCACTCGAAAGATTCGTTGAAGAAGCTATTACGAACGCTTTGTCGGATGAGCGGTAGCCGATCGTCCATGCGTTCACGTCGGCCGCGAACTGCGCGGAAGCGTCTCCGGTGCCTGATGAATTACCCACTGAGGCAACACCGGAGTCGTCAATCGCGAAGAGCTGGTTGGTCGAGGAGTCAGTGACGCGGAAGCTGAGCGTAGTCGAAGAAGTGTCGGGACCTTTGACATCGAGTTTGGATGCAGGATTATTGGTCCCGATGCCGACGTTGCCGCCGAGGGGGTTTAACGACAACGGATAAGACACGCCAATATTTCTAGAATCTTTTGTTTGTAACCAGATCTCGTACGGCACGTTGTTGTCTGCGCCGATTTGAAGGTGGTTATAAGTCTGTCCAACCTGGAACAGGCCATTGTCCGTTGAAAGACTGGGTGTCCCGCCTGATCCGAATACGTCGAGCTTCGTTGCGGGTGAGGTGGTGCCGATGCCGACGTTGCCACCATTGGGATTTAGCAGCAAAGACGATCCCGAACCGGCATTCGTTGACTGGATTACGCCGCTGTAGTAAGCGCCGGCATTGTCGAAGAATCCCAAGGCCAAGCTATAGGCAGGATTGTTGGTTGCCTCGCGGATTGTCAACTGATTTGCTGTCGCCGCAGTCATCGGCGTCGTGGTGCTGTATACGTTCTCCTGTCCATGCACCTCAAGGTTGTATTGGGGAGTCGGAGTGCCGATGCCGACGTTGCCGTTTGCAAGCACACGCATACGCTCAACGTCACTTGTGAGAAGCATTATCGGAAGACTGGCAATTTCATTTATAGAAAGTCCGTTGCCATCTTCTTGTACCCTTCCTGTTTCCAAACCGTTGGTCATGAGCGAAAAGACACCGCCCGAAGTGCCGTTGAGGGAGAGTCCGCCGTAGTTGGTGTTTGATACCGGGATCGTGGTCCCGATGCCGAGATTGCCGTTGTTATCGAGGCGCATCTTCTCTGTCGGGGCAGCATCGGCAGTGCGCGTGTAGAAAAGCAAGTTGTCGCCGGTTGAAGAATCTTGATTGTTTGAGAGCGCTTGTATCATTGCCGCATTCTTTTTAGTCCCAACCGAATCGGTCAAGCGGAAGGTGAGGTCGGAGACGCGTGTGCCGGAGACAGAGCTATAGGCGTTAGTGATATATGCTTCTCCGCCTTGGCTCGTGCCGCTGTAACTGTTTGAAGTCTCAAACGCGCCTGCTGGATTCGCCGTGCCGATGCCGAGATTGCCGTTGTTATCCAAGCGGATCCCTTTCAACGACCCACTCCATGGCGCGATGACGAAGCCAGGAGTATCGGCACTGTCCGCGGCAGAACCTTTCAGGATAAGTTGCGTATCGCCTTGTTGCACGAGCGGACTGTAGGCACTGCCACTCGTATTGATGTGCAGGAACGTGCTTGTCGCGCCGCTCGACATTTCGATGCCATTGCCGGCATTTGCGCTACTCGGTGTTATCAAGACAAATGTCGTTCCATTCCACGTGAGATTGCTACCGCTCGTGATGCTCGTGCCGTTGAAGTAGTTGACGCCGTTGGTGGTCTGCGAGGTGGCGTTAGTGCCGCCTTGTCCGATGCCGAGGGTGCCGGAGAGGAGGTTGGTGCCGATTGAGGTGGTGGCGACGACGGAACCGTTGGCGTTGGTGGAGAGAAGGGCGTTGGAAAGGCTCGAGA